>CAZVTM010000069.1:0-1783 GCA_964630205.1 uncultured Helicobacter sp. | reverse complement strand
TTGAGAAAAAAGCAAAAGCTAAAAAAGAAGCTAACGCTACTAAAGCTGAAAAAAACGCTACTAAATAAGTTTCAAAGAGGCGTCAATGACGCCTCGATTTCTTCTACTTCTTCAAACTTGTAATATATTCAGCCAAAGCTTCAATCTCTGCATCAGTGTTTTTTAGCACTTCCGATTTCATTACTTGACCCATTCCATGTTGGCTTCTTTTGCCGCTTCTATAGTCTTTTAGAGCTTTTATTATCATATCTTTAGGTAAAGACGATATTGCCGCAGTTTTTCCGGCTACATGTTTTTCACCTTTTATTCCGTGGCATTGTTTACAGTATTTGTTGAATAATGTTGCGCCATCAGTAGGTTTTTCCATCGCAAAAACAGCACAAGATGCAAAAATGGACGCGATAGCCAAGCACTTGATAACTCTCATTAGCATTCCTTTTTGTAAAGATTTAATGAAGATTATAACCAAAACTTTTTCACTTAGCAATATAATTTTCTGTAATTTTTAAAATATTTTGAAGTACTGAGTATATGTGTCTAAATGAGTTTTAATCAATATTTTTCTATGGAAGTGTTTATATTAAGCGAAATAATAAATTTAACCCCATCTTTAAGATTTCTGACATCAACGCCCCCGCCCATATTTTGCTCTATAATCATCTTTGTCATATAAAGCCCTAGTCCGGTCCCTTGTGAGCTGTGTTTTGTCGTAAAGTACGGGTCAAATATTCTATCTATTATTGTTTCGTCTATTTTGGGTCCGTTGTTTACAATTGATATGTTGTATTTACCGTCAGTAATCTGCGATTGAATCGAAATAACCCCGTTTTCTATTTTATTATTTACGATTGCTCTTTTGCATTATTAAGTATATTTAAAAGGGCTTGTCCAAATTCATTTTCATACCCAAATATATTGGTATCCTCTTTTATATCTGATTTTAGGGTTATGTTTGAGTTAGCCATGGCTGAATTCGTTATCTCGACAGTATCTTTTATGGCTTGCCTTACGGAAAAATAGCTTTTTTCGTATTCCGGTCTAAAAAAATTGGCGAGGTTATCTATGGTCTGAGACATATAGTTAATTTGAGACATACTTGTATCTACCATCTTGTTGATGTAGGCTTCACTTAGTCCTTCGAGCTTGTATGATGATTTTATGTCTTGCACCATTATTGCAATAGCGTTAAGCGGTTGCCTCCATTGGTGCGCTATATTGTTGATTAGTTCTCCCAGTGCGGCAAGCCGAGAGTTTTTGACTATTAACATATCCTTTTCTCTGTTTTTGGCCAACTCTTCTTGTATTCTCTCTTCAAGTTTTTCGTTTAGTTCTTTGAGAGAGCGTTCAGAGTTTTCAAGTTTGTTTGACCCGTCTACAATATTTGGTACAAACAACTTACAATTTCCCCAAGCTAAAAAACCAGCAAAGGAAAGTTAAATGCCAAGAGGCGGTAATCATCTAAAAACATATCCGAAAGATTTTAAACAATCAGCTATAGAGATGGCTATTTCAAGTGATAGACCGATGAGCCATACCCCCAAACAGGCTACAACAAGACTTTTATACATCTCGTCCAAACGAGGTGTATGTGGGTGATATTACATATATACGAACACAGCAAGGATGGATATATCTAGTTACCGTTATAGACCTATATTCAAGGGGTATTGTCGGATATATCATGGACGATAGACTCCATACTAGGATAACCGTTAATGCACTAAGCTTGGCAAGAGCAAAGCGAGCATCGCTTTATGGGGCTATATTTCATTCAGATAGAGGC
>CAZVTM010000068.1:1592-1820 GCA_964630205.1 uncultured Helicobacter sp. | reverse complement strand
TAAAGGGCGCTGCATCTATGAGTGATGGCGCTTTGGTGTTTGGCTATCAAGTCAAAGATCCTGAGAGATTTGGTGTAGTCGAATTTGATGCTACAAAAAAAGCCATAAGCATAGAGGAGAAGCCAAGCAAGCCAAAATCAAATTTTGCAGTCACGGGACTCTACTTTTATGATAACAATGTCGTGGATATAGCAAAAAACATAAAGCCTTCGAGACGAGGAGAGCTTG
>CAZVTM010000068.1:1318-1524 GCA_964630205.1 uncultured Helicobacter sp. | reverse complement strand
GCTTGGCTTGATACCGGCACGCACGATAGCCTCATAGAGGCCAGCCAGTTTGTGTAAACCATAGAGCATAGGCAGGGCTACAAAATAGCATGTCTTGAAGAGATAGCCTATAACAATGGCTGGATAGATGCGGATAAGGTCATTGAGATAGCAAAACCTCTGCTAAAAAACGGATATGGAAAATATCTAATGGATATAGCTAAGTG
>CAZVTM010000068.1:0-1271 GCA_964630205.1 uncultured Helicobacter sp. | reverse complement strand
CTTTATAGGCTCCAACTTCGTGCCCTATTTTTTGGATAAATATCCCAACTACCGTCTTGTTAGCCTAGACCTGCTCACATACGCAGGGACGCTAGACAACCTCAAAGATGTAGAAAACAACGCAAGGCACATATTCGTCAAAGGCGATATTTGCGACAGAACGCTTGTGCAAGGTCTGTTTGACAAATACGACATAAAAGGGGTCATCCACTTCGCCGCAGAGAGCCATGTAGACAACTCGATAGCAAACCCAGGAGTGTTTGTTCAGACAAATGTTAACGGCACATTTACACTCCTAGATGTAGCCTATAAGTATTGGATGGCAAAACCATTTGAATACAAAAGCGGATATGAGGGAAGTAGATTTCATCACATATCTACGGATGAAGTGTACGGCACGCTTGGTGAGACTGGACTTTTTACCGAAGAGACTCCTTATGCTCCAAATTCACCGTATAGCGCCTCAAAAGCATCGTCGGACATGATAGTAAGAAGTTATCACCATACATACGGAATGAATACGGTGACCACAAACTGCTCAAATAACTACGGTCCAAAACAACATAGCGAAAAGCTAATTCCCGCAATCATACGAAAAGCTCTATGTGGCGAGGATATACCGATATATGGAGACGGTAAAAATATACGAGATTGGCTATATGTGTTAGATCACTGCAAAGGAATAGATATAGTCTACCACAAAGGCAAAGGCGGAGAAACGTATAATATTGGCGGTAGAAATGAGAGGGATAATAACTATATTGCTTCGACAATATGCGGTTTGCTTGACAAAAAACATCCAAAAGCGGATGGTAAAAGCTACAAAGAACAGATAAGATATGTCTCTGATAGACCGGGGCATGATAGACGCTATGCTATTGATGCTACCAAGATAGAGAGAGAGCTTGGCTGGAAGGCAGATGAGAACTTTGAGAGTGGGATAGAAAAGACGGTTGAGTGGTATATGGAGAGAAATGCAAAATAAAATAGTACATCTTATGATATTGGATAAGTTCAATGTCCCTTTTATTGATTTTGTTGCTGAGTATTTTGATATCACACATCATCAATTTGTATTTTTGCATGCTCCTCAGTATAAATATGGAATGACAGAAGAAAAAGATGTAATTTGGATAGATAAAAAATACAAAGTTTTCAAGCTTCTACAATATATGTATGGTGCCGATAAAATCATCATCCATGGTCTTTGGTCTGAGCATCTAATAAAACTGTTCTTTGTCCAGCCTTGGATTCTTAAAAAATGCTACTGG
>CAZVTM010000067.1:0-1829 GCA_964630205.1 uncultured Helicobacter sp. | reverse complement strand
CTTTTTATGTCAATCTTCCCGCTCTTGCCGTTGGATTTTTGGCAGCTAGGGGCGAAGCCGGGCAATTTGTTGGCGTGCAAAAGATAATTTTGGCCGTGCAGGCCCTTTTTACCCCTATCTCTTCGGCGCTTTTCCCGCACGCTAGCCGTATAGCCTCAAAAGATAAGAAAGAAGCCTTTTTATTTTTGAAAAAGGCGGGTCTCATTAGCGTCTCCGTGATGTTCGCAATGTCGCTTTTTGTATTTATTTTGGCCGATCTTATTAGTGTTTTGGCTCTTGGAAGCCATTTTGAAAAAAGCGGCGAACTGCTTCGGATAATGGCGTTTGGGCCTGTATTCGTCGCTAGTAGCATGCTTTTATCAAACCACTACATAGTGGCTTTAGGCAAAGCGTCGATTTTAAGAAAGATTTATATGGTTACAGCCGCCGTCTGCGTCATTTCGTCAGTTTTGCTTATCGGGGCTTTTGATTCCGTGGGCGCCGCGTTTGTTTATCTATTTACGGAAGCTTTCGTATTTATGCTTTTGTTGCGTGCCGCGCTAAAGATATCGTCTAGCTAGGAACTTAGCGTATCTGGCGATGAAGTTTGCGCTAAGGGGCAGGTTTTTTAGTTTGAAAAACGGGTCGAGACTTAGCTTTTCGTTAAATTTTGGTATTAGCTCGCTTTTGCCTGTTTTGTGGCATAGTCCGTAAAAATCAAGTATGGAGGTGAAGTACGCTTCAAAGACCTCTTTTTTGTTTGTCTTCAAAAGCCCTAGTTTCTCAATAAACCGCTCTTTTTCTTCCCATAGTCCGAAAAAGTCGTCGATATGCGATAGTTTCGGCGTCTTCATAATGGAGGCGCCGTGTTGTACATACGCGTAGCATATATCCGGAACGAACGCTACTTTGTCGGCGCCGTCTATCATCATCAGGTTCATATACTGGTCTTCCCCTAGATTGACGACGGTTTTTGATGGGGTATAGTTTTTGAACAACTCTTTTTTATATAGCTTATTCCAAACGGGGTATAGGCCGCTCTCCCTATAGTCTTCGAAAATCAGGGCTTTTAGCGCCTCTTCTCTTTTTAGCGTCTTTTTGCCTGGGGTTACGGCAAATAGTCTTTTATCTTCTAGGTCTACGACCTCAAAACCGGATACGGCTATATCGGCACTATTTTGAACGGCGGCATTTATAAGAGTCTCCATCATATTTGGTTTGCAGTAGTCGTCGGAGTCTACGAATGCTATATATTCGCCCTTCGCCTCGCCGATTCCCCTTGCCCTAACCGACATAAGGCCTCTATTTTCTTGATGGATAACCTTGATTCTGGAGTCCTGGGCTGCGATAGAGTCTAAAATCTCCGGGCTTTTGTCGCTACTGCCGTCGTTTATGCATATTATTTCTAGATTTTTGTATGTTTGATTAATGATTGAGAGGATACACTTTCTTAGATATTTTTCCACATTATATACGGGTACTATGACACTTATGAGCCAACTCAAACTTCAAGCCTTTACTTTATTTTTCGTTATTTTATCCAAGATGAGCTGGAAAGCTTGAGAACAAGAGTGCTTGTCGCTATACGCTGTCTCGACATAGGCGGCGCCGAAAAACAGGTGTTAGAGTTTGTGCGCCGCGTCGACAAAGAGCGTTTTGACATCTGTCTTGCTACGATGTACGGCGGAGCGATGGAGGAAGAAGCGCGTAGAATAGAAAGCGTACGCTACGTAAACCTCGGCAAAAAAGGGCGGTTTGACATTGTCGGATTTTTGTTTTCGTATGTGAGGCTAATCAACGAATTTAGCCCGGACGTCGTCTTTTCGCATATAGGAGAGATGAATCTCTTT
>CAZVTM010000066.1:772-1859 GCA_964630205.1 uncultured Helicobacter sp. | reverse complement strand
AAACTGAGAAGTGTTACACCCATATATTTGCCAAGGTCGCCGGGATTTTCAAAAACTATGCCGTAAGTTATGAATGATTTGCCGCGTATGTGGTAGTTTTTTATTTTTTTGTTAAAGAAAATCTCGACAGGGGCGAATGCATTTTTTTTTTTTTTTGCCATTGTCTATTTCCGTCTCTGGTATTTAATTTTCTTAAAGACGTCCGTGGTAATGTCTAAAACCAAGTTTTTGTCTTTGTCGGAAAGGTTTTTTAGCATGATTTCAATACGTTTGGCAAAAGAGTCTTTGGCAGTAGGGTTTGCTTTTTTGAAGTTGAAAAGCTCATATAGAGGGGTACGTTTAAGGCAGAAGATAGGTTGCTGATGGTTTCAAGACTGCACTTGTTACGGCCTCTTTCGATTTGGCTTATGAAATTAGAGCTTACACCTGATAATTCAGCCAGTTTTTCCTGGGTTATTCCTGCCTGAGTCCTGATATCACGTATTCTTTTCCCAATCTCCCTGTAGATTTCCATGAAAATCACACCCTTTCGTGGGAAATTACAATAGAAATCATAGTATTACTGGTTTTATAATTGAACAAACCATAAATTGATATAAAACTTGACTTATGGTTATAGTAAGGTTATACTGTTGTTTAAGGTTAGTCAGACTAAACAAGGGAGGAAACCTCCATGAAAAAAGCACTTTTAACGATTTTTTCGTTCTTGTTCGTGCTTTCAATTGCAATAAGTTGCTCAAAAACAAATCCCACAAGCCCTGCGCCGACGTCTACAAATACAGTGCCTTCTTCTACGAGTACAGCTACTCTTACTTATACGTTTACTGCTACCGCAACTGCCACTCAAACGGGGTTGTTTGTAGAACGTGCAGAAATTATACAGGCGCAGAGCTCCCATGGAGTTGGTAATGCAAATGTAACTGTTGTGCTAAGATATGGAAATGCTTCTGGTGCGTATGTGCAGGGTGCAACAGTTAGCGTAGGCGCTGCAGTCCTAACAAATAGTTCTGCAGGCACTTATACCGCAACATTGTCAAATATTGCTGACGGTAAAGCAATAAATTTATCTATAAGTTCTTTAGCCGGT
>CAZVTM010000066.1:0-757 GCA_964630205.1 uncultured Helicobacter sp. | reverse complement strand
GGGATGCTGAGATAATAACACCGTCTTCAAATGGTGGTTATCAGAGTACAGCGTCATCTATGAATGTAAGTTGGCAATATTATATTGTCAGCGGGACTATTCCGCAAAAAGTGAGATTATTGATGTGGAGATTGTCAGATAGTCAGATTTATAAGGATACGACATATATAGCTCAATATCAGGCGGAACAAGTAACTATTCCTGCATATACATTGCCAAATACCGGGATAATTTATATTAGAGCTTATGGCTTAAATGAGCAAGCAATTGTTGGGGCAAATGGCGGGTCAGCAACGTTTAAAATGTATAATTCAGAAAATACACGTTATATAAACATGACCCCGTAAGGACTTAATTTAAAAAAGCCCGGTGTGATAAACTCCGGGCTTTTTTCATTTTAGGAGGGGAAAAGGCCATATACACAGCAAAGCTCATGGAAGATTTCCGCTCATATCTTCAAACGCTGACGGACGAAACGGTCACTATTGCCGATGCAGAAGAGAGCATGGATAATGTGGTTAATTTATATTTGTTCCTGTCAGAAACAGAAAAAGCGTATATTTCTGAACTTGATGCCCTGAAAAACGCTCAAAAAGAGACTGAAAATCCCCAAGAAATGCAGCAAAACACCTGCAAAAATCAAGAGAATACCAAGGCAAAACCAAGCGAAATACCAAGGAAAAGCCAAGGAAGACCCAAGAGGGGGCCAAGGACACACCCAAGAGCAAGCCGAGGACAAGACCAAGCGATAAAAAAG
>CAZVTM010000065.1:0-1994 GCA_964630205.1 uncultured Helicobacter sp. | reverse complement strand
GGAAGAGATGAACGGTACTCTTATTTATGTGTCTACTCCGGTGGGGCAGTTTAACAAATGGACAAAAAAAAGCAAAAACCTAAAATATCAAAATGGGCAAATTTTGGGCTCCAAAGCCTTTATGGGAGCCGCTAAAATAACGGACTCTGAAAAAATCTGCGTAGTAAGCGAAAAAGGTGAACTGCTAGGTAATTATAAGCTGTGCGAAAACTTAAAAGGAACTGTTGCTATAGTTTCAACGCTTGATTTCAGTGCAGACGGATATAGATTTCAAAGAGCAAAAATAAGTGTTCAAGGTAACTAATTAGATGGCAAATGTTAAATTTTTTATAGACGGGCGAGAGTTAGAGGGCAGCGACTCTGAGACGATACTAAATATTGCGAGGGCAAATGATATTTTCATCCCTGCAATATGCTATCTAAACAGATGCTCCCCTACTCTGGCGTGTAGAATTTGTCTTGTCGAGGCGGACGGCAAACAGGTATTCTCATGTAATGCAAAACCTAAAGAGGGGATGCAGATAGTCACTAACTCCGAAGAGGTAAAAGCGGAGCGAAAAGCTATCATGCAGGCCTACAACATCAACCACCCATTGGAGTGTGGCGTATGCGACAAGTCGGGAGAGTGTGAGCTACAAAACTACACGATGGAAGTCGGCGTTGACACTCAAGAGTATAGCGTGCCTGACTGCCCAAGACCTATCAAAAAATGGGGTCCGATTAAATACGACTCATCACTTTGTATCGTATGCGAAAGATGTACGACGGTGTGCAAGGACATGGTCGGTGACAATGCACTAGGGACTACCCCAAGAGGCGGCGCAGAGATAGACAAGGCATACAAAGAGACTATGCCGAAAAATGCGTTTACCATCTGGACAAGAATGCAAAAAAATATCATCGGCACGAAAAGCGGCAATCCCGATGTGCTTGATTGTACGCTGTGCGGCGAGTGTATTGCGGTTTGTCCAGTTGGCGCCCTCACAAGCTCAGATTTTACCTACAAATCAAACGCATGGGAACTTCGCCAAGTACCGTCCTCTTGCGCACACTGCTCATCCGCATGTCATCTATATTACGAAGTAAAACACACATCTATAGACAACACCGAAGAAAAAATATATAGAGTTAGAAACGAATGGAACTTCCAGAGCCTATGTGGGGCCGGAAGATTCGGTTTTGACTTTGACAACAAAGGCTCAAAAGACCAAAAAGCGTTTGATAAAGCCGTAGGCGCTCTAAAATCGGCTAGAACAATCAAGTTTAACTCATTTATCACAAACGAAGAGGCAAAAATACTTCAAACGATAAAAGAGAAAAACGGTGTAAAACTAGTAAATAACGACGCTTACAACTTCAAAAAGTTTATGGATGCATATTCATCGGTAAGCGGTAGTAGCCTCTACTCGGCGGATAGCAAAGAGGTTTATGCAAGCAACTTTGTAGTCACGCTAGGCTCCATGATAAAAACGGACAATCCGGTGCTAAGATTTGCGGTAAATAACGCCGTTACGATGAACAAGGGTGCCGCCGTATATATGCACCCAGTCAATGACGCGGTTATTTCCGGACTATCCAAAAATATGCTCCAGCTAAACTATAAGCCGCTAGCCGAAGAAAAAACACTACTTGCACTAATAGATACATTCTGTGACGCAGAAAAATTACCGTCAGATATAGCTGCAAAACTAAAAAGCTTTGAGACAAAATACACAAAAACCGTTACCGAAAAGGTAAAAGAGAAGGTCAAAGAGCTAATCAAAGAAAAAGTAGTAGCCGAAGACGGCAAAGAGTCCGAAGTTGTGAAAGAAGTAGAAAAAGAGATAGAGAAGTCGGTAAGCAAAGAGGTCGAGATGACATCTTCTAAGCTCTTTGAGCAAATAGGTCTAAGCCTCGAGGATAGAGAAAAGATGCAAGCTCTTAAGAAAGATAGAGCCGTTCTCATCCTCGGAGCCGACCTATACGCACACCCAAGAGCAGAGAATATCGCAAGA
>CAZVTM010000064.1:1189-2115 GCA_964630205.1 uncultured Helicobacter sp. | reverse complement strand
AGGTTATTTCAAGCTCTCCTCTTTGAGATGGCGTGATATTTTTAGCAATCCTTACCACTTCGTTATCGTAAAAATAAAGCCCTGTAACAGCGTATTTTGATTTAGGATTAATTGGCTTTTCTTCTATTGAAATAGCGTTAAAATCTTTATCAAACTCAACAACCCCAAACCTATGAGGATCTTTAACCTGATAACCAAATACTACGGCACCGCCCTTCAACCTAGAAGCCTCTAGCAGTTTAGGAGTAAATCCTTGCCCATAAAATATATTGTCACCCAAAATCAAGCAAACATTATCATCGCCTATAAACTCTTTGCCCAATATGAAAGCCTGTGCTAGACCATCGGGGCTAGGCTGGACTTTGTATTCAATACTAATCCCCCAATCTTTTCCATTACCTAAAAGGTTTTTGAAGTTTTGTTGATCCTCGGCAGTCGTGATGATGAGAATCTCTCTTATACCGGCAAGCATCAAAACAGAAAGAGGATAGTAAATCATCGGCTTGTCATATATTGGAAGCAGTTGCTTAGAAATAGCCCTCGTAACTGGATAAAGCCGAGTGCCGCTACCTCCTGCCAGCACAATACCTTTCATCTAGTTCAATACTCCGCAAAAATCTAAATCTGTTTTAATATCTAGTTTTTTAAATTCTTTATGAGCCACAAGAAAAGTAATAATATCTGCTTTCTGTATTGCTTCTTGATAGTTTACTATTTCGAACTCTGTATGATTCTCAATATTTGGCTCAACTGCTATTATATCTAGTCCATCTGCCTTTAGTCTCCTGGCTATATATAGCGCAGGGGATTCTCTTAGGTCATCAATATCTGGCTTAAAGGCAAGTCCCATACATGCTACTTTTGCTTTCCTGCCGTTTTCATTCTCAAACTTAAGCGCCGCATTTTTTATTTTTTCTATGCCCACT
>CAZVTM010000064.1:650-1157 GCA_964630205.1 uncultured Helicobacter sp. | reverse complement strand
TACTTCTCTAGCAGTTTTGATGAGTTTTGCCGTGTCGCCGCCAGCATGCACAATAAACCATGGATCTACTGCAATACAGTGTCCACCTACTCCGGCTCCAGGGCTTAGTATGTTGACTCTAGGATGGCGATTTGCCAGTCGTATCAGCTCCCATACATTAATGCCGAATTTATCACATAACATGCTTAGTTCATTTGCAAATGCAATGTTTGTATCTCTAAATGAGTTTTCAGTCAGTTTTGCCATCTCTGCTGTTTTGGCATCCGTCTCCAGCACTTCGCCGGCTACAAACTCTCTATAAAACTCTGCGGTTACTTTCGTAGCTTCAAGTGTAGTGCCGCCCACTATCCTATCGTTCTCTACAAGCTCTCTCATGATATGTCCAGGAAGCACCCTCTCCGGACAATGGGCGATAAATAGCTTTGAAGTGTCAACGCCAACTTCTTTTAATGTATTCTCCACAATATCTGTCGTGCCTACCGGAGAAGTGGATTCTAGAATAACTAT
>CAZVTM010000064.1:274-634 GCA_964630205.1 uncultured Helicobacter sp. | reverse complement strand
AACTATATTGCCTTCCTTTAAGAAAGGCGCCATGGATTTTGTCGCAGAAATTACATAATCTATATTGGGCACGAACCCATTATGAAAAGGTGTGGGAACGGCAATAATGAACACATCGGCATATGTTGGTTTTGTATCCGCTCTCAGCTTGCCGCTATTTACGGCTGCCTTTACAAAAGTATCGAGCTCGGGCTCTACTATATGTATTTTACCTTGATTTATGGTGTCTACTACATTTTGCACCACATCCACGCCATGAACATCATATCCGCGATTGGCCAGAAGTGCTGAAGTCGGGAGTCCTATGTATCCAAGCCCTATTACGCAAATTTTTTTTTTGTTTCATAAAATATCTATGCC
>CAZVTM010000064.1:0-253 GCA_964630205.1 uncultured Helicobacter sp. | reverse complement strand
CTATAATTTTTTCACAAGCCATGCCGTCTCCGTAAGGATTGTGAGCTTTGCTCATTTTATTATATTCATTTTTATCATCTAGCAACCTTTGAGCCTCTTTGATGATTTTTTCTTTATCTGTGCCTACCAGGCGCACCGTGCCCGCCTTTATGGCCTCTGGTCTCTCAGTAGTGTCTCGCATAACAAGAACCGGCTTGCCAAGACTGGGCGCCTCTTCTTGTACGCCACCACTATCGGTGATGATAAAGTACGA
>CAZVTM010000063.1:0-2343 GCA_964630205.1 uncultured Helicobacter sp. | reverse complement strand
AAAAGATAGTTAATAAGCGTGCTTTTGCCCGCCCCGTTGTGTCCTAGTAGTATCAATTATAAAACCCTAAAAAGCTTGAAATATCTATCGTCGTATATTTTTTCAAATCTAGTTTTGTCGTATTTGTCAAAAATCGACATTTGCACAAAGAGAGTCTCAATGCTTTTTTTATCGCTCAAAATATAGCCGTTTAACTCTTGTAAAAAGATAAGAACCATGCCCTCTTTATCGTTTAGCTTGTTTTCAAAAATATCCGTTACGCCATCCTCTTTTTTAACTACGAATATCGAACATAGCTCTGTTTTTTTGTTTTTTATGGAGAGCATTTTAGCGGTTTTGTCCAGATAGACAAAGCTGTCTAGTTTTAGTGTTTTTTCATCCTCGGCGATAGCTCTATAAAACTTGAAAAAAGGAGTGGGATTGATACGGCCCTTCATAAACTCGGCGTTTGCATTTTTTTGTATCGTCTCAAAAATATCCGTCATTCTGGTCGGTATAAGTAGATATGTATTTTTGCATGGGTTTGAGCGGTTTTGCTCCAGATAGTTGAGATACCCGCTGATATACGCAGTATCAAAGCCTTTTTGCCCCGCCATTTTGACAAGTAGTGTAGAGCTGTTTTTGTCGTCTTTCGGTACGGGCTGCCTGAGCTGCGCTTCTGCTTCTAGTATTAGATTTGCCGCAAAGTTTTGATTTGTCGATGAGAGGGCGGCGGACTCCACAAATATCTGCGCCCCGCCCATACTACCGTTGTTTGAGGGGGTAAATGCCTCAAGATAGTAGCGAAGTTCGTATCCATAGTCCCATCTGCTAAATACGGTGGAGTTTTTTTCAACCAGCGGTTTTATTTTGGCAAGAGAGCTTATCTCTTTTGCGTGAAAGCCGCCTATGCCGTTGTCGATGGCGGCGTTTAGAAGATTGACGACAAACATAGGAACGAATATACATATAAATACTAGGATTTGAAGGTATCTTTTTTGTGTTTTGGATGCCATCCACGAGGCAAAAAATATCAGACCCGTGGCTGCTGCTATAGCGGCAAACGGCGCAAATCTGGAGCCAAGCACAAAAGCCGCCGAGCCGAGTAGCAAAAACGGCAGAATGACAACAATCTCTCTTTTTTGGCGAAACAGCAGGTAAAGACCTATAAGAGATGGAACAAATAAAATTATGCTGCCTGAGACTAGGTTGATTGCGTCAAAAAACGGGATATTCGACGATTCGGCTATAAAACCGAAGTTTGAATTGTAGACAAGGTCGGGGGTGCTGCTTTCCTCTTTGAAAAGATATAGTTGTAGTTTTGAGAGCATATCTAGAATATAAAGCGGGTTTAATAGGCTAGTGACAAATAGCCAGAGGGTTAGCCTTTTTAAGAGCGGGCGCTCTTGGAATTTATCAAAAAACAAAACCCCAAAACCGACTATGCACAAAAGTAGCAGTATGGAGCCGTTACTATAGACGAGCGCCAAAAATGCCCCCAAAACGGTGGCAGCAACAAGCTCTTTTTGCCCCTCGGTTCTCAGGTATCTAAGCCCAAAAGCAAGTACAAAAAACGGCAGAGTAAGAGCAAAAATATCAGTATCAAAATATCCTGCTTTCATTCTGACTACCAGTCCGATAGAGGAGGAGGCAAGCAGGGCCGCAAGTAGCGACCTCTTGTCATCCAAAAACTCTTTGGCAAATAAAAACGCCGCAACGCCAAACAAGCCCGCAAAAAAAGGCGGAACAAAAAACAGCACATCTTTGGCTTCGTTTATCCCGATAAGTTTAAGTGGCAGAGCAAAAAGATAGCAAAAAACACTTACTTGTATCCCGATATTTTCCGTCGGCGTGTTGTTTAATATCTTTTCGATGATATTCAGATAGTAGTATCCATCTGGAGTTATTACCGTGTAGCCGCTGTTGCCTAACACATAAGCAATATCCGTAAAGCCAAGCCACAAAAAACCTATTGCGGTAGAAATAGTGTATACAAACAGAAGATAAAAAAAAGTTGTTTTATGATTCATAAAAAAATGTTCCCGCCGAAGCGGGTATATTTTAGTAAGCTGTTGAGGATCTATAAACAACCGTGCTTGCAGATGGGGTATATAGCCAGCTACCTTTTGTATTATATCTAGCTTCCTCTGTAACTGTAGAAGATGCTGGACCGGCTATTATTGTATTGTTGCCAGATCCTTTTGTTTTCCATTGGTTTCTGCTGCCAGGGTCAAGAACAACGGAAAGTGTACCATCTTTATTTTCAGAGGATTGCGTCAAAGTGTTTGCACCATTTACAATATCTCCGTCCACACTTAAATCAATAGCATTGCCGTCAATATTTGTAACATTGGCAGTTCCTTT
>CAZVTM010000062.1:0-2452 GCA_964630205.1 uncultured Helicobacter sp. | reverse complement strand
TTTTTAGCTTGGGGAAATTGTAAGTTGTTTGTACCAAATATTGTAGACGGGTCAAGTTCCAACTGGCTCAAATGTTTTTACCAATACAATAAATTCTGATGTTTTACACTTTGGGCACTTTGGTTTTTCGGTATCAGCCATATCTGCTATCCTCGTCAATAAATTTTGCTACTGCACTTTTTTAAAATCACTCAATTTAACACCCGTAAAACCAACATTATCAATATTCATAAAAATCGTTTTGCCGCCATTGCAGTTTTTACCTATTGCATATACATTAACAACCGTACCTTTTTTTATTTTTTTACCTTTTATTTTTGCACCCTCAATGTATCCATCTGCAAAAGAGTCAAAATATGTTGCCGCATCTTTTAGCGCTACATATTTTACTGGAGATTTTAGGTCATCGTCACTGCAAAAACTATATCCATCTGCTTTTGGACTTGCAAATACGCCAACGGCAACAATCAACATCAATAGCGCTTTCTTCACTTTATTTCCTTTGAAAACAAAATTTAACACACCATAGTCTGTTGTTAAAAATATCCTAACAAACTAAACTTAATTATAAATAACGACTATGGTAAGTTTTTTGGGATTAAAAGATGTAGAGTTTGCCGACGGGCAAATAGCCAATTTTTATAGGCTTATCGGACAAAATGTCAAACGCTTGCGCAAAGAAAAGGCTGTAAGTCAGCTAGAACTCGGTCTAGCCATAGGGCATACCGGAGTCGGGACAATCTCCGTAGCTGAAGTCTATTACAACAATAAACACTTCAATCTCGAACACCTCTACAAAATCGCCGCTGTGCTAGAGTGCGACATTTGCGAGTTTTTTCGCCCCGTTCCGTAAACAACTTCAACATAACTACGATTTTGGTATCATAAAAATAAAAAAGCGAGTTTTGCAAAATGCAAACTAAAGAATCTATTTTGTCGGAGCTTAAAATCATCAAGCCAACTTATGAGGCAGATGGGTTTAGGATACTTGGGATTTTTGGCTCTGCGTCAAAAGACGAAATGACTGAAGCGTCTGATGTAGATATATTGTACGATGTAAACAGCGAATTTTGCGAGAAATACGGCTTTGGCTCAATATCGAGAATAAACGAGATAAAAGATGAAATCTCAAAAAGACTAGGGATGCATGTTGACTTGGCTTCACCATCGGGCATGGGCGCCGTAGCAAACAAATACATCGTACAAAAAACGCTATATATATGAAAAATATAAACGAACGGCTAGAGTCAATCCTTGAAAAATAGGCTACATAGAGCAAATAGTCGCAAACGCTGCGTCTATCACAAATGCCCTATCCGACAAGGCAACCAACTGTCCAGCAATACTTATGCATCTAATAGCAATAGCCGAGCAAATATCTAAAATATCCGCAGAAGATAGCGTCAAAGCGTCTGAAATATTTGGGGATGAGGCTATAAAAGGTTTTTGCGATGTCAGAAATTTCATAGCGCACGACTATGATGGTGTAAACATGGCTGGTTATTGAATGGTTATTAAGGCACGGACTCGGAGAGCTAAAAACAAGAGTAACTACGATTTTGGTATCATAAAAATAAAAAAACAGAGGGAAAGAAAATGCACACGATAAGCATTAGGCTTGACGACTCCATCTATGAACATCTCAAAGAGTTTTTGAAGTTTTATCCGCAAAACAAGCTTCAAGTGATAGAAGATGAGGATGATACGAGGTTTACGAAGGTAAACGCAAAAGCCTACGAAGACGCCTTGTCTGATATGAATAACAACGATACAGTAAACTGGAAAGAATACGCAAAGACTAGAAACATAGATGTTTGAAATCGAATTTTCAAAAAACTTTGCAAAAAACCTCGATAAACTACCGACAAGCATAGTCAAAAGATTTTACGACGACCTAAAGAATATAACACAAAACCCGTATCCGTCAAATGAAACAGTAGATGTCAAAAAGCTACAAGGCACGGATATTCACTATGGACTTAGGGTCGGCAAATATAGATTTTGTTCACAGTGCTAAACGATAAGGTGTTGGTTTATTTTTACGATATAAATTTGAGAGGTGATATATATAAATGAGGCAAAAATGTTCACGGGATTAATAAGAGAATTTGCGAATGTCAAGAGCTTTAGCGGCGAGAAACTAACGCTAAAATCAAACTATAAGCCAAAGATAGGCGATTCTATTGCGATTAACGGCGCATGTCTGACTGTTACCGAGGTGGCTTGGGGGGGCTTTTCGGTAGAGCTAAGCCATGAGAGCCAAAAAATACTAGCTACCGAAAACCTGAGGGGCAAAGTACATATGGAGCCTGCGATGCAGATGGGCGATAGGTTTGAGGGGCATGTGGTGCAAGGGCATGTGGATTGCGTAGGAGAAATCGCAAGAATAGACAGAAGCTCTAAGTCGTATGACTACTATATCAAGGTACCTGAGAAGTTTTTGCCGCTTTTG
>CAZVTM010000061.1:0-2505 GCA_964630205.1 uncultured Helicobacter sp. | reverse complement strand
GAAGAAGTATTAAAGGAAGTTTCTAGCAAGGCCTAAGCCCCGCTAGAACTGTTTTAGTATCTGTATCTTAGGTAGAACATACCGTTTGTAGCTGTTTTTACCGGATCATATCCAGCCGCAGTAGCTTCAGACATAGTCATAGGGGCACCATCTGCACCGAAGAACGAGTTGCTTCCGGTATAGTCATAGTTGATATGAGTATATCTTAGCTCTGCGCTAAGCGTTTTGCCAAGAATTGGCTGGATGTAGTAAGCCTCATATGCCTTACCTCTAGCCGCCATTTTAGAACCAACTAATGTATCTTCGCCATATGTAAAGCTTCTCCAGTATTTAGAGCCCTGGTTGTACTCGAGACCGATTTTACCATCTTTTGTGACAACTGCAGGCATCTGAACACCAAGCCACCAAGAAGTACCGACTTTATCATCCATCGAACCTAGCATGCCATCTGCTTTTTTGCCCGGGTCAGTTTTGCTCATAGACCAGCTTGCAAACGCCGTTGTATTATCGAGGAAGTCACTCCATCCACTACCTATACCCGTTGCTATAGCGCTAACAGTAAATCCGTACATGTTACCTACATTGCTAAAGGCTGGCGTTGCATTTTGCAATGCAACATAGTTATTAAAGTTTGGAGTAGTCATATAAGTCATATAGGCAGTTTGGAATGCTTGCATACCCGCACCGCTAAAGCCTATAAGATTCCAAGCTTTAAATGCTTGAGTCGTAACCCTGTATTGACCGTTGTCATACGGAGTAAAGATAAAACCGAACATATCTATATTTGTATTTTTTGATTTATCATTGAGGTATGATGTATCGGTACCGCTCATATTTTGAGAAAATCTCGGTTGTGCATTTGTAAGACCTCTGCCCATGCAAAGCTTGAATGCCATACCAGGAACGCCAGTTACTTTGTCAAGATTAAAATTGAAGCTTGCACCGTCAAACTCAACATTTATCATGTGTCCGTTTGGAGAAGCTTCGCTGTCATCACTTCTTAGATTGGCAAGGGTACCGTTCGTAGATGCTCTTCTGCCGATACTTGCAGTATAGCTAACATCGCCGATTTCGCCAAAATAGATACCGTAAAGAGTTTTAACTTTAACTGCATTGTCCGTAGCATTTTCGTTTGTTACCCAGTCAAAATTTGCATACCCTGGGGTAGTATTGGATTGGCTATGATTTGCCGTATCGCCGAATGCTTTATTGTAAGATAGTTGCCCAATAAGACTGAAGTCTTTTCTAGGGGCAGCCTTCATACCAAGCCAAAGTCTGTTTGACAATACACCATTACTGTATTTTTCGCCTCTCTCAGTAGTTTTGGAAAGCATATCGTAGCTTACTCTATAGTCAACATCCCATTTAAGGTTATCACCACCGGTTCTTGTTTTTAGCTCTTGCATTTGTTTTGCAAGAGACGCAACATCAGAGGCCTCTTGATTTTTTTTCAACTCAGCTATTTGCGCTTTTAGCTCATTTAGCTCTGCTTTTAGCGCAGCTATATCGTCTGCAGCAAAAGACGAAGTCGCTAGCATGGCAGCTAGTGAAAATGCACTTATTCTTTTCATAAACACTCCTTTATTAGATTAATCAGCCGCAGCCAGGCGTATTGCCGCTGTCAGAACCGTATTCTTTTAAAAACTCATGCAAATCCTGCATTTGATCTTTAAAATTAGAGCCGCCGAAATATGCATTAGCCTTTGCGTCGCCCTTGTGTCTCTCTATGATTGCAGAGGCTCCGTTGGCAAACCACTTATCCCAGCCCTCTTGAGTGGCCATAGCAGCACCTTTTGCGCCATTACCGTGACAATTTTTACAGGCTTTAGTATATAACTTTTGTCCCGCTTCTATGCCGGCATATGACACTGTCGTAAGCGATATCAAAAGCGCTCCAGCGGCATATAGCCTAATTCCATTCATAGATACTCCTTGAAACAGAATATTCGATTTTATGATAAGAAATATTAACTGAACATTAAATATTAATTTTTGTAATTTTTTAGATTATATATTTTCAAAAAGTAGCATAAGTTTTTATAAATGAAGTTGATAAAGAAAGCAATGGCTTAAAGCGTAATGCGCCACTTTATACCATTGAAAGTTAGGAGCTTAAACTATTTGATAGTTTCCGCTATCTTCACAAGCTTCGACAATTTTTACCATATCGTTTTCATCTTTTTCAAGTAGATGAAATGCTTTACCATCCTCTCTCCTGACCCAGTATGAATTTTCCTCATCATACTCAAAATCCTGAAGCACTTCGGCATAAGCTATTCTCATTTGCCGTCCTCCTAAAAAGATTTCACGTTAATCGTGCAAAAACCGCTCCAACTTTAATGGGATGTTTTGGTATACAATTTTATAAAGATAGGGGTAAAAATTAGATAAATTATGGGATGTTTTTGAGACTTTGGTGTGAGTGGTAGCAAGGGAGGGACTCGAACCCTCGACCTCCGGCTTATGAGACCAGCGCTCTAACCAGCTGAGCTACCTTGACACACT
>CAZVTM010000060.1:0-2546 GCA_964630205.1 uncultured Helicobacter sp. | reverse complement strand
TACGACTCCGCCCATTTCCGCTACTTTTGCCTTGACGTCGGCATTTGAATTGATATATGTAAGCGGGAAAATATCTTCTCTTTTGATGCCCGCATTTTCCATTTTCTCTATTGCTTCATCAAAGTATGCACTATCTATCATCCTAGCCATCGAACAGCAAGCGATACGAGGCATATACACTTTTTTTTCGGGACTCAGTATCTTGACGCTTTGTCCCATAAAACCGACGCCGCAAAAGACGACTATTTTTTTGTCGGACTCCATACACTTTCTAGCAAGCTCCAGACTATCTCCCGTGATGTCGGCGATGCCAAATACCTCGTCTCTTTGATAGTAGTGCGCGGCCAGCAGTACGCCAAGCTCGTTTTTTAGCTTTAAAATCTCTTCTTTTTTATCCATTTTTTCCACTATTTTTCAAACTTTTGAGGGATTTTATTGGAGGTGTGCTTAAAGTCGTTGTAACAAAAATGGTGTTAACCTATCCGCTTCAAAATAAGTTACAAAAGGTGCAAAATTTGATTGAAGCTCTGAGCAATATAAACGTTATTTTTTACCTCGTCGCATATCTCATTGGCGCTATTCCTTTTGGCGTTGTGTTTGCCAAGCAGTTTGCGGGCGTTGACGTCAGAGAGGCCGGGAGCAAAAGCATAGGGGCTACCAATGTCCTACGAGTCGTAAAAGAAAAAGATCCCGCCCTAGCCAAAAAACTAGGAGCTATGACGCTAGCGGCGGATGCGCTAAAAGCGGTCGTGCCCCTGGCTATTGCTGCATTCATCTTCAAGCTGGATGTATCGGCGCTCTGGGGTATGGGTGTTCTTGCCGTACTTGGGCATTGCTTTAGCCCGTATCTAGGCTTTGAGGGCGGCAAGGGTGTGGCTACGGCATTTGGGGCTCTCGTTTTTCTAGCCCCGCTCAACTCGCTCGTGGCTCTCGTATGCTGGTTTGTGGGGGCAAAACTGCTCAAAATCTCGTCGCTCTCGTCGCTCATAGGACTTGTTGGACTTCTCGTCTCTTTTTACCTCCCTATTCCCGTTGCGTTTGACGTAGGCAGTATGTCCCCGGTGGTCATCATAGCGATACTCGTGGTCTACAAGCATATCCCAAATATCCTCAGGCTAGTGAGCGGTGAGGAGAAAAAAGTCGTATGATGACGCTTGTTATCGAGGATTTTTCGTTTGAGTGTATCGTCGGTATACTAAAAAGTGAACGCACTACCCCACAAAAGGTGGAGATAACCGCAAACATAGAGTACGCTCACGAAAAACACGGCTTTTTGGATTATATGAAAATCTGCCGTGAGATCAAACGAGAGTTCAACGCAAACAGGTTTCGCCTACTAGAAGACGCCGCAATCAGCGTCTGCGACACACTCAAGTCCAAAAACCCACAAATCCTCAAAATCAACATCAAAATACTAAAACCAGAAGTCAGGACGGACGCAAAAGTCGGCGTGGCTTTTGAAAAGAGTTTTTGCTGAGTAGTTGACTTTGGCGCATACCGAATATGTTATAATTACGCATACCAATGAGGAGTTTGCCGTGTCCAACATGAAAGAGAGAGCCGAGGCAAGAAAACGCACAGCCACTTTCGCAAAAGTCGGCTTGCACTCAAAAGAGCATGACAGCTTTCACACACACCTAAGCCCGAAAGACGCATGGGAACTCCTCGCAAAACTCTCAAAAGAGGCATGGATGGAGCAGACGGGCACGGTAGCTCCGTCAAGGGTAGACAAATCCATTTGCAAATTTATCAAGCTAAGTCAAAAGCTCTAATCCAATGTACCTCACGCAAGATTATCAAGACATCATTGAACTGTTCAATAAGCACGGCGTGCGCTATCTGATAGCAGGGGCTTATGCAATGTCAAAAGTCGGCTACTCCAGAAGCACCTACGACATAGACCTGTGGATAGACAAAACCGAGGAGAACGCACAAAATATCTACAAAGCTTTAGATGAATTTGGCGTGCCTTTTGCCATTGAACCCGATAATTTTTTGGAGCCAAATAGCGTATTGCAGATAGGTATAGAGCCAAACCGTATAGATATTTTGACAGATATAGACGGGCTTACTTTTGCGCAGGCGTGGGAAAATAGACAGCTTGCCAAATTTGACTCATTAGAAGCTTTCACACTATCCATCACAGACCTAATCGCAAACAAAAAAGCATCCGACAGGCCAAAAGACAAACTCGACTTGGTACAGCTAGAAGAATTGGCTCAAAAGTTATAAAAACAACTCGCTTTTGTTTTTGTAAAAAGTGAAGATTGAATACCTAACTCCGTTTTTCCTTAGACCAGCAAACTCAGCAGCAAAACGAGGCACATCTACAACAGTAGAAATTTATCGGTGCTCTTAGACAAAGCCTTTCCAGACTGCTGAAACTTCATCTACAACAGTAGAAATTTATCGGTGCTCT
Organism: uncultured Helicobacter sp.; assembly: GCA_964630205.1. Lineage (GTDB taxonomy): Bacteria > Campylobacterota > Campylobacteria > Campylobacterales > UBA6016 > UBA6016. Next base: position 127 of record CAZVTM010000060.1, on the reverse strand, counting down.
TAGACTTATATCCTTTACCGATTAAGTCTATACCCTATCTACAACAGTAGAAATTTATCGGTGCTCTTAGACTTTCCTCCCAAGTCTGATTTTCATATCTATCTACAACAGTAGAAATTTATCGGTG
>CAZVTM010000059.1:0-2978 GCA_964630205.1 uncultured Helicobacter sp. | reverse complement strand
CATAAAAGGAAGAGAGCAATTATATCGTAATTTTGCTGGGAATATTTAGGATTTTCGGCTGTATTGGGGATAGCTCTGCGGCATTACCCTCAAGCTCTTTACGCCAGCCGTTGAATATGTCACTTATGGCCAGCATCCAGTTGACAAAGTCGTTTGTGGTGGGACCTTTGGACGCCCTAGCCTCTTCTAGTACCGACTCTACGAGCTCGGAGGCTTTGTTCATCCTATCTAGCCTCATAAAGCCCGAAGCCGACTTGATATTGTGAAATATACGAAACAGCTCACCCACATTTCGCTCATATACTTCAGGTTTTTCAAGACCGAGAGCAAGCCCCTCCATCTCGTCGCACATCAATCCGTAATGCCCGACAAACTCATCTATAATGTCATAATCTATCTCTGCTTTTAGCTGTAAATCGTCTATTATTCCCATGCGGATATTCTATATAGTTTTGCTTTTAGGGAAATTAAGAGGCAAGTGGTATTTTTGGGGCATATATTGCAGTTTTATTTTGCCCCGAAACAAAAAAACGTGCTATAATCAAAACCCTTTACGCATAAAACATTTTAGAGGCGGGCTATGAAGATAAGTATCAAAACTTTCAACATTGCCATTTATGTCTTTGTAGCTTTCCTGATTATATGCTGCGTAGACATATTGCACAATAAAATCATTACAGAAACTCTATTTTTCCTACTATTTGCCCTGTTTTGGATGTTTATCAAAACCGAGATTTTAACCCCGATAAAAAAGTAAGCGAGTACACGCTAAGCAGAGATGTCAAAATACCGGAATCTATATTTTCAGAGATTACGACACTCGAAAATGGAGTCAAAAGGGCTTTTGACGAGATGGCCTCGGTACAAAATAATCTACAAGAGCTGATAAAAGCGGAGACGGCTAGATACGAAAAAACGAGTAGTTTTTTGCAAAAACTTTTTAACAATATGCAAAACGGCATTCTCATACACGACCTAGACGGCAACATAATAGACGTCAACGATACAACCCTAGAGATGTATGCCTGCGAAGATAAAGAAAAAATGCTGAGACTAAAAATAGTAGATATCTCTACGCCCAACAATCCGATAGACGGACTAGGCAAAATATGGGAAAACGTACTCCTTGGGCAAGAGCAAGACTTTGAATGGGAGTGCAAGAGACAAGACGATACCGTATTTTACGCCAAGGTATACCTAACCAAGGTGGATATGGACGACGGCGCGTTCATACTTGCCAATATAACCGACATCAGCGAAATTAAAAAACAAAATGCCCTTGTAAAGTCAATTATAGATTTGCAGGAAAATATGGTCGCCCTCGCCAGCAACAAGCAGCTTTTGGCCTACAACGAGAGCTTTGCCAGATATTTTTGCTTTGAGGATATTGCGCAGGCAAATACCCACTTTCACTGCATAAGCGGATTATTTTTGGATACGCCGCTGTCTTGCGAGATGATATCTTGCAAATTTGGTAAAAAAATGCGCAAAGACGGAAACAAGCTAATTTGCGAAAGCATAAACGGCAAAAAAGAGGTCTATCTCATAACAACCAACAGAATTAAAGATGAAAACAAATATATAGTTTCGCTCACGGAAATCACGGATATGGAGCTCGAAAAAGAGGCTCTAGAGATAAAATCTAGCATCGATCATCTCACAACACTCAAAAATAGAGCTTCATTCGACAAAATACTAGAATTTGAAATAAATAAAAGTCTTCAAAATAAAGACGAATTATCACTGATAATGTTTGATATAGACAAATTCAAAGACATAAACGACAAATATGGACACCAAGTGGGAGATGAGACCCTTAAATATCTCGCCAAAATCGTCGTCGGCAATACCAGAAAAAACGACACCGTAGCAAGATACGGCGGCGAAGAGTTTGCCATCATAGCCCCCGGAATAGATCTAAATACAGCTGCGGCCGTAGCCGATAAGATAAGAAAAATTATAGAGAATGCGCATTCGCAAGGGGTGCCAAAATTCACATGCAGCTTTGGCGTAACGGTGTTAAACGGGGAAGAAAATAGCAATGAGCTTATAAAAAGGGCTGACGACGCTCTGTATAAAGCAAAAGAAGAAGGTAGAAATAAAGTAGTATCGGGGTAAAAAGTTTGTCGCCCCCGCAAAGGGAGGCAAAATGAAGATTAGTATTTTAGTCTTACGTGACCGTTTTGAACCGCAACTTTCATTTGGCAAGAAAGTCTAAGATTTGGGCACGGATTTGTAGCTTCAACCACTTTTAGTACTTTTTCTTCTTTTTCAGTTTTTGGAGATAGAAACTCCATTCCGGCTACGACCTCAACTACGCAAGTGCCGCACTCACTATCTCTACATCCAAATCTTGTTGTCATTTTTGATCCTTTCTAGTGTGATTGGTGCAATAAACAGGGCAAACGAAAAATAATGCTATTTTTACCATTTTTACCTCCTTTTTTAAGATTGCGACTTAGCCGCCCTGTGTTCTCGTAGCCAATTTAGCTCTTCCTCGACATCGTCAAAGTAGTCCTCGTCGGCATTTTCAAGCTCCTCCTCGCGACATCCATACACGATGCCGTGCTCGATAAACTCTACCTCATAGACACGGATAACCTGCAAGAAGTCACCCATATCACGGATATACCCCTCTTCGCCGGCTTTCATCAGCACATCACCGACCTTCGCAAACGGGAAGGTGCCGTCGTTTCGTATGTCCTTTAATAGACGCACCCTCTGCCCAAAACCGAACTTCGGGAGGATTTCGTCCTTAGCTGAAGGAGAGCTGTACTTGTGACTGGCAGTTGCCATGGTTTACTCCGTGATCTTCTGTTTTGCAGCTCATTTGGGTAGAGCAGGTAAAGCAAGGGGTTGGGTTTTCAAATAGTCCCCATACCTCGGCCGCACTCGGGTTGTATCCGCCCTCAAAATCCTTGTAGATTTTTATAAGAGCAAACTGATACGCATTTAGCAGTTGCTCCTCGCTCAGGTTT
>CAZVTM010000058.1:2424-3506 GCA_964630205.1 uncultured Helicobacter sp. | reverse complement strand
TTCTCGTCGAATACAAGCGTACCGTTCTCGGCTCTAGCCAGCGAGTAGCCGTATGCGTTCAAAAACTCTTTAATCTCGTTAAAATTTTTACTATTTTCAAAAAGTATCACGCGAGGCGCAAACTTTGCAATCCCATCCTTAAAGCCCTCAAATACTTGCAGCTCGTATCCTTCGACATCCATTTTGGTGATATCGACCGTTGGAATTGACTTTGCTGCCACGAAGTTATCTAGAGTCGTAGCCTCCACGCTTATGATACTTGCCGTATTTTCATCATCCGCTTGCACGACCTTGTTTATACAAGACTCTGCCTCATCGGTAAAACTTAAGCTACCTTCGTCATTTGAAAGAGCTATATTGAAAGCATAAAAATTTTTCTTGTCGTTTAATGCCAAGTTCTCACTTAGCCACTTAAAGGTCTTAGGATGCGGCTCAAATATATAATAAGCACCGTTTGGGTTTTTATCTGCAAGTAGCAAGCTTATATGCCCAATATTTCCTCCGATATCTAGCACGACATCGTCTTCTTTCATAACAGACCTAAGGTAGCTTAACTCTTCAAAATCAGGCAATTTAAAATATACGACTTGCGAGCAAGAGGCGCAGTTTTGCCGTAAGTAAATTTTTGAGCCGTTAAACAGCATAAACTCTCTTTTTGAGCCGCAAAATCTTTTAAAAAGTTGATAGATAACGGACGAAAAAACCCTGCGGCATCTCTCGCCGCTATTGCTAGGATGAATAAATACAGATAATGGAATTCTTAGTAAATCCACTAGCGCTTCTTCTTGATAAACTGCACGATTGTATCGACAATATAATCCATAGCTTCTTTACTCATCCCAGGATATACACCGACCCAAAAACTATCGTTCATTATTTTGTCCGTACAAGGCAAATCACCAACAACCCTGTAGTCTTTTCCGGCTTCCAGCGAATCAAACATCGGGTGTCTTAGCATATTACCGGCAAACAAGTTTCTGGTCTGTATATTTGCCCCTTCCAGATACTCAACAAGGTCATTTCTGCCAAACTTTACACCGTCTTTTAGTGTAATCAAAAATCCAAACCAGCTAGGATCTGAA
>CAZVTM010000058.1:0-2326 GCA_964630205.1 uncultured Helicobacter sp. | reverse complement strand
TTCTACAGGAGAGGGAAACTTCTCTAGCTGTGCGCACCCCACCGCAGCCTGCATATCGGAGGCTTTTAGGTTAAATCCGAAATGGCTATAGACGTATTTGTGATCATAGCCCACAGGTAAAGAGCCGAATTGTTGTGAAAATCTGGCCTTGCAGGTATTATCCACGCCGCTTTCACACCAGCAATCCCTCCCCCAGTCTCTCATGGAGAGCATAATCTTTTTGAGTAGCGGATTGTCTGTATATGTAGCCCCGCCCTCTCCCATCGTCATATGGTGCGGTGGATAAAAACTACTGGTTCCTATATCTCCCCAGGTTCCCGTAGGCTTGCCCTCGTAGAGCGAACCCAGCGCATCACAGTTGTCCTCTACAAGCCATAGATTGTGTTTGTCGCAAAACTCTTTTACCGCTCTTAAATCAAAAGGGTTACCAAGAGTATGGGCTATCATGATGGCTTTTGTTTTAGCACTCAAGGCACGCTCAAGCTCGTTTACGTCTATATTAACATTGGGAAGCTCCATATCCACAAACACGGGAACCGCTCCGTACTGGACTATCGGCGCTACGGTAGTGGGAAATCCGGCCGCCACAGTGATGACCTCATCGCCTCTCTTTATCTGTCTATCTTTTAGCAGTGGTGACGTTAAAGCATAAAAAGCAAGCAAATTGGCAGATGAGCCGGAGTTCACCAAAAATGCCCATCTAACACCCAGATACTCGGCAAGTTGTTTCTCAAATTTTTTGGAATATTCTCCATAAGTAAGCCAAAAATCAAGACTACTATCAACAAGATTTACCATCTCTCTCTCGTCAAAAACACGTCCGGCATAGTTTACTCTAGATTTTCCCGCCTCAAAAACCGCACTCTGCACGGGTTTATGAATCTCACTATAGTACTCCGCAACCTTTTCTAATATCTCTTTTTTTAGCTGTTCTTTTTTGTTCATATCTATCTGCCTTTCCACATATTTTCTATTGTTTTTAAATACGGGTCTTCCCTGATCGTCTCTATATCTAGTGTTTCCATATTTGCTTTAAAATACTCTCTAATTTTAGCTATTGCAACTTTATGAGGGGTAAACTCGAAGTTTTGTAGCTCGCTCATGATTTTTTCGTTATTAGAGGTGTACTCATTATTCAATCCGTCGTTTAGTAAAATTATTTCGGATCTAAAATCGCTCACCTCATTAACCGTGTTTGCCAGAGTTATTAGGTCTATTTTTTTACCTGTTGTGGCGTTATATATTTTTTCTTTTGAATCATTATGCAAGAAAAAGTCAATCATCCGGAGTAAATCGCCGATATAAATATAATCAAAAAAAACATTTTTATTAATTGCTATAGGTAACCCTAGCAGATTTTTAACGATCGCATTTGTTATAAACCTATAGCGGTAGTTTTCGTATTCGCCGTATGCACCGAATATCCTAAGCTGCACAATCTTATCGCACCTTTCAATATACCTCGACGCAACAGACTTATAAAATCCATATTCATCGTGCGGCAAAGCCGTCAGATACTCTTCTTCTTTTGCTTCCACTATAGGCTTATGCTTACCGTACTCTGCTCCGCTTCCAAAAGATATGATTTTTTTGACGTTCTTCTCATGCTTAGCTATATTAAAAAATATCCGCAGATTATACTCGGTAATATTTTTCATATCGGCGGCATCTCTGCTACCGCCACGGTTTGCCAAATGAATGATAATATCGATATTGTTTGATAAAATATACGAATCGACAGCTAGCTCATCAGCCAAATCAAGCTCTTTACTAGAAGGGGTAAAGAGTATGTAATTGCCATAATTTTCCGACAGGTACTCTTTCAGGTGGCTTCCGACAAAACCGTTTGAGCCGGTTATGAAGATATTCATTTATTCTTCAACTGGTCTATTAATCATTTCGGAATAAAATTCTCCTCTATCCAAAAACGGATACATATCTTCAAGAGGTTTTGAAACCATTGTTCCGTCTGCCCGTTTTGCCGAAGAAACAGTCGGAACAACCTCTTGATCTTCTGGGCATACTATCTCGCAAAGCACAGGACCGTCTATCAGAAAAACACTCTCTAATTTTTCGGCTAACGATCCTACTTTATCTATATATACAAATGGTATCTCATATGCCGCAGCAATTTTAGCTACGTCAGGAAAAGAAATTCCATAAGCCGGCTCAGTACCCATAAACCGACCTTCAAAAAACTTTTTTTGAGTTGTGCGGATAGACAGGTATCCATTGTTATTCCACACAAATATCTTGATCGGTAATTTATTTTGGACTATTGTTTGAAGCTCCTGAATATTCATCTGAAAGGAACCCTCGCCTGTTA
>CAZVTM010000057.1:0-3507 GCA_964630205.1 uncultured Helicobacter sp. | reverse complement strand
TTTTGAGCGGAACTATATAAACCCCTTTAATACCGTATTCTTTTGCCTTTTTTTGTAGTACTCCGGCACCCCTTCGTCAAAATGCGTGACGACCAATATTTTATTCTCTCTAAAGACCTTTTCGTCAAATTCCGTCAGCACCATCTCGTCGCCTATCCCGTAAGTAGCTTTAACTTCAAGTTTGCAATCCGATACGGTCGATATTTTTGCGCTTTTTAGCGAAGGGTTTGAGCTTAGACATAACGCCGCTTTATCTAGCAGCTCATCAAGCGAGCGGCTTGTAATTAACATTTGGTTTACGTCGGCTACGGTGCGGAGTATCTCCCTTAAGTATTTTTCGTTTTGATATGCCTTTTCTAGTTCGGCCCTTGTCTCCCTGAGTCTTTGGTTTACCCTGGCTATATATACGCTTACCCCAACCGATAGTAGCGTCATTAGCGCACCGATAAGTATGTATGCCCAGTATTTTTCTATAAAGTATCCCAAAGCCGCTTTTTTGAGGTACTCGTAAGGCCCCATTCCGAGCTCCCTTAGACACTCGTGTATCTCCTGATAGTCAAGAGGTATGGTCCATCCCGCACTATTTATCGATTTTGCAGCCTCTGAGTTTTCCGGCATCGATATTAGGGCTACGGCTACCTTTTCGGCTAATGTGTCTTCAACATGCTTTGTTTTTGCAAACGGCCATTCTGGGTATAGTTTTGTACTTGCTACATAAAAAAAATTTGAATAATTTTTTTGACCTAATATTGTAAAGTCATCCATTTTTATCTTGCCGGACGCCGCCATTCTCTCAAGTGTATCGGTTCGTATGGTTCCGGCATCCGCATCGCCATTTAGTACCGCAAGAGCCACTTTTTCGTGCGTCCCGTAAAAGGTGACCCGCATATTCGAGTCGTCTATCCCGGCTTGCTTTAGCTCTCTAAGGGCCATTATCCAGCCGCCGAAAGATATCGCATCTACCGCTGCAAACTTTTTGCCTTTGAGATCATTGATGCTTTTTATGTTTTGATTGGAGGCTTTTGTGAATATGACGCCGCCAAATTCAGTCTGTGGTTTTCCGCTAAAATCTAGATTTTTGAGGGTTGCTATCCTTGATATCCCGTATCTGCTTTCCAAATCTACGTAATATGCGGAATTCATAACCACGAAATCAACTTTTTTATCTCTCAGGTAAGGTGGGAATTCCTCAAATTTAAGAGCGATGACTTTGAAATCGTATTCAGGAATACGTTGCTTTAGATATTTGACGGTGGGCATCCATTCCTCTTCCGTCGTTTCGTGGTGTTTATGCGCCAAAACGCCTATGTTTACAGTTTGTTTGGCATACCCCTGGAGGGCAAAAAACACCAAAAGCAAAAGGAGGTTTATCAAACTTTTTTTCATGGTTTTCATTATGTCACAAAATGGAATCAAAATTGCTGCAAAAGTATAAAAAACGGAGGTTTCGTCATGGATGGTATGTTATCAAACCTCGGAATCAACATCTCTATTGATTATGCCAAATATCAAGCAATCAAAGGCGACAAAGGGGATTATGTAGATTTTTTACTCCAATACGACTCGGTAAAAGCGGAGGATGGCGATGATAGCTGGATGAGTTCGCTTTTTGGTTCCGATGACTTGCTTGATTCTATGCCGCCGCAGCTTTGGTCAAAGCTTGACTCCAAAACGACGGCCTCCGTATTTGCCGCTTCAAAGTCAGAAGAAAGCACCTCTTTGCTTATAGACGAGCAAGTTTCGGCTATGAAAATGCAGCTAATTGAAGCGTTTCGCCAAAGGATAGAAGGGGTAGAGAAGAATGAGGCGGTCAAAGCCGCAAAAATAGCGGCGCTTTACGAGCAGGCCGCAAGCGTGAGGATACCCTCTAGATTTATCGGCTAATCTCTTAGGATATAAAACTTCACTATCAGCAAAATGACGGCGGATAATGCAAAAATAATTAATCCGCCTGTTTTTATGCTCTCGATTTCCGCTTCCATTTTGCTTTCCACACTTTATTCATATATTTTTTGATTAGATTATACAAAAAATAACGTAGAAGCTATGAGGGTATTTGTTTTGGCCATGTTTTTTAGCGCTATCCCTTTTCGGGTTTACAAAGGTGGCAGACTATGACATGGAATACGGCTGGTTTAAGGAGTTCGGTGAGGCGAAAGCGTCTTTGGTCGTTAATGGACAAAACTATCATATTAGGATAGAGGGAAAAACAAAAGGAATTGCAAAATTCTTAAGCAGGGGCAGAGAGGACTACCTATTTATTTAACCATGCCGCAAAAATAGTCCAAAAAATAAAAGAAAAATACGATGGTGGAGTACTCATAGACAAAAATAGCAAGATAAATAAATACTACGCCGAAACTTGGTGATATCAAAGAGACGTTTGAGGGGGTGAGAGTGAGTAGTTATGTTATAGTCTATATCAATCAGCCTATTTTCTCATCCGAGAGAGGTGAGCTTTGGATAGCCTTTAACGGACAAAACGACTGCGAAAGAGCGACACTTAAAAACGTGATACTTTTTGGAGATATAAGGGGGATTTTGCAAAAATGAAGCTTTATATAAAAGGTAATAGATGAGCCAAAAACCACTAGGAGCGCAAAAGCTCGCAGTACTCATAGATGCAGAGAATGCGCAAGCCTCTCTGACACCGTATCTACTGGCTGAGATAGCCAAATACGGCGTGGCGAGCGTCAAAAGGATATACGGCGACTGGACAGGGCCGCAACTTGGAGGCTGGAAGGATACGCTTTTGACCCACTCCATACAGCCGATGCAACAGTTTCGCTACACGAGTGGCAAAAATGCGACCGATAGCGCAATGATAATAGACGCTATGGATTTGCTGTATACGGGCAAGTTCGACGGGTTTTGCTTGGTATCTTCCGATAGCGATTTTACAAGGCTTGCGGCTATGTATGCGTATATGCTTCATAATGGCGGCATGCTTGATTTGAGTGTTGAGCACACTGACACATTTAACAAGTTTTGCGAGGCGAACATATCGTTTAACAACGAAAGAGTGCCTGTTGATAATTTTCAGGCAAGATTCAAGCCAAATATCTCAAAGATAAATGCCCAGCTTGAAGAGTCGCATGCTCTAGTCCAAAAACATCTCATCATACAAAGAGATGGCAATAGATTTTATATCGCCGGGTGTGAGTTGATATTGTAAGCTCCGACACTCTTTTGTATTCCTGAGACTGAATATTTAATTTTGCCTCTGTCTCAATCCCCTATGAAATCGGGTCTTGTTGTAATTATAGATAAAAGGAGAATTGCCGGTAAGGTCAAAGTCTCAATCCCCTATGAAATCGGGTCTTGTTGTAATTTAATAGTCTCACCAACAATCAAGCTATAATAGTCTCAATCCCCTATGAAATCGGGTCTTGTTGTAATACATACTGATACAGTTAGACATACCCCTGATAGTGTCTCAATCCCCTATGAAATCGGGTCTTGTTGTAATTCTCTATCTAAGGAACAAAAAGAAAAGCTAATGGGTCT
>CAZVTM010000056.1:0-3581 GCA_964630205.1 uncultured Helicobacter sp. | reverse complement strand
ATATATGTGTGTGGGCTTTTTTGAGGAGTTTGAGGTGGGTTTACGAGATGATGATTTTGAAGAGAAAGTGCGGGAGGCGGTAAAACTTATAACTCTTTTTATAGAATAGAGCAATGAATACCTTGATAATACATAAACCGCTGGCAAACGATGTCAAATGTGACGATAATGAGCTAATCGTATCGCTAAAAGCCGGCAGAGTGCTCCATCTGCCGCTTTCATGGTTTCCAAAGCTACTGCACGCTACACCGTCACAGCGAAATGATTTTGAGATACTGGGTGATGGCGAGGGCGTGCATTGGGATAGCATAGACGAGGATTTGAGCGTCAAGGGATTTTTGCAAGGGATTTCTATAGAGCAGGTTTCGGCGTAGCCAAGGTCAAGACGGAATTTTAACGGACTCCTTGTGTTTACAGCTCACACCATCCCCGTGCACTTACGCTTCGTTTGGGTGGTGATGAGCTTAATGGGCTATTTAACTCCAAATTGTTGACTGAGTGAGCAGTCACCCCTAGCACAAGCTTCTTGAGCATTTTTTATAGCTTTTGACTTGTTTCCAAGTTTAGAATAAGCATTACTCATAATGATATAAGATTGAGAATTTAAATTTGTTTTGTGGGCATACAAGTCAATTGCATCTTGATATTTGTCCATCATAAGCAAGCAATACGCAGCCTTATTTACAATATCAATGCCAATTGGCAGATATGGCATATTTATCATTGGTCTAGATGGACCAGTCATTATGTTTTGATAAATATCATACGCAGACCCATATTGACCCATATTCATAAATCTATCGGCCTGCTCAATCTCACTTTCTCTTTCTTGCTTAAACCTCTGAATCTCCTCCTCATAGGCTTTTTCCCTAGCAAAATCTTGAGCGAATTCTATTGAAGCAGCAATTGCAAAGACTATAATCAAGATGGATATAATAATTTTAAGCCATTTAATAATGACCGGCTTAGCATTACTAATAGTCTCAGAGACTACAGTCTTGGCTGTATTCATAATATCTGTGGTACAACTATTGGTTTCACGATATAAATATCAGTAGCAGTATTATCGCTAATCTCAAAATCAACTTTTAGACCTGCCTTTATACTGTCGGCTGACTTAAGTGATGATTTATAAAATCCATATCTCAAGCCATCATCACCCCTTATGATACCTTTGTTGGTTGACTCGTCGTAGTCTAGTATTATTCCCTGCATAAAAAATACCTACCTATCTATTTAGATGAGACAGTTGAGTTGTTTTCTGCAGTAGGTATTTTGCTAACATATGGAGAGCATTTTTTATCTGTTAGCAATAAATTTAAATAATCGAATCTCTTTTTGTAGGCTTCCCACTCTGTCTTTTCTGCGCCTGATAAATCCATAAAAAACCATGGAACTATTAAGAATGCACCAGCAACGCCAAGTGCTACATTGGTACCAATTTGCTGATTCTTTTCACTCCATTTTCTGTTCATCTCGTTTTCGATATTTGACATTTCTAGCATTATTGATTGACAGCTACGGTCTGTATCGCCTGGCATATATGTTGAAATTGTATTTGGTGGTCTTGAGGCACAACCGACAAATATAAGCGAAGACGCAATAATGGCAGTAGAAAGGATTCGCTTCATGATAGCTCCTAATAATTAAGTTATTACGCCCTATGGGACTTTGATAGAACACTCAACAAAAGTAAACTTAACCAAATTTAAGCCCTATAGGTACTATATTTGGAAGATGACTTCTCAAAAGATGTTGAACTAGCTCACTTAAAGATAAGAACCAACATCAAGCGTATTAGAGAAGAAAGAAGCAAGACGCAGATGGATATGGGATTTGCTATCGGGCATGCTTCTGCTGGCTTTTATGGCAAAGCAGAAATAGGTATTCAGAACAAGCGATTTAACATTGAACATTTGGTGAAAATTGCCAAAGTCCTCGAGGTGGACATCTGCGAATTCTTCAAACCAATCGAATCGGAAAACTAAATTTACTATCCTAAAAACTCTTATGTTAACATACACAAATACATCAATACATCACAAAAAGGGTTGTTATGCAAAGGCTAAACTTAACAATAGACGAAGCGCTATATGATAAAGCTAGAGCTTTTAGTTTTGTAGAGAAGCGTCCTATATCGCAGATAATCAGGGATAGTTTGTCGGAGTATTTTGAGAGGCACGGCGAGACAAAGCAAAAAGCGGAGTTGCTCCTTGACGCAAAAGACAAGGCGGAGGTATTAGATATTATCAAAAACGACAGTTTCGCATCAAATGACGAGTTTAAAAAGAAATTCAATCTATGACGATTGTCTACTCAAAAACATTTGAGAAGAAGTTTGCGACATACGATAGAAAATTGCAAGAGAAGATTTTTGCTGCCATAGAAAACCTTCCAAACGGCGATGTCAAAAGGCTGCAAGGCGACGATAAGTATACTCAAGGTTGATAGCAGGGGCGATGTGTATAAATAATTATCTACGCCTCACACGCTCTTAGCTCCGCATTTGTAAACCTCAGCCTCCCCGCAAGTACGCTAGCGATACCCTCCATGAATCTAAGAGAGATTTTTTTGTGCTCTTCGGCAAACTTGTCAAAATCAGCTCTTGAGAGGGCATAAAGCTCGGTATCGCCTTCGGCTACAGCGTCGGCGGAGCGGGCGGCTCCATCAAGAAATGCCATTTCGCCGAAGAAATTGCCCTGCCCAAAGGTGCTGATGTGGTAGCTTTGTGTATCAGATATCGGCAGCGCTATTCGGACATCGCCTTTTCTGATTAGGAATATCTCATCCCCCGTGTCTCCTGCCGAGAATATCTTGTCGCCGTGTTTGAATACAAGTTTTTGCATCCTCTCTTCTAGGTGAGCTATCGTCTCCTCTTTTTTATCCTTGAATATCTCAAATTCGTGCAGACAAATCGCCTCTTGCTCGCTAGCAGATAATGGCTCGGTCTCTATTATCCTATCTTCTACCCATTCTATAGCGTCGTCTAGCTCGCCGAATATTTTGACGTTTTTATGTCCGTTTGCAATCCCAAGCTCTTCAAAATACCTCTTCATATCAAGTCCGCTAGGGATTTTTTGCGGTATATTGCTAAACAGTAAGTATCCGTCCTTCTCTTCCATCATATCTCGTATTTGCTCTAGCACATGCATTGCGGTTATGTCGATGCCTTGAACTTTCTTGAAATCAAGAGTAATAAATTTTCTGCTTTTGATGTCTATTTCCAACGTAGACAGAAGCTGGTTTGCCGTCCCGAAAAACAGGCTTCCTTGAAGTTCGTATACGACTGCAGCATTGCCTTTGATTGATAGAATATCCATAGCCTCCGCAGTTCTTATCTGTTTTGAGAAGCTTTCGTTGCCAAGCGATTTGCGGCGTACTATCGAGGTGGATATGTGCTCTTTGATAAACAGCAGTATCGCAAGAGCCACGCCGACACCCGACGCCGCAATGAGGCTCACCGTAAGGGCGGTCGTGACCACGGCGGCGATAACGGCAAAGTCGAGTATCGTAGAGCGGGAGCGCAAAAACGAGAAACTATGAGTATCTATCATTTTGACGCCGATAACTATAAGTATGGC
>CAZVTM010000055.1:0-3627 GCA_964630205.1 uncultured Helicobacter sp. | reverse complement strand
AGCACCTGTAAAACCTCTACCTTTAGTTTTAAAAGTAGCTTTTACCTCTACGGCCGCCTCTAGGGATGCAGTCTCTTGCTCTCCTATCTCTTTGTTGTCTACTACTAGAGAAGCAAACTTGTTGAACTCTTTAGATAGATTGTAAGCTTTTTGCTGGCCCTCTATCGCTTTGTTCATCGCTTTACCTCTTGAGTAAGCAACCAAAGATTTACCTTCTGCATTTACTTTTACAACTTTTGCAGGAAGCACCTTTAGAAGAGTTACTGCATTCGATACTTCGCCGAGCGTTCTGCTCATGCCGATTTTTTCAACCAAAAATTCCATCTTCACTTTTCCTTAGTTAGCCATTGATCTTACTTCGACATCCACTTCAGGAGCAAGGTCAAGTTTCATAAGAGCATCGACCGTATCCGGTGAAGCAGCTATAATATCTATAAGTCTTACATGAATTCTGATTTCGAATTGCTCTCTTGAGTCTTTGTTGACGTGCGGAGATCTAAGAACAGTATATTTTCTTATTTTTGTTGGAAGCGGGATTGGTCCGATCAGTTCCGAACCAGTTCTTTTTACTGCATCTATTATCGCCGATACAGATTTGTCAAGAACTCTGTTGTCGTAAGCTCTGAGCTTGAGTCTCAATTTTTCCATTGCGGTATACCTTAATAAAGAACTTTTAAGCCTTGTAGACTTAAATTTTGAGAGCGCAATTTTACTATAATTAACACAAAGAGTCAAGTAAAAACGGGCGTGTTTGGCTATGAGTATATAAAAACTTATCCTTTTTAAAAGGAAAAAAGCTACAATAATAGAAAAACCTTAGGGATAAAATTTTGGAAATTTTTGAGCAGCTTCTATCCGAAAGCCCAAAAAAATTCTCCTTTTTTGAGAGAAAAGTTTTTTTGCCAAAAAACAAAAATATCAATCTATATGGCCCCCCTAGTTGTGGTAAGACGTCACTTGCCCTTTTGCACGCCTCTGAGAAAAAAGAGCCATTTTTATATATAGATCTGAAAGATTATCGGTTAGAAAAATTTGATAAAGACGGATTGCTCGCTTTTGCGAAAGATAAAAAACTAGCTACCGTTATTATTGATAATACAAACGATGAAGTAGTTGAAAGCACGGCCGATATCCAACTTATCGCTATTTCGGCGGCGCCCTTGGAACTGAACGGATACGAACAAATCCCCCTCGTCGGACTTGATTTTGAGGAGTATCTCTCTTTTTACGAAAGGGTTTATCACGGCAAAAAAGAGAGCGAGTTTGAGGAGGAGAGGATACCTCATATATTTGCCTCGTTTTTAAAAGACGGTTCAAATCCTAGACTTGGAGGAGCTAACGAGTTAGAAAAAAGAAGGGCTCTTTGCAATGTTATCAAAAAAATAGCGACTACAAAAACCGAAGAGGCTATAGCGGTCGAGTTTTTGCGCAAAACGGCGACAAAACTATCATTACTCCAAGTGTTTACCCTTGTAAAATCAAAAACCAAAATATCCAAAGATTTTTTCTACTCTTACACGACAAAGCTTCAAAACGAGGGGGTGTTATTTTTTGTAGAAAAGCTGCACCAAAAAAACTCCTCCAAAAAAATATACTCTTACGACTTTGCCCTCAAAACAGCTGTTGATTTCAGAAAAGATTTTTCCGCTGTTTTTGAAAATATGGTGTTTTTGGAGCTAAATTCAAGGGGGTACAAGATATATTATACCGACGAGGCGGGGTTTTTTGTCCCTGAGCTCGAAAAGGCAATCGTGCCAAAAGCATTTGCGATAACAGATGACGAGAAAAAACTAAGCAAGCTATCCAAAAAAGCATGGGAGCTAGGCATTAGAGAGGTGGAGATAGTGACGGTAAATAAAGAGGATGAAAAAATAGTAAACGGGGTGCGGATACAAAGTCTACCTTTTTGGCAATGGGCGCTTAGCCTATGATACTCTGCGGAATAGACGAGGCCGGGCGCGGGCCGCTAGCTGGGCCGCTGTGCTTTGCGGGGTGCGTACTAACGGGCGAGGTAAAAGGGCTAAACGACTCCAAAAAACTAACGGAGAGAAAAAGGGAGGCGCTTTTTGACGAGGTGGCTGCGAACTCGATATATCATATAGTATGGCACTCGGCAAAAGAGATAGACGAGATGGGAATATCGGCTTGCATCAAGCGTTCACTCCTTGAGATAAAGAGCAAAATCAACGCCGATAGATATTTGTTTGACGGCAATAGCCGTTTTGGGGTGGATGGGCTGGAAACGATGGTAAAAGCGGATGCACAGGTGACGGAGGTGATGGCGGCTAGTATATTAGCCAAAGTAAGCAGGGATAGGCTGATGATGGAACTAGACGGCAAATATCCACAATACGGCTTTGCAGGGCACAAAGGCTACGGCACTGCAGCGCACATAGAGGCGATAAGGACGCATGGACTAAGCGAAATACATAGAGAGAGCTTCAAGCCAAAGCAGCTTCAGGCGTCTCTTTTTTAACGCCACTCGACCTCGGCGTATAGCTTACCGTTCGAGTCTTTTTGTAGTTTGTAATGCAGATTAAACACCTGTCCGTTGCGAAATTTGAGCTTTGCGCTACACTCCGATGTTTTCATCTTGTCGTTATGGGCAATCTCTATTATCTCATCCAATACCGGGCCATACTCTTTGTAGTTGAACTCCACCATATCTACCTCTTCAGGCTTTAGCGCATTTTGCCACTCGTCACCTACTATGGATGGATTGAGTTTTGCCGCCAGTCGTGTTTTTACGGTTTTTTCTACAGATTCCATAACTAGCTTTTTGCTATCTTTGTCATTGCACGAAGGTGCACCACAGCCAATAAACAAAAGGGCAGAACACGAAATAGCTATTTTATACATTTCACGCTCCTGGCTATTTTTACTATTTTAACAAGGAGATGCTTCTAATTCTTCTTATGTTTTAAGCAGGTAAGAGAGGACGATAAATATAAATTTTTGATTTTTGAAGTATTGTAAGCTCCGAAATTTTGTAGATGTTAAACCATCTTTATTTCGGAGTTATCACCGTCTTTTGTAGGTCTATTTTAGATATTCTGCCAGCTCTTTTTCTCTTTGCTGTGTCATTTGTGTCACGGTTCCCATATATAGCAATCCTTCGCCTGTACCGCCACGCATCTCATCAGCGCTAAACTCGGCATTTGCGTCACGAAATGCAATCCATGCTCTTTGGGATTTTTTGAGCTTATCTTTTGCGATATTATCAGGCAACTTTGCCATTAGCTTTTTATATGTAGCATTTAAAGCCTTATCGGCTTTTTGTAAATCAGCAGAGGCGCATTCTTTCATCTCCATCGTCGTTGAGGCATTTCGGCAATCAAGCGCAAAAGCGCATTGTGTAACCACAAAGGCAAACAAAGTGGACATAAACAATTTTTTCAAATTTAACTCCAAAAATTAATTCAACAAACTCTTTAGTTTAATTATTAATAACAATATTTACTTGGCGCATTATAAGGCAAACACTCGCCTTTTTTAAAGTATAAGTATACACCAAATGGGCTGATCTATCACCCCCTTTTGGTACAAAAAATATATACAATCCCCAAATATTCTAAGCGGCTCTAGAATTCTCATTAAGCCACCACCTAATTTCTGCTTCTATCGGTG
>CAZVTM010000054.1:0-3908 GCA_964630205.1 uncultured Helicobacter sp. | reverse complement strand
CTCATCGGTCTATCACTTGAAATAGCCATCTCTATAGCTGATTGTTTAAAATCTTAAGTTGTTTGTACCAAATATTGTAGACGGATCAAAACGAAATATCCTCTTCCAATGCGGCAAGCGTCGAATCGGTAGAGGTATCGGTAAAAAATTTGGAGCAAATCTCTCAAAACCTAGATAACGAACTCGGCAAATACATAACCGCATAACGATAAAGCCCTCGTTTGAGGGCGCCACTATTTTTATTTATTTTATGTAAATATCTACAACTAAAAATTAGATAATTTTATTTTTGAGAGAAGTTTTTTATGAAAATAATGCTCGTTGAGGATGACTACGTACTCAATAAAACAATAAGCATGTATCTAAAAAGCTGTGGAATGGGCGTCGAATCATTCCATGGAGGTGAAGACGCCCTCAAAGCAATCTCTGGCAAATACGATATGTTTATATTCGACATAGATATTCCTGAGATAAACGGGCTTGAGCTTTTGGAGGAAACTAGAAGAGTGTGCCCCTCTGCCCCAATCATTATGATAAGCGCAACTATAGAGCTGGATATGATAATAAAAGCTTACAATCTCGGATGTAGCGACTACGTCAAAAAACCGTTCGACGTCAAAGAGTTGGAGCTTAAAATACTGGCGATGACCCAAAAAAGAAGTGAAATGATACAGCTTGCGGGAGACCTCTCATATGACAAGACAAGCCACAAGCTATTTTACGGTGCAAAAGAGATAGACCTGACAAAAAACGAAAGCAAGCTCATCCATCTCTTGGTGGCAAACAGAGGCAAACTGGTCGGTTTTGACCAAATAAGCTACGCAATATGGGGCAACGACGATACCCCGCATATAAGACAATTAGTAATGCGCCTAAGCAAAAAAATCCCCGTCAAACTCATAGAAAATCGTAGAGACATGGGATATTTCATAAAGTGAAAAGATTTTAGGTGAGCATAAAAAGGCTATTTTTACTTCTAGTCATTTTCTCGACGGCGGTTCTTTTTTTGTTTACCTATTTTAGCTACCAAACAAGCAAGGATTTGCTCTTCCAAAAAATGGAGCTTAGCTCAAAAATCAACGTACTCTCTATCCGCTCGCAAGACGAGGCACAAAAAGGGCACCCGGATATAGCCCAAAAATGGGAAAGCGAACTTGAGGCCCTCAGATTCAAAATGTCCGCATTTCTTACGCTTTCGCTGTCAATGCTCGTCTTTTCTCTAGCTATAGCATACATCCGGATAATAAAGCCCCTCGCCGAACTAAAAAGCAAGATGGAAAAAGGCGAAAACTGCGCCCCCCAAAGTTAATATGCAAAGACGACGAAATAGCCACCACTATACAGATATACAACGGTCTTTTGGACTCCCTTAAGGCCTCTGCGACCAAAAACAAAGAGTTGCTCGACAATTTCAAAACCTTTACCAGCAACTCAATCCATCAGGTACGGACTCCGATTGCGGTAATAAAAATATCGCAGCAAATGCTTGGGGAAGAATCGAAAGAGATAAAAGAGCAAATTAGCTCGTCCGTCACCCTTATGGAGCATATATACGATAATCTCGCATACCAAGCCCAGCGCGATTATGTAGAATTTTTAAAAGATATGCTCGATATCTCAGCGATTTTGAGGGAAAGAATAAAGATGTTCTCGATAGTCGCAGCCGTAAATGACAAAGAGATTATAGCCGACATAGAAGATCATATATGGTTTGACATCAATAAAACAGAAATCGAATACCTGATAGACAACAATATCTCAAACGCCATCAAATACGGCAAACAAAGGGCGCCGATTTACATCAAACTATGGCTTGACGGAACGGAAATAGTGATGAGCTTTGCAAACGAGGGGAGGCCAATCAAAAATAAAACCGCTATTTTTGAAAGGTTTGAAAGAGAATCGGAGGGCAAACAGGGGCACGGTATAGGCCTTCATATCGTCAAAGAAATAACGGAAAAATACAGAATCAAAATATCCCTAGAGTATGAAAACGGCAAAAATATCTTTGAATATAGGCTCCAAAGCTAACTATTTAACAACTTCGAAATCATCTTGTTTGTAAATAATAATTTGCGGTTCGTTGTAAAAACCTATATGGGCAGATTTTAGGGTAATTTGAGTCAGGCTTTTTGGCTTTATCGCCTTATCCCTAAAATATATTTTTATCTCCTTGCCGTCTCCGTAAACAAATTTGCCCTTACTAAAAAGACCGCTAACGTCGCTAACTATCTCATTTTGCAAGCTCTTATCGGAAAGATCGAGTCCGCCTCGAAGCATCAACGATGAGGTTTTAATCTCTCCGGTTTTTTTATAATCTATAATATTTTTTACCTCTTTGAGTCCGTGGTAATCCTCTATAGCCCCTATCCGAACATCATACACCCCGCCTATTTGCATATCTTGCGGAGCCCTATAAACAAATATCGCACGACCATTTTTTTGCTTTATAACAAGATTATCTTGGTGCTTGTAGATAACGGCCGCATTCTTGATGAGTACGTCTACGTTGCCGCTCATCGAATAAAGTTCGGATATATCGGCGGTCTTTATAGGCATTTGGGAGGTTTGAGCTTTACCGACCCTTGGTGCGCCCGAGTCGTCTTTTGCCTCAAACGGACCTACTCTAAATTTTGCCAGCACCGGCAGATGGTCGGAATATCCCTGCGGAACGCTAAATTTTTTGCTTTTACCACCACTCTCCCATCTAAAGGCTCTTCCGTTTTTGAGGAGATAAGGCGGCGCAAATACTTTGAAGCTACCATCCTCATAAGATATCCCTTTTTTATCAAATACAGCCCTTGGAATTATGATGTTATCTGGGGTATTTTTGTCTTTGGCAAACCACTCGCTAACACGCTCCCCTTTTGGAAGCTCAAGCCAAAGATTGTACATATAGCCACTCTTGGCATTTGCTATCACATCCACCTTGTCCGCCATTTGGGGTTTTGTATTTGGAGCCGATTTTGCAGTTTTGACGATATGGTTTATCCCAGTCAAACCGTTTGTGTCGTTCAGTTTTTTATCGTTTGCAAAGCTCTCCATCTCATTGTAATTGGAGTTGAAATCTCCAAGCAAAACAAAATCGGTATCCTCGGAAAGCTTGGCGATATCTGCCACAAGGGCTTTGGCGTATTCTATCCTCTTGCTCTCAGGCCCCGTCTTTGCTTTCCAATGGTTTGCATATACTATTAGCTCATTGCCGCCTATTTGTACGGTTGCCCGGAGTATCGGTCTATCTTTATACTGACTAGGCAGCTCTATCTCCTTGTGCGAAGTAATCTTGAATTTGGAGATAATGACGTTTTGCACGGCTGTTTTTTCATTTTTTGTAATTACGTAATACGGATAAACTACGCCGTTTTTTTTGAGCTGAGCGAGCAACTCCTTTAGGGCATTTTCGTTTTCCACCTCTTGCAGAGCCATTATGTCGGCATTTATATCCTTGATTACCTGTGCGATATTGGATAGTTTTACGGCGTGCGCTTTTTCGTCCCATCCCTTGAAGTTAGGTATATACTCCGGATATTCGCTCCCATTTGCGACCATGTCGAATAAATTTTCCACGTTATAGCTACCGACGGTAAAGCTGCTGACGTTTCCTTCGGTTATTTTTGCCTGCGAATCAAAGCTAAATACTAAAATTACGGCTACTACTACCGCACATATTCCTGCCAAAAAATATTTTTTCATACTCTTCCCGAAAAGTTTTTTCGTTATTTTAGCAAGTTATACCATCCCGTTACTGATCTGTCAACCCCTTTTGGTACAAAAAATATATACAATCCCCAAAGTTTTTAAGCGGCTCTAGAATTCTCATTAAGCCACCACCTAATCTCTTATATTCGGATATTGCCCTTACTGCCTCCTCTTTGGATTGAAATCTCATATGATAAACTAGCTCTGTT
>CAZVTM010000053.1:0-3919 GCA_964630205.1 uncultured Helicobacter sp. | reverse complement strand
ACAAGGCGATAGAGTAGTTATCTATAGGCCAATGATTCCTGAAGCGGTATTCTTCATGCTTGCTTGCGCGAGAATAGGTGCTATCCACTCCGTAGTATTCGGCGGTTTCTCTGCTGAAGCGCTAAGAGACAGAATCGAAGACGCTCAGGCAAAAGTAGTCGTTACATCTGACGGCGGTTATAGAAGAGGCAAGCCGTACCTTCTAAAACCTGTTGTTGACGACGCATTGTCAAAAGGGTGCAAAAGCATCGAAGCTTGCATCATAGTTCAAAGAAACAACGAAGAAATCCCTTATGTTGCGGGTAGAGATTACATCTACAACGAACTTGTAGAGCTTGAGAGCGCACATTGTCCGGCTGAAGCTATGGATAGCGAAGACCCACTGTTTCTACTATACACATCTGGTTCAACAGGCAAACCAAAAGGGGTGCAGCACTCATCTGCGGGCTACATCCTATGGGCTCAAATGACTATGAAATGGGTATTTGACGTTCAAGAAAACGACACATACTGGTGCACGGCCGACGTGGGTTGGATTACGGGGCACACATATATCACTTACGGACCTCTCGCTATCGGTGCTACATCGGTAATATACGAAGGCGTGCCAATCTATCCGGATGCTGGCAGATGGTGGAGAATGATAGAAGAGTACAAAGTAAACCAATTTTACACAGCTCCGACAGCCATCAGACTACTTCACAAAGTAGGTGCAGACGAACCGGCAAAATATGATCTAAGTAGCCTAAGAATCCTAGGTACTGTTGGCGAGCCTATCAATCCTGACGCATGGCTATGGTATTACAATGAAATCGGCGGCGGCAAATGCTCGATAGTCGATACATGGTGGCAAACAGAGACAGGCGGACACATGATAGCTCCACTTCCTGCGGCTACACCTACAAAACCTGGTTCCGCTACATTCCCACTTCCGGGCATTATGGCAAAAGTCGTAAATCCTGATGGCACGCCGGTAGCCAGAGGCAGTGACGGTCTACTGTGCGTTATGAAACCGTGGCCATCGATGATAAGAACTATCTGGGGCGATAACGATAGATTTGTAAGCGGATACTTTGAAACCGTCAAAGGCATCTACTTCTCAGGCGACGGCGCTAGACTTGACGAAGACGGATATATCTGGATTACGGGTCGTGTGGACGATGTTATCAATGTCTCCGGTCACAGACTAGGAACGGCGGAGATAGAAGCCGCAGTTGCAAAGTGCAACAAAGTAGCTGAAGTAGCCGTAGTCGGCAAGCCGGATGACCTTAAAGGTGAAGGTATATTTGCCTTCGTAGTTCCAAAAATTGTTCCTGAAAACGCAGGTCAAGAGGCGGAACTATTTAAAGAAATCAACGACACGATAGTAAGAGAGATTGGACCTATCGCAAAATGCGACGAAATCAAAATCGCTCCGGGACTACCGAAAACTAGAAGCGGTAAGATAATGAGAAGAATCCTCAGAGCTATCGCCGCAGGTCAAGAAGTAACGCAAGATACTTCAACTCTTGAAGACCCAAGTATCGTAGAAAAACTACAATCTTGCAGCGTTTGATAAGACGCTGACCCCTCTCCTAAGCCCCGAAAGGGGCTTTTTAAATCTCCAGTTTTAACTTTCCGCTTGCGTACTGATGAACCAGTGAGCTTATTATCGTTTGATAGGGTATACCTATATCTTGCGAGCGTCTTTTGATATTTGTAACATCAGCAAGACTTAGCCTAATCGTGATATTTTTTGACTTCGACAAATACTCTTTTGCCGCATTTTGAGCCAATACTATCTCTTCATCCACATTTATGCTTTTTTTGAGCGAACCGTTTTCCAACGCTTCCAATATTTCTAGCTCTTCACTGTCAAACATCGCTATCTCCTTTGTAAATTTTTTGGGCTTTTCGGCTAGGGATTATGGTCTTTAGGAAGATTTCATTCCCATTTTTGACATACGGCACAAGATATGTGTAGCCAAGTGCCGATATGACAAATATTTTTTGGTTCGGGTATCTCTCTTGATTTGGGTGCTCATAGATGTCCAGTATGCCGCCGCCATCAATAGCTTCAACAATATCCTCAAAACAAACACCTCTACTCTCTTTGAGTAAATCGTTTTTGTTTTTATCCCACTTATACACAAAAAGCCTTTATTTTATACATACAATGTATTTTATGGTGTCTATTTTAAAAGTATGCTTAATATTTTTGGCTTTCAAGGCGGTATAAAAATAGCTTGACATCGCCCTCTCTGCTAATATGTAAAAAATCTTAGCAAACGGAGAAAAAATGATTAGTAGAGAACGAGTTTTAACTTTACTTGTTACAACAACCGCAATATGTGCAAATGAAATTTTGAGAATATTCGTAAAAGGCGACATTGTCTCGGCAGTTTTGTTTGGCGTACTTTCACTTACTATGTTGATTGTTTTTTTAAAACAAGATAGAGATAGTTAATGAGAAATTTGTTTATATGCTTAATTATGTTTTTTGCTGGTACAAATATATTTGCAACACCTAATTGCGCCGAAGACCAATATGCTTTCATGCATGACGCATCAAAATATATTATTGTTGACACCACGGCGGAAAATACATTGGAGCTGATTGATAAAAGTGATATAAAAATAAATAAAAAGCATGGCTATATTGATATTGTTCATGTATCTCAAATTGATAAGGAATTGGTTGTGCGAAACAAGCGCCTGTCGCCAGACTATGGATTTTTTGTAGAAAAAATAAGATTTGACATACCCAATAAAAAAAGTCAGACATTAAACATTGTGCACTATAGTTGCTCTGGCAAATCGCTTCATGTAAATTATAAGCCAGAAGAGTGGAAAGAAATATTTCCATACACTGCAGAAGATGCGGTTTATAAAAAATCAAAAGAAATTTATGATGGCAAAATTAAGATAAGTAATTAAAATAAAGTATTTATAATTTCAAATAAATACATATTTTGGTAATTTTGCAGCGTTTGATAAGACGCCGACCCCTCTCCTAAGCCCCGAAAGGGGCTTTTTATTTAACCATATCCTCAAACTTCTCTCTAAACTTCATCACCTTCGGCGCAACAACCGCCATGCAGTACCCTTGATATGGATTTTTCACAAAGTAGTTTTGGTGATACTCTTCGGCCTCAAACCAGTTTTTCAGAGGCTCTATTTCGGTCACTATGGGTGCGGAGAACATCCCTTTGGCTTTTGCTAGACTCTCCTCTATGGCTGCCTTTTGTGCTTCATCCGAATAATATATCCCGCTTCGGTATTGTGTGCCGACATCGGCTCCTTGACGGTTTGGCGTGGTCGGGTCGTGGATATGCCAAAAGACATCTAGGATTTGCTCTAAGCTTATCATACCCGTGTCAAATTCTATTTTGACGGCTTCGGCGTAGCCCGTATCGCCACCACATACCGCTTTGTAGGACGGATTTGGGGTCTTGCCGTTAGCGTAGCCGCTTGTCGCACCTATTACCCCTCGCATCCCGCTATATACCGCCTCCACGCACCAGAAACATCCACCCGCTATTGTTATTGAATCATGCTTCATCTGACTTTGCCTTTGCTTAAAAAATAATTACAAATTTAATACAAAATTAACACTTCAAGGTTACAAAACACCATTATTAATTTTTTAAAAGGATGTTTTGTGTCTCTTTTGTCAAAGAATTTATCGCTTTTGGCTTTTTTGGTCACTTCTGCCGCTGATCTATCACCCCCCTTTGGTACAAAAAATATATACAATCCCCAAAGTTTTTAAGCGGCTCTAGAATTCTCATTAAGCCACCACCTAATTTCTGCTTCTATCGGTGAGAGATAATCATTGTACGAATGAGGTCTCTTTGTGTTGTAAAAGTTGATATATTCTGATACTGCCCTTACTGCCTCCTCTTTGGATTGAAATCTCATATGATAAACTAGCTCTGTT
>CAZVTM010000052.1:0-4721 GCA_964630205.1 uncultured Helicobacter sp. | reverse complement strand
TATGAATTTGCGCAAAAAATAGAGGAGGCCGATTATGAAGGCTTCGTATCGTTCGATTCTGTGCATGTTCGCAAAGACGGTAGCGAATTCCCCGTGCACATAGACCTAACTACGGTAAAGGATGCCGATGAAGCCGTACTGTATAGAATAGTGAACGTCAAAGATATAACGGAAGAGCAAAGGCAAAAAAGTATGCTTGATCTCGTAAGTTATGCCGTTAATCACGTAGGCGATGCGATACATCTGATAGATGAAAAAGGCAAAATAAGATGGGTGAACGCCGAAGCTTGCAATTCGCTCGGATATGCCGAGGACGAACTGCTTGGTATGGACATGTTAGACATAGATATCGAAGCGACGGCGGAAAAGGCCGTTAGATATATGGAGGCATTGGCGGTACTCAAAAAAATGACCGTTATAACTAAATACAGACGAAAAGACGGCTCGATTTTGCCCGTTGAAATCATGTCAAACTTTTTTGAATATGGCGGAGAGAAATACGCCCTTGGGATAGCGAGAGACATAACAAAGCAGCTAAAAATGGAATCTATGATAGAGAGCGCCATGTTAAAAATAAACCATTTTGCATCCGTTGTGCCGGGGGCGTTATATATCTACAGCGTCGACGCAAATGGCAACGGTTCATTTGCATATGCGTCGGAAAAGCTAAACAGGATATTTGGGGATATGGTAAGCGCAAAAAACGTCATAGCCGAAAACTGCATAAACAACGGGGCAAAACAAATGCTAAGTATAAACCATCCGTTGGGCGGAAAACAAAACATAGTAGGTTATTCGGTGCCGCAATCGCAAACGGATGGCGGCGTGCTGTGGTACGGTGCGCTATTTGAGGTTAACGACTATAATTGCTGCATACATTAGTTTGGAATATTGGAAGAGACAAAATTCCAATTGATTATTTTAAATATCTCATCCAGATATTTCTGTCTACCGTTGCGATAGTCTATATAATAAGCATGTTCCCATACGTCAATGGTCAAAAGCGGTAGCTGTCCAACAGTTATGGGTGTACCTGCGTTTTGCGTATTGATAATCTTTAACGCTCCGTCAGTCTCCCTTACGAGCCAAGTCCATCCGGAACCAAAGTTTGATACGGCCGATTTGATAAAATCTGATTTAAAGTTTTCAAACGAGCCAAACGACGCATCTATCATCGCCGCCAGTTTATCTGACGGGGACGTCTTGTCGGGCGTGAGGCAATTCCAATAAAAAGTATGGTTATAGACCTGTGCCGCATTGTTAAATATGGCGCCTATCGAGCTTTTGATGACATCTTCTAGCTCCATATCTTCAAACTCGGTATTTTTGATAAGGTTATTTAAATTATTGACATATCCTGCATGGTGTTTTTCGTAGTGAAACTCCAATGTCTCGGCTGAAATTATAGGCTCAAGCGCATTTTTTGGATATGGAAGTTACGGTAGATGATGTGTCATTTAAATTCCTTTCTTGTGGTCTATATTTTTAACTCAATCGAAAAAAGCATACCGATCTCTGAAGCTTCGGCTTTGACGATGCCGCCCATATTTTGCTCTATTACCAGTTTTGATACGAACAACCCAAGCCCAACGCCAAATCTTGAACTGTTGCGATGAACCAAAAATACGTCGTCTTGCAAAATATCTATATCTTTTATATTTGAATTATCTTCAATTGTTATTCGATATACGTCGCCATGCTTTTTACCGATTATAGCTATTCTTTTTGACTCTACGCCGTCACTGGCAAACGAATCTCTTGAAAGCAGCAATATATTGGTTATGGCCCTACAGAAAGCTCTCTCATAGCCTACGGCCGTTTCATCTTGCATGTCTATATAAAGCTTGACATCCATACTATCAAGCATTGGCTTTACTATCGCTACGGCGGCATCTATGTTTTTTTAATACTAAATGCTACCTTTTGCTCACCCGTCTCATACAGAGCATAGAAATCGTCTATTGTTTCAGACATAGAATATATATGTTTCATAGCGACTTCCGACATCTCTTCGGCCTCTTTGTCGGTCAGCTCTTTGTCTATATATCTAAGCTTCATATCCTGTATGATTATAGCCACCACGTTTAGGGGCTGTCGCCAATGATGCGCTATCGAACCTATCATGCCGCCTATATCGGCCGCTCTTGTTTGCTTGATGAGCTCGATATCTTTTCCCCTGTTCTTCCTTACCTCTTCGCCGACTATATGTTTGAGGTTTTGATTTATCTGTGATAGTTCGGATTGTTTTTTATAAAGTCCGTATACAAGCTTGTATGTCAAATAAAATAGCATTAGCGCTGTTACCAATACGAACCCTATACCCTTGACCATCGATAAAAAAAGCCGATTTTGCCAATTCTATTACGATATAGTCTGATACAATAATCAAAAGAATGGAGACGCCGGCATAAACATTGGATGTAAAAGCAGCTTCTTTAATACTTTGTCTTTTTATATCCACTTTACGCTTTCCTCTGTTTATTTATCGTGACACTCTGAAAAGGATAGTAATGCTTAACGGTAATCCTAACACAAAAAACGCCCTTTTGATAGAAAATTTTTCCAAAATGCCTAAAGCCAAAAATAATGGAGAATTTGCGAAAAGCTCATTGATGATAAACCCGACAAACCAAAAACATCTGGAGAAACTCGCTCTAATCGATACCGGAATAGCGGTAATAAATCTTGAAGACGGGGTGGCGGATAGCAAAAAAGAGGAGGCTTTGTTTGCAGCGGCGGCAGCTCTTTCGTCTTTGCAAAACTCAAAAG
Organism: uncultured Helicobacter sp.; assembly: GCA_964630205.1. GTDB lineage: Bacteria > Campylobacterota > Campylobacteria > Campylobacterales > UBA6016 > UBA6016. The sequence continues at coordinate 1,952 of CAZVTM010000052.1, read as the reverse complement.
CCGCAATGTGTATCAGAACAAATCCAATAGACTCTCCATACTTTCCTTTGGAGATGGAGATAATAAATATCGTCCGCCCGGATGCCATCAGGATACCTAAAATTAGAAACAAAAATGAGCTTCTAAAAATAGAGGAGATGCTAAGTCCCTCGATAGACATACATTTAACCATAGAGACAAAAGAGGCTTTTCATGAAATTCGAGAGCTAAAAACAAGCAATAGGGTCACGACGCTTTTTCTAGGAGCGATAGACCTGCTAGAAGACCTCGGTCTTGGCTCATGGATGATAGATACAAAAAGTGACACGCTCAAATACATAATGTCAAAATTTATCGTTGACTCAAAGAGTTTCGGCTTTAAACCGGTATCTTTTGTCTGGCAGGCATACGAAGATATGGACGGCTTTGAGAGTTGGCTAGAGATAGAAAAAAATATGGGCTTTGAAGCAAAGGCATGCATATCACCGACACAAGCCAAAAAAGCAAATGAGTTTTTCGCCCCTTCAAAGGATAGCATCGATGATGCACTATATATAAAAAATATTTTTGAAAAAAATGAGGCTCTTGGTATCGGCGGTTTCAAGGACGAAAGATTCGGTTTTATAGACGCTCCAATCTACAAAAATGCGATTTTGACTCTCAAAAAAGCAGGAATTATTTTATAAAGCCTAAGCTATCATATAAAAAAGGAGTAAATATGAATAGATTTTTTGCCATAACAATAACTGCGATGCTATCCGTATCCGCTTTTGCAGATGTAGACGAAAACGTCAGAAAGCTACTAGAGACAAAAGAATGCGTAAAATGTGACCTCAGGGGAGCCAATCTTCAAAACTCGTTTTTAGAGTTTGCCAACATCAGCGGGGCCAATCTAGAGGGGGCCAATATGGAAGGGGCCAATCTCCTTGGCGCCAGTGCGGACGGAACAACACTCAAAGGGGCTAATCTCAAAAACTCCAACCTCAAAGGTGCAAACTTCAAAGGTGCAAACATGGAAGGGGCAAAGTTTGACGAGGCCGACGTAAGCGGCGCAATATTCAGAAAAAGCAATCTGAGCAATACAAGCTTCAAAAACTCCAAAATGCAAGGTGCATATCTCAAAGAGGCAAATCTGGATGGGGCAGACCTGAGCGGAGCAAATCTAAAAAACGCAAATATGGTTAGCGCAAAAGTAGCAAACGCCAATCTAAACGGAGCCGATACAAGCGACGTATTCAAAGCCGAGCCTAAAAAGTATTCTAAGAAAAAAGGTAAAAAAGGCAAAAAGGCCGTCAAAAGCAAAGGTAAAAAAGGCAAAAAGGCCGTCAAAGGAAAGAGTAATAAAGGCGGTAAGAAAGCGGTAAAAAAGAAAAAAAGATAATCGCTCTACCCTAGATGTCCGGCACAAACCGGACACACCCCTTTGAATATGGCGCTTTCTATCTTATAACCATCCATCTGCGGTTCTACGCTATCTATACACTCAATTTTTTTGCATATTTTGCATATAAAGTGGGCATGCGGCTTTTCTATAATCTCAAAATACCATTTTTTGTCATCAGACTCAAACTTACCTACTATCCCCTCTTCTTCAAACCTCGAAATATTGCGATAAAACGTAGCTTTATCCATAGATAGAGTAAACTCGTCATAACACAGGGGTTTCGTAGCTTTGACCAGCGTGTCCAAAATCTCGGTTCTGGCCTTGGTGCTTCTGATTGCTAAATTGCTAATCAACTCTTCTTTTTTGTTTTGCTTCATTTTCTGATTATAACAAAGGGTAAATTTATTTTATATGCAACTAAGTCGCAAAATAGTAGTATTTTATTAATTTTGAGTGGGTTTTTATTTTTTAAGTATATACTGTTAAAGATCGAATTATGGATTTTCAGATTTATAAGTAATTAATTTTATAATAGTAGTATTATTTATTTTTATATCATTAATACCTATATTACAAGAAAATAACATTG
>CAZVTM010000051.1:531-5349 GCA_964630205.1 uncultured Helicobacter sp. | reverse complement strand
GTGTCAGCAATAACATTTTTCCAACTTACTCGAATATGCCAGACAAGGGCGTATCGGGGCGCTCAAACAAAGCATATCCGAAATAAAAAGCGAAACCCTCAAAGGGAGACTTCTCCACTTTGCCGATTTATTCGATATGGACGCAGTCATAAATGAGATAATACGTTTTGAGAAAGAAAAGGGGATTATATGAGTGTTGTGAGGCAAAAAATTCTGATGGTCGACGATAGCCCGATGAATCTATCCGTACTGGAAGACTCTCTGGCAAACCTAAACTACGAGCTATTTTTTGCCAGGAGCGGAGAGAGCGGTCTCAAAGTGGCAACGGAGATAAGACCGGATTTGGTTTTGCTTGATATTATGATGCCGCAAATGGATGGCTTTGAAGTATTCCAAAGTCTAAAAAATATAAAAGGGCTAGAAGGCACTCCGGTGATATTTCTAACAGCCTTAAACGACGACGAAACAAAACTGAAAGCCTTTAAAGAGGGAGCCGTTGATTATATATCAAAGCCTTTTAGCACGGCCGAGGTTGTAGTCAGGGTAAAAACGCACCTCGAAATATCAAGGCTAACAAACTCTCTTGACTTTTTACTGAAGATGGCCGCACACGAATTTATCATACCTCTATCAGTTATAGACACGAGCCTTCAGATGCAAAGAATGGATTACGGCGAAAGTGAATACGTAGATTCTATAGCGTCCGCTTCTACGACCCTGCAAGGCGTCTATAAAAATATGGCTTATTTTTTAGGTTCGCGCAGACAGGACTCTGATAAAAAAATGATACCGCTAGGTGAATTCGTCAAAAGCAGAGCAGAATATCTCAAAGTTTTGGCTGCAGCGTATAAATGCTCGTTTGAGCCGGAGAGCATAGATGGCGAAGTCACAGTATTCTGGGCTGAATCGGAATTGGAAAGGGTAGTGGACAACCTACTGTCAAACGCCGCCAAACACTCCGTTGGAAACACAAGCATCAAAATCAGGGTCTCAAAGCAAGAGGGGCAGCCCTGTTTTGAAGCCGAAAATAGATGCAGACGTATAGAAAATTCGGTTAAACTATTCGAAGAATTCTACAAAGGATCAAAAGAGAGTAGCGGCCTCGGACTCGGACTTCATATAACGCTAAAAATATGTGAGTACAATGGGGCTAAAATTAGCGTTAAAAATGAGAATGATTCCGTATCTTTTAAAGTCTGTTTTGGAGAGCAAAAATGAAAATATTACTTTTGGAAGACGAGGTTTTACTCAGAAGGAATATCAGCTCCTATCTAACCAAGAGAGGATTTGAGGTTGTGGATTTCGAAGATGGGCGAACGCTGCTTGAAAGCGCCAACCTGTATGACTTTGACGCTTTCGTGCTCGACATTAACGTTCCAGATTTTAACGGCTTTGAGATATTGGAGTTTATCAAAAACTCAGACCCAAAAACACCGGTGATATTAATTAGCGCTTACACCGAAACAAAAGACGTGCTCAACGGCTTTAAGCTTGGGTGCTCCGACTATCTCAAAAAGCCTTTTGGACTTGAAGAGCTCGAAATAAGACTCCTAAAAGCGATAGGCGCCGTAGATGAGAACATAATACGGATAAACGAAGAGTATTTATACGACCTATCGACTAGAGAATTAAGACGCAACGGCGAAGTCGTGAAGCTACCGAAAACACCTTCAAAACTGTTTTATATTATCGCAAAACGTAAAGGTGGCATAGTAAAAAGCGATGAAATTTTGGAATATCTATATCCGGACGGCTCTGCATCGGCAAGCACAGTCATAGGGAGAATTAGAGATTTGAGAGGATTTTTAAATCCGGACATTATTGAAAATATCCACGGAGTCGGGTACAGACTAAATATAAGAAAAAACTAAGAGTAGCATAATTTCCGCACATTTATAAAATGCCGTTTTTTTGCGATAAAATAACTTAACACAACTTTGTGATTAAGGAAATAACGGTGCGGAAAACTACAATTCTCACACTTTTGTCTTTGGCTATTTTTGCGCCAAATCTACTGGCAAAAAGCGGGCAACAACTCGCAAACGAACTCAAACTGGATCCATCTTCAAAAGCCATAAAACAATGGGAAAGAATATTCGGTTCCGAAGATAAGCTAAAAAGCATGGGTGCGGACAAACTCAGCGCAGCGGAAAAAAACGACCTCAAAAAATATCTTATAGATCACGCCGCAGACTCGGATAAACCGACTGTTGCCGGGCGATAACATGCAAATCAAAGGGGGCAAAATGATAAACAAACAGTTTTTTGGCGCGTCTATCTTGGCTGCGGCATCTTTTGTACAGCCGGCTTTCGCCGCAGTAACAAACGAAGAGCTTCTAAAAAGAATGGAAGCTCTTGAGGCCGAAGTAAAAGAGACAAAAAAACAAAACGCCGAATTTAAGGCTCAAATCAGCGGCTTAGAATCGGGTATGAAATCTCAAATGCAAAGAGAACTCGGCGGAGTAGAAGAGAGGATAGACGGTCTAGAAACCAGCGTCCTTATGAATAAAATCAACTTTGGTCTCGGCTTTAGAAATAGAGTTGACGGCTACACCGCAAAAAGAGTTAACGGGACAAAAACCGGAAACGAAAACGTATGGACTACAAAGCTCCACCTAAATATGGACTCTCAAATCACCGACAACATGAAGTTTAGCGGTAGACTTGCCATGTATAAATACTGGTCTAGCAATACGGCAATCAGCTCTACAGGCATGAATAACGCCAATATGTCGGCGTTTGACCCGCTGCAGGGCAGACGTCCATCCGACAGCTCCATATACGCAGAAAGGGCATACGTAGATTATCTAATAGACAAAGACTGGATAGTGCCTGTCACGGTAACGCTAGGCAGACAACCAAGCTCGGACGGTCCATCTCATCAATTTAAAGACAATACCGTTAGAAAATCTACATACTCGGCTCTTGGCTTCGACGGTGCGGCAGACGGCATCGTAACTACGTTTGACCTGCAAAAGGCGACGGGCATGGAAAATGCCGCAATAAGACTGGCATACGGAAAAGGGTATCAGGCATACAACACAACGGATGCAAATACACAATACGTAGACACTTCGGCAGGAATCAAAGATACGCAGTTTTATGCGATTTTTATAGACGGTTCCGTGCCTGGCGTTAAAGGCTCGCTTGTGCAGGTAGGCTATGTTAAAGCCATGAACATGACAGGTATGACAGGCGGCGCAAACCTCGGTAGTGTAGATCTTCTTGGCGTAATGGCGGAATTTACGAATGTTGGGGATAGCGGGCTTGACCTATTTGCCCACTACGGTGTCAGCAAAACCGACGGAAACACGAATGTTGTAAATATAAATGGCACCAACTACGGTCTAATGGGTACCCAAATGATGGGCGACTTAGACCAAAAAAGAACGGGGCAAGCGTTTTGGGTCGGAGGCAGATACACACTCCCTTTTGCCAACGCAGCAAAACTCGGATATGAATATAATAGAGGCTCTCAGTACTGGATGAGCTTTACCAATGCGGCAAATGATCTTACCAACAAGCTAGCCACGAGAGGTAATGCGCACGAAGTTTACTACATTCAGCCGCTAAATAGATATGCGCATATCAGGGCCGGTGCACAGTTTATCAAGTATGATTACGCCGGAAGCGGCTCACACCTCGGTACACCTATGAAGTTAGGGGATGCCGGAACCGAGACACAAATCAAAGACCTAACAAACTACTACCTACTATTTAATCTTTTATTCTAAGAGGCCTCCCCCCTCCAACGGGGGATGCACAAACAAGCGAGGAAACTGCACATGCTCAAAAGCGTGACTATCAAGGCGAAACTTGCCCTAATGGCTGCCGCCGCACTAATCGGTATGCTATTTATAGGCGTCTTAGGGCTCTATTCAATGAGTTCTTCAAAAGATGCTTTCGAAAGCTTCAAAACAAAAGAACTCGCCCTAATGAACGAATCCAAAAAAATCAAAGACTCTTTGGACAAAATTATTGTGGTTGCTATGTCGGCCTCAATGGAAAATACAAAGTTGGCTTCTCTGGATGCCGAGCAAAAAGAACTTGAAGCGGCAATAGCCAAGCTATCGGCGCTGGCAAAAAGAGTGGGCAACAAGGAGATGGAAGGGATAGCGCAAAACCTTAGCGCAAGAAGCACAAGTCTTTTCAAAAATGCCATCTCTCTAAACGAGGCTTATTTATCGGGCAACAAAGATGATGCGCTTGACGCACTCGACGGATTTAACGCCGTCGCCAAAAAAGCCGGAGATGAGTTAAAAAAACTAGAAGCAATCGCCAAAAAATCAATGGATGAAAATCTAGCGGCGCTTGACAACAGCTACTCCACTTTCACGCTGCTTATTAGTATCGCTCTTGTCGTATTCTTTATATCTATGATGTTGTTTGGATATCTAATAGGGGCAAGTATATCTTCAAGAGTTGCAAGACTAGGCGTTGCGATGCAAACGGCGGTCGAAAAAAGGGAGTTAAAAGTAGAGTGCGATATGCAGTCGCAAGATGAAATAAGCACAATAGCAATAAATATAAACAGCATATTATCGCAACTGTCAATGCTACTCGCCGATGCAAAGCAAAGTTCGAACGAAAACAAAAAGGTGGCAAACGATCTTATATCCACTTTCCGAACTATCGCCGTAAGAGTCGAAGAGCAGGCCAATATGTTAGAAAAAAGCAGCCAGGATGCAAAAACTGCGGCGCAAAGACTAGAGGATTCTGCCCATAACGCAAGGAGGGTCAAGGATGACGTCAAAACGTCTACCGATACGCTCTCTATGTCAAGCAAAAAACTAAGAGTAGCCCTTGACATAATGGAAG
>CAZVTM010000051.1:294-516 GCA_964630205.1 uncultured Helicobacter sp. | reverse complement strand
GAAGAAAGCGTAAGAACCGAGGCTGAATTCGCAAGAAAAATGAATAGACTCTCTAGTGAAGCGGCCGATGTCAAAAACGTACTTTTGGTTATATCCGATATCGCCGACCAGACAAACCTGCTAGCGCTCAACGCGGCTATAGAAGCGGCAAGAGCAGGGGAGCACGGCAGAGGATTTGCCGTCGTCGCAGATGAGGTGAGAAAGCTAGCCGAGAGAACACAA
>CAZVTM010000051.1:0-222 GCA_964630205.1 uncultured Helicobacter sp. | reverse complement strand
CTCCGAAGAGATGCTGAGAAACGCTAAAAATATAGAAAAACTAAGCACCAATTCTACAGAGGTAGAGCAGTCAATCAAAGAGAGCGAAAGGGTAATGCTCGGTGCGCTATCGCTAGTGGAAAACCTAACAAGCGAGATAGTCTCAAGCTCTGAGGCGATATCTGGCGTCGTAGCCGACGTAGTAAAGATAAACGAAATATCCTCTTCCAATGCGGCAAGCGT
>CAZVTM010000050.1:4835-6317 GCA_964630205.1 uncultured Helicobacter sp. | reverse complement strand
GTGAGATTTATAATCACTTGGAGCTACGTACCCTCTATCTCTCAAATATCCGTTTTGATACCCACTCCGATACCGAGACCCTTTTGCGGTTGTACCAAAAATACGGCGTTTCGGCGCTTTCGATGTTGGATGGTATGTTTGCGTTTTGTATTTATGACAAAACCAAAAAAACCATCTTTTTTGCAAGAGACAGAGCAGGCAAAAAACCTCTTTTTATCTATCAAAAAAACGGGAGTCTGGCGTTTGCCAGTGAGCTAAATACTATCGCCTCCCAAATTCCGTTAGATATTGACGATGATATGATAGAGGCGTATCTCAGATGCGGTTTTCTCCCGCATCACGGTAGCCCTTACAAAGGTATAGCAAGCCTGCCGGCTGCATCGTGGAGAGAGTATAGACTGGATGATATGAGTGCGACGGATGGGGCGTATTTTGATATATTGGAGCTTTTTAAGGCAAAAAAACAGAGCCTGACTCGTGAAGAGATGGTTGCAGGGTTTAAAGAGCGGATGTCAAAAAGCGTCAAAGACAGGCTCCTCTCCTCGGATTTAGAGGTAGGGGCATTTTTGAGCGGCGGTATAGATAGTGGGCTTACCGTTGCATTTGCCAGAGAGTTTGTGGATAGGCTTAGAACTTTTACTGTTAGTTTTTCCGGAAGCTTTGACGAGTCAGCTTTGGCAAAGTCTGTCGCAGACAAATACGAAACTATCCATACGCAAATAAATATAGAGCTAAATCTAAAAAACGATATAGAAAAAATTCTCACACAGTACGGACACCCGTTTTTTGATAGTTCTGCCATACCTAGCTGGTATGTAAGCCGTGAGGCAAAAAAACACGTCACGGTTATACTAAACGGAGACGGTGCGGACGAGCTTTTCGGAGGTTACCGCAGATACGTTCCGGCGGCAAATAATCTATACGGCTTAGCCTCTATGTTTGCGTGGACGCAGAGTTTTTTGCCAAAACCAATCTCAAAAATGGGAAAATACAATTACCTCTATAGGCTCCTATCAATCTCAAAGAAGAGCGGCCTTGATTTTTATCTCTCTACAACTACCGATATTTTTGAAGATTTTATCTCTTTTGGCGGTGAAAACAGATATTTGAGGATATTGGCCGATGAGATCAAAGAGGTATATAGTGATCAGAGCCCATCCCCGTTATCGAAGCTGATGTATGTAGATTTTCACGAACAGCTTTTCTCGGATTTGCTCCCAAAGATGGATATAGCGACGATGGCACACGCCATAGAGGGGAGGAGTCCGTTTTTGTCAAAATATATGCTGGAGTTTGCCCCGACGCTACCGGACAGTGCAAAAATAAACAGACTCAGGACAAAGAGCCTCCTCAGGGACGTTGCAAAAGAGTATCTGCCGCCTTTGGTTACCGAGGCACCAAAGAGGGGGTTTGAGGTCCCTTTGACCGGATGGGTTGAAAATGAGCTTAGAGAGATGATTTTTGATTATTTAGGCTCTTCCT
>CAZVTM010000050.1:0-4734 GCA_964630205.1 uncultured Helicobacter sp. | reverse complement strand
GAGTATGCTTGCATAAGAGATTTGGCATAGGGGCACAAAAGTTTGAAACCAAAAATTGCCGTAGTTTTGAATGCGGCATGGAATATATATAATTTTAGATTGCCCCTTATGCGGTTTTTGAGAGACTCCGGCTATGATGTTATCGCTATCGCCCCAAAAGACGGCTACGAGGAGAGGATAAAAGCCGAAGGGTTCGAATTTTACGATATAGAGCTTTGCCCGAAAGGAACTAATCCGATAAAGGATTTGAAAACAGTTTTTGCCCTTTTTGGACTCTATAAAAAACTACAACCTGTAGTGGTTTTGCACTATACCGCAAAACCAAATATCTACGGCAATTTCGCCGCTTTTTTGGCAAATGTCCCTGCTGTTAATACTGTTACGGGGCTCGGGACACTGTTTTTATCGAATTCGCTATCCTCAAAAATCGGGAGATTTTTGTATCGGTTGGCATTTTTATCCTCCGCTAAGGTTCTTTTTCAAAATCCAGATGATATGAAACTGTTTTTTGATACCGGACTGGTTAAACCGGGAAAAACCGGACTTGTGCACGGTTCCGGCATAGATGAAAGCCATTTTTATTATTCAAAAAAAGAGCATAGCGGCTCCCCGTTTGTTTTTTTGCTGGTTGCTAGGATGCTAAAAGACAAAGGCGTATTAGAGTTTGTGGAATCCGCAAGAGAGCTAAAGGGGAAAGGATACAATGCCGTATTTAGACTAATAGGTTCTGCGGAGGCAAAAAACCCGACAGCTATAGGTATAGATGAGATAACGGAGTGGGAAAAAGAGGGTGTCGTTGAGTATATGGGCCAGACGGACGATGTTCGTAGTGCTATAGTAGAATCCGACTGCGTAGTCCTCCCAAGCTACAGAGAGGGGCTCCCAAGAACCCTGCTGGAGGCCGCATCTATGGGCAGACCAATGGTGGCAACCGATGCCCCGGGATGCAGGGAGCTTGTTTTTGACGGTGTTAATGGGTTTTTATGTAAAATAAAAGATTCAAAAGACTTGAGTCTCGCAATGGAGAAGATGCTTTTGGCTTCCGATGAAGAGAGGACGGCTATGGGGCACTACAGCAGAGAGATGATTTGTGACAAGTTCTCCTCTTTAAAAATTGCGGAAGCTTATTTCGAGACAATAAAAAAAATATCATAGGTTTGTAAACGATGAAAAAAGCTCTTATTACGGGTATTACCGGACAAGACGGTGCTTATCTGGCCGAATTTTTACTAAACAAAGGGTACGAGGTACACGGGATAAAAAGGAGAAGTTCGCTTTTTAATACCGACAGAATAGATCACTTATATCAAGATCCGCATGAAAGCAACGTAAAATTTAGACTCCACCACGGTGATTTGACAGATAGCACAAACCTCATTAGGATAATCCAAGAGGTTCAACCGGACGAGATCTATAATTTGGCAGCCATGAGCCACGTGCACGTCTCGTTCGAGACTCCTGAATATACGGCAAATGCCGATGGGATAGGAACATTGCGGATATTGGAGGCTATCAGAATACTGGGGCTTACCAAAAAAACAAAGATTTATCAGGCAAGCACATCTGAACTTTACGGTCTTGTACAAGCAGTGCCGCAATCTGAGACGACGCCGTTTTATCCTAGAAGCCCGTATGCGGTTGCCAAAATGTACGCATATTGGATTACCGTAAACTACCGTGAAGCTTACGATATGTTTGCTTGCAACGGGATACTATTCAACCATGAGTCGCCGATAAGGGGTGAGACATTCGTAACCCGTAAAATTACAAGGGCGGCAGCAAAAATAGCTCTTGGGCTTCAAGATAAGCTCTATCTGGGCAATCTATCGTCCAAAAGAGACTGGGGGCACGCAAAAGACTATGTAGAGGCGATGTATCTGATACTCCAACAAGAAAAGCCGGAAGACTTCGTAATTGCTACGGGAATTACGACCGAGGTGCGTGAGTTTGTGAGGATGGCGTTTGCCGAGGTCGGTATTGCGGTTGAGTTTAGAGGTGAGGGCGTTGACGAAAAAGGATATGTTGTCTCTTGCTCAAATCCGCAGTTCCAAGTGGAGATAGGCAAAGAGATAGTTAGCGTAGACCCTAAATATTTCCGTCCTACCGAGGTTGACCTACTACTGGGTGACCCTACTAAGTCCAAAACGAAGCTGGGATGGACGCCAAAATATGACCTTTCCGCCCTAGTCAAAGATATGATGGCAAGTGATATTAAACTAATGCAAAAAGATAAGTTTTTGCAAGAGGCTGGGTATAAGACGCTAAGGTATTTTGAGTAGTATGCAAAAAGACTCAAAGATTTATGTGGCGGGTCATCGTGGGCTTGTCGGCAGTGCAATAGTAGAAAATCTAAAGTCAAAAGGCTATACTAATATTATCGGCAGGACTCATGCCGAACTGGATCTTTTAGACCAGAGAGCTGTCGCTGATTTTTTTGAAACTGAGAAGCCGGAATATGTATTTTTGGCAGCTGCGAAAGTTGGCGGGATTGTTGCCAATAATACCTATAGGGCAGATTTTATATATCAAAATCTCCAAATTCAAAACAATGTTATCCACCAAAGCTATCTAAACGGAGTCAAGAAATTACTATTTTTGGGAAGCACTTGTATCTATCCAAAAGAGGCTCCACAGCCGATGGACGAAGAGAGCCTGCTTACATCGCCGCTAGAATACACAAATGAGCCGTATGCGATAGCCAAAATCGCTGGAATCAAAATGTGTGAAAGCTACAATCTACAATACGGTACAAACTATATATCCGTAATGCCGACCAATTTGTATGGAATTAACGACAATTTTGACCTGCAAAATTCCCATGTTCTCCCAGCCCTTGTGCGAAAGATGCATGAGGCAAAGATGAGTGGTGCCAAAAGCGTGGAGATATGGGGGAGCGGGAAACCGATGCGCGAATTTTTACACTCATCCGATATGGCTGACGCTTGCGTGTTTGTGATGGAGAGTATCGACTTTGCGGATGTGGCAAAAGATAAGAAAGAGGTGCGAAATACGCACATCAATATCGGTAGCGGTGAAGAGATAAGTATTGGAGATTTGGCGAGGCTTATCAAAGGCGTTGTCGGATTTGACGGAGAGCTTGTATTTGACGCCTCAAAGCCTGACGGTACTATGAGAAAACTATCTGATGTTAGCAAGCTTCACTCTTTGGGCTGGAAACACAAAATTTCTCTTGAAGAAGGGATAAAAGGGGTGTATAGCTGGTATTTGGAGAGTATCTCTTGATAAATGTGATTCTATCAGGTGGTAGCGGTACCAGGCTTTGGCCAATATCTAGAACGCTGATGCCAAAACAGTTTGTCAAGCTATTCGACGGGATGTCGCTTTTCCAAAAAACACTTCTTAGAAATAAAGGTATTTGCGAACGCACCGTTGTCGTGTCCAACTCCGAACAGCTATTTTTGGCACTAGATCAAGCTGAAGAGGTAAATGAAAAAGGACTATCTTTTTTGTTGGAGCCAGTCGGACGCAATACTGCTCCTGCCATTGCTATGGCAGCTTTTGGTGTGGACGAAGACGAAATTTTGCTGGTAAGCTCCTCTGACCATCTGATAAAAGATGAAATAGCGTACAAAAATGCGATAGCAAAAGCCTTGGAGTTCGCAAATGACGGATATATCGTGACTTTTGGTATCAAGCCGGCATATGCGGAGACTGGATATGGATATATAGAGTCTAGCGGCTGTGATGTTTTGAGTTTCAAGGAAAAGCCTGATGCCGTAACCGCCGAGGAGTATATCAAAAAAGGTAATTTCTATTGGAATAGCGGGATGTTTTGCTTTAGGGCGGGGGTTTTGCTGGATGAGCTCAAAAGATACTCCCCAAATATCTATGAAGCTAGCTGTACGGCGTACCAAAAAGCAGTTCGAGACGATGAGAAAGCAAAAGTGCGTCTTGATGATATGAAAGCTATTCCTGAGGACAGTATAGATTATGCCGTAATGGAGAAAAGCTCGCTTGTCAAGGTAGTGCCTTGCGATATTGGGTGGAGTGATGTCGGTAGCTTCGAGTCTTTGTATGCCGAGCTTGAAAAGGATGAGCAAGGCAATACGGGCTCATCTGTGATCAATATAGACTCCAAAAACAATCTAATATTGCAGAGTGAGCGTCAAATAGCAACCATAGGTATTGAGGGGTTGATGATTGTTGATACTCCGGATGCGCTCCTCGTCGCCAGACAAGGATGCGGGCAGCAGGTCAAAAATGTAGTCGCAAAGCTAAAAGAACGAGGCGGTGAGCTTCATAACATACACCTAACGGCCCATAGACCATGGGGAACATATACCATCCTCGAAGAAGGCAGTGGCTACAAAATCAAAAGTATAGTGGTTGCCCCAGGCAAGAGGCTTAGCCTTCAAAAGCATTTTCATAGAAATGAGCATTGGGTAGTCGTCAGTGGAACCGCAAAGGTGCAAAACGGCGATAAAGAGCTTGTTATCGGGGCAAACGAATCGACCTATATCAAGGCTGGGGTAGTGCATAGACTTGAAAATCCAGGGCTAATCGACCTTGTTATGATAGAGGTGCAAGTCGGTGAGTATGTTGGCGAGGATGATATAGTTCGTATAGAAGATGATTTTAATAGAAAAGATTGTTAAATGTATTTATTTTTTATATTAATTATGTCAGTCCTATGTGCCTATATTTTAATTCACTATTCTCACAAAAAAAGTATTTTTATAGATTGTCATGAATCGGATAAGCCGCAAAGATTTC
>CAZVTM010000049.1:0-6406 GCA_964630205.1 uncultured Helicobacter sp. | reverse complement strand
CTTCCAGAAACTCTTTTTTATTGTTTAAAAATCTTTCTATTTTGATTGTTTTATATGAATTGCTAGATAGCCCACCGCTTATCTTGATGAGATCACTAAGTGTTTCATTGTCTTTTAGCTCATAAAGAGCCGGTATTTTAACTGATCCGCTTAGCTCGACGATGATTGAGGCGACCGGCACATGCACTACATCTCCGGCTCTGAGGACAATATCGCCCTCGTCTCTACCGCCTCTTATAAGTTTATAAAGGTCAAATTTTGAAACAACTCTTCCATTTCTCAAAATTTCAATATTTCTCATAGAGCCGACATCGCTTATTCCACCTGCCGCAGCTAGTGCATCCTTCACTTTTGCCAATGCATTTAATGTATAATTGCCAGGCTTTTTGACTTCGCCAGCGATTGTTACTGTAGCGGCCTGCAACTTCCCAAGAGAGAATACTATGGTTGCATTTGAGTATTGAGTTTTTAATTTTTTTTCTATTAAAACCCTCGCCTCTTGATAGCTCATTCCACCTATTTTTACCGAACCGACTTTTGGCACATTAATATTACCTTCGCTGTTAACTTGTAACTGCACATCAATATTTTCCAATCCATAAATGGCTAAATTGACGATGTCTCCTTGCGCTATAATATATTCGTCAGGAACTGGCGTATTTACTATATTTTCGGCAGTAATATTCTCAAAAAAATTAGCACCAAATCTTTTCAGTTTTTTTTGTTGATCCCCCTTGCCTATATCTCCACTTGTATCTTTGTCTACTTTTTCCAAAAAGCTTATACTATCTTCGTATGCAAAAGGTGTTAGTTTTTCATAATACAATTCTTTTTTGTTGAATATTTGTTTATATTTTGCAATGGAAAAGTACGGTTTTTTAAGCATCATATAAACATAGTCAAGCTGCTCTTTTTCAATATCTTTATACTGCAATCCAAGCAACTCAATTATCTCATCGTTATTCATATCCAAAATATCTCTTTTACTTATTTGGACAAAATATGAGTCAAATATCTCTTGATTTGCCTCTAATATATCAAGCAAAATTCGTCTCTTTTGAGTTTTTAGAGCATCCTTTATAGCCCAAACGGTAGCATTGTGGTCAAGCTCTTTTAATTCATTAGCCGTATAGATAAAGTCAGGGTCTACTTTTTGCTCAGCAGATATTCCCATTAGTGATGAGTTGCTACCTTTTTTGTCTTTGTCTTGCATTTCTTGCCCTGCATCTGTGGACAATGTTTGCTTTTTTTGTTTTAGAGCATTTTGTAACGATTTATCAGACTTTAATCTCTCCAAAATCATACTTTCTTCGGCAGTGCTAATTGCAAAAAGAGCAGTTGCCAATGTTAAAACGGCAAAAAATACTATTTTTTTGAGATTTGTGGTCATATTTTGTTTTCCCTAAAAGTTTGGACTTATTTTATAGACAGTTAAAAGAGTTAATAGTTTATTATAGAAGGACTTAATCAATAGAAAAATCCACCCTCTATATAGCTTGATAAAATAAATATTATCATTTACTGCTTAACTCTCTTTTAATTGCCAGAATCGGCTCTTTCCAGCTCCCTTTTTGTGTTTGTCTAAAAATTTTTAGGCTTGGATACCACGGCGTCGAGTCGCCGTCTTGCATCCATCGCCAATCGGCCGGTTTTGGTACTAACACATAGGCTTCTTTGTTCATTGCGCCGCACAAATGGGCTACAGAGGTATCCGTTGTTACTACTATGTCCAAAGCGTCTATTATGGCGGCAGTTATTGAAAAATCTGTAAGCATGGATGACAAATCTACTATTTTATTCTCAAGCCCCTCTTTTGCTATTTGGGCGGCATCATCTCCGGCCTGAAGCGAAAACCATTTTGTTTTTTTTATGTTTAGAAGCTCAATATAGTTTGTTATACCGATATATTTATTTTTGAAGTCCTTGTTTGTCCTGCTGCTGCTCCATACAATTCCGATATTGGTTTTTGAGCCGTCAATTCCTATATCTAGTTGTTCTTTTTTTGAATAAAGATATGGAAAACTGCTTGGTATGGTATCTAGCTCGGTACCAAACCTAAATGCGCAAGAAAGAAGCGGAATATAAAAGTCATGCTCCGGCATAGTATCTTCATCTTCGCTATATACCCCGGTTACACCTTCAATAGTCTCAAATAGCTTCACAAGCTCGGGACGTGTTCTGATAATAACTTTTGCGCCCATATCCAGAAACTTCGGCACATATCGAATAAACATAATATTGTCGCCAAAACCCTGTTCATTTTGCAGGATAATAGTCTTGCCGTACAAATCTTCGCCGCTCCACATAGGTGTTTTATATTTATATGTTTTTGATAGTAGTTCGGCCATTTTTAGCCTGTGTTCATACCTCTTCCATCCGCTGCGATAGTTTCCATATGATAGCTCTATAAGCGACATGTCAAAATTGGCATTAGTATGTTCTGGATTTAGCTCTAATGCTTTTTTATAATACACGATTGCGGTGTCATAATCTTTTAGTTCTTTGTATACTGCACCTATGTTGCTGTATGCGTCGGCGTACAGGGGATTTAGCTTTATCGAATGGCTCAAGTGTCGTATCGCACCGTCCGTGTCCCCTAGGTTTCTCAGCAGATTACCGATGTTGTTATGCACGGCAGAATCGTTTGGATTGATTTGAAGAGCTTTTTTGTAAACAGCCAAAGACTTCTCATTGTCGCCAAGCTCTTTGTAGGCAACGCCGATATTGTTGTATGCCGGTGCTTTATCCGGAGCTAACTGTATGGCTTTGAGATATGACGGAATTGATTTGTCAAACGCTTTTACTGAGGTAAATAAATTGCCAAGCGCAAGATGAGCTTCGTATTCGTTTGGGAATTTTTTGGTTACCTCGGCAGCTATGTTAAAAGCCTCCTTGAAAGCCTTTTTATGTTTGTATAGCTCTATAAGATTTAAATAGTCATTCAATCCTCCGCCAAGAGTTATGGCTTTTTGCAAAGCGGCAGCCGCATCGTTTAATTTGTTTTGGAGTTTGTATATTGAAGATAGGTTTGAATAAAAAGAGACGTAATTGGGATTTGCAAGAATACCTTTTTGGATAACGATTTGAGCCTCTTGTAGCTTTCCCATTCTTTTATAGGTTACGGCAAGATTGTTGTATAACCGCAAAAGCATATCGCCTTTAGGTGAGAAAGTGAGCGCTTTGTTATAGCAGGCAGACGCTTCTTTGAGTTGTGAATCTCTCAAAAATATATCGCCGGCTTCTATAAGATGAGAATAACTATGCTCCATGCGACGTGATTATTTCTTTGATTCGTTGTATGTTTTCCAGCTGTCTATCGAGCCGTCTTTTCGTTTATACACTTTAATATTATGAGAAGAGTTGCTCTCTTGTTTTTTTTCATACTTTTTTTGGAGCCTCTTGTCATAATAGTCCTTCCCTTTAAAAAGCACTTTCTCTTTTATATCCTCTTTTTTTGAGGCCTCAGCCGCTGTGGCGTTCGTATCGCCGTGAAATGCCGCAAACGCCAAAGATGCAACGGACAGTAAGGCTAATTTCGCCATCTTAAATCTCCGATCTTATTAAAACCCAAAAAACTCTAGCAGTTTACCTTGTTTTGCCAGTAAATTAAAGTAGTCTACAATTCTCGCTTTTTCACTTCTGAGCTTCTCAAGTTCCGCTGTATTTACTTGCCTTTGGGCCTGCAACAACGTGACCAAATCCTGACTTGAAAGTTTAAACTTCTCCCAATAAGCGTCAGCCATTCTTCTGCTCGCATCTATCTCCGTAGTTAAAGTCTCAAGAGTTCTTGTATTTGTCTGAACCGAGTTGAATAGTTTTTGAGATTTCCATTTCGTGTCTTGCATTGTGTATTCCAAATTATATACAAGAGCGGATACTTCACTCAATAATTTAGCTGTTTTAGCCTCTGTTCTGCCGCCGGTATAAAAATTATAAGTCAGAGTTAGCTCGGCCAGCGAATCTCTGTTGTTCCCTTGCGTAGGGGTTGCGGACCATTTATTATAATTAAAGTCTTTTCTAAATCTTCTAGAGTTTGAAATCGACAAATCCAGCTTTGGCCAGTCGGTTGCTTTGTTTATAAAAACATCTTTTTGTTTACCAGAAATTTGGGTCTTGATAATGCTCAAATCTGTGTTTTTGTATCTAATTTCCTCAAATAGCTCATCAAAAGGTTGTAGTTTGACATCAAAGTCAGTTTCATACGGATTTAATAGCTCTATCTTTGAATTTGTTAAGAACTCATAATAATCTTTTGCGTTGTTATAGGCTGACTCTGTATTTATTAGAGCTGTTTTAGCGTTTGAAACACTCGCCAAAATTGAGCTCTCATCGCCGGCTGTCGCAGCTCCAAACTCTCTTTTTATCTTGACTATTTCCAAAATTTGCTGTAGTTTTTCGAAATTTTTTCTGTTTGCCTCAATCGCCAATCTACTGTAGACTACGCTAAAATAAGCATCGATGAGTTTGCCGATCTCTTCTTCTATCGTCCCTCTTAGTCTTTGTTCCTGCTCTCTTTTTGTGATCTTGGTTCTAGCTACCGTTGCGGCGTGCATACCCGATGAAAATATATTATAGGTGAGGGTAACGTCCCCTTTTGCCTCTTCATATTCTTGAATATCAAAACCTTTTGTCCCCTTGCGTATTCCGGTTACCGTTACACTTCCTTGCGGTAAAAAGTCGGCATATGCTTCCCTTGTCGAATGCTCTGCCTGCAGCACCCTCTCTTTTGCCTGTTTTACCCTGTAGTTTGACTTGATTGCGGATGTGACGCACATTTTAAGGGTAGCGTTATTTTCAAAAACGAATTTTTTATCAGACTCTTTTGTTTTGTTCGTCTCTATGGTTTTATTTTTATCTACCGCCAAAAAATCCAATTTTAAAGCTACGTATTTATCGGTATTATTTGAGTCGGCTGATATTGTAGTGTTGGTTTCTTTTGAGTCTGTTTGTGCTGCTAGCAGTCCGCAACAAGATATCCCCATTGCGGCGATTGTTATAAATGAATATTTTAGTATATTTGGCAAGGTATCCTCACTTAACTTCTATTTTTAAAAATCCAAAATCGTAACCACTAAGTTCCGGCTGCTTGTAGTTTATTTTAATCTTGTTTTTTAGGGTTGGTATCGCATCGAGACTGTTTTTTATACTGAGCACCCTACCAAGCGAAACCTGTTTTGTCTGCGTAGAGCTTATGAGCTTTTTGGAGTCGCCGACACTAATATAAAATACCGCATTTGGCTTCTCTTTTAGAATTCTGTCCATCGCTTCAGAAATCTGCCTTACGGTATCTTTTGAGAGGAAGTATTCATTGTTTTTGAATACAACCATCATATCTTGCTCTTTAAATTCCGCAGCTGCGGTACGCTCGGTTTTTTTGGTGATTGTATTTCCTTCCGTTTCACCGCCTTGAACCGGAGAGGTATTGTTTGTCTCTTCAGGGGTGCTTACCACCCTCTCCTTCTCTTTGAAATCCTCTTTTTTTATCTCTTGCTGTTGCAATATCTGTGTCGGGTCTAGCGTAGTATTTTGTTCCGCTTGTGCCTTGGCGTTTTTTGAATTAAACTGCATATAGTAGCCGACATTGACAAACATGATTAGCACAAAAAGCAAAAGAACAAGGATTACAGATGAAAAAAGGTCAACATATGAAATGAACGGATTCATTTCTCCGTTATCGCCACCGCCAGCCATTTAGTTTCTCCAAAATATATGCATTATTTTTTACCGAACAATATAGACAAAAAGCCTTTTTTATCGTCATCTTCCGTCTTGTGTGAAGACGGCACAATCTCTGAAGCCAAAATCGTATCATTGAGCTTATTGAGTATGTTCGCTATCTGAGCAAGCCCGTCTCTCGTCTCTTCAAACTTATCTTCTATTTTAGAGATTGCACTGTCTTGCAACTCTTTGTCTTGCGAGTACTTAAGGGATAGCATTTGCTCTATTTTTGATATTTGCGATACTAGATCCTCAAAAAGTCTTGTTTGTTTCTCTAGTGACTGCTTTTGGGTTTCATTTAAAAATTCGGTATTTTTTTGGATTTCGAGCATATGCACCTTGTTTGCCGACATGCTGTTACCTAGGGAATTTATCGTATCAATAATATCGTTTTGGGCACCTCTATAGCCGGCTTCAAAGTTTTCGCCAAGCCTTAGTAGCCCTTCAAGCGATAGTTTTGCCGAGTGAATGGAGCCGTTTAGTTCATTTATTTGAGACAAAACATCCTCGCTTCTTCTTTTCTTCTATCCCCTTTTGCATTCGCCGATAAAATAGATGATGCTCTAAAGCTCTATGATAACAAAGACTATAGGTGAAGGCGTAAAACAAGACTACTATAAAGTAGCCTCTTTGTATCAAAAATCATGCGATGAAGGCGGAGCTGTGGGTTGCTATAACTTGGGCTTTT
>CAZVTM010000048.1:0-6638 GCA_964630205.1 uncultured Helicobacter sp. | reverse complement strand
GCCTATTAGCCTATCTAAACCTATCGAATTTAGCGCATTGAGAAGGACGCTGGCCGTCGCAAGAGTATTGTCGGTAACGGTAGCATAGTTGATTGAACCGGAGCGAAAAAAGCAACTCATAAGCAACAATATCACCGCTTTTGCTCAGTATCGGCTGCCTACCTATGAGTGCATTGGTCATTCAATATTCCTATATTTTTATTTGTAATTTTAACAGACACAAGTGTTAAAAAATGTCAAACTAATAATAATGTTGTTACACATCATAATCTACGGCTTTACTCTCAAAGCCGTTTGCTTTTACCCATTCGACTATAGGCAAATGCTCTGGATGTTCGGCATAAAGCCCCAAATGCTCCCTTGACGGCAAAGTAACAGTCAATGCCAAATCGAAAGAGCGGGCCGAATGCAAAAAGTCTATACCAACTTCCAAATCGATTATAAAATCTATTTTTTCTTCCAGTTCAATTAGCATATTTGACAGTTTATCAACTTTTTGTTTGTCCTGGTGTTTAAAAAATACAATGTGTCTAATCATTTTATATTACCTTCAAATTTTATAATTTCCAATTTTGGATACGGTATTTCAATCCCTGCATCAACAATAGCATCCAAAAATTCTTTCAAGAAATCCCCTATCTCTGCGGCTTGTTTTTTCATATCCACAAGAACTCTATACTCCACATCTATGCCATAATTGCCATACCCGGTTACTAGAAGTTTTGTCCCCTCTATAAAATTATCGCCCATGAGTTCTTTTGCTTTTCTGTCAAGTATCTCTTGGAGTTTGGCAGTGTCCGTATCGTATCCCACGGTAAACTTGACCCTTCTTCTAACCAAAGTGCTATCTTTTGTAAGGTTCTCTATCTGTCCTGAAAATACGCTTGAATTTGGAATTAATATATCTATGTCGTCTGGAGTTCGTATATTCGTAGTTCTCAGATTTACGGACGTAACCACTCCGGTTCTGCCGTCCGGCAGGCTAAGGACATCACCTATTTTGATCGAGTTTTCGAAAAGGAGGATAATTCCGGATATAAAATTAGATACAACCCCTTGCAAACCAAAACCTATACCTACCGATAATGCGGATACGATAATCGCAAAATTGGTAAGCGATAAGCCAAAACCGCCCAATATGAGAAAAAACATCACGATATAGGCGCTTATATTTATGATTTTCGAGATAATAAATCTAATATGTTCAGAATGTCCGCCGTCTTTATACGCCCTATCAAAATACGTCGGAACAGCCTTGAGAGTAAGCCATACCTTCACGAGATAAACAAGAGAGAGCGAAAATAAAACCCCTATGACCGTTTTTACTTTTATATCAACATTATTTGAAATAAAGAGCGTGGTGTCTATCACTTTTATAAAAGCGTCGTAAGCCCCCTCGAAATATCCGCTTGTCTTTGCCGGCAACGAATCGTCGAAAGATTTGAACACCCTCTCCAAAACCTGAGTATCCAGTTCTGTTTCGCTTTTATTTCCCTCAAACGCTATTTTTTCCCTATCATACTCGGCTAGCAACTCTACGTTTTTTTTGTCGGCATCGGCAAGATATATCGGTTCATATGTTTTAGAAAGCAGAGTATCAAGCGCCTCTTTCTCCTTTGTGGCCTCTTTTGATGATTTGATTTTTTTTAATAGCCTTATCTTTTCTAAAAAATCAGACTTCATCTCATATATTTTGAGTTTAAAAGAGAGAATAGAGCTTTGTATCGCCAGCCTCTCTTTTTTGGCTTCGTTTTTTGCCCCATCGCTCTCTTTTTTTAATTCATTCAGTCTTTCTTTGAAGGCAGAAATTTTAGATTTCAAATCGATATCGTCGCTCTCAAATCGAAGCTTTTTTTTGACGATGGCATCTATGAGCGCATTTCTGCTTTTTGCAAGCGACTCTTTTTCTATATCAAGCTCTAACAGCTTTCTATCTATTTTTCTGTACTCGAAAATTATCGGAATAATATCCGCATCGTATAGATTTTTACTTTGGAGCGATAGCAGCAGTGCCACTATGGCGGCTTGTTTCTCTTTTAGTGCAGATATTTGTCTGTCTATATTTTGAGGCTTATCCTTTAGGTATAACTTTGAATAAATGAGCCTTAGATTTTTAAAAGCCTGTTCGTAGCTATCCACGTTTACGAGAGTATTTTGGGCATTTCCGAAAAGATCTATAGGATGTAGTATTTCTCTGTATTGCGAGATGATCTGCGGATCATCTAACCCTTTTAAATAAGCAAGAAACTTAGCCTCATCGGTAATAGTAAGGCCGTCTTTTTCCAGTTTCAAAAATTCAGACCCTATAATCTGCGCAAAAAGCGATACCGACAGTCCGATAACTAATAATATTTTTCTCATTTGCCCTTACCGCCAAATTCAGTTTTTATTTTTTCGTTCAGTTCGTAGGCGGCAGCCTCAAAACCTTTTACCGCTTCTGATGGACCAATCCCAAACCCATCCTTTTTGATATTAAACATTCGATATCTTTTTTTATCAAGACCACTTTCGACTTCAACCGAGGCGGTCAATAGATAAGAGCTTTCACCATCTCCATAGAGCTGATAGGCATCTATAAGCCTTATCGCTATTTTTCCGTCAAACCCGCCGATTTCAAGTACGTCCGTCAAGTATTCTTTCGGGGTCTTTGCCAAAAATGAGCGGCTATAATGCAAAAACAACCCATCTTTCTTGTACCAGATTTTATCGGAGGCAAGATAGGATGCACTCTCAAAAGACGTTATATCCGCTTTTTTGACAGAGTCGGGGGCGGATTTTATAGACGGCATATAAAACACGATATCGCTCTTACTTGAACACCCCGTCAACAAAGCAAGCATTACGGCAAAAAGAGATATTTTAAAAATTCCGCCCTCTTTCATTGTCACTCCCCAGGTCCTCTTTGCATCTGTTTTTGCTCAAAAATAATAGAGCTTGGATTTTTTTGCAAATCCTTCACCATGGCGTTTGACTCCACAACTAGAGCCCTCATATCGGCTAGAAGTTTTTCGGCCTCATTTGTCACTTTGAGTACATCTTTTTTGTAGTCAAAATCGCCCCTTTTGATTGCATTGTCCATTTTTGTGATAGTGCCGTTGGCTGAATCTATAGTAATCGAAAGCTTTTTTAACACCTCTTTTGTTTCCGTAGGCAAGCCTCTGGATTCCTCGGTTAGCAGGGCAAGCTGGGCGCTTATTTTTTGAAGATTTTGGATAGTTTTTGATAGTTCTTCCATATTTTTATCGCTCAAAGCAGAATCCACTTTGAACAAAATACTAGCCATCTTGTCACTTATACTAGAAAAAGATGAATCAAGCTTGCTAAAAATAGATTCACTATATTTTATCGTCGGCATTTTTGAGCCGTCTGCAACGAGAAGCGGCGATTTGCCGTCTCCGGGCTTGATATCGACAAAGCTAAGCCCCGTAACACCCTGTGGCTTGAGCGCCGCCACGGAACTTGTCCTTATCGGAGTTCCCTTCTTTATTTTTAAGACAAGCTCAATAAGTTCACTATTTTGCTCATTTATTTTTATCTCATATATCTTGCCGACTACGACGCCTCTATACTTTACTGGAGCCTCTATATTCAACCCCGATACCGACTCGGTAGCAAAGACACGATATAGATCGTATTCGTCTTTAATGCCAAACTTGCCAAACCAAAGGAGACAAAGCGCAAACGCAAATAAAAACACAACGGCAAAAATACCGACAAGCGTATAATTGGCTCTACTTTCCACCTATTGGCCCCTTATTTAGTATCAAAAAAGCTTTTCAAGAACGGATGTTTATCGGCAACCGCATCCTGCGGTTTACCCAAAAATACTATTTCGCCGCCGTGTAAAGCCATTATTTTATCGGAAATATCCGTAACCGTATGCACATCATGACTAACTATAACAAAAGTGAGCCCCAAAGCACCCTTGAGGGAGAGTATCAGCTCGTCAAAACCCCTTGAAGATATAGGATCTAGGCCGCTTGTGGGCTCATCCAAAAAGAGGAGTGACGGCTCAAGGGCAAGCGCCCTAGCGAGAGCGGCTCTTTTTTTCATACCGCCGGATAGCTGCCCCGGATATAGACTTGCCGAAAAAGATGGGAGTCCGACAAGGGAAATTTTGTATCCGGCAAGCTCTTTGGCAAATACACCGTCAAGTCCGGCATGCTCTTTTAGCACAAGGGTAATATTCTCTTCTACCGTTAGGGAGGAAAATAGAGCCGATGATTGAAACAATACCCCCCAGTTTTTTGAAAAATCTTTTGCTTGCGGTTCATCCATGCTCAAAATATCTCGTCCAAGTATCTCAATATTCCCAGAATAAGGGCGCTCAAGCATAATAAGCTCCCTCAAAAGGGTAGACTTCCCTGCCCCTGACGACCCTATGACGGTAAATATCTCACCCTCTTCCACCTCAAACGATATGGAGTCATGAACAACCCTGTCTCCAAAGCGGGTTGTAATATCGACGGCTCTGACTATACTCATATCCCAAGCCTTGTAAACATAACGGCAAAAAGAGCATCGCAAGCTATGACCGCAAAGATGGAGTTAACGACGCTGTGTGTAGTCATTATCCCTATACTTTCGCTATTTTTTTGAACCTGTAGCCCCCTAAAAATCCCTATAGATGCAATCAAGAAGGCAAAAAACGGGGCTTTCAAAACACCGACCAAAATATGCTTCAAAGCCAGTGTAGTATGCAATCTATCCAAAAACTCGCTATAACTGATTCCAAGTTGTAGTTTTGCCACAACCATAGCCCCCATGATTGCGACCGTATCCGCAAAAAATATCACAAGCCAAAGGGTAAAAGTAAGCGCCAAAATACGAGGGAAAGCAAGAAAATAATATGGACTAAGTCCCATCGCCCTCATCGCATCTATCTCTTCGGTGATTTTCATGACCCCTATCTCGGAGGTATAGCTAGCCCCGCTACGGCCAGCTATAACAACGGCGGTAAGCAGCGGAGCCAGCTCTCTAGTAATAGATATACCCGCCAAATCAACGGTAAATATCGCTGCGCCAAATCTCTCGAGTTGCAATGCCCCTTGATATGTAACGACGACACCTATAAGAAAAGCGCTAAGAGCCACTATGGGAAGCGCCGTAATAGATGATGTTTCGATATGTTTTACCACCGAGCGCAGTCGAAAGTTGCGCCCTTTGAATAAACCCTTGGAGTAAATGATAAGCCTTCCGAAAAACTCGGCGTAAGATAGGAAATCGGAAATCTTTGAATGAACCCTATAGCCAAGACTGTCCAAAACCGTTCTCTTTATGGTGTCGTTATATTCTGATTTTGCCCTTGTATGCCTGACTATAAGCCTAAAAAGCGACCTTGCTTTGGGTGAGAATCCTAAAAGTCTTACTTTTGCATTGTTCTGTTTTAGCCCTTTGAAAAACAAGGCTGAAGCGCTGTCCAAAGAAGTGAGATTTGAAAAATCAATCCGCACACGACAAACCGATGCGGAGTTTACCGTAGAATTCAGGGCATCCATTTTGCTCTTGAGCGTAGGCGTACTCCATTCTCCCAAGAGGGTAATATCGAGCGCATCATCGTTCAATCTAGCGACAAAAACAGTATCTTTCACTGCGCTCCTTTACTTTCCGCTTTCATAGATTATAATTGTATTAATTTTAAAAAAGGTTACCTTATGTTTTCGCATTTTATCTCAAAACAGTTCGGACGCTTCGCAGATACCGAATTTTCACCTTCGATACAAAACCTAATCAACAAAACATATATTCGCATCTTTGACATCTCGCTAGATGAACACGAGCCTATAGAGAGCTACAAAAGTCTAAATGCGCTGTTTACCAGAAAACTCGTAAAGCCAAGAGAGCTAAAAGGGGGTGAAAACTCGCTAGTAGCTCCCGCTGATTGTAAGGTGACAAATTTTGGAACTATAGAAAACGGGCAAATACTGCAGATAAAAGGCAAAAGCTACGGAATCGCCGAGCTGCTAAACTCCGATGAAAAGGCGGCAGCGCTAGAGGGCGGAAACTTTGCAAATCTATATCTCTCGCCAAAAGACTATCACAGATTTCACGCCCCGTGCGACGCAAAAGTACTCTACGCCCTGCATATCCCGGGCGCATTGTATCCGGTCAACGACCCCGCCCTAAACTCTATAGATGCGCTCTTTGCCAAAAATGAACGTGTAGTACTTGCCCTTGAAGCCTCTTTTGGGGTGTTCTACATGGTATTTGTGGGCGCTCTCAATGTCGGCAGAATAGTGATAAATTGGGATGAGAGAGTCAAGACAAACGCCGACAAAGATGTCTACTCGCTATACCACTACGAGGATGTCACGCTCAAAAAAGGGGATGAAATAGGCAGATTCGAGATGGGCTCGTCCATCGCAATGCTCTTTGGCAAAGGACAGATAGAGTTTGCTCTCACCGAAGGGCAAAAAATAAGGTTTGGAGATGAGGCTTTTAGGACAAAGTAAAAGCCTTCTCTTAAGCCTTGCTAAGCTCAAAGGTGGGCGTAAAACTAAGCTCAAGCGGGAGCGGCATAGAACTTGGCGGCGTAACTTTTTGTCCGCTCTATGGCATCTATTGCCGCCCTATGAAAAACAGAGTGGCCGCTCGTAATGACCCGTCTACAATATTTGCTACAAACAACTTACAATTTC
>CAZVTM010000047.1:4748-6939 GCA_964630205.1 uncultured Helicobacter sp. | reverse complement strand
TGGAGTGGTATATATGCAAGCAGTAAAAATTCCACTAGTATCAGTGGTTACCGTTGTCTATAACTGCAAAAACTACTTAGAACAAGCTATCAAGAGTGTCATCAATCAAACCTATGACAACATAGAATACATCATCATAGACGGTGGCTCCACGGATGGAACAGTTGAGATTATCAAAAAGTATGAAGACAAGATAGCGTACTGGGTGAGCGAGAGTGATAGAGGGATAAGCGATGCTTTTAACAAGGGTGTGAGAGCTAGCTAGGGCGATTATCTGTACTTTTTGGGAGCTGATGATTATTTTCTATCCTTTGATGCCGTGACCATGATGATGGAGGGAGTTGATACAAGTAGAGACGAGCTGGTATGCGGCAATATCATCAGGATCGATATGGACGGCAAGCAGTTTGCGAAGACAGATGTGGTAGGTTTTAAAAAACGAGATTTGCTATTTCGTATGGCTCTTCCTCATCAGGGGCTTTTTATGCATCGCAGATTTTTTGACAAATATGGGCTCTTTGATGTGGAAAATAAATTTTCGATGGACTATGAGTTGCTACTTAGGGCATATCGTGACTTTCCTGATGTAGTGCTAAGAGATATTGATGTGGCGGCATGGAGGGACGGCGGATGCGGTACAGGGAGGTTCTTGGAGATATTTGAGGAGTACCACAAAAATAGAGTACGAAACCGTGTGGCTCCAAGGGCCGTACTTGAGCTCATTCATCTATGGACGCTTGCGAAGTTTTATGTCAAAAGAGTTATTGGTAAGAAGATTTGACATACGATAGCCTCATCGTCACCAACATCCCGGCTTTTTACAAGATAAATCTATGGAATGAGGTGTCTAAAAAGTCAAAAATATTTGTGATATTTATAGGGCGTGGCTCTACGATTCGTACTGCAGATTTTACAGCTGGCGAAATGGCTTTTGAGCATCTATTTTTGTCTGATGGAGAGTTTGAGAGAGGTTCTATTGGCAGAGCGCTAAGGCTAGTCAAGCATATTTTTGCTATCAAACACAAAAAGCTACTTATTTGTGGCTGGGACTCGCTAGAGTATTGGATATGCGCTTTTTTATCGCCAAAATCTAAAAATTTAGTCTTGGTGGAGTCATCGGAGCATGAAGGGGCGAAGAGTGGCATTAAATATTGGATCAAAAGACTCTTTGTCTCTAGAATCTCAAAAGCCCTAGTCTCAGGACAGTCTCAAGAAAATCTGATGCGACATCTTAAATTTGATGGTGAGTGTATGCATACTGGTGGTGTAGGGATATTTCACAAGCCAAAGCTCATCGCAATAGATAGAAAATTTAGTGGAAAATTCCTATTCGTTGGCAGACTCTCACCTGAAAAGAACATATCATTTTTGACTATGCTTTTTAGAGATTTGCCACACTTTTCGCTCTCGATTGCGGGTAGCGGACCGCAAGAGGATATGTTGAAGGCAGACGCCCCATGTAATGTGAAATTTCTAGGCCACATACCAAATGATAAAATGGGAGAGCTATATGAGAGTCACGATGTATTACTACTCCCGTCTTTAATCGAGCCGTGGGGACTAGTGGTGGAAGAGGCTATATATTACGGTATGCCGGTGGTGGCATCGGATAGAGTGGGATGCGCACATGAGATGATTTTGGCTCCAAATACTGGATATGTCTTAGCACTAGAACGCGATATCTGGCTTGGAACAGTTGGCAAATTCCTAGTAGAGGGCATCCATGCTGGTTTGAGCGCAAACTGCTACGCTTTTGATTTTGAGGAGAGAGATATGAAACAGGCGAGGGCGTTTGTATAGCGATGTCAATTTCTAGAATACCGATGATTGATGCGGCTAAGGGATTTGGGATAATATTGGTTGTCATTGGACACACAAATCTTCCGACTTTAGCTATGAATCTAATTTACGCCTTTCATGTCCCATTGTTTTTTGTACTATCAGGAATGGTTTTTAATGTGAACAAAAGCCCGATGGAGCTTTTTGTAAATAAATTTAGAACACTTTTGGTGCCTTACTATTTTTTTGGTATTTTTTTGACTTTTGCACTTTTCTTCCAGAGTGCATCTTTTGATTTTTCCAGTATCTTTGATTTTATAGTTTTTGGAACAGGCTACAATAGTGCGCTTTGGTTTGTTGCACATCTGTTTGTACTAACTATTTATGCGTATTTATGGCTACTTGTCAAAAA
>CAZVTM010000047.1:4187-4591 GCA_964630205.1 uncultured Helicobacter sp. | reverse complement strand
CCAGCTTAAGGGTATGGGCAATGGTTGCCATTTCTTTGCTTTTTGCTTTTTGCATTTATTTTAATATGAATTACCACGATTATTCTGCAGACTCATACGGTAGGTTTTTGGATATGCCGTTGAATTATGTAGTAGTATCCAGTGGAATATTGCTGACGCTCTATTTTTCAGAAAAACTCAAAAAGATTTGGCTTTTTCAGTTTGTCGGCAAACATACGATTGTTATTTTGTCAACACATCAATTTATTCCAATGCTACTGGTTTCTTCTTATTCGAGTATGCATATTGTTATGCCGTCTATAATCCATCGTATTTTAAGTCTAGGCTTCATATTTCTTATGATTGTTTTGATTGATAAATATGCTAGGTTTTTAATTGGAAGAAAATGATATGAAACTCCTCTT
>CAZVTM010000047.1:2016-4177 GCA_964630205.1 uncultured Helicobacter sp. | reverse complement strand
ATCATCCCCTCTCTGTCTCGCTTATGGGGCGGGACGACTGTTGCCGTGCTAAACTCATTTTATACATTAAGAGATCTGGGCATAGACATACAGCTCTGGAGTGTTAGGAGAGAAAATGACGAGATACCCGACGAGGTACTAGACGACAAAGATATCATATTTTTTGACTCATATACTAGCTGGCGGTATTCGCCTGCACTCAAAAGGGCGCTTTATAATGAAATAAAAAACTTTGACATCGTCCATATTCACGGTATGTGGCTATATCCGCACCTTATAGCCGCCAAAATAGCAAAAAGTGCAGATGTTGCGTATGTAATATCTCCTCATGGCATGGTGGAGGCTGATGCACTGGCTAGAAAGGCCCTCAAAAAAAAGATTTATTGGGAGCTACTAGAAAAATATAGCTTCCAAAACTCTACCGTCATCCACGCCATTACAGAAAACGAAAAAAACCAAATAGCAAAATTTGTCCCAAATAAACCGTGCTTTGTCTTGCCTAATGGCATAGAGACTATGCAATCAAATCCAAAATCATCTTTTCCTGACGAACCGATTATTTTATTTGTAGGTCGTATCCATCCGATAAAAGGGCTAGATAGACTTGTTTTAGCTCTCAAAGGATTGCCAAATGTGAGGCTAATAGTTGCAGGTGACGGCGAGGTGGCATACAAAAATGAGATGATGGCTCTGACTCATACGGCAGGTGTGACTAGTAGGGTTGAGTTTGTCGGTTTTGTCGGCAAAGAGGAGAAGCTGGAGCTCTATCAAAAGTCTAGCTTTTTAGTCGTACCATCACACTCAGAGGTGCTCAGCCTCGTAGCGCTAGAGGCTATATCACATGGACTACCGGTGCTCATCTCGAGGGCTTGTCATTTTGGGGAGATAGATGAGGCTATGGCTGGCATGGTCATAGATAATAATGAGCCTACTACGATCGCAAATGGCATAGAGAGCATGCTTTCATCAGATCTTTCCGGAATGTCGCAAAATGCCTTTGAGCTATCACAAGATTATTCTCTCAAATCAGTATCCAGTAGGCTTTTGCTAGAATATGAAAAAATCTTACAGGCAAATCAATGATAATACTTGGACTAAACGCTTACCATGGCGACGCTTCGGCGGCAATTATAAGAGATGGGGAACTAATCTGCGCTATTGAAGAGGAGCGCATCAGACGGATCAAGCACTGGGCGGGGATGCCTAGCGAGGCTATAAAGTTTTGTCTCTCAGAGTGCGGCATGTGCATTGCAGATGTTGACTATATAGCCATTTCAAGAGACCCTAATGCAAACTTTTTCAAAAAAGCGGTCTATTCACTAACGCACAACTTCAGTATTTCAAAAATCATCGACAGACTGACGAATGCAAAAAAAGTCGGAGGCTCGCTAAAAGGCGAGCTAGCAAAAGCATTGGGGGTAGACGAGACTGTCATAAAGGCAGAAATTGTCAATGTAGAACACCACAAAGCCCATATGGCTAGCGCATTTTTTGCTTCGCCTTTTGAAAGCTCGGCGATACTCTCGATAGACGGCTTCGGCGACTTTGCATCTACGATGATAGGCATGGGGAATGGCAATACGATTGAGACGCTTGATGTTGTCAATTATCCGCACTCTCTAGGCGTATTTTATACGACTTTTACGCAGTGGCTAGGATTTATGAACTACGGCGACGAGTACAAGGTTATGGGTCTAGCACCATATGGTAAGCCGCAATACGTCGATAAAATATTTAAAACAATCAAACTGACGGATGACGGACTGTTTAGACTTGAAGAAAAATATTTCAGACATCCAAAAGAGGGCATTGAGATGAGTTGGGCAGGCGGCGAACCAAAAATAGGTGTACTATACTCCGATGAGCTGATACGAGAGTTTGGGCCTGCAAGAAGCAAAGATGAACCTCTAAGCGACTACCATAGGGATATGGCGGCAAGCATACAAAAGGTGTGTGAAGAGGTAATATTCCATATATTGAGAGCGCTTCACGCAAGAACGGGGCAAAAAAACGTATGCATTGCCGGCGGTGTAGCGCAAAACTCGGTAGCCAACGGTAAAATACTTGCCAATACCCCTTTTGAAGGGCTGTATATTCCGCCTGCAGGGCACGACGCGGGTACATCTATAGGCGCCGCACTTTGGGTCTTAAATACCGTCTT
>CAZVTM010000047.1:340-1980 GCA_964630205.1 uncultured Helicobacter sp. | reverse complement strand
CTATCTTGGCACAAAGTTTACTGATGATGAGGTAGAGGCGTATCTAAGTACGCAGGGCGTGTCGTATGAAAAATTATCGCAAGATGCCTTGTTGGATAGAGTTACCGATTGTCTTATCGGAGGTGGTGTTATCGGCTGGTTTCAAGGAAGAGCGGAGTTTGGTCCTCGTGCACTCGGTCACAGGTCTATCATAGCTGACCCTAGGCGAGATGATGCCAAAGATATTTTAAATCTAAAAATCAAGCGTAGAGAGTCATTTAGACCGTTTGCACCTTCGATACTAAAAGAGAGAGTCGCCGATTACTTCGAACAAGACGATAATGTGCCATTTATGGAAAAGGTCTTTGTGATAAAGGAGTCAATGAGGTCCAAAATCCCAGCCGTGACGCATGTGGATGGTACAGGTCGGCTTCAAAGCGTAGATGCCAACGTAGAGCCTTTGTACCACGCCCTTATATCTCGTTTTTACGAGAAGACGGGCGTGCCGATACTGCTAAATACCTCTTTCAACGAAAACGAGCCGATAGTCAACGAGCCTGCTCACGCTCTTGATTGCTTTTTGCGAACAAAGATGGATATGCTGGTGCTTGGCTCTTTTGTGGTTAGTCGTTGAAAATATCGATAATTACGCCTAGCTTTAATAGCTCAAAGACTATCCTGCAGACAGTAGAATCTGTTGTAGCTCAAAAAAATATAGAACTAGAGTATATCATCAAAGATGGCGCTTCATCTGATGATACACTTAGAATTATCCAAAATTACTCATCCAAAATTTCTCAACTCATTAGTGCTTCAGACAAAGGTATATATGACGCGATGAATATAGGTGTTAAATCATCTAGTGGCGATGTGATAGGTATCCTAAATTCCGATGATTTTTATGCATACGATAATGCTTTGGCTGATGTATGTTGGCTTTTTGAGAGTAGCGGGGCGGACATTGTGTATGCTGATTTAGACTACGTAGATGAAAAAGATACCTCAAAAATAGTCAGAAGATGGAGGAGTGGCGAGTATGTACCAAATGCCTTTCGCTGGGGGTGGCAGGCGCCGCACCCTAGCTTTTTTGTCCGCCGTGAAGTATATGAGCGATTTGGATATTTTGATGATAGCCTCAGGATTTCGGCCGATTATGAGTTTATGCTCAGGGTGATGCACTTTGGCTTGGCAAAGGTGGCATATCTACCAAAGACGCTTGTCAAGATGCGAACAGGTGGAGCCAGCGGAGCAGGACTGGAGGCTCGCAAGAGAGCATACGAAGAAGACAAAAAAGCTTGGGAGCTAAACGGGCTTAGAGCGCCTTTTGGCGCTTTGGAGTTAAAGCGCTTGCGAAAGCTTATGCAGTGGCTTTAAACACAAAACGTTTTCTAGCGTAGTAGTTCCAAAAAAAGACCACACCGGTAGCAACCAGCTTGCTAGCCATCATTTCTACACCAGTTACGTCGATGCAGATATATAGTGTGGCTAGGTCTATCGCCATCCCGACTAGGCTTACGACATAGACCCAAAAGAGCTCCATCTTCTTCTCAAAACGTATACCACTTTCAAAAACATGCTTGATAGAGAGTAAGTAGTTGACAAGTGTGGCGACCATAAAAGCCACTGCACCGACAGCTATATAGTTGAGCCCTGCAAGTTTC
>CAZVTM010000047.1:0-257 GCA_964630205.1 uncultured Helicobacter sp. | reverse complement strand
TTTTAGGCTTTTGAGAATATGCAAAAGTTGTTCATCCAAAGTTGAAAATATCTATGCTCTTTGACTCGTAGTCCACTTTTTCTAGCCAAAAAATCTAGTGAGAGCCTGTTGTGATATAGCTTGTGGTCTCTAATCTCATCTGGATTTACGATACCAAGCCCAAATGACAAAAACTCCAGCACGGGTTGAGACCATACAGATGATGACCCGTCTACAATATTTGGTACAAACAACTTACAATTTCCCCAAGCTAAAAA
>CAZVTM010000046.1:0-7223 GCA_964630205.1 uncultured Helicobacter sp. | reverse complement strand
TAAAAACTTTGGGAATTGTGTGAATTTTTTGTACCAAAAGGGGGTGACAGATCAGATAAAGCATGCCGAAAATATGAAGCATATGCATTCAAAATACCAAAACTTTTTTGATTACGGCGATAGCGAAGGCTTTAGGCGTGAGCTTGCAAGATTAAGGGATGAGCTAAAAGATTAATATTTATCGTTTAGACTGTTTGCCACTTTTGCAAGGACATCGCTCCACTCTTCATCCGCACCTTTGCGAAGCAGCTTAACGTTTTCATACCACGGCGTTGTCTCACCGCCAGTCCCCCATCTCCAGTCGGCGGCGAGGGGCAGAAGTATCCATGTCGGTTTACCCATCGTAGCGGCTAGGTGTGCAACCGAGGTATCCACCGAAATCACCATATCAAGCGAGGATATGAGTGCTGCCGTGTCCGAAAAATCTTCCAGTTCCACGCTAAAATCTAGTATATCAAGCTCATTTTTGAGGGTTTCTAGCTCTAGGGGCTCGCACTCTTTTTGTAACGAGACAAACTGTACGGAGGGGTTTTTGAGTGCTCCAAAGAGCTTGTAGTCTATTGAGCGGAGTACATCTCCTAGATACTGCTTGTTACCGCTCCAGACAAGCCCGATTTTTCGCTTTTTGGTATCAAGTTTGGAAGCAAATTGCTCCGCTTTTTTTGCGTCAGTTATGATGTAGTTGATATTTTGCGGGATGGCATCCGCCCTTACCTCAAGGGTGCGGAGCAAATCAACGAGGCTAGTATGGTAGTCAAAATGAGGGTTTTGCGCCGTTATCTCATCTTGGCTCATCACGGACACGCCTAGCGTCGAGGCTTTGAATAGCGATAGGAGCGGCTCTTGTGGCGAGAATATTATTTTTGCGCCGCTTAGTTTTTTGTGTTTTAGTAGCCTTGCGAAATTGATGGTATCGCCAAACCCTTGTTCGTGGTAGACAAGTAGCGTTTTGCCCTCCAGCTCTTCTCCGCCGTATACGGGGGCATCGCAGATGAGACCTGTTTTTGGGCGGTAGTCGTACAGTGCAAACCCGTTTTCATAGTCGCCCTCCGCCATTAGCATGAGCCCTAGGTTTGTCTTTGCGGCGTTTTTTGGATCGCCTAGCTCTATCGCCTTGGCAAAAGCGTTTTTCGCCTCTTCCCTCTTCCCTTCCCAATTGAGTAGCACACCTAGATTTATGTGGCTTACGGCGTCATTTGGGTCTAGCTCAAATGCTTTGATGATGGCGCCCTTGGCTTGCGAGATTTGCCCTTTGTCGATGAGGATACTTGAGATATTGCAGTATGAGGCTGCGTGATTTGGGTCTAGCTGTAGCACTTTGACGAAATACCCCAAAGCTTCGTCGTGCAATTTTTGCTCTGATTTTAGCAGCCCCAGTTCTATGAGAGCGTCTTTTTGGCTTTTTGGATATCCAAGAGCGATGGTGTAAGCCTCTAGGGCGGCTTCGTACTCTTTTTTCTGTCTGAGCGCATTTCCGAGTGTGATTAGCGAAGAGCCGTCTGTGCTATCAAGCTCAAAACACTTTGCCGCTTCGCTTATAGCCTCATCAAAATTGCCAAGCTTTAGTAATGTTTTTGCCAGATTTTGCCTTGCGGTGAGAAATCCAGGGTCCAAGACAATCGCATTTTGATAGAGGCTTGCCGCTTTTTGTAGCTCCCCCTCTTTTGAGAGTAGATTTGCTAGATTGTTGATGGTTTGAGGGTTTCTAGGGTTTGCTTCCAAGGACTTTTGATAGGCGTTTGCCGCCGCTTCGCTCTTGCCTTCCATGGCCAATATAACCCCGAGTAGGTTTAGGCTTCGAAACTCTTTTTTATCGACTGCTAGACATTTGTTCGCCCAGTACTTCGCCCCCTCATAATCACCGGCATTGAAAGCGTTTGCTGCCTTATTGTACAGCTCGTCAGTTTTTTGCAATTTTTGCTCTTTTGTTGAAGTAATAGTAAAGCCCGACGGCTATCGAAAGAGCTATCACAGCGTAGCCGAATAGGTGCGTGTATTGTTTGATTTCGGCCAGATTGTTGCCGATGAAGTATCCGAGAGCCGTCAATACCACCATCCAAACGAACGCCCCAAGGGAGGTAAATAGCATAAACCGCCATAGCCTCATCTTTGCCAGTCCCGCAGGGATGGAGATATAGTGGCGGGCGACGGGGGTGAGGCGACCTAGAAATGTAGTCACTTCGCCGTATCTGCGGAAAAAGTAGTCCATCTGTGCCAACCTTCGGCGCGATACTAGGATTTTTTTGCCGTGGTTCCACAGAAAGCTTCTACCATATCTGCGAGATACTATGTAGTTTATCATTGCTCCAGCTAGGCTCCCTGCTGTTCCGGCTATGACGCTGAGTGTCGGGCTTAGCTCGCCTTGATGTGCCAGATACCCCGCAGGTATCATCACAAGTTCGCTAGGGATTGGAAATACCGTGCTCTCTAGCGTCATCAGGACAAAAATCCCGATATATCCCCAGTCGTTGACCATCTCGACAAAAAATTGCGCCATTTGTTCTGTCACGATAGCAGTCCTGCTGCCGGAAGTGCCGTGCTTCTATCTTTTGCGTATACCCTTTTGCCGTCTCTTAAGTCGTATTTCCATATTGGGGCTTTGGCCTTGAAGTCCTCCACAAAATCGTTGATGAGCGCCAGCGCTACCTTGCGTTTTGGGCTAAGGACGGCGGCTATATAGCTAGTTGTATGCAGCGGCACATCCCCTTTTGAGTGTGCCATGAGTATCAGGGCGTTTTGCGCTTTGGCTTTCGTCTGCCACTCATTAAACCAAGAGTTTAGAATAGGCTCGTATATGTCAAAGCTCAACCCCTCGATACCGTCCTCGTCTCTGACTATGCCGACAAATGTGATGAATGCGCCGAAGTTTTGGCTCTTGTACTCTTCGTGCCAAGCGTTGAAGATTTTTTCGACTTCCAGAGAGCCGTTATGGAGTGAAAGCCCGCTCATCCGCCGCACACCGGAGGGAGTATGGATACCTTGTCGCCGTCTTTGAGCGGCATATTTTTGTCGCTAACCAGCGTATCGTTGACCGCTATTGCAGAGTTTGTCAGCCACGCTTTTAGTTCATCTTTTTCTTGCAGTTTTGCGCCCAGCTCCGATAGCGTCGCCGCCTCTATCTGCATATCCGCAAGCCCTATCGGACCTAGAAATTCCACTTTTATCAAGGCAACCCTTTTTTAGTTTTATGGTACAAAAGTTTGGATTAAAAAGCCAATCGGAGTTAAAATAAACGAAAAAAGAAAGTAGCCCGTGAATATCGCCAATATCTCGTATCTAAACCTTTTACCGTTCCGGTTTTTTCTAAAGAGAAGGCCAAAGAGCCTGTCGCAGACGCTTCAAAGTACCAAGCGCGGCTCGTATCCGTCAAAGATAAACGAGATGTTTCGCAGAGGGCTTGTGGACGCCGCATTTGTCTCGTCCGTGGAGAGCACGAGGGGCAATAGGACGGCTAGTGGGATAGTGGCAAAGAGTGCGGTCAAAAGCGTAGTTGTCAGACCCGGGGCTTACAAAAGCGACAATGAGTCGGCTACATCAAATAGGCTTGCCCGTGTGTTGGGGCTGGAGGGCGAGGTGTTCATCGGCGACAAGGCGCTCTCAAAATATCTTGAAAACCCTAGCGAATACATAGATTTGGCGCACGAGTGGCATGCTAGGACGGGGTTGCCTTTTGTGTTTGGGAGGTTTTGCTTCAATCGTCACGGTGAGCGGTACAAAAAGCTCTCATATGAGTTTAACCGTTCAAAAATCCGCATTCCGCACTATGTAATGGAGCGAGAGGCTAGACAAAAAGGACTTAAGATTCGAGATGCAAAAGAGTATCTAAAGCTCATTAGTTACGAGGTCGGGGCTAGGGAAGAGCGGGGGTTTGCACTTTTTATGAAAAAAGCGAAAAAGCTTTGAAAAAGGTGTTTATTCTAAGCATTTTTTTCACGACTACCTCCATCGTCGTATCGCTGTGGTTCAAAAGCCTCGGGGCGTCGCTCTTTGGAAAAGAGGATTTGGCGGTTTTTTATAGCGTTTTGGACCTTGTGGGGCTATTTATGCTGCTCTTCATTGGATTTCGTGCCTCAATGACCGTCGCCTACAACAAGGGGGCAAACGCAGCCGATATGCTAAATCTCTTTCGTATTATCATAGCTGCTGTCACACTGATAGGGCTTGCGTCCTCGTTTTTTATCCTCCGTGCGGCGAACTTTGGGGTTGGCTTTTGGTATTTGGCGCTCATGTTCGCAGCTTTTGCAATATACACATATTTTTCCAATCAGCTTGGGATGTACAGGCTCTATGCCGACACCAATGTCGTGACGGTCATCGAGCCTCTCGCCCTCATAGCTTGGTTTTACGCCGTCTATTATCTACTTGGGATTGCGGGGGTGGACGCTTTGTATCTAGCCGCTCCGCTTGGGATGTTGAGCGTCGCCGTATATGTGTGGGTGAGAAAGAGTAGAGCGCATCCGGAACCCGCTTTTTTTGTGCCCTCATTTGACGATAGGCTAAAAGCGTTTTTGAAAAACTCCGCATTCGGCGGCGCCGAGTTTGTTTTTGGGATACTTATACTTTATCTGGCGGTTTTGTTTGTCGGCAAGATGATTTCGCTTGAGGCTTTGGGCGAGTTTCAGGTGGTGATAAAAAGCTTTTTTATGTATTTTATATCGATTTTTGTTTTCCCGATAGTCAAATTCATACTGCCGGAGCTTTCGTATTTAGTAGAGCAAGGAGAGTTTGAGCGGATAAAGAGGCTTAATAGATTTGCCTTTTTTTATGCGACTTTAGCTGGCTTGGGGGCTCTCACATTTTCCGCTGTTTTTGGACGCCCGCTCATATCTTGGCTTTTTGGCGATAGCTACTTGTCGTCATATGTACCGCTTATTATCCTCTCCACTGCCCCTTTTTTTGTGGCACTCAATACCTATCAGGTTGCGGTGCTAAAGTCGCTTGATAGCTTCTTTTTGTCTATGAGCGTGAGGGCGACAGGTAGCGTGCTGTTTGTCGTTTACGCTTTTGCCGTATATCAGTTTTTGCCGACACTAGAGGGGGTGAGCCTTGCATTGGTATTCAGCTATGCTACGATGGCACTCATTTCGCACTATTTTTCCAAAGCCGAGATGAAAAAATTAGCACTTAAAGATTAACTCTGCTAAAATTGTTTTACACTTTACTTTTATATTATCAACTTTAGGAGTTTACAATGGCAAAACATGCATTCCAAACCGAAATTAAACAACTGCTAAACCTGATGATACACTCTCTCTACTCCGATAGAAACATATTTTTGCGAGAGCTAATCTCCAATGGCTCAGACGCTATGGACAAGCTCCGATATCTAGCGTTAACCGATGAAAAATACAAAGAGTTTTCTGGTGACGGCAAAATAGAAATCACCTATAACAAAGATGCAAAAACCATCAAAATATGCGATATGGGTATCGGCATGAACGATGAAGATATGGTCGAATCACTCGGTACCATCGCAAAGAGCGGCACAAAATCGTTTATCGAGAAGCTAACGGGCGACGCCAAAAAAGATAGCAACCTTATCGGACAGTTCGGGGTCGGCTTCTATGCGGCATTCATGGTAGCTTCCAAAGTCTCCGTACTTAGCCGCAAAGCGGGCGAAGACAAAGCGTTCATCTGGGAATCAGACGGAAGCGGCGAATACGAAATCAAAGAGGGTGTAAAAGATACGCACGGCACCGAAATCACGCTAACTCTCAAAGACGACGCAGAAGAGTATCTAAGCCAATGGAAGCTCGAAAGCATCGTCAAAAAATACTCAGACCACATCCCTTTCCCGATATTTATGCAAAAAGAGAAATACCTAGAAGATGGAAAGACTGAGACCAGCATAGAGCAAATCAACAAAGCAAGCGCACTTTGGAGAAGGGCGAAAAACGAAATCACCGAGGATGAGTACAACGAGTTTTACTCCGCTATCAGCCACGACAACGACAAGCCGCTCCTACACATCCACACAAAAGCGGAAGGTACACACGAATATACGACGCTCTTTTACATCCCGCAAAAAGCCCCGATGGATATGTACAGGGTAGACTATCAAGCGGGCGTGAAGCTCTATGTGAAGCGTGTGTTTATCACCGACGATGACAAGGAGCTAATGCCGACATATATGAGATTTGTTAGAGGTATCATCGACGCCGAAGACTTGCCGCTCAATGTCAGCCGTGAGATATTGCAACAAAACAGACTGCTAACCACGATAAAAACAGCGTCTACAAAGAAAATACTAGGCGAGCTCAAAAAACTAGCCAAAGCCGACAAAGACAAATATGCGACATTCTTCAAAGAGTTCGGTAGAGCGCTAAAAGAGGGTCTTTACTCAGACTATGCAAATAGAGACGACCTATTGGAGCTTATGAGGTTCAAATCCACGGCGGCTGAGGGCTTCGTGAGCCTAGAAGAGTACGAGACTAGAATGGTGGCTGGCCAAAAAGCGGTCTACTATATCGTGGGCGATGATGAAAACCTAGCCAAAAACTCTCCTATACTAGAGGGCTTCAAAGCCAAAAATATCGAAGTCCTCGTGCTGGACGACGAGATAGACAACATCGTAATGCCATCGGTCAATAAATACAAAGATTTTGAAATCAAAAATGTCTCAAATTCCCTAAACGACGAAATCCTAAAAGCCGAAGTCGATGAAGCGACTGCAACAAGACTAAAGCCGCTAGTAGAGAAGCTGACAACCGCTCTAGGCGACAAAGTCAAAGAGGTGAAGGTATCCGGAAACCTCAAAGACTCTGCGGCGTGCGTGGTATTTGACGATGCGCATATGACCGCACAGCTAAAAGAGATGTTAAAAGCAATGGGTCAAGAAGCCCCTGAGTCAAAACCGACCTTTGAAATCAACCCGACCCACCCGATAATAAACAAGCTGGAAGTGGCGGATGATGCGAAGGTGGCGGAGATAGGCGAAGTGCTATTCGACCTATCTGTGATGCTCTCAGGCGAGAGCCTCAAAGACCCGTCGGCATTTGCGAAAAAAGTTAGTTCCATTTTGGTAAACTCACTCTAAAAAGGCGGGTTTGCCGCCTGTATTGGCGGTAAAACTTGCGTATCTACTATCTCGACTCCCTCAAAGTCCTAGCCATCTTCGCCGTCGTACTCATACACTCGGCGTCTACGCCTCTTTACATGACTTTGCCGAGCGATGCGTTGTTTGCGTATGCAAATCTGCTTGATTCGTTTGCCCGTTTTTGCGT
>CAZVTM010000045.1:0-7391 GCA_964630205.1 uncultured Helicobacter sp. | reverse complement strand
TTAGCATTAGGTCTTTTTATATGGAGCCCATAAACGGGATTGAACCGTCGACCTCTTCCTTACCAAGGAAGTGCTCTGCCACTGAGCTATATGGGCATTATATGATAAACGAACTAAAAATACTAAGTAAAGCAGTAGAAACCGGATGGAGCGGGAGACGGGACTCGAACCCGCAACTTTCAGCTTGGAAGGCTGATGCTCTAGCCATTGAACTATTCCCGCAGGTGGTGGTGGAAGAAGGATTCGAACCTTCGAAGGCATAACCAACAGATTTACAGTCTGTCCCCTTTGGCCGCTCGGGAATTCCACCGACTAAACAATGTGCCTGATTTCTTTTACTTAAAAAATTGTGAAACGAAGTGGAGCCGGTGAAGGGGCTCGAACCCCCGACCTGCTGTTTACAAAACAGCTGCTCTAGCCAACTGAGCTACACCGGCAAAACCATTTGAAAATGGAGCTGAAATTATAGTAAAAAGATTGTGCTTTGTCAATACTTTTTTGAAAAAAATTTCAATTTAAAACGATTTTATTTGATAATAGATTGCATAGGAACTAGGATTTGCAATGCCGGCCGTATCCAGCACAACCCTTATATCCCTTGAATTACCAGGCGTCAACTGATATTTGAAGTCTACTTTTTGCACCCTTGCCGGTTTGAGTATATTAACGAATTCAAGTATGCTGTTGTTGTCTTTTTTTACTAAACTAAAAACTAAGTTCGTTTTTTTAATTGCGGATTTGC
Organism: uncultured Helicobacter sp.; assembly: GCA_964630205.1. Classification (GTDB taxonomy): domain Bacteria; phylum Campylobacterota; class Campylobacteria; order Campylobacterales; family UBA6016; genus UBA6016. Next base: position 6,649 of record CAZVTM010000045.1, on the reverse strand, counting down.
CTGTATTTTTTAAATCTGCGGTTATAACTATTGCGGGTGTGTATACCAATCTAGCGACCTTGATATTATCCAAAGATGAACTGCGCAAATACTCTTCTATATAATAGACCCCGGCAAAAGGGGCAACCGTAACGCCCAAAAAAGATACGATATAAAAAAGTATTGAGACGATCGGTACTTTTCTGAGCATTATGCCTAGCGTCAAAACAAAAAGGGTGGCTAAAAAAAGGGTGGCTAAAAAAATATAGTGATATATGAGGAAACTATGAAAAAACTCTCTTATGTCAAAAGGGAATTCCACTATTTTGTCCTGCTATTTTTCTCTTCTATACCGCTAATTCCGAATCTTCGTCTAATCTCTTGCTTTATTAAGTCCGGATTTACACCGCTGAAGCTCAGACCGACAAGCGAATGATACACTAGGTCGGCTGCCTCATAAATAATTTCATTTTTGTCTTTATCTTTTATAGCAAAACAAAGCTCTGCCGCCTCTTCTGCTATTTTTTTGCAAATCGTATTTTCGCCTTTGGCAAAAAGCTTTGCGGTATATGACTTTTCAGGATCAGTAAATTTTTTGGACTCTATCTCATGGTATAAGGTGTCGATAACTCCGTAAACGGCAGACATATCCTTCTCTTGTTTCAAAACCCTCTCACCGCTAGACAGACTTGTAAAAAAGCAGCTTTTTGCTCCGGTATGGCACGCAACACCGGTTTGTTCAACCATATAAAGGACGGTGTCGTTATCGCAATCAACAAGCACATCTACTATTTTTTGTAGATGTCCGCTCTCTTCGCCTTTCTTCCATATTCGCTGCTTACTTCTAGAGTAATAGTGCGCATAACCGCTCTCAAGAGTTAGACGTACCGCTTCTTCGTCGACAAAACCAAGCATTAGAACATCTTTTGTTGATGCTTCTTGTGCTATAGCCGGCAAAAGACCTTTTGAAAAATCTAATTTCATTTGGTTGCTGCGCCCTGCTTAGGCTCTTTCATATCCATCCATATGGAAGGCATTGCGCCGTTTGGAGTCAAGAATACTTTGACGTCTTTATTTTCTTTTAGCGCTTCGTTAAACTTGGCCTGAGCTTCTATTTGTTTCATTTTTACGAGATTTGAAGTCAAGGATTTACCTATCAACTCATTCGCTTGGGCTTGACCTTTTGCCTCTATAATTCTAGCCTCCGAGTTACCTTTTGCAATTTCTGCCGCTTTTTGAGCCTCTTGCTTGGCTTTTTCAACTTCATACTTGGTTCTCTCGGCTTCTTGATTTGCTATCTGAACTCTCTCTATTTGCTCTTTAACCTTCTCTGGCAGCACTATTCCTCTTAGCTGTATAGAACTTAGAGCAATCGGTTGATTCTTTATTTTTTCCATTGCTTTTTGCATACCTTGGGTTATAAGCACCGCTATAGCGTCTCTCTTCATCGGCAACTCTTCTGCCTTGAAATTACCTATCACGGAACGGACAACATCTCTAGCATTCGGATTTATCGTTTTTTCTTCCCAGTTAAGTCCGAGTGACGCTATTGCATCGGATGCTTTATCCGGCAAAAGTGCGTATTGAATTGTAAGTTCAACCTCAACAGGCAAACCCCTTGAGTCCAAAACCTGAATCGGAGCAGATCTCTTAACGCCTTTTGCATCAATAGTACCGTCTTCGTTGCTATAGTGCATGACTCTTACTTTGGTATCCACCACTATTACTTTTTGCATGAGAGGGAAGAAAAAATGAAACCCTGGATATAGCGGTTGTTTCTCATATTTACCGAGCGTTACAAGTATCCCAGCTTCACCTGAGTTGATAATAACAAAAGGTCTAAACAGTGCCAATACGAGTATAGCGGCTATGGCTACATATATTGTAGTCATTTTATTGCCGCCGCCTTTCAAAAATTCAGGCATTTTTGGCGGAACAAATTCGCCGCCAGGTTTTTTATCTCCGCCGCCATTTTTTTTATTAAAATAGTCGTTCATATCGACTGCCATGGAATTCCCTTGTTTTTATTTGATATAAGTTAGGTGTTTTTCGTATGCGGCGTCTCTACCGTTGACCACATCGAAATATTTTTTTTGTATTTTTTCGGTCATTGACCCCATTTTGCCTATGCCGATAACTCTAGCATCAACTTCTCTAATAGGTGTAATTTCCGCCGCCGTACCAGTCAGGAATGCCTCGTCTGCTATGTAAATCTCTTCTCTTGTAATTCTGCGTCTAACAACCTCGATACCCATAGCCGTAGCTAGTTCAATTACGGTGGCTTGAGTGATAGACTCCAGCGAGTTGTCGTTTGGAGGAGATATCAGCTTGCCGTCTCTAACGATAAAAAAGCATGCTCCGCTAGCCTCAGCAACATAACCCTCGTCATCAAGAAGCAGTGCTTCATCATATCCGCACTCTACCGCCTCATACTTCGCCATTTGAGAGTTGAGGTAGTTTGCACTTGCTTTTGCTTTACCCATTGTTGAACGGTTTGAGCTTCTCGTAAATGATGATATCTTGAGTCTTATGCCGTTTCTTAGACCCTCTTCACCAAGATAAGCGCCCCACTCCCAAGCAGAGATAGATACTTTGACAGGCGCATTGGCATGATAAAGCCCCATAACACCGTAGCCGAGATAAACAAGGGGTCTAAGATATACGCTAGAGTCTTTGAAGTTGTTTTTTTTGATTAGTTCTATTTGCGCCGCTTCTAGCTCTTCAACCGTGAAAGGCACTTTCATAAGCGTCATTTTGGAGGAGTTTAAAAGCCTTTGAGTATGCTCTCTTAACTTGAATATCGCATAGCCTTTCTCAGTTTTATACGCTTTTGTCCCCTCTATTGCGGCGTTGCCGTAGTGCAAAGAGTGGGATAGTACGTGGATTTTTGCATCATCCCATGCTACAAACTCACCATCCATCCAGATAAAATCAGCGGTATTCATTATTATTTATTTTCCTATTTTATTGATTTTGTTTTGTTTGATTTTAGCCTATGAGGCATTAAAAGATAACAGTCTTATTGTCGTAAACGAATATCCTATCTTCTAGTACAAGTTTTATAGCTTTTGCCAAAACTATCTTTTCCACATCGCGTCCGAGGTTTCTCATCTCCTCCCATCCATAACTATGGTCTACTTTAATCACGTCTTGGGCTATTATCGGCCCCTCATCTAGATTATTATTTACAAAGTGCGCCGTAGCTCCGATGATTTTAACACCTCTTTCGTACGCTTGTTTATAAGGATTTGCTCCTATGAATGCGGGCAAAAACGAGTGGTGGATATTAACTATTTTGCCTTCAAAATGAGACACAAATTCAGGAGTCAAAATACGCATATATTTTGCAAGCACCAAAAGATCTGGCGCCAGACCCTTTGTAAGTTCTATCACCTTTGCCTCATGCTCTTCTCTTGTTATTCCATCAGCAGATACTAAATGAAAAGGCAAATCAAACTTCTCAACAAGGGGCCTTAGCGTATCATGGTTTGCTACAACACCCAAAACTTCGGCATCTATCTCTTTGCTGTTGTATCTTATTAGTATGTCGCCAAGGCAATGTGACTCTTTGGTGGCAAACAAAAGTACTTTTTTCTTTTTATTTTTTTCGACTATACGAATGTTTGCGTCTTTTGGCAAATCTCTTCTTAGCAGCTTCTCTACCAACTCAAAATCGGCCTCACCGCTAATTTCGGTACGCATAAAAAATCTATTTTTCTCTTTTTCTACAAACTCGTCGTTTTTTTCTACATTCAAGCCGTTTTCAAAAAATATTTTACTTATTTTATAAATCAATCCTGTGCTATCTTCGCAATCTATTAAAACTATTTTTTCCATATTAACTCCCAAAGTTTTCTCTTATTTCGCGAGAAAGTTCTATTTTGTAATTTCTTGATATTTCGCCGCCGACAAAACCTTTTGCAATCATTTTTTGATGCGACGCACCAGGTCGATACGGCTCATCCCAGATACCAAGTCTGGCGGCACGCTCTTTGACGCCATCACGATATGCGCCAAGCCACTCGCAAATAGGCATTTTTAGCGAAAGCCCGACCAAAAACCGGTCGCCTATCCGCTTTGGAGCCATTTTCTGGACGGCAAAAAGCTTCCGATACGTATTTGGGGCGCCGATTTTATCTAAAAAGCCATTTTTATTTATTTTTACGACAGAAAAAATCACATACAAAAACAGCCCAACAGGCGGATTGCCAAAATATTCATATGACCGTCTAAGGTTTTTGGCTATTTTTATGAACTGGACAAAATCAATATCAAGAGCAAAAATTTTTTTGGCTATTTTTAATTTAAATAAATAATACACACCAACAATAGGATATTGTGCTTCAAACATCTTTTCAAACTCGGCAAATATTCTAGATGTAGACATATCAGAGAGGTCGGTGCCCGTGCACATTTGCACCGTCGCAGACTCGATACGCATCCCAAATCTAGCCGCAAACTGCATCGCACGAAGCACCCGCAGGCTATCCTCTGCAAAACTCCTCTCACTAGTAGCTCGCAAAACCCTGCGCCTCAAGTCCTCCATGCCGCCGTAAAAGTCAAAGAGTTCGCCATTGTCAACGCTAAGAAGCATAGAATTTATCGTAAAATCCCGCCTAACACAGGCAAGACGCATATCATCCGTCACACTAGCTTCAAACGCCGTATGCCCTACCCCTACCTTGCTCTCCACTCTTGGCAGCGAAATATCAAAGTTCCCCAAGCGGTAAACAAAAAAACTCTTGCCAACACCTATCGCTCCGATAGACTCCATAGCTTTTTCAAAGTCACTTTGAGAAATGTTATAAACTTCTATGTCAAAATCTTTGGAAGGTACGCCAAGCAATGCGTCCCTGACGCAGCCGCCGGCAAAGTATAGTTTTGCGCCTTTGAGCGCATTTGATATGAGTGTTAGTGTTTGACGAGAGTTTTCGTCAAGAAGGGGTTTCATTGCTCCTGCGATTTATCCAGTTTTTCGTCTATCGTGGCAAGCATATATTCGAGGAAATTGACAATGAGATCAAGCTTTTTTTCCACCTGCAGTATCTCTCCGCTACCCTCTTCTTGGATGGATTGGAGCCCCTCGAACAGCACGAGTATTCTCTCCCTAAGGTTGAGCAGAAACTTCTCCGCCGTATCGTCTTTTACTTCCATATCGGCGTATGCTTGCATACTCTGGGCTACGGCTGAGGCTGCGCTATCTTTGGCGGCTTCTTTTTTTATCTCTTCTTGATAGTTCCCTTCTATCTCAGCAAGAGTTGATAACACGGCGTCTTTTAGTTCCATACCCTACCTAGCCACCTTTCAAATTCTCTATATTCTATCTCTGTTTTCATGGATAGAAAAAAATCGCGCATCTGCGTATTGACGCCGCTGTACTTTTTGTGAATACCGCTAAGTCTGCGCACTGCGGCTATCGCCTCTTTGTTACCCGGCTCGTTTTTTAGTATCTCTTTATAAATTTCAAGCGCATCTTCTTTGTGCCCTTGAAATTCATATATCGAAGCCAAAGTTAGAGTTTTTAGACCGCTCATTATATCCTGCTTGCTATCTCTGTTCCCATATCTTTACAGCCAAGCACTTTTACAGCGCCAAATCTTGCCGTGTCTTTTGTCCTTATACCGTCTTTCAAAGCCGATTTTACCGCATTTTCTATCATGTCGGCAGCTTCTGCTTCGTTTAGAGAAAATCTAAGCATCATAGCCGCACTTAGAATAGTCGCTATCGGATTTGCCAAATCTTGCCCTGCGATGTCTGGCGCAGAGCCGTGAATCGGCTCATAAATAGCGTATTTATCGCCGATAGACGCGCTTGCTAAAAGTCCGATTGAGCCTGTAAGCACGCTTGCTTCATCGGATAGTATATCGCCAAATATATTTCCCGTCACCACTACATCAAATTGCTTTGGGTTTGTCACTAGTTGCATAGCGGCGTTATCGACATATAGGTGTTCTAGCGTCACATCTGGATAGTTTTTGGCGACCTCGGTCACTGTCTCTCTCCAAAGTTGCGACACTTCAAGGACATTTGCCTTATCGACGCTCGTTACTTTGCCTCTTCTTTTTCTAGCTGACTCGAACGCTACTTTTGCGATTCTCTCGATTTCAGGCTTTGTGTACACCATCGTGTTGTAGCCCTTGTTTTCGTCTCTACCTCTTGGCTCGCCAAAGTATATGCCGCCCGTTAGCTCTCTGACTATTAGGAGGTCAACGCCCTTTGCTATCTCAGGTTTTAGCGGACTAGCCTCTAGCAGTTCGTCATACACCGCCGCTGGACGAAGGTTTGCGTATGTACCCAGCTCTTTTCTGATTTTGAGCAGTCCCGTCTCAGGCTTTAGCTCCCTTGGCAAGCTATCCCATTTGTAACCGCCTATAGCGCCGAATAGCACCGCATCGCTCGCCTTTGCGCCCTCTATCGTGGCATCCGGAAGAGGGACTCCGCACGCATCTACGGCACATCCGCCCATCAAATATTCGTCAAATTCCATCCCAAAGCCACATTTTGCGCTTACCGCTTTGAGTACTTTTACAGCTTCGTCTATTATCTCAGGACCTATTCCGTCCCCTTTTATCAGTGCTATTTTATAGTTTTTCATACATTTGCCCTTTTTATCTCTTCTGCCGCATATTCCATAAGTCCGCCTGCGTTTAGTAGCTCCATCATAAAAGGA
>CAZVTM010000044.1:0-7540 GCA_964630205.1 uncultured Helicobacter sp. | reverse complement strand
AAACTCGACTCGTGCTATGTGATATCCGATGATTTTTAGAAAAAAAGGGGGGGACAGGCTACTTTAAAGGATAAATTTATTGAAAAAAACTTGACCGATGTCAAGAAAATAATATTTTTTAATATTTTAAAAGTGTTCGGAGGTCTTTTATATGGAATGGGAAGGATATTGGGAGTTGGCCTGTTTAGATTATTTTGATATTTTCAGCAGTTGTTCATACATAGCAAAGCGTTTATCCAGCACGCTATTTACGGTAATATTTTTTCTCTTTGCAAGCTCAAATATGTCCAATCGAGAGCTTTTAAAAACCGCCTTTTTGAAATGGCCTCCGCTCGTGGAAACAAATGACGATTTGGTATATTCGATACCATCCGGCGACACACCCTGCCAATTTATACCGACAACTTCTAAAGCGTTTTCGACCGCACGAGCTTTGAGCAGCAGCTTGTAGTGGCTTATCCGTTTTTTGGGCCAAGCGGATGGGCATAATACGACATCGCAGCTCTTTGAATAAATAGAAAAAATCTCTGCAAATCTGAGATCGTAGCATATCGAGACACCGAATAAGATGCCGTCCAGTTCAAAAGTCGAAAGGCTATCGCCTGACTCAAACAACTCTTTTTCACCGCCAAAAGAAAAAATATGGGTTTTGTCATATTCGGCCAAGATGCTGCCGCTACTGGACACAATGATATATCTATTTGTATATTTACCGTACGACAATCTTTTGGATACGCCAAAACCTATGGCGATACTGTAACGTTTTGCCAACAACGAATAGGTAGCTAAAGCATCCCCATAGGGATAATCCGCCAAATGCCTTTCATTGAGCCGGTACCCTCCATATGAAAGCTCGGGCAAAAAAGCGATAACGGCTCCATTTTGCACAGACAAGCGCAACAAATCTTCGGTCTCCCCAATGTTGTCGCCAATGGAAGCATCTAGCGATATAAGGGCGGCAAGCACTTTACACCACTACTCTTTTGATTTTTGGATTTAGCCTCGTAAGAATTTCGTAGCTTATTGTTCCATACGCTTTTGCAAGTCTGCCCGCATCGTCAAAAATACAAACTGAATCATCAATCGAGTCAATACAGATATTATCCATGGAAACCCTGCCAATGCACCTATTGCCACCCGGAAATGTATATTCGTTAAGCGGTTGCGCCCTTGGAAAACCATCGGCGTATCCTATGTCATAAATGGACACACTGGAGTCATTTTTTATTTTACCAATGCCGCCATACCCGACCGATACTCCGCCGCGCAAATCTCTTGAGCATATCTTGTCTGCCCACAATGAAGCAACAGGGGATAAAGCCGGCGCACCGACAGCGTTAGGCATATCCATATATCCATAAAGTGCTATCCCGACCCTGACGGCATCATATCCACCTATGCCTCCACTTCTAAAAAGCCCCGCCGAGTTTTGTATGTGAAACTTGGGTACGGGAATATTTCTTGTTGTACAAAAATCAGATACATAACGTCTAATCTCTTCAAAGTTTTTTTCCTGCCAAAAGCTCTCACTCGACAACTCATCTGCACTTCTAAGATGCGAAAATACCCCAGATAATTCAATACCGTTATTTACTATAAACTCAAGCGCACTAGAGAGCTCAAAAACAGATATGCCGCATCTGTGCATGCCGGTATCTATTTTTAAGTGAATTTTTGTATTTTTCGGTATTTGTCTTAGCACCTCAAACGAGTTAACTGCAAAACAAACATTCCCGTTGGATTTAAAGTCATTTGTCTCGGCAAGACACAAAACTTCTTCAAATATTTCAGAAATTACAAGGGCCTCTTCAACGCCCCTAACAACGGCTTTTTTGATTCCATTTCCGGCACACAGTGACGCAAATGTCCAAAGCCCGTGTCCGTATGCATTATCTTTTAAAACGGCATATATTTTATCTATCGGGGCTAAGCGGGATATTGTCGCTATATTTGATTTAAGAGCCTGCTCTTTTATCTCTATTCTGGACATTGAGGCGGATAATTATTGTTTTTTTACAAAGGTTTCAAAATCGAGAAATTTTTGCATATCGCCTGCTTCGATTTTGTATACGACTTTCCATCTACCCTCTAAGCCAAGGGAAAATGGCTGTGACAGATAAGTTGATTCCACCTTGTGAAAATTGGTAATTTTAATGTCATATTTCGAAGTATCGGGTCTTGTAACCAAAGCAGTTATTTTAACATCCGCCGGATTGCCGTTTTTTTCAGTGATATTTAGCTCAAGTTTTGCAGGTTTATCTTTTTGTGCGACAAGCTTTGAGAAAGCTATATTATATTTGGAGTCAAATTTTTTCTCTGCCTCGGCTATTTGATTGTAGTTTTTGTCTAGCTCATGGTATGGCATCATATGGCTACTATCCATTTCAACCGGATTTTTTATTGCTACGCCTATCATTGTAATAAGACCTGCTACCAAAGCTATACCGAATATCGGGAGTCCTATTAAATAATAGTTTCTGCCCTTTTTCATGCTGCTCTCCTTCTTTGATAAAGCCTATAAAAATAAATACCGAGAGATACGACTATTATTCCATAAAACAAGACTCTCAAGCCCTGCATGAAATTTCTGCTTTCAGAGCCTATACTAGAAGTTAAAACGATATTTCTGCTTGTTGCTATTTCATCGGCTATCTCAGCAACACCATTAAGTATGGCTGCCGAATATCTTGTATCTACCGCATTTTTATCTTGGGCTGCCAAAATAGGAATTATAAATGTATTTAGTATTTCATTTTTATTGACGACGCTTTTAAGCTCAGGGGATACAAATAAATCCACTTTTTGATCTTTCGCCGAAAGAACCAAAATAACATAAGGCGATTGTATATTTTTTGAAATATTATTTTCATATTCAACTATATTAACACCTGTGCTCTCTACAAGATGGGTAACAATTGATACGCCTGTTTTTAAATATAGCTCATTCGATATTTCGCTCACTTTATCGTAAGCATGTTGTTTAATGACGTTTTGATTTATGATTTCAGGTTTTGCAAAACCAAAAGTAGCTAGGAGTGGGAATATTATAAGACTTCTGCGGATTATTGTTTTCATCCACAGAAGTCTATCACTAAATTACTTTAATCAACCTACATAAAAATGGTTTGGTGTAACAACAGACCAAATTGTAAGTACCGCTAGCACAACAAGGCCGATTGTAAGAATCATATTTTTACTCATACCGTCCTCCTTATTTAGCGTCTACGACCTTGGCTTGAGCAGCCGCGTCAATCATTTTGATCTCTTTTTCGCCATCTATTTTGTAATAGTTGGAAGCGTTATTTTGCTGTGTAAGTAGAGCACTTGTCCCCAAGAAGCCTACAATAGAAAGAAGCAAAACTACCGCAATTAGCATTCCGCCGATTCCGTTTAATCCGAACATTTACCTATCTCCTTCCATTACTTCTTAGGATTGCTCATCTCAGCATTTATGTAAGTCGCAACCGCCATAAACTGAGTTTTATTGAGTAGTCCAGATTTTTCAAATGAAGGCATGACGCCGATATGACCTTTTTTACCTTTTACAAGTACGGTTTCAGCTATAAACTTAGGCGTTCCATAAGTAGATAGATCTGGAGCCATACCATTCATACCTTTACCATCTTCACCGTGGCAGCTAGCGCAAGATGCAGCATAGGCAGCTTTACCTTCTGCAACAACAGTAGCGTCGCCTGCTTTTTTAGCAGTTGAAACTTCAGCCATTACATATGTTGCGATTTTTTTAGCAGTCGCTTCATCAGCAAGACCGGCAGGCATTTCTCCCATTGGGAAACCAAGACCTTTAGCACCATTTTTAACAGTTGCTACGATACCTTCGGCATTGCCCCATTTTGATAGGTCTGCAGCTTTACCGCTCATACCGTCACCTGTTTGACCGTGGCACTGTGCACACTGTGCAAGGAAAACGCTCTCACCCATTGCTTTTAGAGTAGCCTCGTCAGCATTTGCGTATTTAGACTCAAATTTAGCAGTATGAGCTCTTACTTCATCATTGTACTCGCCAATTTGAGAGTAAGCGTTTAGCGGATAACCGGCAAGCCAATACCAACCAGCCCATACGATAAGGATAAGATACATAGCAAACCAACCAGTAGGTACGTCGTTTTTATATTCGCCGATACCGTCCCAGTTTTCTTCAGCCAAAGGAGCGTCAGAAGTTGACTTCTCCCTCATTTTTTTTACATACACAGCCACAACGTATGCTGTAATAACAACGACCGCGAAAAAGCCCAAGCCACCAAGAATGTTGACAAGGTCAGAGCCGAAGTCGACTTTTCCTAGAAAATCTAGCATATTTTTAGCTCCTTAATCTGTTTAGCTTTTAGCAGAATTCAATCTCTCAACAGGCGCATCGTTTATGCTATCGTAAAGCATCATATCTGAGTACTTCTCATAATCTTTGCCGGCTTTTTTCTTAGAGGTATACAAATGGTATACGTACGCCAATGTCAAAAAAACCAACAGCGCCGTGCTGAAAAAGTATGCGTAAGCCTGCACGAGACCTATATTCATCGCCTGCACCTATTTCAGTTTGTTCATATATGCGATCAAGGCTACGATTTCTTTTATCTCGCCTTTTTCGAATGCCTCTTTAACATCTTTGTCTTTCATGTCCGCAACGATACCTTTAGCTTGCTCCATCATGTTTTTCTGAGCATCTTCTCTAGAACCTAGAGGAACACCGTTTGGTTGATCGTAAGGAACATTAAATACTGCTTTAACAGTATAAGCTTCCGCATATGCAGTATCTAGGTCTGCATTTTTTGCAAATAGCCAAGGATATTTAGGCATGATACTTCCTGGAACAACAGCTGAAGGATCCTTCATATGGTTCTCATGCCAGTCGGTAGTTCTATAGTTACCAACCCTGTGAAGGTCTGGTCCTATTCTTTTAGAACCCCATAGGAACGGTCTATCGTAAGCGTACTCACCGCTAAGTGAATATTTACCGTATCTGTCTGTTTCAGACTTAAACGGTCTTACTAGCTGAGAGTGGCAAGCATTGCAGCTCTCTTTTATATAAACTTGTCTACCAGCTATCTCAAGCGGAGTGTAAGGCTTTAGCCCTTCAATCGGTCTTGAAGCTTGAGCAAAGTTTGGAATAATTTCGATAATACCAGCAAAAGATATAACAAGGAAGACGGCTACCGCAAAAAAGAACGGATTTTTTTCTAACCAATGAAACATATTAATCCCTCCCTTTCTTAAGCGCCCATCGGCGATGCAAATTGCGGCTCTTTATCGAGCTTAGGCGCAGATAGTGTTTTGTACATGTTGTAAATAAACATACCAAAACCAATTAGGTATAGAGCGCCACCAATGGCTCTAATCGTAAAGTAAGGCATAAGAACTCTTACAGTGTCGATGAATGAATATGCAAGGCTACCGTACTCATCTGTAGCTCTCCACATAAGACCTTGAGTAATACCGGCAATCCACATAGACGAGAAGTAAAGAACAACACCTGTAGTTTGAACCCAGAACTGCGCATCCATAAGTTTTTTCGAGTAGATTTCTCTTCCGAAAAGTCTTGGAGCCATGTGATAGAAAGCAGACATAATCATAAATACAACCCAACCAAGAACACCGTCGTGAACGTGTCCAACGATCCAGTCAGTAAAGTGAGCAAGAGCGTTAACAGATTTAATTGATTGAATTGGACCTTCAATTGTTGAGAACATATAGAAAGTTGATGCGAAAATCATAAATTTGATCAGCGGACTATCTTTTAATTGTTGCCACTCGCCCCTCATTGTAAGAAAGATGTTGATAGCGGACGCCCAAGATGGAAGGATAAGAACAACAGAGAATATAGAGCCCATTGTTTGCATCCAGTCTGGCACAGTTGAATAAATCAAGTGGTGACTACCGGCCCAAAGATAAACAAATAGTAGAGACCAGAAACCTATAAGTGAAAGCTTATAAGAGTATAGCGGCTGACCAGCTTCTTTTGGAAGGAAGTAGTAAATCATCGCAACGATTGGCACTGTGAAACCGAATGCAACAGCGTTGTGACCAAACCACCATTGAACAAGAGCATCGTTTGTACCAGCGTATAGCGAAACAGATTTTAGCATCGAGCCGTAACCTGACACCAGAGCCGTAGGAACTTCTAGGTTGTTAAATATATACAGCATAGCTACACCAAGGAAACATGCTATGTAATACCATACAGATATATAGAGAGTTTTCTCCCTTCTAATACCTATGAGACCAAACATTACGATACCCCACATAACCCAAACAACAACGACAAGAAGGTCGATCGGCCATTCAAGCTCAGCGTACTCTTTTGAAGTTACGGTACCGGTAAGGAAAGATGCCACCGCAAGAGCCAAAATCAATACATATAGCGGAACCATAAGTTTCGCAACAGTATTTAGAAATTTGCTTTCCGCAAGCGAAACCTTAAGAGTCCTCTGCGCAACATAGAAGAACGTTGAGAAAATCGCAGGAACAGTAAAACCGTAAATAACGGCATTCGTGTGTAACGGTCTAAGTCTTCCGAATGTGAGATATTCATCCCCCAAGTTGCTAAGAACCGGAAAAGCCATCTGAAAAGCTAATATTACGCCTACCAGCATGCCGACAAAACCGAGCACGATGGAAATAAGCATAAACTGCTTAGCTACCGAGTAATCGTAGCTTAGTGTAGCGTTATTTTGCATACACAGTCCTCCTATAAAATTTAAGGCCCGAAGAACCTTGTAAACATTGCCCTTTACAAAAGCGTACAAATTGTATTAGCTCAAATCTGTAATCTTGCTTAAAATTTGACTTAAATCAAGAAAAAATTAACATTTATTTAACAAACGAAGCATATTTTAAAACGACAAAAAAACTCCCATTTATCGTCATCATTAAGCTTTTTATGGTTTTCGTAAGAACATGATATTTAGCAATTGTAAAATTAGGGATAATTATTCTTTATTAACTTGGCCTTATTTGTAAAGCAAACCAAAACTTTTTATGGCGATATTAGTAGCTTTTTAGTATTATCGGTTTTATTTTTATATTACATTTCAAGAGAGAGACTATGCAAGAAGGCTTAAAGCTATTTATAGAGTATGGAATACTCGGTTTTTTACTATTTCTAAGTTTTATAACGATTGCCCTTGGCATAGAGAGACTATTGCATTACAAAGATATCAATATATCCCATTTTGACAATAGGCAAGATATTGAGATTGACGTTACCAAAAATCTTACAGTTATTTCAACGATAGCGGCAAACTCGGTATATATAGGTCTTCTCGGGACGGTTCTTGGAATAATGCTTACGTTCTCATCTCTTGGGGAAACAGGGCTTATAGACTCAAAAACCATTATGCAAAGTCTCTCATATACCCTTATAGCCACGGCTGCCGGGCTTCTAGTGGCAATACCTGCGATAGTGATATATAATCTTCTAGCCAGAAAAGCGGAGACCATAATAGCAAAATGGGAAAAAGCGTATGGCCAAAATTAAGAAGTTTGACGCCATCAACGTTGTTCCGTTCATAGACGTCATGCTTGTTCT
>CAZVTM010000043.1:0-8000 GCA_964630205.1 uncultured Helicobacter sp. | reverse complement strand
TTCAAGACCGCCTAGCCAGCCGTCAAGGTCTTTACCGTTTACTTCGATTTTACCGGTTCCGGGAGTAAGCCATACTTTGGCAACAGCCGTTTTTCTCTTGCCTGTAGCGTAAATAATTTTTTTCGCCATTAGTTAGCCTTTAGTTGTGCAGTATGTGGATGTTCGCTTCCAGCGTACACTTTTAGTTTTTTTAGCATTGCTCTACCAAGAGTCGTTTTTGGAAGCATCCCTCTTGTCGCAAGTCTAAATAGTTTTTCCGGGTTTTTTTCGATTAGCTCACCAAGCTTTTCGCTTTTCACGCCGCCAAAATACCCAGTGTGTCTATGATAGACTTTTTGTTCTTTTTTGTTTGTTCCCGTGAAAATCACGTCTTTAGCGTTTATAACGACTACATAGTCGCCGCAATCGACATTTGGAGTAAATGACGGCTTGTGTTTGCCTCTAAGGATAGTAGCTATTTCAGTTACTATTCTACCGAAAGGCTTAGAAGAAGCGTCGATTAGTATCCAATCTCTTTTGACTTCGCTAGAATTTACCATATGAGTGGTTTTCATAAAGCGTCCTTTTTTATAAGTGAGCCGGAATTGTAGTGTAGATAAGCTTAAAAATTAATTAAATTAAGTATTATTTAAGGGGTTTGAAGATGCCCGCATTTCTGTCTTTATATATTGCATTGTGTGGTAAAACTAGCGAGTGCATAGAGATGTATATGCCGTTTGCGGGAGTGGCTCGTAGGAAGCCGACGGCGCATGCAAAGTTGAATATTGCTTCGTCTTTTTCGATAGAGTAGGGCTTCATAGCCCCGACAAGTATGACTTTTTTGTTTTTGACGGTTTCGCCGAGGATAGCTGCAGATTTG
Source organism: uncultured Helicobacter sp. (assembly GCA_964630205.1). GTDB lineage: Bacteria > Campylobacterota > Campylobacteria > Campylobacterales > UBA6016 > UBA6016. The sequence goes on along the minus strand of CAZVTM010000043.1, from coordinate 7,141 downwards.
TCCATCGTATCGGTACCGTGCAAGATGATGACGTTCTCCTCTGCTGCCACTCTTACCGTATCCGCAAGCAATATCCTGTCATCGTCCGTCATATCGAGAGAGTCCTTGCCGATGATGGCAATTTCCATTACGCTCAAGTTGCCCCTAGCCAGAGAGTATAAATTTTTGGCTACGCTGTTGCCGATATCCAGCTCGCCCGTTAGCTCATTGTAGAGCTTGTTTATCGTGCCGCCGGTTGAGATGACGAGAAGGTTCAAGATAGTGTTCCTATGACCATTTTGGCAAGCTCCAAGGCTCTGCCGCGATGCGAAATCTTGTTTTTAACCTCATCATCTAATTCGCCCAGCGTGTTTTCGAAGCCTTCTGGGATAAACATCGGGTCGTATCCAAAACCTTTGTCGCCTCTAGGTGCCGTGATAGCTGTGCCGTACATATGTCCGTGAACGGTGAATATCCCCTCTTTAGTAGCTATCGCTATTGCTGCCGTGTAGTGAGCGGGAGAGACTTCAAAACCCGCAGCTTTGATGGACTCCACTAGTTTTTGTAGGTTCTCTTTGTCGTTTGCCCCTGCCCCTGCGTATCTAGCGCTGTATATCCCTGGGGCTCCGTCCAACACATCTACGCATATGCCGCTGTCATCGGAGAGCACTATTGCTTCATTGTCATTTAGTGCTTCAAATACCGCTTTTGCCTTTATAATCGCATTGCCTTTGAAGGTATTGGCATCCTCTTCTATGTGAAAAGGCTCTATGATGTCGGTATAGTTGATGACTTCGTAGCCTTCCATCATATTTTTTATCTCTACGACTTTGCCTTTATTTGAAGTCGCCAACACTATTTTTTTACTCACCGTTCCCCTTTTTTCTACGAAGCTCCACGATTCTAACGACCAAGTACAAACAAAGCCCGATAAAGACAAGAGTTCCAAATTCTATTGCAACCGTATACATTAGCCGTTCTTTTTGTTAAAGTCTATAAAAAAGCGGTTTAATCCCTCTGCCTCGTCGTAGGTATAACCAAGTTCAAGACCGTGCTTTCTTAGGATTTTGGAGACAATCGACAATCCAAGACCGTATCCGCCGGAGAGTCTCGCTTTATCCCCTTTTGTGAATGCCCCTAGATAGTATGATATGTCTTTTTGGAGTTTATCGCCTTTGTTTGATACGCTTATTATGCCCTCTTTGGCCTCAAATATGGCGGTTTTATCTGGAGAGTACTTGATGGCGTTTTCGAGTAGATTTTTGAGCGCCATCGTGAAATATCTGACATCTACCGCCACCTCAAAATCTTCGCTCCCGGCATCTATACACTCGGCGTTATCCGCCATGGATGAGATAGTTTTTTTGTAGAGCTCCAGGACGCTTTGAGTTTCAGTTTTTAGGGTGGAAAAACTCATCTCTTCGTTTTGTAATAGCATAGTGGTGAGACTATCCATCGATTCTATGGCTCTTTGGATGCTCTCTTTGTATTTACTAGCTTCTACAAAACCAAGAGCAAGCTTTATTTTCATAATAGGGGTACGAAGCTCATGGCTAATATTTGCAAGCAATTCTTCTTTGTCTGCAAGCAATTCTTCTTTGTCTTTTAGCAGCGTTTCCATTTTGTCGGCAACCGAGTTAAACTGCGAAGCAAGCTCCCCTATCTCTCCTTCGTCGGAAACTTTGGCTCTCGCCGATAGGTCACCGTGGCCGAACTCCTCCATTTTGGCTTTAAGCCTTCTAATCGGTGAAAACAAATTCATAACAACTAGATATAAAAGAACGTTAGAGACTATAGCTCCTGTAAATAGCAACAGTACTCCGTGTCTTTCGAAAAACCCTTGTCTTAGCAGGTTGTCTTTGATAACAAGTTGGCGGCCTAGCACCCCTATTCGTATGAATGTGTGGCTTTCGTCGTCTTTGTAAATTTCTACGGTGTCAAAGTTTCTTGTTACCGCCCCCACAAGTTGCATTGCCGTCAAGTTGACATCGCACTGCTCCGATAGACACAAGAGCTCCAAAGAGTTGCTTTTTAGCTCTCTTTCCAGCTCCTCCGTGTCCTCTTCAAGTATATTTTTTTTGATTGCCGACGCTAGCTGTATGTATCGCTTGGTAGTGAGAGTCTCGAGCCGTACGGCGTTTTGTTTGATAACGTCGTAGGCTATGAATGATAGAAAAAATATCGCCGTCAAAAATAGCAGCGTTACCTTGGCAAAAAGGGAGTTTTGGTTCATTGGCCTATAAATTTATAGCCGTGTCCCCATACCGACTTGATGTATTTTGGATTTTTCGGGTCATCGCCGAGTTTTGCCCTTAGCTTACTGACGAGTACGTCTACGTTTCTGCTTGTAGAATCCCAGTTCAAAAACTCTATCGCATTTGCTATGTCGTCTCTGTTTAAGGCTTTGCCTTTTGAATTTAGAAATAACCTCATAAGCTCATATTCCGAATTTGTAAGAGCGAGGGATTCGCCCCTAAATTTAATAGTCATTGCACGTTCGTCTACCGTAAACTCGGCAGTGCCCTCTTTGTCAGATTTTTTGTATCTTCTAAGTACGGCTTCTATACGTTTGACAAGCTCGATAGGCTCATACCCTTTTGTCAGATAGTCGTCGGCGCCTAAATCAAGCCCCAATACTTTGTCGCTAGTGTTGCCTCTTGCCGAAGATATGATAATCGGTAGGTCGTACTCAGATTTTATTTTTTTGCAAACCTCAAATCCATTCATTTCCGGAAGCATTAAGTCTAGTACCACAAGATCAAAATCGCCGCTTTTTAGGGCTTCGAAAGCGTCTGACGGTTTTTCGGCGCAAACTACGCTCATGCCGTATCCGCTGAGATGTTCACTCAGTAGCTCGCCTATCTCTTTGTCGTCTTCAATAAGTAATATTTTGCTCAATCTATCATTCCTTGGAATTTTTTTATGAACTGCTCTCTTTGCTTGGGTGTTAAAACCTTATGTATGCCGCTAAGCAGAGAAGTTTTGGCATCAATATCGGCTCTGCTCGCCTCCGCCGCAAGCACTCTAATAGACTCTTGTTTTATATCGTCTGATTGGAATTTTTTTACATTCTGGGATATTTGTCTCTCTTTTTGCAGTTGAAACTCTCTCAAAGCCTGATTTATAGACTCTTTTTGTTGCGGAGTAAGACCGTCGGTTCTTTCTAGTCCGTAGTATAATTTTTTCTCAAACCCGCTTTTTCTGCCGTCGTTTTTATCGAAAAAATCATTGTCCGCATTGGCAAAACCGGCCGCAAATACAACATATAAAGCGAGCGCAGATTTTGTAAGTTTCTCCATTGCCGTTACCCTCTGTCGAAATTTAACATATCATAGAACTAAAGCGTTAAAAAAATATTCCCTATTTGTAAAAATTGAATTATCCATTTAAAAAATCAATTTTATTTTAGGAATTTTTACTATTTAAAATTTTTTTATGCTATAATTTCGCTTATGGAAACTTTTAAAACATTATTAAAACAAAAAGGGCTTAAGGCTACCGGACAAAGAGCTATCATGCTAAAAACTATTGAAGAGCATGGACATATTGATTTGGATAATTTGCGAGACAAAATGAGAGAGGTGTCTCCGAATATATCTTTAAACACGATTTATCTCAATTTGGAGCAACTTTCAAACGAAGGAGTCATATCGAAGGTTGCGCTTAACAATCAAAAAAGTGTTTATGAGATAACCAAACATACACACGCTCATCTGGTGTGCAAGGTATGCGGATCGGTTGAGGATGAGCATATAGAAAGCGGTGTGCTTAGCGCCATAAAAGAAAGCGCTAAAGGTTCTTCTTTTGAGCCTTCGTTCGTTGCGGTCAATATATACGGTGTCTGCAAACAATGCGCAGGCAACCAAACAACAAAGGAGAGTAGATGAATAAACTGAGAATTTTGACTATTTCGATGGTGGCGGCTGGTTCGCTGTTTGCTGGGGATGCACTTATTGATGCGGCTAAAAACGCCGGGCTAAAACCGATTCCGTCTGAGCATAAAGCCCAAATGAAGTTGATAGCCTCTTTTCAAAAAGGGGTTACTCCGGCAAAAGTAGATTTGGGTAAAAAACTTTTCTTTGAGCCTAGACTCTCAAAAAGCGGGCTTATCTCTTGTAACACATGCCACAATCTGGCGACAGGCGGAGCCGATGGTGTAAGTGCGGCCATAGGACACCAATGGACGGCAAACCCTCATCACCTTAATTCACCGACAGTGTACAACTCGGTGTTTAACACGACACAGTTTTGGGACGGTAGAAGCCCACATCTAGGCGATCAGGCTAAGGGGCCTATGCAGGCAATGCCTGAGATGGCAATTACTCCAAAAATGGCCGAGGAGAGAATATCGTCTATGCCTGAGTATGTAGCCGAGTTTAAAAAAGCGTTCCCGAAAGACAAAAACCCGGTAACGTTTGAAAATATAGCGGATGCTATAGCGGCTTTTGAAGCGGCGCTTGTGACCCCTTCAAAGTTTGATAAATTTCTTGCTGGAAATGCAAAGGCTCTAAACAAAGATGAAAAAGAGGGTCTAAAACTGTTTATAGATAAAGGTTGTACGGCATGTCATACCGGATACAATCTAGGCGGTGCTAGCAAACAAAAGTTCCCGCTTATGGGCGAATACAAGCATGCCAATCTAGGCGACTTCAAAGGTGATAAAGACGGTACCGTAAAAGTCCCTACACTTAGAAATATCACCCAAACAGCTCCGTATATGCACAACGGCGCAATCTGGAGCCTAGAAGAGGCGGTCAAAACTATGGGTGAACTTCAGCTGGGGGCGAAGCTAACTGATGCAGAAATAACAAAAATAGTTACTTTCCTAAAAACGTTAGAGGGCAAAAAACCTTCCATCGAGTATCCTATGCTTCCAAACTCAACGGCTACAACGCCAAAACCAGATGCGAAATAAGGATAAACAGTGAGAAAATACGAATCATACAAGTGTAATAAATGTGGCAATGAGGTAGAGGTACAAAACGTAGGCGGCGGTAAGCTAGTGTGCTGCGGTGAAGCGATGGAGTGCATCACGAAAGATTTGACGGCGGTTAATCTAATGAAAGCTTTTGCCGGTGAGTCTCAGGCGAGAAATAAATATGATTTGTTTGCAGACATAGCCGAGGAGGAGGGGTGGCATGCGGTAGCCAGACACTTCAGAGAGGCTGCCGAAAACGAAAAATGGCATGCGAGAGCCGAGTTTAAGGCGTATCACAAGCTGGTAGACGGTGCGGAGACGGAGATAACTCTAAAAAATCTCGACAGCGCAATGGCGGGTGAAAACTATGAACATACCGTAATGTATCCTGAGTTTGCCGCAATAGCTGAAGCGGAAGGCCATAAAGAGCTTGCAAGACTATTTAATGCTATCGGTAAAGTAGAAGTGGAACACGAAAGAGAATACAAAGCCCTTCAAGATGCGATGAAAGAGGATGGCTTCTTCACTAGTGAAAACGAGGACGTATGGGTGTGTGAGGTATGCGGACATATTCATAGAGGCAAAAAAGCCCCCGGCGCATGCCCTCTTTGCAAGGTGCCAAAAGAGTATTTTAAAAGAGAAAGCTTAGGCATATAGCCAAAATGTTTAGCAACGTTGAGCTCCTGTGGGCCTTTGCGCTCACCCTCATGGCCGGTCTCTCTACCGGCATAGGGGCTCTAATTATACTTACAATCAAAAATCCATCAAAAGTTTTTCTATCCATTGGGCTTGGCTTTTCGGCAGGAGTCATGCTGTACGTATCTTTTATGGAGATACTCCCGTCCGCCATAGTAGAGCTCGCCAAAGATGCCACTCCAAAAGGGGCCGAAATGATGGGAGTTTTTGCTTTTTTTATCGGCATAGGGATAAGTGCGCTTATCGATAAACTTGTGCCAAATGAGATAAATCCGCATGAACTACATGACGACAAGGCGATAGATGCCAAGAATGCGGCATTTTTGAAAAAAACAGGGATTTTTACCGCAGTGGCTATAGCAATCCACAATTTCCCGGAGGGGTTTGCTACATTCTTATTTGCCCTGTCTGAGCCTAATGCCGGTATCGTGGTGGCTGCCGCCATAGCCATACACAATATTCCGGAAGGGATTGCCGTAGCTCTGCCGATTTATATGGCTACAAAGAGCAGATCCAAGGCATTTTGGCTATCTTTTGCGTCCGGATTTGCCGAGCCGCTTGGGGCTTTGCTCGGTTTTTTAGTTCTCTCTGCGGTATTGGTCACAGGAGGCTTTATAGGCATCGCCATGGCGGCGGTAGCCGGAATAATGGTGTATGTTTGTCTTGACGAGTTATTGCCGGCAAGCCGTGTTTATGGCAATGAGCACTTGGCTATCCTGGGAGTCACCGCAGGGATGGCAGTAATGGCGATCTCTTTGATTATGCTTAGTTAGTTTATTTGGAGATTTTTGGTTTTACTACCGCCCGTCTTTCCGACAACCAGTTGACGATTCCATATTTGTAGTTGTATACGTTTTTATACCCTTCTCGTTCAAGAATTCCTGCGACGAGCTTGCTTCTAAAACCTGTTCTACAGACAAGCAATATAGGCTTTGTTTTGTCGTCTTTCGTGTACTCTTTTAGTTTTTTCATAAATTCGTCTTTCATCGGTCTGGCTTGACCGTCAAAATACGTGATAAGTATGGAGTTTGGAATTACACCGCTCTCCAGCCACTCCTCCGTCATCCTAACATCGACTATAAATACATCTTGCGAGGATGCCATCATAGATACCTCTTCGCTCTCTACGTCTTTGAAGCCGAAGGCAAGGGAGGCAAAAACCGCAAATAAAAAAATCTGTTTTTTCATATCACTAATCTCAATTATAATTTTTATAATGAGATATTATAGAGTGTAAGTATAAAAAATGTGTGAACAAAAAATAATTTTATTGTAAAAGAAAAGAGCGCCCAAAAAGCGGTCGTATATGAGTTTTTAGGCTGTTAGAGAGTTGTCCATTGCGGCGAACATCTTATCGCAGTATATTTCATATCAACATATTTGATCTATCAACCCCTTTTGGTACAAAAAATATATACAATCCCCAAAGTTTTTAAGCGGCTCTAGAATTCTCATTAAGCCACCACCTAATCTCTTATATTCGGATATTGCTCTTTTTGCCTCCTCTTTGGATTGAAATCTCATATGATAAACTAGCTCTGTTTTTAG
>CAZVTM010000042.1:0-8226 GCA_964630205.1 uncultured Helicobacter sp. | reverse complement strand
TTAGATGATTACCGCCTCTTGGCATTTAACTTTCCTTTGCTGGTTTTTTAGCTTGAGGAAATTGTAAGTTGTTTGTACCAAATATTGTAGACGGGTCAAGTTGTTTTGTAACAAAAAACTTCTCGACCGTAGAAGAGATATTTTTTGCCAGAGTCTCAAGTGCCCGCTTTGTAGATTCATCGGCATGTTCTCTGTCTTTTGTGTACCAGAGGGTTAGTATTCCCCACAGGATTTCTTTGACGAAAAGCGGATAGACCAATATATAGCCTATTCCTTGCTCTTCTAGGGCGGACATTCGTCCGGTGAAAGTATCCCTCGATTCAAAAAATCCAAAATCTACCAAGTCCCTCATGATAGGCTCAAAACACTCTTTGCAATTGATAAACTCATAGCAGTCATAGTCTTGGGCGGTTATTGATGTGTTATCGCTGCTAAAACCGGCGAGCTGAAGCATCCTATCTTCTATATATCCTTGCGTAAGTCCTTTGCCGTATATGAGGCATTTGTCGGCTCCAAATCTTGTACCTATCGTTGAAACCACACCGTCGAGAGCGCTCAATATATCTTGCCTGTTAAATAAATGGCCGCTCGGCCTCTATGATGGCACGGAGTATCTCTTTTTGCCGCTTTATCGCCAAAGTTTGTGTTTTTGGCATAATCGTCAGAACATTTTTTTGAATGTGAGTGCATTTTTCTTTGGATTGCCGCTCCAAAGAGAGTTGATTACGGCAAGCATATCGGCTCCGCAACGTATAAGCTCTTTGCCGTTTGAGACATCTATTCCACCTATCGCACAGACAGGAACCCCTAGTTTTTTCGCCTCTTTTAGCACCGATTTGTCCACTACTTTTGCGTGCGGCTTTGTTTTTGACGGAAAGAACGAGCCGAAAGCTACATAGTCTACGCCGCCTTTGACACCCTCTTTTGCTCTATCCAAGTCGCCGTAACAAGAGAGTCCTATGATTTTTTTGTCGCCCAGTATCTCCCTGGCCAGCTTCAGCGGCGTATCCTCGCCCCCTATATGCACACCGTCTGCATTCACTGCCTTTGCAAGCACTACTCTGTCGTCAAGAACAAACAGAGCCCCGTTTTTTTTGCATATCTTTTTTATTTTTTTTGCGACTTGGAATAGCTCTTCGTCGCTCCTGCTTTTGTCTCGCAGCTGAACTATTTTTGCCCCTCCGCTTATCGCTTCGGATACGTATTTTTCTATATCTTCATACGGTGTTAGCGCTTCGTCGGTGATTGCATATAGACCGTTTAGTTTCATTTGTTCCGACCTTGTTTTTGTCAGAATTTTCGCCAAAAAACGATTAATATGCGTAAAAAGAAAAAATTAAGTATAAAAAATATACTATATTAGAACTCAATTAGGAGGCTCTATGGAAACAAAAAATGAGTTATCGATGGATTATCAAAGCTTCAAAGAACGCTTATATCTTATAGATTACAACCTTGAATCATTCTGCCGAACCATAGGTATAGCGGCTATCACTGCCAAAAAATGGAAAAGTAGCGGAGTCCCTTATAGATACGTGCTTTTGCTTGAATATATGGAAATGATAGACGATATGAACAAAAAGTATAAATATTATACTAATAAGATGATCACAAAAGAGTCAAAGAAGAGCAGAAGAATTAGCGCATAGCGAACGGTTGCTTGGTTTTGTGCGTGGTTTGTGAGCTTTTTGTAGGTTGTTTGGCTTTTGGCGACCGAAGGGCTATGAAGCCTTTTGGTCGTTGGCTAGGCGGCTAAGATAGCGCTGTTTTCTGAGTTTTTTATCGTCTTTTGACAGTTTGCAGAGGTTTGTCCCCGCTTCATACATCAAAAGTCCGCTTGCTAGCGAATACACCCTTTTTTTAGAATCCCCGAATGTAACCTCTACTGTCTCTTCGTCAAGAAATACTTTTTTTACGCCGTTGTATTCGTTGAGAGGGATTTTTAGGATTTTTGTGTCGTTTTTGAAGATTTGAAGGAAGCTGTTTGTAGTTTTGTAGCTGATTTCGCATTCACTCATTGCCTCGGCTCCTCGTGTGTAAAACACCCAAATATTACTGTATCGATTTTTAAATAGCAATATCCACTCCGCCGCTTTATTGTCTAAAAATTGACATATTTCTGGTTTAAAATCGCACCCATGAACTACAAATCCGTTTTTATCTCCGACGTGCATCTAGGAACAAACGATTGTCAGGCCGAAAAGCTGCTTGATTTTATCAGAGATGTCGAGTGTGAAAATCTGTTTTTGGTCGGCGATATAATCGACGGATGGGAGCTAAGACGCTCTTTTAGATGGAAGCAAAGCCACTCCGACGTCCTCCAAAAACTACTGAGAAAAGCCAGAAAAGGGACGACTATATACTACATTTTGGGTAATCACGACGACTTTTTGGAAAACTTTTTGCCGATTACGATGGGCGAACATATCAGCGTTCATCGAGATATGGTCTATACGGGCATCAACGGCAAAGAATATCTAGTGACGCACGGTGATATGTTTGACGCCGTGACTATGACCAAAAAATGGCTGGCGCTTATCGGCGACAAGAGTTATCTTTTCCTCCTTAAGGTCAACCGCCCGCTCAATTTTGTCAGAAGAAAAATGGGGATGGGGTACTGGTCGCTCTCTAGATATATGAAAAAAAATGTCAAAAAAGCGGTCAGCTATATCTGCGACTATGAGCAGGTGCTATCCACCTATGCCTCGCAAAAAGGTGTGGCGGGGGTGATATGCGGACACATACACGAGCCGGAGATGAGAGAGATAAACGGCGTAGAGTATCTAAACTGCGGCGACTGGGTGGAGTCTTGCACTGCCGTTGTGGAGCATTTTGACGGCAGGTTTGAGATATACGATGCGACTCGTTAGGCTATCGCTTATTTTTTATAAAGGCGAGGGGACTGCGGTAGACAAGATAATTCGGTTTTGGACAAAGAGCGAAGTTTCGCACTCTGAGATAGAGACGCTGGGGGGTTATTATTGCTCCAATGATCCGAAAACAAGGGTAATGAGACTAGCCAAGATAACGCCTGTAGATGATGAGTGGGAGGCGTGTCAAATCGTTTTGCCGCTCGAAATAGCAAGGACGGTGCACTATTATCAGCTAGGAAAATGCGGCACGAAATATGACTGGGAAGGGATATTGTTTTCTCAGTTTTTTAAGTTTGGGTATAGCGCAAAAAAGAGATGGTTTTGCTCAAAAAGCAATCTAGACGATTTGCAAACCGCCGTCAAGCTCATGAAAAGCGAAAACAAATACGGCAGATACGATAGGTTCATAAAGGCTTACGAACCTTTTGTTTCGCATCCAGCCCATAGCGTATCTCCGGCAAAGCTCCGTGCACTTGCAAAAGAGTGCGAGAGACGGCTAAGAGGCTATAATCTCCTCGATTAGCAGTTCGATAGAGCCGCCCATATAGTCGTTTTTGTAGACGGAGAAGCGAAAATCTATCCGCTCGTTCTCTTTTGGGAATACGTTTGCCCGAAAACATACGGCTTTTAGCTTTTTGTCTTTGCATTCGAGAGTAGCTTTAAATCCGGTCTCTTGGCTGATTGTCTTTAGTTGAGTTACTTTTTTGCTTCTACCCATAAAGATGGGTTTTTCGTTGGCCTCGCCGTACGGTTCAAATTCATCCAATATTACCGTAAGTTCCTCGTCTATTTCGCAAAAATCTATCTCCCCAAGACACTCTTTTGGGCATTGTCTACCATGGGCGCTCAAGTCATGGCAACAATTATTTATAGCCTCCCTGAAGGCGTCTATATTTGCGGTGTTTATGGATATTCCGGCTGCCATTTTGTGTCCGCCGAAGTTTGTCAAAAACTCAGAGTTTTGAGCGATTAGCTCGAAGATATTGATGTCCATCGCACTTCTGGCACTTCCTTTGGCGTGGTCTTTGTCTATGCTAAAAACAATGGCCGGTTTTTTGAGGGCCTGCGCAAGCCTTGAAGCGACTATGCCTACGACTCCCTCATGCCACCCCTCTTTTGCGACAACGATTATTTTTGCATCTTTATCAGCCATTTGCATGGCCTCGTTTGTGACTAGCGTCTCTATTTTTTTTCGCTCCTCATTGAGGGAGTCCAATTGGTCAAACAAAGTTAATGCCTCAGAAACGCTATCTGCCCTCAAAAAAGCAAATGCCTCCTTGGCAAGGACCAGTCTGCCGGCGCTATTTAGCCTCGGGCTTATCTTGTAGGCTATGTCTGTAGAGGTAAACTCCTCTTTTGCAAGCCTCTGTTTTAGTGCAAGCATTGCAGGGCGTTTGGAGTGTTTTATGGTTTCGATACCGGCTTTTACGATGACTCTGTTGATATCCTTTAGTGGCATTACGTCCGCTATTGTGGCTATAGCTACAAGATCAAGATAGTTTCGCATATTCTCGCTACTTTCGAGTTCCAACTTGAGAGCCGCCATAAAGTACCACACAACAGCCGCTGCGCATATCTCCCCATACGCAAATCCACCGTCTATACGAGGATGGACTATAGCGTGTGCGATAGGTAGTTCTTCACCTATCGTGTGATGATCGATGATGATTAGCTCTATACCCCTGTCTTTGCATATTTTTGAGGCCTCAATCGCAGCTATCCCGTTGTCTACGGTGATGACAAATTTTGTTTCTATCCGTTCTACTATAGATGTTCCAAGACCGTAGCCGTCGCTAAATCTGCACGGTATAATAGTTTGCACGTCGGCACCGTGTCTAGCCAAAAACTCTTCAAGTATTGCTGCGCTTACTACGCCGTCAACGTCATAATCGCCGACTATGGTTATTTTCTCGTTATTTTCTATCGCCTCTTTGACCTTTTTTGCCGCTTTTTGGCTATTTGGCATCGTGTGTGGGTGCGGGAATTTGGAGAGAGAGGTTATATTGTCGTTTTCAAAACGTGATTTTAGTATCTCTAGGACGTCTTTTTTGGTGAGAACCCTATTTTCCATCTTTGACACATCTAACAAAGCTTTTATTGTCTTTTGGGCTACTTGCTACGCTCGCTCTCATAAAGCCAACTACTATGGCCGTATTGGAAAAATCGTCGTTAGCATCGGCGCTCCAATAATATTTTGGATGCGTAGTTCCGTATTTTAAAGCAAAGCTTTTTTCGCCCTTTAGTTTTTCAAGGGCTAACGAGAAAAGTTCGTTTGCGCTCGGCAGTCTCTCGCCTTTCGCTTCACAGAAGGCTTTCGCCTCTTTATATTCCATTCTGTTTCGCTCGCCCTTTGACCAGACAAGGCTTTTTGCTTTTGCTTTACCGCTACTTTTGAAGCAAACCAGATACAAGCTCTCGTTTTGCGCTACCACATTGACATCTTTGTTTTCAAACGAGTGATAGTATATCTCTTCGCCGTTTTGGAGGTTTGCGGTGGAGCTTGCGTATAGCGATTTTTCCGATTGTTCTTTTAGCTCGTCAGGCACATTAAACAGCTCCTCTATGCCAGGTACACCGTATCCTTCGCCAAAGCTTTTGCACACGCTCTCTCTTTTTTCTTTTGATGAGTATGTGGTTTGAGGTGTAGGTATTTTGTAGATACCGTATTCGTTTTTTGCCTCTGCACCGTGTAGAGCCGCCGCCAAGATGACGATAGCGGCTATTTTAGTTTTTAGTCGCATCGCTCTGCTTTTTGGCCTCTTTTGTGAATGCCAAAATTATTTTGTTCGGGCTTTGTAGCCTGCTCGTAAACTCAGGGTGAAACTGTACCGCCACAAACCAAGGATGGTCACGAAGCTCTACCGCCTCGACAAGCCCTTTTGATTCGCCGCAGACGATCATTCCGGCCTCCTCAAGAGCTTTTCTATATTTACTGTTTGCCTCGTATCTGTGTCTGTGTCTCTCAACTATTCTTTTCTCTCCGTCGTACGCTTTTTGTAGTTTAGAGCCGTCCAGAGTATCGCACTCGTATTCACCGAGTCTCATTGTGCCGCCCATTGGTGTTTGGTGGGTTCTTATCTGTTTGTTGCCGCCTTGGTCCAAAAACGAGTCTATCAGGTATATCAGCGGCTCTTTCGTGTCTGCGTCAAACTCTACCGAATTTGCCTCTTTGATACCCAGAACATTTCTGGCAAACTCTATCACGCTTAGCTGCATGCCCAGACAAATACCAAGGAACGGTATTTTGTTCTCTCTGGCGTATTTGATAGCAGCTATTTTGCCCTCTACGCCTCTCGTACCGAATCCGCCGGGAATCAGTATTCCGTCGCACCCCTCAAGTTCACTCACGTCGCCGTTTTCGAGAGCCTCTGCGTCAACCCATTTGAGTTTTATTTTTGTGTCTATCCATGCGCCACAATGTATAAATGTCTCCGTCAGCGACTTATACGACTCTTTCAGGTCTAGATATTTACCGACAAAAGCGATTGTTATCTCGTGTTTTGGCTCTACTATTCGTTTTGTAAGCCTTTTCCACTCTTTCATATCTGGCTCTAGTTCGCCAAGGTCAAGATGTCTAGAAATGGCTTTTAGCACACCCTCTTTGAGGAAGTTTAGTGGCACTTGATAAATAGACTCGCTGTCCATAACCTCAATTACAGATTCTGCTTCAACATCGCAAAAAAGTGCTATTTTTTTCTTTATCTCTTTTGGGAGCGGCTGTTCGGTTCTACACATAAGCATCTGCGGGCTAATACCGATTCTTCTTAGCTCCTGTACCGAGTGTTGTGTAGGTTTTGTCTTTAGCTCCCCGGCCGCTTTAATATAAAAGATCGGCGTTACATGGATGTTCATAACATCGTTTTTAAGCTCATGTTTTAGCTGCCTGACCGCCTCCATAAACGGTTGGCTCTCTATGTCACCTATCGTGCCACCTATCTCGACTATTAATACGTCTTTGCCTTTAGCGACTGCTTTTATTCTCTTTTTAATTTCGTCGGTTATGTGTGGGACGACTTGTATTGTTTTGCCTAGATACTCCCCTTTTCGCTCTCTTTCGATTACCGTTTTGTAGATTTGTCCCGCCGTGAAGTTGTTTTTTCTGGAGATGCTCTCGTCCAAAAATCTCTCATAGTGTCCAAGGTCAAGGTCTGTCTCTCCGCCGTCAAATGTGACGAATACTTCACCGTGTTCAAGGGGACTCATTGTTCCCGGGTCTACATTGAGGTACGGGTCCATTTTGAGGATTGTTACATTAAGGCCGCAGTGTTTTAGTAGCGTGCCCACGCTTGCGGAGCTGATTCCCTTGCCTAGAGATGACAAAACGCCGCCGGTTACGAATATAAATTTAGTGCTTTTAGTCATTTTTTATAGATCCCGTAGTTTTAGCTGAAATTTTACAAAATCTTGCTAAAATACCAGCTTTGTTGTCAGCAAGTTCATCTCAAAACTTGTGAAATATGACCAGAGAGGACGGTGATTTTTAATGCCGGGAATAATACTAAGAGAAAATGAAAGCTTCGATGAAGCGTACAGAAAATTCAAAAAACAGTGCGATAGAAACCTTATCGTAACTGAGTCAAAAGCTAGAAGATTTTTTGAGACTAATGTCGAAATAAAGAAAAAAGAAAAAATAGCTGCAAGAAAAAAGATTCTAAAAAAACTCTACATGATGAGAAGATACGAGTCAAAGCTGTAATCCTAAGCCCCCTTTCGGGGGTTTTCTTACTTCTTATCTCCGCCGCTAAACATCTCAGAGATTAGCCCCTTATCGGTTGTAAGCTCCGCTTTTATGACCCCTACAATATGACCTACTAGAAAAATCACAAAAAACCAAAACGCCCATTCGTGGAGCTCTTTAACCAGATGCAAACTCTCTTTGTCTATTCCAAGGCTCTCTCTAAAATACATTATTAGACCGCTAATAGACATATATGCCGCAACCAGATAAAAAGCCCCATGAGCGTATTTTGCCCTTTTAAATTCGCCGTTATCCGACTCTTTTGCCTTACAGGTCGGGAATTTTTCCGATTTTGAGACAAACGCATACAGTCTAAAAACAAGCAACGCCGCAAACAAAAACCCAAGATAGTAGTGCCACTGCCACATATTGTCACGGAATATTTTGGCTATCTCTTTTGCTTTGTCATCCGTCAGCGTTACCCCTATTTCGGATAGCTTTATCTGTAGTATCTGCGCATTTTCTTTGTAGTTAAACCATGTTTTTCTAAATATATAGGTAAACATCAGCCCTATAGTAGCCAGTGCGCTAAGCCAGTGCCATACTCTGATATTCAAACTTCTTTTTTCGCTGAAAGCTCCCATGTTCGCTCCTTTTTGTCTAACTGCTGTAAAA
>CAZVTM010000041.1:1010-9663 GCA_964630205.1 uncultured Helicobacter sp. | reverse complement strand
CGCAAGTTGCAACTCTCACTATCTGCCAGTTTTCAAAAGCCAGTTTGACTACTCTAGCGATAGCTTTACACGAAGGGCTTTGTCAAATGAATTTATAAAAAAATATGAAAATTGGAGTCCGTCCCAAAATCAGTTTTTACTCAGGGTCGGCAAGCATAGCGGGGCGAGAGCGGTAACTGTAGATGGGATTAGAAGAATAAAAGTAAAAGTGAATCAGCACAAGTTTGTAGACAAAGACGAAGAGACAACTGTGTGGCTGAGGGGTGGTAGTGGAGACTCGCTTGTTCCTTTTGGCTGGGTGCTTTGTGAGATTATGGAGTAATTTGTGGAGCATCTATTTTTACAGTGGCTAAAAGACCCTACAGGGGCAGTATTTGAGTTTTTCAATAGAAATGTTTTTTGGATACTTAGTAATATTTTAGGTCTAGTAATTACATATTTTTGGGCAAAAATAAGATTTAAAGCTCGCAATATATGGCACCGTATCAGAAATACAAAAATTGATTATGACGGCGAAAGCTACAATGGACTCATAGTCACACTCGGCACATCAAGCGAGCTTCAAAAATTGATAATAGAAAAAGTAAAACCAGAATACCTCGGCATCATTACTGGCAACTCTGAAGCGGTCAAAATGTGCGCAAATGAACTAAAAGAGTTTGCCCAAAATCAAAGGATAATGTGCGATGAGCCTCATTTTTATGCGGAATTTGACATTGAACGAATAGAAAAAGGTTTTGACGACATTATCGAATGGATGATTGGCAAAGGTGTTGAAAAGAAACATATAGTCGTGGACTTAACCGGCGGTAAGACCCCATTTTCGCTAGCGGCATTTAATAGCGCAAAAAGAAACGGCGTAAATGCAGTGTACACGGATAGTGACTATGATACAGGAAAGCCAAAAGCTGGAAGCCAAAAATCTATTCTATTGACAAGAGCCATCAATGATTAACTTCTCAACATCTAATCTAGAAGGACACTCCGCCAGCATAATCACATTTGACATAGAAGGCGGAGTAACTACCCCTCAAGAAGTGTTTGAGGCGGAACTACCAAAAGTCCCACTTGACAAAGGCGTCATACTCTCTGGCAGGGGTCCCATCTGGCTTTATGCCCGTCTCATCCACCACTACCACCCGGCTCGCTGGATAGCCGTGCATGACCCTCGCATCGGGTATGTAGTGGCGGTAAGCCACTGCAAAGAAAGGTGTGAAGGGGAAATATTGGAGCAAACACAATGAAGCTAATAGCGGTCTTAGGTGCCACATCGGTCAATGTGAAACATCGATATAAATATGAAGATAATTGTTTTGAAGAATACTTTGCCTTTTTAGCACTCTCAAAAGCTCTTGATATTAAAGATGATGATATAGTGGTTATCGGCACACAAAAAACAAAAGAGCTACTTGAAAACAGCTTGTATGGAATAAGCCATACAGTTTTGAAAAATTTTGTACAAATATCGGATGAGAGAGATATTGATAGTATGTATAAAACCTGTCTAGAGCTTATCACTGCAGATACCGTGCTGGAGCTTACGCAAGGTTTTAGACATATGCCAATGACACTCCTGCTTGCCGGTATCTCATCTGCTTCTATGAAAAACAAAAACCTCAAAGATATTTTTTATGCCATAGCCAGCAAGACCGATTGTAATCCAGCAAAAGAGGCTTGTGAGTACGAGTTTATATCATTGCAAAGCTATCTAGACATGGCAAATATCTCTACTGTTATAGATTCGTTTTGTGACTCTTACTTTGTGCCCTCCATCAATATTAGCTATCCCAAATTTGTATCTCTTCAAGTAGCACTCATGAGTATTTCCAAGCATCTGCTTGGAAATAATTTTCCTCAAGCAATAGTTGAAATATTAGCACTTCAACAACTCTTAACATCTCTCTCTCAGACAACTTTTGAAACACTGCTTCAGAAACTATCAGAAGAGATTGATTTTATAGCCACTCTCAGTGGAAGACCTGACTATATACAGCTCTTTTACGGTTCCAAAAAATACTTAGAAAAAGAGCTGTTGCTACACTCTGTGACGACACTGTTTGAGTCAGTTACCGCATTTATAGATGCTGTATCTCGTTTGCAAAATCTAGAGTTTATATCTCACGACAAAAGAGACAAAACCGTATGCAAAGATTTGACGGATACTTACAAAAGGCGAAACTGCCTCAAAAAAGCTCTCGAGGGCTTTGTATCGAAAAATAAAAATCACAAAGTATTTGACCAAGCTTTTTTGTCGTCACTTAAAAAGCTAGATAAACTGCGCAATGTATCGGCACATGCGCATGCAACAGAAAAAAGTAAAGATAGCTACAAGCAGGCCTTGAGTGAATTACTATTTTATTTTGGAAGTAAAATGGTTCCAAAAAATGGCTAGCATTCACGCCTGACAATAGCTTTTTCCCTAGCCCTACTATACCCTTTTTGCGTCCCGTGATATAAAGATATAAAGGGGACAGGCTACTTTTTAATCAATTTGACCAAAAAAAGGATAAAATTGATTTAACATACGATAAATAAGGGGTTTTTCGGTGGGGCGAATAAGTTTTGTTTATTTTGTACTGCTCGTTGTTTCGGCTTTGTCCGCCAACGTTTCAGATGAGTTTAAAAAAAGTTTTTTTGCGGCGTGGGAAAAAGAAGATACTGCAAAAGCGCTTGTCGGACTAAGCGAGAGCTTTGATTTTGACTCAAATACGACATGGTTTGGCGAAAATCTGATGCCAATTAATAAAAACGAAATATACGAACTTACAAAAAGCGCAAAAGACTCCATCAAAAAGCCAATATTCAAAAATGCAATCATCCTGCAAAATACCGACTTAAGAGCGCTTCCAACTAAAAAACCGTTTTTCAAAAATCCATCTTTGGCTGGAGAAGGGTATCCGTTTGATTATTTACAGGAGAGCCGGATATACATATCCTCCCCGGTAAAAATCTTGTATCAGACCCAAAAGCGTGATTATTTTTTTATAAAAAGTCCCGTTGGGTATGGCTGGGTAGACGCTAGACATATAGCTCTTACGGATTTTGGTTTTGAAAAGCTATACAAAAATTCGCCGCTTGCTACTCCTGTCATCGATAAAAAACCTCTATACGGTACGGACGGCGAGTTTGTCGAGAGCTTAAACGTCGGAACCGTATTTCCGAAAGGGTATTACCCTGTGGCTACAAAAGGCTCTAAGGCGGTTTGGAAAAAGTACAAAATAAACAACAATATATCCGTGATGCCTCTAAAAATAAGCGATAAAGACATAGCCTTGATGGCATACAACTTATATGGCGAGCCGTATGGCTGGGGAGGATATTTGGATAACCGAGATTGTTCGATGTTTTTGCGGGATATTTTTGTTGCTTTTGGCATCCATTTGCCGCGCAACTCGTCCAAGCAGGCTGCTGGATATACTGATATAAGCAACCTTGGAACGGCCCTTAAAAAAGAATATATACTCTCCAATGCAAAGCCGTTTCGTACGCTTGTTTATCTAAAGGGGCATATTATGTTGTATGTCGGCAAAGATGTAAATGGCGAGCCTTTGGTTATGCATGACATATGGGGAATAAAAAGTTTTGAAAACGGCAAAGAGGGGCGAAAAATGCTTGGCGGCATAGTTGTAACGACGATGGAGGAGGGCAAGGGAGAGCCTTGGTTTGACGAAGACAAAAGCTCCCTCCTTGTTAAGACGCTTGGAATAAAAGATATTTATTAAGTTCCAAATACCTCTAGTTTGTTTTTGAGCCCCTCCGCCATTGAGTGCAGATGATCCGCAGCCGATGCTATATCCTCTACGCTTTTTGAGTTTTGAGCCGAAATCGTACTTATTTCGTCTATTTTGGCGAGTATCTCTTCGGTGCTTTTTGTATTAACTATGGATTTTTCGACAAGAGCCTCAACCATTGTTGTGGCGCCTTGCATTGTCACTATGCTTTCGCTGATTTTGCCTTCTACTGCTTCGGAGGATAACGCTAGAGCTTTTGCGGTTTGTGTATTTTGCTCCATCTCCTTCGATGCGTCTGTGATTGCCTCTACTACCTGGTTAATTGTAGTGCTTATATCCGATAGACTGTCTTGTGTTCTCTCGGCAAGTTTTCTTACTTCATCGGCGACAACGGCAAAGCCTCTACCGTGCTCCCCGGCTCTTGCGGCCTCTATAGCCGCATTTAGCGCCAGAAGGTTTGTCTGATCCGCTATTTCGGCAATTACGGATAATACCTCTTTGACTTTTTCCGTTTCGCTGCTAAGATGAGATAGTTTTGTGGCAAGTTCCATTTCGATTTCTACGCTATTTTGCACTTTGCCGACCATTGAAAGTATCTCTTTCCCGGCCTCTTTTAGTCTGATGTTTGCAGACTCTATCTCTCCGATAGTTCCCTTGGCTTGTATCGCCGATTCATCCAGAATGCTTTTGAGTTTTGCCCCTTGCTCTACCGATAGCTCCGTGAGCTTCGTCTGCTCCGCTACCCTCGTCCCTATGGCGTGCGACGTCGAGCTTAGCTGTGCGGCAACCGC
Organism: uncultured Helicobacter sp.; assembly: GCA_964630205.1. Classification (GTDB taxonomy): domain Bacteria; phylum Campylobacterota; class Campylobacteria; order Campylobacterales; family UBA6016; genus UBA6016. Next base: position 5,141 of record CAZVTM010000041.1, on the reverse strand, counting down.
CGCATTTTCTCCAGATGTTAGCTTGGCGCTGTGAAGAGTGTCCCTGACTATCTCTATGAGATTGTTAAAGTCGGTAGCCACCTTGCCTATTTCATCGAGATTGCCTACGGTTACCTTGTTGTCTAGATGCTTGCTCTCGGCTATTTTTTTGACCTCTTTTTCTATCCCTTCGGTCTTGAAAATAATATATCTACTGAGCATTATTAGCGGCAAAAAGCCTATCAGAAACACTATGACAAATATCACGCCGAGTATTATTTTTGAATTTGACATGACCGAATAAATGGACTCTTCCGATTTTTTTGCGACCTCTTCTTGTGCCTTAGTTACCTTATGGAATGCCTCTCTAGCTTCATCGGCTGGAGGGGTGGCTACTTGTTTGTATTCTGCATATATGGCGTCTAGTGACTCCCTGCTTATCCCGGTATTTTTTAGTTTGCCTACCGTTTGTATGGCTACGTCGACAAACTTCATTGTTTTCTCAAAAGACTCTTTCGTTATGGGCGCATCTTTCGGTTCGGTTATTTTCAGGAGATTTTCAAAGTCTTTTTTGATTTTTGAGCTACTCTCTTCGAGTTTTTTCATATTTTTTTCAAAATCGTTACCGAGCATTATATCTCTGGTTAAGCGGCTTACGTAGTTAAGCTCTTTGTTGATGCTCATCGTATAGACTTCACCTTTGTAGGCAAACTCTTTGTAGTGCTGGAATTCGTCTTTTATATAGCCTATTAGATAGAGGACCAAAACAAAAGTGAGACCGTACATCATGATAAGTCCACCGGTAATAATCATCAGCTTTTGTTTTATGCTAAAGTTCATCTAAGCGCTCCATTTTGTTTTTATTTGAAATTTTAATATTCATTTGTTGCGTTACTATCGCAAAATTTCTCTGTTATTTCGATGAAACTGTATCTTGTGGGTATATTTTTAGCCTTTTTTTGTATCCGTTTTTCAACTTTTTAGTGTAATATAAAGTCATAAAATTTTGACACAACAAAGGCGCCATTTGAGCTATAAGGCTGTTGTTTTATCTGTGCTTACGTTGACATCTGTTTTTGGGGCGGAGCTCATAACGCCTATACCGTTTTCTGTTCCCTACGATGTTGCCAAGGCGGCACTTGGTGAAAAACTATTTTTTGATACTTCTTTGTCTGCCGACGGGAGCGTCTCGTGTAACTCTTGTCACGATTTACGCACATCCGGCACGGACAATATCGAAAGCTCCGTAGGCGTCGGCGGCAAGAGGGGGCAGATTAACTCCCCTACGGTTTATAACTCAGTTTTCAATTTTGTTCAGTTTTGGAACGGGAGGGCCAAGGATTTAAGGGAACAAGCGAAGGGGCCAATACTAAATCCCATTGAGATGGCAAATACCAAAGAGGGTGCGGTTGGATCGCTTATTAAAAATAAAGCATATGTAATAGAGTTTGGCAGACTCTATAAAGACGGGATTACATTTAACAATATAGCGGATGCGATAGCCGAATTTGAAAAAACGCTTATTACGCCGGATTCAAGGTTTGATAGATATCTCAGAGGCGACAAAGGTGTGTTGAGCGCAACGGAGCAGCAGGGGTATGAGTTGTTTAAGGATAAAGGCTGCATTAGTTGCCATAACGGGGTAAATATCGGCGGCAATATGTTTCAAAAAATAGGCGTGGTAATCGAATACAAAGATCCAAAAAAAATCAGCGGACGTTTTGAAGTAAGTAAAAAACAATCCGACAAGGATATGTTTAAAGTCCCAACCCTTAGAAATATAGAGTTGACTTCCCCATACTTTCATAACGGACTCGTAAAAGATTTGGAAGAGGCCGTAAGACTGATGGGGCGGCATCAGCTTGGTATCGAGCTAAAAAGTAGCGAAGTCAAAAAGATAGTTGCCTATTTAAAAACACTTACCGGCAAAAAACCGATGCGATATTCAAAATGAGATACAAAGACTACAGCCGAGCCTTTATAGGATTTTTATTCGTTTTTTTGCTTGTTATGGTGATGCTGTTTATGAAGACAAAGTCCATAGACGAGAAAAACTCAAAAAGCTATTCGTTACTAGAGAGCGTTTATAAAATAGAGCTTTTGTATCATGAAGTCCAAAGCGTTGTTTCAAACGAGCTTTCATATGTAAATTACGACTCGCTAAACAGCAGATTTGAGGAGTGCGACAGGCTTATCGGCGAACTAGAAAACTCAAAAGAGCTACTCATGTTGTCCAATGAGAAATATCGCCTAAATAGCCTGGTTGCCTCGTTACGAGATGATTTTTCAAAAAAACGTGAAGCGGTAGAGAGCTTCAAAGCGCTAAACGCAGTTGCGGCAAACTCTACCAGATATCTAAAATCAGACCCTCAGATGTACGGCACTCCAAATATGGTTAGGCTATTGACTACCATTTTTACCGTTAGCGTTGACAAAAGTATCGATACTGCCTCCTTGGCAAAGGAGATAGAGGCTTTGGGCTCAAGCAAGGGTGAACGTATGTTCAAAATACACGGCGCAAATATCCTCAGGGCGACAGAGGCTATGCGCGGAATTTCGCTGATGTTCGCCCCTGACGTAACTCCTAATTTGGAACTAAAAAAAGGGATTATATATAGATTTGGCGAAGAGCAAAAAGCAGACAAACTCATAAAAAACTATCTGTATGCTGCCTCATTTGCCGGAGTTCTTGTTTTGGGTGTTTTGTTTTTGTTTTTTGAGAAAAACAAAAAAGAACTTTATAAATTTCATTATGCGATAGATAAGAGCGATGCTTTTGTGGCAATGACCGATTTTGGTGACAAGGTTACATATGCGAACGATGTTTTTACTGCAGCTTTAGGCAAAAATAAGCTGCTCGGCGAGAGCATATTCTCTATTTTTGACTTGGATTGCGCCGATAGCATTAAAAATTCATTAAAACTTAGAGTCCCTTATGTCGGCGAAGCCAAAATTCATAAAGGCGATACGGATATACAGCTCAAACTTACGGCTATCGGAATTTACGAAGGCGACACGCTTGTTTCTATTCTTTATATGGGGATGGATATAACAAAAGAGAAGAAGTTGGAAGAAAATCTGCTGCAAATGAATAAAAACCTTAACATTCTTGTCGAAGACAAGGTTTTGGAGTTAAAGCAAAAAGACATAATGATTTTACAGCAATCTCGTTTTTCGGCAATGGCGGAGGCGATATCAAGCATAGCGCACCAGTGGAGACAGCCTCTAAACGCCCTTGGCATAATAGTCCAAGATATTAAAATGGCCTCAGATTATGGAGAATTGACAAAAGAGTATTTAGATGAATCTGTTTCAAAATCAAAAGACATTATCCTGGAGATGTCAAAAACAATAGACAGCTTCAGGGGTTTTATGAAGAGCGGGCAGGAGAGGGAGGTTTTTGATATCTCTTTTGCTGCACAAAAAGCCGTGCTGCTTAGTGATTCGGCTTTCAAAAATAGTCTTGTCAAGCTGGAGATAGAATACCCAAAAGAGCCGATATTTATCGATGGATATTTAAGCGATTTTGTCCAATCAATGCTTGGGATACTGATGAACTCAAAAGAAAATTTTGACCAAAACCAACGCAAAGATCCAAAGACAAAAATAACAATTAAATCGGATGAAGAATTCGTGTCCGTCTATATTAGCGACAATGGCGGCGGATGTTCGCAAGAGGTGCTGGATAACATATTTGAGCCTTACTTTAGTACCAAAGGTTCACAGTCCGGCACAGGGATAGGGTTGTTCCTTGCCAAGACCGCAATAGAGAAAAATATGAATGGAAAAGTGAGCGCCTATAATGACGGAGATGGGCTAACGGTATCCATTAGCGTGCCCGTATACCATCCGCACCTCAGGGAGACTATCTGAGTTGCGCGGAGTATCCGTGAGGTTTTAGTTTTGCATTAAGAGCATTAATATCGATATCTTTTTCTGTTTTTACGACCGCTTTTTCATCTTTTAGATATATCTTCGCATCCTTTACACCCTCTGTTTTCATCAGTGTTTCTTTGACACTTCCGGCACACATTTGGCAAGTCATCCCTTTGATTGTCAGCTGCACCTCTTTTTCGGCGGCAAATGCAAATACTGCGGAAAATAGTGAAGCAAAAATCAGTTTTTTCACGATAACTCCTTTGTTAAATTGGT
>CAZVTM010000041.1:658-989 GCA_964630205.1 uncultured Helicobacter sp. | reverse complement strand
GTAGATCTAGGAAAATAACAAAAGCTCCCCAGATGGTATAAATGGCAAAACCGAGAATGAGAATAGCCGATATTTTTGATGCCGCTTTTCTAAAATCTGTTTTCTGAAGTATTCCGGATGCGTAAGCCAAAGTAAGCATGGGAAGCATGGTAGATAGTCCAAAAATAAACATAATGGCAGCCCCTTTTAGCGCCGAACCGCTAGCGGCCGCAGAGGAGGCAAAGAAGTATACTAGCCCGCATGGAAAAAACCCATTCAATACTCCAAGCGATAGAAGTGAGCTCCTTGAGTCTGACTTCAAAAGTCTTTGAAATGCGGATTTAAAAAATGA
>CAZVTM010000041.1:0-648 GCA_964630205.1 uncultured Helicobacter sp. | reverse complement strand
TCGTAAAATCGTATTCCAAAAATTTTGATACCCACACAAAGCCAAATAGCCATAATGAGACTAGCAGCATAACCACTCCGGCAAATAGATACAAAGAGGCCCTAAGGTCTGGGCTTGGGGCAAATACACTACCGATGAGTCCGGCTATCGCACCGATAATCGTGTAGCTGATTGTTCGTCCGAAGTTGTATAGTAGATGTGATGTTAAGCGCTCTTTTTGCCCGAAGTGAGCCGCAACTTTGGTAGAGCTATAGGCTAGCACAAAGCCTCCGCACATGCCGACGCAGTGTCCGAGACTCCCGAAAAATGCGGCGGCGGCGATGGCAAGTAAGCTAGCGCTTTCCAAACAAAACCTTCTAAGAGCCTTTTAGGTTTTTTTAGAATTTATACCCTAGATTTGCATAAACAAATCTTCCCGGTTCGTTAAGGTGGATATTCGGCTGATTGGATATAAATAGCATATTTGAGTTAGAGCCGTGAATGTAATAGTTTTTGTTAAATAAGTTGTCTACACCTACCCATGCGGACCACCCTTTGGCAAACTCGTACCCGGCTTTGAGGTTTACAACCGCCCAACCCGCTGTTGATTCTTCCGCTAGTGTACCGTCGGAGTCTGTAGCTTTTTGTCCGGCTGCCGCTATCCATTCT
>CAZVTM010000040.1:6023-9875 GCA_964630205.1 uncultured Helicobacter sp. | reverse complement strand
CTTATGAGTTGCTTTTTCGCTCCGGTTCAACCAACTATGCTACCGTTACCGACAATACTCTTGCGACGGCCAGCGTCCTTCTTAATGCGCTAAATTCGATAGGTTTAGATAGGCTAATAGGCTCAAAAAAAGCTTTTATAAACGTTGATAAAGAATTTTTGATGTCTAGTGCGCTTGAAGGTTTGCCACAGGATAGATTTGTCTTGGAGATACTAGAGACGGTTATAGTCGATGATGAAATAGTGGCTAGAATGGATGCCCTAAAGGCAAAAGGTTTTACGTTTGCGATTGATGATTTGGATATGAATAGCGAGCAGCTTGAAAACTTCAAGCCGATAATGGACTTTATCAGCATATTAAAAATAGACTTGATGGCTGCAGGGGGGAAGCTTGTAAGGCGCTAGGATTTGACTACTATCAGGGGTATTTCTTTGAGAAACCTACAATAGTTGAAGGAAAAAAGATAGATTCGTCCAAAGCGACAGTCGTAAAACTCCTAAGAATGATACAGGGCGGCAGTGAACTTGTAGAGGTTTCGGATGAAATCAGCAACTCCCCGGAATTATCCATAAATCTTCTGAAGTATATAAATTCGGCAGGCAGCGGCGTAAAGTGCGAAGTCAGCTCTATAGGGCAGGCGGTTTCTTTCCTTGGACGATTGCCTCTTAGTCAATGGCTTATGCTGTTTTTGTATGCTGGCGCTGAAAATAGATTTGCAAATCCACTTATGGAATCGGCAATCCTTAGGGCAAATATAATGTCATGTTTTGCTAAAAACTGCAAATAGCGGTTATTATAGAAAAAGGGGATTGGGCTAAAATAGAGTTTATATCCAAAAAATTGGGAATAAGTATCGATGAGATTACCGATATGCTAGGCGGTTGCTACACGTCTATCTATAAATAGTCAAGGCGGGCAAAAAGCCCGTCTCGATTACCCTCTGCCCGCTACCTGACCACCGATAATAAATCTAAGACCTTGCAGCTTGATAAAGCCCGCTGCGTCTTTTTGGTTGTATACTTCGTCTTTTTCAAATGTGCAGTACTCAGGGTTAAATAGCGATTTTGATGATTTTCTACCCGCTACCGATACGTTTCCTTTATAAAGCTTGAGTCTTACGTGTCCGCTTACATTTTTTTGTGTATTGTCGATGAGCGCTTGCAATGCTTCTCTCTCTGGGCTAAACCAGAATCCGTTGTAGATTAGTTTTGCGTATTTCGGCATCATCTCGTCTTTTAGGTGCGCCGCTTCTCTGTCGAGTGTGATGGACTCTATCGCTCTGTGCGCACGTAGTAGTATCGTACCGCCCGGAGTTTCGTAGCACCCTCTTGATTTCATACCGACAAATCTATTTTCTACGATATCTATTCTGCCGATGCCGTGTTTGTTGCCGTACTCGTTTAGTTTTGCTAGTATCGTAGCGGGTGACATTTTTTGTCCGTTGATGGCTACCGCATCGCCTTTTTCAAACTCTATTTCGATGTATTCGGCTTCATCTGGAGCGTTTTCAGGACTTACCGACCATCTCCACATATCCTCTTCTGCCTCTACCCACGGATCTTCTAGTACTTTGCCCTCATAGCTGATGTGTAGTAGATTTGCATCCATCGAGTATGGACTTCCGCCTACTTTTTGCTCTATTGGAATACCGTGTTTATCGGCAAATGCAAGTAGGCTCTCTCTTGAGTTTAGTTCCCACTCTCTCCAAGGGGCGATTACATGAATTTTCGGGTCAAAGTGTAGGTATCCAAGCTCGAATCTTACTTGGTCGTTCCCCTTGCCGGTAGCACCATGGCATACTGCGTCAGCACCCACTTGTTTTGCGATTTCCATCTGTCTTTTTGCAATTAGCGGTCTAGCTATCGAGGTGCCTAGCAGATATTCACCCTCATATATTGCATTGGCTCTAAACATTGGAAACACGAAATCTCTTACAAACTCTTCTCTTAGGTCATCGATAAAGATATTTTCATCTTTGATGCCTAGAAGCTTTGCCTTTGCTCTTGCCGGCTCAAGTTCTTCGCCTTGACCTATGTCTGCCGTGAATGTCACGACTTCACAGCCGTAAGTCTCTTCAAGCCATTTTAGGATTACGCTTGTATCTAGTCCGCCGGAATATGCAAGGACAACTTTTTTTATTTGTTTGCTCATAAAAAACCTTTGTTTGATTTTTGTTTGCCGTATTTTACCGTCTATTTGCTATGAGATTGTTACGAGGCATTTTTTGCTTCATTTGCCGATTTTTGTTGTATAATAAAAATAATACATATAAATAACTAAGCCAAAAAAAGGCGGTATAAGCGATGAGGCAAGACATGGTTATTAAAAAAATATTCTTTGGAATTTTATTATTTTGTGCTACTTTGACTCAGGGATGGGCCGATATGGAGCCAAATAACGGTTGCGCAGAAGCTGAGACGTGGAGTGCTCTGGCGAATTATGGAGATACCTCTACGACGCTCAGCGGCTCAGTATCAACCTCTGATAACAATGACTACTATAGGTTGACCGTAGGAATTGAGGGGAGGGTTGATATTGCAGTAAAATCAAGCCAAAATGCAGATTTTTATCTGCTGAACTCTAGCTGTACAAGTGTTGCCTCCAAAACCAATACATCAAACAATACAATCTCTTATACGGCAACGCCGGGCACTTATTATTTGAGGATAAAATATAGAAGCAAAAATACCACGGGATATAACAGCGTTATTGCCACATTGTCTTTCCCGGATGAAAATTGGAAAGATTTTGAGCTCATATACACAAAAAATCTTAGAGGTAGCGTAAAGGCAATAGGAAACTCGATTTTATGCAAAAGCTCAAAACAACAACCATGGAATTACACCACCGGAACTTGTGTTGCACCTGGTAATAATGAACCAAATAACAATTTTTACGCAATTTATTCTGATGTCGACGGCGATAGCTCTACGGCGGACTCCACATCTGCGAAATTGACTATTCCAACTGGAGCGACAATAAAATGGGCCGGAATATATTGGACCGGACGGCTTGGAGGCAGCAAAACTACGGCAGAAAAATTGGCCGCCAAGACGATTAAGATTAAATTGCCTGGTGCGCTGTCTTACACTACAATAACGGCCGATACGATGAATTGGGCAACAAGTAATTTTGCATACAAATGCTACAAAGATATCACTGATATTGTAAATAAGACATCGCCAAACGGAGATTATTTTGTTTCCGGCATTAAAACGGCTGTTGGCACAAATGCTTTTGGCGCATTGTCGATATTTGTAGTATACGAAAAAGACGGAGAGACGTTCAAAAATATATCAGTTTATGATGGTTTTTTTAGTATCTCTGGTTCGGCAAATGAAGCTTTGGGTCAATTTAAATCAAAAAGCGTTGATATTTCAGGGTTTTTGACACCAACATCGGGTGTTGTAAATTCAAAGTTATTGATGTTTTCCGCTGAAGGGGATATGGATTACCAAGGCGAAACATTAACGATGACAAATAAAAGCGGAACAGAAGTCGCTATCTCTAATTCGTTGAATCCTGCGAATAATGCGTTTAACTCAAATATCACGGAAAATGGAGCTACTTTTACAGATAGGAATCCATCCTATGCAAATACGGTTGGTATAGATATTGACACTTTTAATGTCTCTTCTATTATGCAAAATGGGCAAAAGTCGACAACTATAAAATTCTCAACTACATATGATCAATATTTTCCTAGCGTTTTGGCCTTTTCTACCGATTTATATATTCCAGATGTCTGCTATGAGGAGGATATAACTAAAGGTGGGGCACCGATAACAACTGTTTTTGTTGGGGATACGCTAGACGTCAATGTGGCTATAACAAATAAAAATGCAGAAGCGG
>CAZVTM010000040.1:0-5996 GCA_964630205.1 uncultured Helicobacter sp. | reverse complement strand
ACAAAAACATTCAATCAATATTTGGGCTACAAGCAAAATACCACTTTTATAAAACCATCGGGAGCTTCCTCTTTTACGTTGGCTACGGATGCATCCGGAGATGATACGGTCACATATGATACGGATACGCAGAAATTGACATTTAATATGGGTACTGGTTCTACGGCGGCTGTTGGCGGAACAATAGAACAAAATCAGGTAGAAGAGTTTAAAAATCAGATTACATTGCTGAAAGATGGCGATTTTACCAGTGATTACAAGGTTAGTTTTACTGATGTACTAGGACTTACCGACTATGCGGATATTCCTATTATGAAATGTTCAAAATTGTCGGCCACATCGCTTAGCGTTTCACCTAGCGTAAAAGTTAGGGTTGTGGAGAATGGGAAAAATTGGAGCGACAATAACGACGGTAGGTTGCTGATGAAAATAGCCTCCGATGTGCCTTACACTTATGATGTTTTGTTTGCAACCGATGACGGTGGCACAACTTTGACTACCGGAAAAATAAAAAAAGTTGAGCTTGTAAATAGGAGTACTAATGCCGTATTGGCTACACCTATTAATACATTAACTACAGTAAACCAAAGAATTTCTTTTAGTGTTACATTGAGCAATGCATACAAAGACTTGCAGTTCAAAATAACACTAGAGGATGATTCGGAGGCTACGTCCAACAATTTTTCGGTAAGACCTGCAACATTTGACATTACTGGGGCTTCTCCTATTAAAGCAGGACAATATATAACGCCTTTCTATGCAAAAAGCAAAGAAGGGGCGACATTGAGTTTATATTCCGGGGGCGCTAGCGTATCCACAACACTTGATGTTACCGGAAAAACAAATTGCAGCGCAGGAGACAACGACACAAATATAACTTCGCCTATCACTTTTGTATCCGGAGTTTATGGTGATGTTGATAGCGGTACTTTTTCAAATGTCGGAAACTATACGATACGGATTCTTGATTCCACATGGAGCAGCGTCGATCAATTTTTGGACTGTATTGAAAATAGCAGTACAAATATAGCTGACGGAAGCGGAAGGTACGGTTGCAATACGGAACTTAATAAAGAGTTTAGCGTTAGTCCGTTCACCTTTATATTTAGCAATTTACAGTTGACGCATTCAAACAACGGTTTTGTGTATTTCTTGAAAGGTAATGCAGCCGAATTAGACAATATGAATGTTTCTTTAGGGGGTGGTACCGTAACGGCCGTAGGCTATAATTCAACCGCCGCACTAACCAATTACACAAGCGGGTGTTACGCAAATCCGTATACGCTTAATTTTAATGCCCCTACTGTTAGCGGTATGACGCTGGCCAAAAAAGGATATAGCTCAAATGCTGATTTTACAAATGGCAAATTGACGCTTTCAAGCGCATTGTCCCCGAAATATAATTATTATGTATCTAATTATGCAACTGCGGTTTTACCGATGTCACAAACTGGAGGGGTTGATCTTAATGTATCAATCGATGAAAATATAAGCGGAGGGCTTAGCGTAGTCTCAGGCCTCAATTTTCTCTCAACAGACAATAAGGCTAATTTTGTATATGGCCGTATACATATGCCAAACACTAGTGCAAACGCAGGAGATACCGTTAGGGTTTTTGCAGAGGTTTATGCAACTTCTAGTAGTTCCTTGCCTAGCGGTACGACTTGGGTCAATGCTCCCGGAAGTACTACTTGGTGGATAAATTCTCTCGATAGCACATCAAAAATTAATGGAGCTATCGCTAGACCTGGCGATGTCCTGGATACCACTACGAGCCAATTCTCCATAACAACTCCTGCCACTATGTCGGAAGGAAAGGTATCTTTTTTGCTCAATGGTGGTTTGAATGATCAGCAGGCCGTAATACATATGAATGTGCCGACATATCTGTGGTATGGAGCAAATGCTTATCTTTACTCTACCTCCCCAAGTACAAACTGTTCGCAACACCCTTGCGGTAATATCGAAATATTCGGCACAACCGCCAAAGAGTGGTACGGTGCCGGCGACAAAAAGGGTGACAAGGCAATACAGACGGTTCCAAAAGGCAAACGTGTTCCAAAGGTGAATTGGTAGTATATGAGAAAAGCCTTTACGCTAATTGAGCTTATTGTTACGATAGTCATCATTGGTATAGCGGCCTCTGCCCTCCCGGTTATGATGGCAGGCGCAAACAAGCTTGAAGAGGAGACTGTTAATCAAGATGTGTTTTTTAAGAGCATAACAATTGTTTCAAATATTATATCTAGATATTGGGATGACGCTATTTTGTCGGAAGATAGGCAAGGAAACGGAGCCATGGTGGTTGATGTTGTCGGCGGCGATGCTTTGCTCAGTAGAGTTAGTGGTACGCAGTATAGGATTGGTTCTTTTGGAAGGGCAGAGAATGATTTTAGGAAATTTTATGCGACAAATCCCACACTGGCTTCCGATATACCACCAGGGGGTACGGCGATAATAAGTACCGAACAGATTGAAAGCCTTGAGAGATATAATGGAAGATATATCAACGAAACAACAGGCGATGCAAGAGTGAGATATGACATCGCAGTAGCTTATGTGCCGGATATCGTAACAGGCAATACTGATAAAAATCAAACGGCTACTTGGAATCTTAGCGGTGGCGTCAATTGGATGGCAAAAGCCAACTCTACAAACCTCAAACGAATCACCGTAACGGCAAGCGGCAGAAGTGTATCCGGACAGCCCATGAGCATTAATTTTGTATATTTTAGTTCAAACATAGGGACCCCCGGGATAAAAAAACAATGAGAAAAAAACTCGCTTTTACAATGATGGAGATGATATTTGTAATCGTCGTGCTCGGTATTGTCGTCGGCGGTACTTTCATCCAGATATCAGGCGTATATGAAGATATGATGCAAAAACAGCATTCGAGCGAGTTGCAGACAGAGGCGAAGGTGGTTGTGGAGCAGGTGACATCCAGGCTCTCCAGCTCCATAAAGGACTCTCTTGTTGCTATGACCGGCACTACTGGTGCCGGATGTGTTCCTGTCAGCGGTACTTTAGCGGCCGGTACCGAATATATTTTGGCGTGGGTCGGCAGAAGTGACGAGTCAAATATGGGACTATGGAATACAGATGATTATAAGCCTGGCTGGAGCGGATTTGTGGATGTGTCCGCTTCGACTACGACATCAATATCCACTAATGGTTCAAAGCTTGGTGACGCAGAGACTATAATCAACCAAGTAGCAAATATTGCAAATTCACTGTCTACAAATCCAAATTCTCCGGTGACCATATATTTCGCCGGAAGTGGTACGAATACAAATGCTTGTAGTGATTTTTTTACGCAAACGGGTAAGATGTATCAGGTTACAAGAACCGGCGATACGCAGCTAAACATTATAGGCGCAAACATACCTACGGAAATATCGGAGCAATACACCCTTAGTCATTCTGCTTACGCTATTGCCAGAGATGGTACGGATTTATATTTATACTCATTTCGACCGTGGCTGGGGCAAACTCCGGATTCCGATGTAAACCGCAAGCTGCTTGCTAGAAACGTAACCGGTTTTGGTTTCAAATGGGAGGGTGGACTGTTCCGTGTAAATATCTGCGTTGGCCGCACCCTTAACGGTTTTTTGATAGAAGTATGCAAGGAAAAGGCTGTATTTTGAAAAAACGCGGTTTTGGGATCATTACGGCTATCGTTTTGCTAGTGCTTATAGCTACGGTAGGGGCAATGATAATATCCATAGCGACCATGAACTCAAAAAAAGCCACAGACGATTATTTGCGGGTGCAGGCTGAGATGCTGGCTAGAAGCGCTACGGAATTCGCCGTTATGAGGATACAAGGGTTTGATAGAGGCGGTGGCAATTGTCTGGAGACTGTGACTATTGATGCCAATCCGTTTACCGCCAAAGCCACTATAAATTATTTATTTAACGCCGCTACGGCAAAAGATTTGAATTGCACCAATAAGCTAGCTTCCGATGTCCAAGACCCAGACCTAAACGGCATGGCTATAATTGACGTAGTTGTGACCACAAAAGACGGTACGACTAGAATACACAAACGGACCCTCCAAAAGCCTTAATTCCAAATAGCCTCTTCTTCGTTTGTCGGTCTGCCGTCCAAAAATTCGTGCGGTTTGTATTTTAGTTTATATATTAGACTTGCGTTTTCTCGTACTATGTAGCCTAAATATATGTATTTAAGGCCTAGTTCTTTTGCTATTTTGATTTGAGTTAGCAGAGAGTACGTACCAAGAGATAAATGTGCATAGTCTGGATCGCTGAAGAAATATATGGATGATATGCCATCCCCTAGTATATCAATATAGTCTACACCTATTAGCTTTGCGTCTCTAAAATATCTCACTTCATATCCAAAGTCTCCGGCTCCCTCCACAAACATTTTGTTATATTTTTCCTCATCCATGCCGTTGAGTTTCCAGCCTCTGGATTCGCTACGCTCCTTATGATACTTATGGTGCAGCATTAGCTTTTCCTCTGAGTATATAGGGCGATGCAGCGAGTATAGAGTATCCGCATTTCTGTTTTGGATATTTCGAAATGTTTTTGATGGTCTAAAATCATCCACGCACACCCTAATACTCTCACATTTTTCGCAATCCGGACACATCGGCCTAAAATACCCCTTTCCAAATCGTCTCCAGCCACGCCTCATTAGCATGTCGGCGAAAAACGTAGGGCACTGGTCTATAAAAATATTATTAACACTTACGGCCTTTTTTTGTTCAAAGTAGCCGCACTCATGCTCACTAATAAACTCATAATATCTCACAGACTAGCCTCTGACGCATCTTACGTAAAAAGTTTGGTTCGGCAAGTGCGTATTCGTATTGGCTTCTTTGAAGTTTAACAGATAGTATTCCCCGTTATCAGCTTTTGTGGAGCTCCAATACCATCCGTCTTTACCTAGATTATCGGATAGCGGATCTTTGATGAAAAATCCATTATTGGACATATCTTTTATACCCTCAAACCAAGCCCTCCATGCTTTGTAGTCCCCGTTATATTTATATGGTTCTATGCTGCATAGCGTTATCAGCTCCTCTATTGCGGGAACCCTCCAATCGCTATAACCGCCATATTTGTATGTATTTAACTCGTCCGCGTATTCATACGCATCCTCAAGGGAATATTCCATTCTTCTATTGCCGTATGTTTTTAGTTCCCAATAAAGCCCCGTTGTTTCATCTTTATAATATTTTTCACTCATTTCTTTCGTCCTCGGGCTGAATTGACCATATTTGCAATTATTTAGCAGGCAAGCTTAAAACGTAGTTTTTAGATAATTGTTAAATTTGTGTTAAATATTTTTCACAAAATACCCAAAAACCCCCGATTTATCAATAAAGTTAAGTTTCGTTTAATTTTTTGTTGATTAAAATTTAGACCGTGAGTACAAATGCGTGTACCTCAATCACGAAAAAAACAAGGAGTGTTTATGAAGTTTACGAAACTATCTCTTGCGGCTCTTGTCGCTATGGGTATCGCTTCTAGCGCATCAGCGGTAGAAAATGTAAAAGTAGATGGCCAAATCAAGCTTTGGTATCAAACATCAAATACAGATGCCGGCGACAATGCAAATGCTGCTGATAAAAAAATTGCAGAAGACGATGGTCTATTCAAAAGAGACGGAGCTACTGGTGACTTGGTTGCAAAACTTAGAGCTACTGGCGACTTGACTAAAAAAGTTGGTTTTGGCATGACATTCTATGCAATGACTACTGCTGGTCTAGAAAACAATCTTGTTTCTGATGTAGCTTCTGGTGGTGCTGCTAACTCCAATACTAATGGTACAACTCAAAATCCATATTGGTTGGGTGAAGCATATTTCACATACAAAGCCGGCAAAACTATCGCTAAAATCGGTAGACAAGAACTTGATACGCCTCTAGCGTTTACAGAGACTTGGAATGCTGCGCCGAATACGTTTGAGGCTGCTGTCCTTTTAAATCAAGACCTTCCAAGCACAACACTTGTTGCTGCTTATGT
>CAZVTM010000039.1:0-10673 GCA_964630205.1 uncultured Helicobacter sp. | reverse complement strand
TTTATACCCTTTTTTGTACTCGAATTTATCGACCGCTTTCATAAGGCCGATATTACCTTCCTGGATAAGATCAAGGAAAGGCAAGCCTCTATTGGTGTATCTTTTTGCAATAGATACCACCAGCCTTAGGTTTGACTTTGCCATTCTGGTTTTGGCGTCATCGGAGATTTTTTTACCTCTTTTGATTTGCTCCAAAACCTCTTTTAGTTCTTCGGGCTGCATATTGAAGCTATCTTTTCCGGCTTCAAAGTTTTCAAATAGCTTTTTGATTTCCATATATGTGGAGACCATCGTCTGCTCAGGGACGCTCGCCGCTATCTCCTCTTTGGACATATTGACGATGTTTTCGAGTATTTTTTTGTGTTTTTCTTTGAGCTGTTCGTTAAACAGTGGCAATCTATATTCAAGTTTTTTTAGCTCTTTGTCAAAATCGCCGTCGCTTTTTAAGCTTGTTTCCATAGCCCTTACAAGTTCGTTTATTAGCTTACTTGTCGGTCCTAGTTCGAGTAGCGCCTCTTTGACCATTCTCTTTTTGAATGCGTTTACGAGTATATTGAGCAGGTTTTCAGGGGCTAGTTGATCGTCGCCGACCATTTTAAACTTATTTGTTTTTTCCCACTCTTTTTTTGCTTTTTCTAGTGTTTTAAAAGCCTCAAGTACTTTCTCTACCCGTTTTTGGTCTTTTTTGGAGATCCCTTTGTCTGCCTCCCCCTCTTCTTCCATCTCATCGCCGTCCTCGTATTCGGCTTCTTCCTCTTCTTCCTCCTCTTCGTCACCGAAGCTTTTGAATAACTCCTTGACTCGTCTCTCTCTATTGATGAGAGCCTCTTTGTAGTTGATAATAAATTGGATTAGGTAGCCGACCGAGCAGATAGAGTCAAGGATCATATTCTCGCCTTGCTCTATCTTGATAGATAGCTCCACCTCTTCCTCTTTGGTTAGAAGCGGTATTTGACCCATTTCGCGAAGGTACATACGCACTGGGCTATCCGAGCGAGACCACTCAAGAAGCTCTTTATCCTTCGTGAAGTCCATCATATCGGTTTGCATCTCGCTCTTCATAGCGAGGAATGCTTCCTTGTTTCTTTGCGCATCGGCGATATTCATCAGCTTTGCTGCTTCTGCGGAAGAGCATAGGAATACCTTGTTCTTTTTTGCCATTTCCGAGATTTTTTTGGCTACCGCCGCGGTAGGCAGTTTATCCATAGTCTCGACTATTTTTTCGTATGTTAGCGTTTCGTTTTTGTGATCTTTAAATATATCTTCTAATTGATTTGCCGTAGATTTTGCAGACACGTTTAACTTCCTCTTTGCGAGTGTTTTTTGGAGATTTTTGCACGTTATGTGTTTTTAGCGAAGGGCGATTATACAGAAAAATTTATTAAATTTGTATATTCGTAAGTTTGGAACAGCTTTTGCTGATGATTACAAAATTATTTTAAGAGGCTGAATGCAAAGCAGTTACTATGATGCTACCGGTGGGATGGTTACCCAGTTTAACAGACTGCAGGTGGTTACAAACAATCTAGCCAATCTAAATACAAACGGCTTCAAGCGTGACGATGTCGTTGTGGGCGATTTTAAGAGGCTTTTTCAAGAGATGCGAGATGAGTTGCCGCTGGAAAATCATACGAAGCCGGCCGCAAAATTTCTTAATAGGGCTTTAAATAACGTACCGCATATTGTAGAGGAATATACCAATTTTGATTTGGGTTCTATGGCAAAAACAGGAAACCCTTTGGATGTCGCTCTCAAAAAAAATGATTTGTTCCTTGCCGTAGAAACTCCAAGTGGAGTGAGATATACGAGAGATGGCTCTTTGGTTGTTGATTCACAGGGGAGACTTGCAACCAAAGACGGCTATCCGGTGTTGCCACAAAACTATTTTGAGGCTCGAAACTATATCACTGTGCCGGAGGGTGCCGAGGTAATGATAGATCCAAATGGGGGCATTCATTATAAAATACAAGGACAAGCTCTTAATCAAGAGCCTGATGCGCAACTTTTGATAGCTCAATTCGAGAATGTAAAAACTCTAAAAAAAGAGGGGCAAAATCTGTATTCAAATGAGGAACAGCCTTTGCTTGCTGCAGATAACGGCGCTGTTATGCAGGGATATATAGAAAAAAGCAACATTAATCCCGTACTTGAAATGACGGCACTGATAGAGACGAGCAGGCTTATCGGTATGTATCAAAAAGTTATGGATACGCAAATGAACGACCTTAACGCTGAAGCCATAAATAAACTCGGAAATGTGAGAGGATAATAGGCCATGATGAGATCACTTTATACTGCAGCTACGGGGATGATAGCCCAACAGTTGCAAATAGACGTTACTTCAAACAATATCGCAAACGTGAATACGATAGGCTACAAGAAAGGGAGAGCGGAGTTTGCAGACCTTATGTATCAAACTATGCAGTACGCAGGCGCCGCAACATCTACGACTACGATGTCGCCCACCGGTATAGATGTCGGTCTAGGTGTCCGTCCTACAAGTATCCAAAAGATGTTTACGCAGGGCAACTTCAAAGAGACTGGTAATGACCTAGATATGGTAATTTCAGGAAACGGTTTTTTCCAAGTTCAGTTGCCGGACGGTACTACTGCGTATAGCAGAAACGGTTCGTTCAAGCTTGACAGCAATGGTACGGTGGTGACGGCTGACGGTTATCCGCTAATTCCTCAGCTTGTTGTTCCGGCCGATGCAACCAAAATATCTATAGCCACCGATGGTACGGTGAGTGTGCTTCAGGCAGGGCAAACTGCGCTCCAGCAAATAGGACAGATAGAGCTTGCCTCGTTTGTTAATCCGGCGGGTCTTCATGCGCTAGGAGACAACAACTATATCAATACTACCGCCTCCGGTGATGCGATAGTAGGTGTGCCGGGGCTAGAGGGCAGGGGCTCGATCAGACAGAGCTTTGTGGAGATGAGTAACGTGCAGCTGGTTGAAGAGATGACAGACCTTATTACGGGGCAGAGAGCATACGAGGCAAACTCCAAGGCCATTTTGACATCCGATGAGATGCTCGGTATAGTAAATCAGCTCAAGAAGTAAGTCATGAAATATATCGTTTCTTTCTTTTTGGCTTTTATGTTTTTCGGTTGCTCCGCCACGGTAAAGGGTGTCAAAGAGGACACCTCGAACGCCGTAGATTGGACAAAGAAAAAAGTCAATGAGGTCGCTACGGCTATTAAAGAAAAAACCGAAAATTAAGTATCAAATCTTTTTAGTTTTGTGCTTAGCTCAGTAGTCATCGCCTCTAATCTTACGGAGGCTTTTGCTATCTCCTGTGTCTCCGCCGCATTTTCATCGGAAAGCTGACTGATGATATTTATCTGCTCTACGCTCTCGTTTATACTTTTCGCGTTTTGCGTCGATCTCTCTACAAGCTGACCTATATTTACGGATATGTTGTCGATCACCGAT
Organism: uncultured Helicobacter sp.; assembly: GCA_964630205.1. Classification (GTDB taxonomy): domain Bacteria; phylum Campylobacterota; class Campylobacteria; order Campylobacterales; family UBA6016; genus UBA6016. The sequence goes on along the minus strand of CAZVTM010000039.1, from coordinate 7,237 downwards.
ACGCTTTTTGAGACTATATCTTCTATTTCGGCAGAACTTTGAGAGATTTGTCTAGCCGTTTGAGAGTCTTTGTTCATCTCGTCCGAGGCTTCATTGATAGCTTGAGTTATTACGCCGATTGTCGAGTTGATATCTACAAGGCTTTTTTGCGTCCTCTCGGCAAGCTTTCTTACCTCATCGGCGACAACCGCAAATCCTCTACCGTGTTCGCCGGCACGAGCCGCTTCTATCGCCGCATTTAGCGCAAGCAGGTTTGTCTGGTCGGCTATATCGTTTATCACGGTAAGTACGCTTTTTACCTGATCCGCTTCAGACGAGAGCCTTGTAAACTTCTGAGCTAATGCCGTCTCCGCTTCGGCTTGCATACGTATACTGTCTACCATCTCCACTATATGCGTTTTTGTGCCCATCAGATTTCTGCCGGCCTCTTCTATATCTTTTTTATTTTGTTCGGCTATTTGTACAAGCTGCGCTATTGAGGCTACTACGCTTTGGCCGTTGTCGCTTTGTGTTTTTGCCAATTTTGCCTGCTTGTCTATGCCGCTTTGTATTTTTGAGCCTGAAGAGCTGAGCATTAATGCCACCTCGCTATTTTGTCTAGCCGATTGTTTTGCGTCGTCCAAAGTGCTTCTAAGGCTTTCTAGCAAGCCGTTCAAGTCTTGCGAGATATTTGCTACTTCATCTTTACCGTCTTCTTGTATGAGTTTTGCTAGATTATTTGTGCCGCTGACCTCGGAGATTAAAGCCGCGATTTTTTGTATGGGCTCTGCTATAGATCTGCCTATCGCCCATAATCCGATAAATATCAACAATGCTATCGCCAGTCCGATTGCCATCGTGAGGGTTTTGGCTTTTGATATCTCTTTTGCATCCGCTTCTATGATATTTTTGCGCATAAGCGAGAGTTGCGCCGACGTATTTTTGTCTATCTTTCTGCTTTTTGACAATATACCGGAAAGCTCTTGTCTCATTGGGCTATCTATCCACTCTTCTATCGATAGTACGTCTTTTTTATCTATTATCTCGATTCTTTTTGTGTTCATATTGTCCCACTCGGCTACGTGGGTAAGTATGGCGTCTATCTCTTTTGCATGCTCAGGCGCTATGTTTTTTAGCCCTTTGGCTTTTGAGTTTAGCTCCGTGTAAGCGCTTTTGTAATCTTTTATCTCAAGCGGCGTTACGAATATTTGATATCCCATTATCGATGCGGAGAGTGATTTTTGGGCAAAACTCATGCCGTCGATAAGCTCTACTTTTTGCGCGTTTGCGCTTTGCTTATCAAGTAGATTTGAAAACTCGACCCATAACGCAGCAAGTCCCACCAAAACGATGACTTGTATTAATATTAAACGAGCTTTGATACTGATCTGACGCAAAAAATCCCATTGCTTCTCCCTCTAAAATTAGGTTTTCATTACTATATAACTTATTTATTAAAACAAGCAGTGACTCTAAAGTGATTTTTATACTTATTTAAAGATAGCTTAAAAACAGCTATAAACTAAACTTCTATTTAACATTAGATTAACTGACGTTACTTAGAATCCTCGATGTTTCTTTATAAAAATATAAACATTTAAGGAGGTTTCCGTGGAAATGTTAGGGCTTTTTCCTGTTTTTTACGTTCCGGAATTTGGTTCCGCCTGGTTGATGGGAATCACCGGCACCATACATATCCTTGCGTCGCATACGTCAATTGGCGCAGCTTTGTTGTTCGCTTTTTTGGCTCGCAAAGCTTATAAAGAGGATAGACCTGAAATTTACGGTTATATGAAAAAATACGGCATGTTCTTGCTGATTTTCTCATATGTTATAGGCTCAATCACGGGTCCCGGTATTTGGTACACGGCTACGGCGGCAAGCCCTAGAGGTATTAGTGCGCTTATCCACAACTTCGTGTGGGTATGGGCTACCGAGTGGGTATTCTTTGTTTATGAAGTTATAGGCGTGTTCGCGCTTGTTTATTTCACGGACAAAATAGACCGTAAAACACACCTGAGACTTACGTATACGTTTGCTCTTGCGTCTGTCGGTACTCTTGCGCTTATCATCGGTATTATCAGCTTTATGATGTGGCCCGGTAACAACGCATTTTATGCTACGGGGTCCGCGAGCGACGCATTCTTTGGGCAAAACACATTCCCTCATATGTTCCTAAGAATCGGCTTTATGATAATGATGTCCGGCGTTATCGGTATGGTAATTTCAAGTGCCCTCAAAAGAGAAAATCCTGAACTAGGTTCAGAGATGACCAAAACAATGGGCATTATAGGCGCTATCGGCGGCTTTTTGACGCTGTTTTTCTTCATGTGGTATATCGGCACGCTTCCTGAAAATGCAAAAGTACTACTAGACAAACTGCTTCCTACTATTATCGAAAGCAGACTAATACTCACTGCGGCGTTTATGGTTTATTTTGCGTTAGCAATGCTAAAACCAAAATGGATTAACACCCCTCTTGCGTCTGTTATGGTGCTTGTTATTTTGGTTGCGGGTCTGTGGCCGGGTGAAAAACTCAGAGAAAGTCTTAGAAAACCTTATATAGCAGGTCAGTATGTTTATAGCAACCAAATAGTTGCCAGAGATGTACCGGGTAAAGGTATTAAAAGCGAAATTGACGTAGTAGCTCAAAAAGGACTGCTCAAGGTTGCTCCTTTCGTGCCTGCAAACCTCAAAACAATTACTGCCGAGAACAAAATGCAAGCAGGTGAACTACTTGCAAAAATGGCTTGTTCAAACTGCCACTCGCTTGAAAAAACAGGTAAATATAGACCTCTTGCACAGTTGCTTCCGGGCAAAGACAAAGAGTCTATAAAATCATACATGAAAGACGTTATCGGTACGGGCACTATACCTTACATGCCGAAAATTGCTCTACCTGATGAAGAATACGACGCTATAGCCACTTGGCTCGCCGCTCAACAATAATAATAAAAAGGAGGTTTTATGGATGCAACGATTTTAAATGCCCTTAGAGACCCTGCCGGTGTTCCTTTTTATCCGGTGGTGTTTCAAGCGCTGTATATACTTACATGGGCGTTACATGCCGCTTTTGTACTGCTATCGCTAGGTTCTATGTGGCTATCGCTTTACGGAACGACAAAACAAAAAAGCGACGCAAATTGGAAAATTTTGACGCCGCACCTCATCCAAACAGGCAAACTAAGTGTTTCGCTACTTATAGTTTTGGGTGTTGCACCGCTTTTGTTTACGCAAGTTATCTATGATCCAAACTGGTATGCGACCAATGCGCTATCCGGTATTTGGGTATTTGTATTTATTTATGCGCTTATAGTCGGTTACACTATGTACTACTGGTACTACTACGCAAACAAAGCAGGTAAAGTAACTAGTCCGCTTATAGGTGTTATCTCGTTTGGTTTTCTGGTATTCTGCGGTGTTTTGATGCACAACTTTGCGGTTGAGTCGATCCAGCCTACAAAATGGATGGAGTGGTATGCGCCAAACGGCGTCGTCGATACGTCGGGACTCAATTTTCACTACGACATCATAAGACTTGCGTTTATGGTGAGCCTTGCTATTCCTGTTACGGGAATATTTTTGCAAAACTATAGCGACTTTCTTAGCACTAGAAAGGATTTTGCACCTACATATATTGCATTTACAAAAAGCCTAGGTACAAAAATGGGCATGGTAGGTCTTGTTATAAGCGCCGTACTTTTTGCGGTATGGATGTTAAGAGAGGGGCTATTATTTAATCCTCTTGTCATAGCTACGGTATTGTCTGTCGTCGTACTTCTTTGGATGGTCTCAAGAAGTGATAGAAATAGCTATATGACAACAGGCGTGCTTGTAGTTGCGGCTCTTTTGATTTCCGCCGTTAGAGAGTACATCAAGTTTTCGCTTATGAGTGGACTAGGATACAACATATACAACTATCCGGTCAATCTTGAGATACCTAGTATAGCGATGTTTTTACTTACTTTTGTTTTTCTTGGTTTTACGGGAGTCGCTTTCATCGCTACTATGGCATGGAAAGTCGGCAAAAACGAAGGTCTTGTCTATGATTGCGACAAAAATCCGGCTCTTAGAAAACTAGGTTTTTCTACGCTTTGGATACTCATAGCATGGATGGCTATATATTTTGCGTGGGGTATGTTTACTCTATTCAAAAACACGCTCTAAATTACTCCCCTCTGCAAGGGTGTGGACTTGCAGAGGGATTTATTTCACGAAAGAGCTACATTGAAAAACAAATTTGTATGGATAGAAAATATCAAAAGCTTTAGCGGCAGAAACAAGATAAGAGGTGAGGGCGCAGTAGGTAATACTCTGTGGTTCCCAGATTTTTTTGCCGAATCCGACATGCTTCTTGGTATCGCCAAAGGCGAAAAAGTCTATCATCTGCTAAATCTCGACAGAATTTTAGGGCGTTCGGTCGTAGCTACCGAGTGTTTCAAAGCAAAATACAAAACCAAAAGCCAAAAACGTGTCGCATACTTTGAGAGCGTAGCAAAAGGTTTTAAGCCTTCAATGCATCTCGAACTAACCACATACATAGCCGTAGGCTTAAGCAACTTCTCAAAACTAGATGAGCCGTTTGAAATAGACAAAATCATCAAAAACGGACTACTAAACTCCGCTATGCACTCAAGCGAATACAAAACGGAAATAGAAGAGGTGCTAAAAGAACTCAGTGATGGCAAAGGGCTTATCCGCATGTCGTTTGCTCTGTGGCTGCTCATACTCTCTTTTCGCAATACGTAAAACAATCTACTAAGCAAGCTCAAAAAGCCACGATAAAACTACTCGCGATACAACGCCAAGCATATTATTTTATAGTGGAGTGGAGTATGGATAAAAATACTCTTTCTCTCGAGCGGTCAAAGCAAAAAGTAAACGAAGCCGCAACCGCCGTAAAAGAAAAGACGGAATAATTTTTTAAGTATCGAATCTTGCCAGTTTCGAGCTAAGCTCTTGCGTCATCGCCTCTAGTTTGACGGAGGCTTTGGCTATCTCTTCCGTCTCCGTCGCGTTTTCGTTTGACAGCTTACTTATCTTGTCTATCTGCTTGACGCTCTCGCCTATGCTCTTTGCGTTATGTAAAGATCTCTCTACGAGCTCTCCTATATTCATAGATATCGTGTCTATAGCGCTTACGCTCGCTACAACCGTATCCTCTATAACGGCCGAACTTTGCGCTATCTTTTGCGCGTTTTGCGAATCTTTATTCATTTCGTCCGAAGCGTCGTTAATCGCCTGAATAATTACGCTTATCGTGGAGTTTATCTCAAGCAGACTTTTTTGTGTTCTCTCCGCAAGTTTTCGTACTTCATCCGCCACGACGGCAAAACCCCTACCGTGCTCGCCCGCTCTAGCCGCTTCGATAGCGGCGTTGAGCGCTAGCAGATTTGTCTGATCCGCTATATCGTTTATAACCGTCAAAACGTTTTTGACTTGATCCGCTTCGTTCGAAAGTCTTGTTAATTTATCCGCAAGCATTGTTTCGGCTTCGGCTTGCTCTTTGATCTGTTCTACCATATTCGTAATATAAGTTTTTGTTGCCGCAAGATTTTTCCCGGCCTTTTCTATCTCTTGTTTGTTTGATTCGGCCGTAGCTACCAACTCGTTTATAGAGCGCATTACGCTTTGTCCGTTGTCGCTCTCGTTTTTGGCTAGTTTGGCTTGCGCTTCTACGCCGCTTTGGATTTTTGAGCTAGACTCGCTAAGCATTACGGCGACTTCGCTATTTTGTATAGCGGATCTCTTGGCGTCCTCTATCGTGCTTCTTAGCTTTGCCATTAGTTCGTTGAAATCCTTAGAGATATCCGCGATTTCGTCTTTACCGTCTTCATTTATCGATTTACTTAAATTGTTACTGCCGCTTATGTCCGATATGATGGAGGCTATTTTTCTGACCGGTTCGGCAATCGATTTGGTTATTGCGGCCATAATAATAAACAAAACGACGGAGACTATAATTGTAGTAGTAATAGTGACCGTTTTTGCTTTTGCGATCTCTTTCGAGTCGCTCTCTATGATTTTTTTTCTTAGTTCCCCGAGCGTAGCGGATGCGTTTTTATCTATTTTTCTACTTTTTGAGAGAATCGAAGACAGCTCCTGTCTCATCGGATTGTCTATCCACTCTTCTATGCTAAGCACGTCTTTTTTGTCTATGATCTCTATGCGCCTCGTGTTCATGGAGTCCCATTCGGCAATCTTGGACATAATTTGATCTATCTCTTTTGCATATTCGGGCGTCGCCTCTTTTAGCTCTTTCGCTTTTAGCTTTAACGCGTCGTATGACGCTTTATAGTCTTTAATTTCAAGCGGCGTTACGAATATTTGATACCCCATAATCGAAGCCGATAGCGATTTTTGCGCGAAAGCCATTGCGTCTATCGTCTCTATTTTTTTAGAACTCTCCGTCTTCTTGTCGATAAGATTTGAAAATTCAAGCCACAATATACCAAGCCCCAATAGAACTATTGCTTGAACCAAAATAAGCCGCGTTTTGATAGTCGTTTGTCGTAAAATTCCCATCTTGCTTTCCAGTTTGTATTTAATTTTGTTATAAAAGTTTTTTCTTAATGATATAGTTAATTGCCTAAAAAAACTGGCAAAAAAGTTGCATACGCCTCTTTTCGCCCTTTTAACTCTTGTTTTGTTACAATTTATAAAAAATATACTCTTTCTTTTACGGGGCACAATAATGAATAACAGTTTTCAAGGCAAGGCGTTTGTTTTCGGCGACAATATCGACACAGACCTAATCATCGCAGCTAGATACCTTAACACTTCAAACCCAATAGAACTAGCAAAACACGCAATGGAAGACGCAGACCCCGAGTTTGTGAACAAAATTTCAAAAGGCGACATCATAGTAGCGGGCGAGAATTTTGGATGCGGCTCATCCAGAGAGCACGCTCCGGTCGCTATCAAATACGCGGGTATTTCGGCGGTTATAGCCAAGTCGTTTGCGAGGATTTTTTATAGAAACGCGTTTAATACGGGACTTGTAATTCTAGAAGTCAAAGAGGCCGATAAAATAAGCGAGGGCGACGAGCTAAAGGTAGATTTGGCGGCCGGCATTGTGCAAAATATTACAAAAAACGAGACTTACGCGTTTAACGCAATCCCTCCGTTTATGATGGAGCTACTAAACGCCGGCGGTCTGATGGAGTATGCGGCAGAAGAGATTAAAAGGGTAAATGGATGAAAAACTATAAAATAGCACTGATAAAAGGGGATGGAATAGGTCCCGAGATAATAGACG
>CAZVTM010000038.1:0-12469 GCA_964630205.1 uncultured Helicobacter sp. | reverse complement strand
TCTAGCAGTTTTTGTCCTACAGCTAAATAACCACTGAGCGGTTCTAAAACATGCTGCCAAGGCCTTGTCGCTTTTGGGTTTCTGATGGATACTTTTCGCCCCTCAGAAACCGCCCTCATAATGTCGGGGATTAACCTATCGTCAGACCAGTCCCCTCCACCTATTACGTTACCGGCTCTACAGCTCGCCAAAAGCACATCATGCTCTTTGCCGTATTTTTGGAGATTAAAGTATGAGTTTCTGTAGCAGTTAGCCACAAGCTCAGCACACCCTTTTGATGCACTATACGGATCATAGCCCCCCATAGGGTCGTTCTCTCTGTATCCCCACACCCACTCTTTGTTGTCGTAGCACTTGTCGCTCGTTACGTTTACGATAGCCTTCACGGATGCCGTGTTTTTGCAAGCTTCAAATACCTTTGCGGTCCCGATTATGTTGGTCTCTAGCGTCTCTATCGGTTCCTTGTATGACAGCCTAACAAGCGGTTGAGCCGCCAAATGAAAAACAATATCCGGCCTAAACTCAGAAAATATTTTATTTAGCTTTTCACCGTCCCTTATGTCGCCGATAACGGATTTGCAATTTAGTTCCAACATAGAAAAATGGTTTGGCTTTGTATACGGCTCCAGCGAATAGCCCAGTGTATTGGCCCCCATTTTTTCAAGCCAAAAAACAAGCCATGAGCCTTTAAAGCCGGTATGCCCGGTTACTAAAACATTTTTATTTTTATAAATACCGCCGAACAAATCCTGCATTACCATACTTTCCAAGGGGCCACGCCGTCTTTCCATAGCTTATTTAGTTTTTGATTGTCTCTGAGGGTATCCATAGGTTGCCAAAACCCGTCATGCTTGAAAGCAACCATCTCGCCGTCGGCAGCCAAACCTTGCAAAGGCGCCTGTTCAAAAACGCACCCTTCATCTTCCGAGAGGTACTCAAAAACTTTAGGTTCACATACAAAAAACCCGCCGTTTATCCATCCCGCTTCAGTTTTAGGCTTTTCGATAAATTTATTCACATTTTGGTTTTCGTCTATATCCAGATTGCCGAATCTTGCTTCCGGCTGGATTGCCGACATAGTAATAGCTTTTCCGTGACTTTTGTGAAACTCAACGGTTTTTTGGATATTTATATCACTTACACCGTCACCGTATGTGAGCAAAAACGTTTCATTTCCTATATGCTTTTGGGCCCTTTTTATTCTGCCTCCGGTCATCGTATCGAGACCCGTATCGACAAGAGTTACCTTCCAAGGCTCGCTAGAGTTGTTGTGCACCTGCATACTGTTTGTTTGCAAATCTATAGTAACGTCGCTCTGATGCAAAAAATAGTTTGCAAAATACTCTTTTATGTAATAGCCCTTGTATCCCAGCAAAATCACAAAGTCGTTATACCCATAGTGGCTATATATCTTCATAATATGCCAAAGTATCGGCTTTCCGCCTATCTCAACCATCGGTTTTGGTCTGATATCGGTCTCTTCACTAAGCCTAGTTCCGTATCCACCGGCCAACAATACTACTTTCATCCTAACTTCCCATCTATAATCTTAAATTTTTTCTCACATCTCTCAACAGTACTTAGCCTATGTGCAATCACCAAAAGTGTCTTGCCTTCACTAGCCTCGTATATCTCATCCATAATTTTAGCCTCTGTCTCGTTATCAAGCGCTGAAGTAGCCTCATCCAGAACTAGAACCTCAGGATCCGAATATAGCGCTCTGGCTATGCCAATTCGTTGCTTTTGTCCGCCACTAAGCTGTATGCCACCCTCGCCAACTCTAGTGTGTATGCCGTCTTTACTGACCAAGAAATCATAGATTCTTGCTCTCTTGAGCGCCTCTACAACCATATCTTCATCCATCTCAAAGCCAAATGCGACATTTTCAGCCACTGTGCCGTCAAACAGATATATCGATTGAGGGATGTAGCCTATTTTTGAGCGCCACGACTTAATATTTTGGCTTGTCAGCGCAACTCCATCTACTGATATATTACCGCTGCACGGCTTGTAGATGCCTATAATGATATCGACTAGTGTAGACTTGCCACTGCCACTTTCGCCGACAAAGGCTATCTTTTCACCTTTTTTTATATCGAGGGAGAGATTTTTGATCACATCCGTCTTACCATCGTAGCTAAAGCTAATGTTTTTAAGCTCTATGGCTCTCTCAAAGGCTACAACCTCGTCACCTTCGTCATCTGCATCATAGCTAAGATCGGCATGGACTATATCTAGGGATTTGACATAAAAGAGCATGCCATTGTATGACTGCATCATACGACTGATTGCTGGAAGCATACGATAAAGAGCTAATGCATACATAGAGATGATAGGTATGACAAATGCAGCATTTTGATAGTGAAATAGTATATAGATGACGGTACCGATAAGAGCAAAAAAGCCTGTCGTCTCTAAGATATTTCTAGGGGCCACTTGGACTGTAGCGTTGACGATATTTGCCCTTGCATACCCACTGCTCGCATCGGCAAACTTGGCAAATATAGCTCTCTCATTACCTATGAGTTTAACTATCTTGAAATTGCCAAGCGTCTCGCCTATGATGCGATAAAACCTCTCTTGCATTATGTTTCGCATCTCACCTTGCACTTTTACGATTTTGGATAGCGTTTTTGTAAGCAATAACACTTTGAGCCCAAGTATCACCGATAGCGCTACTGTCATCTTCCAGTTGACAAGAATCAGCAAGGCATAGAGTAAGGTAACGGTAAAGACCTCTGACAAGAGCAAGAGAAAGTTTTCAATCAGCGCAGTTAGATTGCTAGCCTCACTCACTATTGTCTTTGTCAGCGTAGCAGAGTTGCGAGTCACAAACTCCTTATATGGCAAGCCTACATATCCCTGAAACAGGCGATAGGCAAACTGGTGATAGCTACCAAATGCGAAACGATTTAAAAGGTATGAGTAGAAAAGATTGTAAGCTCCACGAATCAGATAGAACCCTATAAGCGCAAACCCAAAAGCTATAACAAAGCTATTTTTGTTATCGAAACCAAAAAAATCATATGTTTTTTTATAATATCCACCATCTATAAGCTCTGGATTTGAAGCTACCGATATAAAAGGCATGATAGCCGAGATACCAACCGTCTCAATGATAGCCAACAGTATGGTTAATGCCAAAAGCGCCAATAAAAAAATCTTGTCTTGCCTAGTGGTAATAGCTCTTAATTTATTTATACTTGACATAAAACCTCACATTCCATAAAGTGCAAATTTTAACAAACCACCCCTTGTTTTACAGCCTACAGCAACTTTGGGTAAAATTTGCGCCAAAAATTAAAGGCACTTTCTTGTCCAAAATCGCTTGCTCCCACTGCCACCTAGAGTTTGAAAAAGATGAAATGATATCCGATAATAACGGCGCAAAAGAGTTATTTTTTTGCTGCAAAGGATGTCAGGGCGTATATCACCTATTACAAGATCAGGGGCTAGATAGCTTCTACGGCAAACTTGGATCAAAGACTCTTGAGCCGCCGAAGCATCTTGTTGATGATTCTTCAAGATTTGATTATGAAGGTTTTCACAAAAGATACGTCACGGATAGAGCGGATGGATACAAAGAGATTTCGCTCATCATAGAGGGTATTCACTGTGCGGCATGCGTATGGTTAAATGAAAAAATCCTCACCCGTGCAGAGGGCGTGATAGAGGCAAATATCAACTTCACAAACAACAAAGCTCGCATCGTATGGGATGGGGACAAAATCAAACTCTCGGAAATAATCGACAAAATAAGGGCCATAGGCTATGACGCAATGCCTTATGACGCAGGGCTTCAAGAGGAGAGTGCAAACCGCCTAAGACGACAAAACTACACAAAGATGATAGTAGGCGTATTTGCCACGATGAATATCATGTGGATAGCGGTCGCCCTATACGCCGGATATTTCAGCGGCATAGAAGAGGGGCACAAGGATATTCTGCACCTAGCGGAGTTTATACTCGCCTCCATAACTCTATTTTACTCGGGCAGCATATTTTACAAGGGGGCGTTCACGGCGGCTAAGCACGGATTTGTAACGATGGATACCCTTGTTGCTACCGGCTCAACACTTACATACTCGTATTCGATATATGCTTCCATAACACACGCCGGAGAGGCCTATTTTGATTCCGTAACAATGATAATAACCTTCGTACTTGTAGGTAAATACCTAGAAACTCTCTCCAAAAAACAAGCCATAGATACGCTGGATAAGCTCTCATCTATCATACCTACCGAAGTTACCGTAGTAACCAGTGAAAAAACTGAATATATACCTATAGATTCGGTATCTGTCGGCATGATAGTAGAGATGAGGGCTGGTGACGTAGCCGCACTAGATGGTACCGTAATAAGCGGAGAGGCAAATTTTGACGAATCAACCTTAAGTGGCGAATCGGAGCCGGTGCTAAAAAAAGATGGTGACAAAATCACAAGCGGCTCCAAAAATCTAGACGGCATAATAAGGTACGAGGTAACAAAAGATTCGAAACATTCAAGCTTTTCGGAAATCGTTCGCCTACTATCTGAGTCATTGGAGAAAAAACCAAAAATAGAGAGTATGGCAAACAATCTTTCAAGATATTTTTCGGTTACGATTCTCTCGTTGGCTTTGGCGACTTTTTTGGCATGGCTATTTGTCGGAGGGATAGGATTTGAAAAGGCTCTTGTCGTATCGGTATCCGTCATCATCATCGCTTGCCCTTGCGCACTTGCCCTAGCTACCCCTATAGCTTCAGTCATAGGGCTTTATGTGGCAGCCAAAAAAGGGGTGATATTCAAATCCTCTTCAATGCTTGAGACGATAGCAAAAGCCGATATGATTATTTTAGACAAGACAGGAACAATTACCGAGGGCAAACCAAAGGTCCTCTCAGAAAAAGAATTTGCCCCTTACGACAAGGCGGCCTTATCTGTTTTGGTATCCGCATCCAAGCACCCTATATCACAGGCGGTACTATCTCACATAGGGGCAATGCGAAGAGAACTAGACGCAATCAAAGAAGTGCGCTCAAAAGGGATAGAGGCTCAGCTAGACGGCCTCAAAATTATCGGTGGCAACGGTGAGTATATGAAAGAGCATGGAATTGATATAGATTTTGAAAGTGATAAAAGTCTATTTTTCTATGCCGAAGCTGGCCGGCTAAAAGCGGTTTTTGAACTAGAAGACAAAATCAAAGAAGGGGCAAAAGAAACTATAGAGAGTCTTAAAGGCTACGGACTAAACGTGGTAATGCTAACCGGAGATAACGAAAAAGCCGCCCAAAGAGTAGCATCGGCAATTGGAATCAAACACTATCAGTCTAAAATGAATCCGCAGGAAAAACTATCATTTATCGAAAATGCTCAACAAAACGGCAAAGTAGTCATAATGGCCGGCGACGGCATCAACGACTCTTTGGCATTGGCACGCGCCGACATAGGGATAGCGATGGCATCGGGGGCCGAAATCAATTTACAAACAAGCGACGTAGTGCTGCTTCACAATTCAATCAAAGAGCTAAAAGAGGCTGTAAGGATAGGACGAAAAACCTACAAAACAATCAAGCAAAATATCGGCATATCAATACTATATAATGCCGTCACTATACCGCTGGCGATGTCTGGCCTCGTAATACCTTTGGTGGCTGCAATATCTATGTCGTTTAGCTCAATACTAGTGGTACTCAACTCAACAAAAATAAAAAATGAGGCATAAAAATGGATGACAATATACTCTCTTTAATGCTGTTTGGCTCTCTGATACTAGGCGGTCTCGGCGTTGCCGGTTTTATTTGGGGGCTCAAAAGTGGACAGTTTGACGATGAGAAAAAGTTTACACACGGACTTTTGTTTGACGATGAAGAGGAGCTAAGAGAGGCTGCAAAAAAGGATGAGAAGAAGAAAATTACCCACGAAAACTCTCAACAAGAGCATTCAGAGCAGTCTCATTAAGGCCTATGCTCATTCTATCTTTCATAATCCGCAGCGCAGGAAAAGAGCCTAAAGCTTCTTTATAACTACGCTTCGTAGTTAGGGCATCAAAGACGTCAGCATTTGTCTCTCCAATCGATTCCAAAATCATTTCCCCCCCCAGTCGTATGGGTCTTCATAATCTCAAACTCTTCCAAGCTTAGAGCGCCTTCTTTATTGAGTATCGACGGATCTATTCTGACCTTACCTATATCGTGAAGTATTGCCCCGTGCGCCAGCTCCTCTATTTGCGAATCCCTTAGTCCAAGTTTTTTGTCTATGGCTATCGAATATATACATACATTCACACAATGGCTGTACGTGTAATAATCATACGACAACACTTTAACCATCGACAAAAAAGCCGCTTTATCGTTCCCTTTGTCGCACATAAAAAGATCGACCGGAACGGGCTTGCTAGGTGTCAAAACACCATGCGGTATCGACTCCAAAGAGGATACAAGAGTTCTGTCTGAGTACTTATTCATCAAAGTGCACTAACGGCTTTTTTGAACAAGGTTTGTACGCTATCATCCGCGGAATACTCTACGGCTCCACCTTTAAATCTGACTTGCAGCCCGTCATTCGACAATTTGTCAAGCTCTACTTGCAACCTCTCAAGCATCAAGCAAAATTTGATTTTTTCTTTTGAATTAATCTGGGAAGAGAGCATCTCTATTTTTCTATTAAAAGATTTTTCAATCTCCGTGATATCGGTCATCGTTACGATATAGTGATCTTTTGTCACCTCCGATACGCCAAGCTCCAAGTAAAATTCTCTCTTTTCACCCCTTCTATTGTCGTAAACACTCCATAAATGCCTTATTCGCTTTGAATATACTCACTCCGTCAGTTTCAAATACAGGATTATCTTCGGCGTTAAGAATCTCTTGCATATACTTTGATTGAAAAGACAATGCTCTATCCATCAACATATCTATCGACCTAGTAAGCGCCTCCGATAGTTAAAGTTTCGTTCACGGTAGGCCTCCATCAATAAAACGGCTACAAAGCGGTCGTAATTTGATTATATTTTTTAGTAAGTTAAAACAAACATAAAATGTAAAGGTTTTTAAATGCTACCCCAAAAAGCTATTTTTCTGGACAGAGACGGTGTTATAAACGTCGAAAAAGACTACGCTTACAAAATAGATGATTTTGAATTTTTACCGGGAGTTTTTGAAGCCGTCAAGCATTTTAACGAACTGGGCTTTATTGTTGTAGTAGTAACAAATCAATCCGGCATAGCCAGAGGATACTACACGGATAACGACTTTTGGCGCCTAACTGAGTATATGCTAAAAGAGTTTGAAAAGCATGAGGCAAAAATAACACGGGTATACCACTGTCCACACGGCCCAAACGAAGGCTGTAACTGCCGAAAGCCGCTTCCGGGGATGTTTTTGGCGGCAAAAAACGAGCTAAATATCGATATGCAAAATAGTTGGATGGTAGGCGACAAAGAGGGCGACATAGAGGCGGCTCTGGCTGCAAAGGTCGGCCACACGATACTTGTCCGAAGCGGGCACGAAATAGACGAGGCAAACACCAAAGCAAACTTCGTCGTTAACGGTATTTTTGATACAATTAGCGTAATTAAATGGGGGAATTTTATATGAAATACATAGATTTAGACCTAAACGGTAAAAAGATATTAATTACCGGAGGCGCTGGATTTGTCGGCTCAAACGTCGCCTTCCATATTCAAGAAAACTACCCGGAAGCGCAAGTGGTAATATTTGACGCATTCGTACTCGGGCATTTCAAAAATCTACAAGGATTTAGAGGCGAAGTCATAGCCGGCGACATCACAGATCCTGTGGCTATGCAAAGACTAAAGGCGCACAAATTCGACTATATATTCCATCAGGCGGCAATCTCCGATACGACCGTAATGGATCAAAAAAAGATGGTTGAGGTCAACACTAACGCATTCGGCGACATACTAGACATGGCCGTCGAAATGGGCGCTGACGTAGTATATGCAAGCTCAGCGGGAACATACGGTAACTCCGCTGCCCCAAACTGCATAGGAAGCGGCGAAGAGCCTGAAAATGTCTATGGATTTAGCAAGCTAATGATGGACAATCTAGCGGCAAGATATATCAAATACCATCCGAATATCAAAATAGTGGGACTAAGATATTTCAACGTTTACGGACCTAGAGAGTTCTACAAAGGGACTACGGCGTCAATAATACTTCAGCTAGGACTCAAACTCCTAAGAGGCGACGCTCCAAAACTCTTCAAATGGGGAGAGCAAAAAAGAGACTTTGTCTACATCGAGGACGTAGTGCAGGCGAACATCAAAGCTCTTGAAGCAAAAAAAAGCGGTGTTTATAATGTCGGTGGAGGTGTAGCTAGGCAGTACAACGAGCTTTTCGGCGCACTTACCGCTTCTATCGGTATCGAGAGGCAAATAGAGTACATAGACAACCCTTACAAATTCTTCCAAAACCATACGGAAGCGGATATATCTCTAACTAGAGAATATCTAGGATATGAGCCTAGATTTACGCTTGAAGATGGTATCAAAGCGTACGCTGACGAGATAAAAGCGATAGCAAAAAGAGAATTCGGCGTATGATAGAACTACTATCTCGTAAACGCCCAAATATCCTAGTTGTCGGCGATTTGATGCTTGATAGCTATATGTGGGGCGGAGCAGACAGAATAAGCCCTGAAGCCCCCGTACCGGTCGTAGTGGTAACCAGAGAGTCCAAGAGCCTTGGCGGAGCGGGCAATGTCGTAGCGAATCTTACAAGTCTAGGGGCAAAAGTATGGGTATCGAGCATACTCGGCTCAGATGAAGCCGCCAAAATAATAAAAGCAGAATTTACAAGACTTGGAGCAGACGTAAGCGGTATCTTTGAGGATACGAACCGCACAACTTCGCTCAAAACAAGGGTGATGGCCGGCTCCCATCAGATAGTCAGGTTTGACAAAGAGAGTAAAGACGAGATAAGTGCCGAAAATGAAGAAAAAATCTACTCTTTTGCGGTATCAAATATAGACTCTTTCGATGCGATACTGCTTTCCGACTACAAAAAAGGGATTATCACCGATAGCTTGTCGCAAAAGCTGATTACGCTAGCTAACGACAAAAATATCCCGATTCTTGCAGACCCAAAAGGCTCGGACTACTCAAAATACAAAAACGCAACGCTTTTGACACCAAACAAAAAAGAGGCAAAAGAGGCGACCAAAATAGAGATAAAAGACGACGAGAGCCTCATAGCCGCCGGACTAAAGCTCAAACGAGAGCTAAACCTCAAATACTCGGTAATCACTCTATCCGAAGACGGTATCGGTATTTTTGACGAAGGCAAGACTATCAAGCTTCCTACTCTTGCTCAAGAGGTGTTTGATGTGACAGGTGCCGGAGATACAGTGCTCTCAGCCCTTGGTATTGCGCTAGCCCTTGGGGCGGATATCGTGGAGGCGGCAAAGTTTGCCAACAAAGCGGCGGCAGTAGTCGTAGCCAAAGTGGGAAGCGCAACCGTCACGGTACAAGAGATAATCTCATTTGAAAACAAAGACAGCTCAGAAAACTATGAGGACAAAATAGTTAGCAGGGAATATCTTGCAAAGCTCGTACGAGAGTTAAAACAAAACGGTAAAAAAGTCGTATTCACAAATGGTTGCTTCGATATACTTCATAGCGGACACGTAAAGTATCTTTCAGAGGCTAGAAAACTAGGCGACGCCCTTGTTCTTGGGCTAAATACGGATGCGAGCGTAAGGGCTCTAAAAGGCGAAGGGCGCCCGATAAATAATGAAACGGACAGAGCCAGCGTACTGGCGGCGCTTGGTTTTGTCGACTTTATCACGCTGTTTGGGGAAGAGACGCCAAAAGAGCTGATAGATGAGCTGATACCTGATATTCTGGTCAAAGGCGCAGACTATAAACCGGAAGAGATAGTTGGCTACGATACAGTCACAAAGAACGGCGGGAAGGTGATTACGATAGAGCTTGTCGAGGGGAGATCCACGACAAAAACCATCGAAAAAATCAAGGCAAACTCTTGAAAATAAACCTAGGCAAAGCGCTTATAGGCAGTATTGCGGCATTGTTTCTAGCCCCCGTTGTTTACTCGGTTGTTATGGCTTTCATACCGGAAAACGACAAAAGTATACTTACGGAGGCGCCGCAGGTCAGCGCATTAAGCGGGGAGCAACTATATAGCAAATGCGCTCCATGCCACGGTGACAACGGCGATGGCACTGAGGCATATCCACCACTAAATACGCTCACAAAAGAAAAACTTGTCGAACTAATCGCCGGCTATCAAGCCGGAAGCTACGGTAGCGGCAACAATAAAAAGATTATGCAGGTACAAGTGCAGGGTATGAGCAGTGAAGATGCCGCAAAACTAGCCGAGTATGTCACAAAGCTAAAACCTAGGCAAAAAAGCAACAAAGAGCTACAGGATATGAATAAGCAAAAAAAAGAGCAAAAAATCGATATAACGGGGATAAGTTCATGAAAGAGATGATACAAAGCGAACTAAACGGGCATGTAGCCACGGCAAAGCTCGTAGCCGACACAATGAACGAGACGATACAAAAAGCGTGCGAAATGGCGGTAGAGACGCTCAAAAACGGCGGTAAGATACTGATATTCGGCAATGGCGGAAGCGCGGCGGATGCCCAGCACATAGCTGCAGAGCTAACAGGCAGATACAAGACCGAACGCCCTAGCCTTGCAGGTATAGCCCTCACCACAGACACATCGGCATTGACAGCCATCGGTAACGACTACGGATACGATAGAGTGTTTGATAGACAACTAGAAGGTCTAGGCAGAGCCGGCGACATGGCTATCGGCATCTCCACAAGCGGCAACAGCAAAAATGTCATAAGCGCGTTGGAACTAGCCAAACAAAAAGGGATGAGGACGCTAGGACTCAGCGGTAGAGACGGTGGCGGCATGAACAACGCATGCGAGCTAAATATCGTAATTCCGTCAAATGATACGCCTAGAATACAAGAGATGCATATCACTATCGGGCATATTATTTGTCAGGCTATTGACGATAGTTTTAAATAGTAACCAAATCAGATAACAACTCTTTTGGCCGCCTCCAAAACCTCGGCGGCTCCTATCAACCTCATACAATCATGATGTTTTAGCGGGCAACTCCGTTTTTTGCACGGGCGACATGCCATATCTTTTTTGACTACGGCGTAGTGCGGATTGCCCCATGCGGCGGTCTCGTTCTCGTCCGTGGAGCCGAATATCGCAACGGTAGGCACAGAGAAGGCGGCGGCGATATGCATAGGTCCGCTGTCGTTGGTGATGAATAGCTTTGCGGAGGCTATGAGGTCTATTAGCTCTCGCATCGTCGTTTTGCCGACAAGGTTTTGATAGTTTGTCACACCGTGCGTCTTTAGCGTCTCCTCGACTCTTAAGCCTATATCCACCTCGTTTGGCGCACCGACAATGGCTATATCGTACTCTTTTGAGAGCCTTGTCGCCACTTCGCCGAATTTCACGGCGTCCCATCTCTTTGCCTCGCCGTACGCCGCACCGGGGTTGATGATACATAGATTTTTTGGAGTAGCGTTTGAGCTGATGTGCAGTTTCTCGGTCACCGTGGTACAAAAAGGCTTCACGAGCTCCAAGTAGCGCAAGACTTGATGGATTTTTTTGTTTTCCTTTGGAGCGTGGGTGAGAAACAGCGAGCGAAACTCTCTGGCGTAGCCGATACGCACCCCAGAGCCCGTAAAAAAAAGGAGTAGTGCAGACAAAAGAGAGTTTTGGAGAGTAATCGCCATATCAAAGCTTCCTAGCTTCTTTGCCGCTTTGTAGAGCCATAGCAGACGGCTTGCCGCTTTTTTGCTCTCATCTACGACAAGCCGCCCTACCCTCTCGTCCCCCTCAAACAAAGAGAGCGCCACAGGCGTACCCACAAGAGTAAAAAGTGCGCTTGGATATGAGGCTTTGAGGCTCTCAAGCACGGGGGTTGCCATCACGGCGTCGCCTAGCCAGTTTGGCAGTCGCACCAGTATTTTCATAGGCTTTCCAAGACTTTTAGCGTCTCTTCGAGATTACGCTCCACGCTAAATTCAAGCGATTTTGCCCTGTTTGCCGCTTTGACGCTATCCAAAAACTCTGCATCGTCAAGTAGCCTATGAAGTACGGGCAATATATCGCCATCCATCGGATTTTTCATCACAAACTCACTCTCAAGCGCCTCGGACGCCCCGTTTTGCGCCGTGGTAATGACGGCGCACCCTCCGGCCATCGCCTCAAGACACACATTTGAAAACGGCTCATAGCGGGTCGGAAACAGGAATACATCGCTTGCCGCATAAAATCTATCGGCATCTTTTCTAGCACCCGTAAAAATAGCATTTACGCCAAGCTCTTTTGCTTTTTGTCTATACGCCGACATTTTTTTCTCTTTGCCGACTATCAAGATAGCGTAGTCGTCCCTGTCAAGTCTCGATACAAGCTCCAAAAACTCTGCTACGCCTTTGCGGGTAAAACCACTACCGACAAACAAA
>CAZVTM010000037.1:10944-12472 GCA_964630205.1 uncultured Helicobacter sp. | reverse complement strand
TGTTGGCGTAACAATCCTAACGGGACCCCTTTCTTCGTAGGGTATATGTTTTCCCTGTTCTCTTGTCACAAGAATCGGCGAGAATTTTTTTATTTTCTCCATATCTAGCGTTATGACGTATCTATCCCATGCTTTTACGGTTATGCTTTTGACGTTTCGCACACCGTATCTTTTGATAAAATCCGTCAGCAAGACTCCGCTGAAGCTGGACGTCTCCTTTTGTCGATAACGACCGTATGAACCCTTATAAGCTCTCCGTTCCCGGATAGTGCGGTGCTTTCTATTTCCGTTACGGTAACCGTTCTAGGGTCGCCTACTATCTCACCGCTTATCCGTATCCTATCCTCAAAACCAAAGCAAGATAGACAGCAAGCCAATAAGAATAAAATGTTTATCTTCATTTAGTTTCTGCCTGTTTTGGCGTGTTCCGCACCCATGCAAAATTGTGTTATTTCCAGCACAATCGTGTCCAAATCAACTATTTTTTTGATGGCTTTGGCGTTGATGGCCGCGCTTGCCATCCCAAAAACAACGCTACTCTCTTCATTTTGAGCTATCGTGTAAGCCCCGCTATCAAACAACTCCTTTATCCCTATGGAGCCGTCGTCGCCCATACCCGTCATGATGACGGCCATCGCTCCCCCTCCGGCGGCGTTGTTGACGCTTCTGAATAATATATCTACGCTTGGTCTGTGTCTTGATATCTTAACGCCGTCTATTATTTTGGCTACGTATTTCCCTCGTTTACCCTTTTCTATGGCTAGATGAGCATCTCCAGGGGCAAAATAAATAGTCGAATCTTTTAGGACATCTCCATCTTTTGCTTCAACAACCGAGCATTTGGATAATAGGTTGAGCCTGTCTACGAAAATAAAAGAAAAAAGCGCCGGAATGTGTTGCACGACTACGATAGGGGCGAGTCCGGCCGGGACTTTGGTGATGATTTTTGTGAGCGCCTCTACGCCGCCCGTCGAAGCCCCTATGGCTACTATTTTTTTCCCTGCGTATTCGGCAGGTGCGTAGGGGAGTATTTCGTCCGGATGATATCTAGGCTCTATCGCTTGTGCTGCTAGATGTCCGACATCCGTTTTTTTTGCGCTCTCCTCTCTTACCTCTCTTAATATCATTTTGAGGGCATTTTTGAGCCGTTTTTCAAACATCGTGAGCGGTTCGCTCGCATGAGTCCTGAGCAAAAATAGCGTTGCTCCGTTTTCATATGCGGCTGCGGTTTGGGCGTAGTCTAAGGATATAAACAAAATTGGAATCTTACGAATAAGCGCTATTTTTGAGAGTATTTCAAGTCCTTTTTGTCCTCCAAACTCGGCGCCCAAAATCAATAAATCACCCTCTTTGGCGTTTATTCTTTTATACAGCTCCTCCTCTTTCATTACGTTTGCATAGAGCTCGAACGGGGGATTTTTTTGGACTACGTTTCTAATTGACATACGAAACTCGAGAGATGCTTCGGCTACAATAACGTCGTATTTCATATCTCTTCCACCGCTTTTTTGATGTATATATTATGCCC
>CAZVTM010000037.1:0-10903 GCA_964630205.1 uncultured Helicobacter sp. | reverse complement strand
AAGTATTTCTGCAAAAAACAGCGTCAAAAAAACTATTTTTGAGGGTATCTTTGGTGTTTGCCAGATTGTGTTTCTCAAAACTTATTATTGACTTGAGCTCGTCTTTCATTTTGAGTTTTTTGCTTCCACCGTCTTCGTAGCTTTGGAAATATGAATTTTGAGATACGAACTGCGGAAATGGATTTGCGTGCGGGATGCTGTATATTCCTTCTTTTGCGGTTTTGAGTTTCTCCTCATCTATGTCTAAAGCGGTTATTTTGAGAGAGTGTCCGTTTTGCTTTGACGCCATGAAACACATGGCTATCGTGTATGCCTCTTCTCCGCTAGAGCATCCCGCGGATAGCACGGACAGCGAATTTTTATTTTGAAACTCGGATGGCAAAAATTCGTTTTTGAAATGTTCAAATTGGGCTGGCTCTCTAAAGAAGGCGGTTTGATTGGTGGTGAAAGCGCTTATGAATTCTTTTTCAAAATCACCTTTTTGTACTGCGCTTATTAGCTTATCAAGGCTTCCGCCAAAACCTAGCTTTGACTTTAGTCTTATTAGTCTGTTTTCTATAAGGGCGTTTTTGTGGTCGGCTAGATGTATGCCAAGCTTATCTTTTGCAAGCATCCGTACTTGCTCAAAAAACTGCCCCGTATCTTTACCGTTCAAGCTTTTGCTTCACTCTTTGATTCGACGCTTACGGCGCTGTAGGCAAACTCCATCGCTTTTGTTAGCTCCTCTTTTGCGAGTATATTGTCCATGTCAAGTATTACTATGCCGCCATTCTCTTTTGCATACAACCCTTTTAGGTATTTCGCATCGAGCGATACCCCTATTTCCGGGGCGCTTTTGTTGGCGTCTATCGCTAGTGTTGCCATTATCTCAGCTTGCTCCGCCGTATTTCTGATGGTGGATGTTATCTCCTCTATCGCAGAGGCTGTCTCTTCAAGGCTTGCTGCTTGCTCGCTAGATG
Organism: uncultured Helicobacter sp.; assembly: GCA_964630205.1. Classification (GTDB taxonomy): domain Bacteria; phylum Campylobacterota; class Campylobacteria; order Campylobacterales; family UBA6016; genus UBA6016. Next base: position 9,944 of record CAZVTM010000037.1, on the reverse strand, counting down.
AGGCGGATAATGTCTCTGCCGAGAGAGCCAGTCTTTTGGTGTTTGATTCTAGCTTCTCTCCTGAGGCCGTTATGATGGCTATTAGTTCAGATACCGTGGTTCCTAGCTCGTTTGCCTCTTCTACTAGTGAGCCGAAGTTGCCTGATATATCTTTTGTGTTGATGTAGTAGGTAAAATCGGAGTTACCGTAGTGGGATAGGGCGGTGATTAGTTTTTGAATATTCTCGTTGGTAGTCTCTATCATCTCGTTAAATTTGTTCTTTAGCTCTTCGAGCGTTTCATTGTTTGAAGAACCGGTAACCTTATAGGAGTAAAAACCGTTTTTAACCTTCATGGCTACTTCCGATACTTCCTCTATCAGCTTGGCGTCTTGTTTTAATCCCTCTTGAATAGCAAAGATATTCTCGTTTATCATGTTTGCCATCTCTGCGAATTCGTCTTCGCTTTTAGTGGTTATGGGCGCTATTGTTTTTTGTTTTCTCAGCAGATAGTCTGAGAAATTTTTGATTCCGTTTTGGATGTTTTTGAGTGTGGTTAATATCTGTTGTATGTATGCAAGTGAGAGAACGGTGGATAGCGTAAGCCCCATGACCCCTATAAAAAATATCGTCTTTTTGTCTTCGGCGGCATCCTCATCTATTTTGTCGCTTGTGCTTAGTAGTGAGCGTTTGGCGTATCCATCCAGTTCGTCCAGTTCCGCAAACATTCTTTTGCTTACCGCCTCTATACCGTCTAGCGTGTCTAGCATATCTTGTCTCGATGAGGCTTATTGAGCGTCCAGCGTTTGCGACATTTGCAAAAGACCTTTATATCTTGCGCTGATTTTCTCTGCTATCTCTTTTAGTTTGGGCTCGCCGTAGCCATTGGCAAACACAGTCAGTTTTTCGACGTCCGCCGTAGATCTGGCTTTAGCTTCTTCTAGCTGCTTTGTTAGTTCCGTATTGCCTTTTAAGCCGGTTATGCTTCCGCTTAAAACTAGCCGATGAAGTATCCCGATGTTGTCTTTTACCGAGCTCGTGATTTCATAAAGCTTTAGCTCTTTTCTCTCAAAGCTTTTAAAAGCGTTCGCAAAGTTTTCTAAATATGTAAAGCCCAGAATTATCATAGCCACAAGGGCTACATTTGATATAACCGCTATCGATAGTATTTTGTCACGAAGTTTTTTGTGGTGAAAGAGTCGCATTTGAAAAACTGCCTTCATTTTGTTTTTGTGGCATTTTAGCAGTAATAAATGCCACAAAAACAAAATGAAGGCAGTTTTTCAAATGTGCTAACAATAATGACAGTTTATGATAAAAATATTTTTTGACCGTTTAATTACCAAAAATAAATAGGTAGTTTGTGAAGTTTTGAAGTTTATAAGGGGTGAAAAGACCTATATGGTGTCCCCGACAGGACTCTAACCTGTGACCTTACGATTAGGAATCGTACGCTCTATACGACTGAGCTACGAGGACATTTGGGGCGAAATTATAGCAACTATTCTCTTTGTAAAACCTAGCCTACTTTTTTTATAAAGTTTTCAAATGTAGCCGTCAACTTCTCTATCTCATCTATTTTGACACATTCGTTGGGGGCGTGTATCGTCTCGTTGCGCACCCCAAATTCAAGCACCTTTATCCCGTATGCCGATACAAATCTGGCGTCGCTTGTTCCCCCTGCCGTGGAAGCCGAAGGTATTATTCCGGTGGTGCCGGCTACACACTCTTTTAGTATGTCAAAATACTTTTTGGACTCTTCATTTTTGGAGATTACAAAAGAGTTTGAACTTTGAGCTATGTCAAGCTCGTAAGTTTCTATCTTTGCTTTTTGCATTGCGGCGGCTATAAAATTCCGTACTTTTTGAACATCCGTAGATACGCCGTTTCGTATGTTAAAGAGTATTTCGACTTCGCTTGGTATCACATTGTGTTTTCCATATCCACCCTTTACGTCTGTGACTACGAGTCTGCTTGGGGCGAAGTATTCGTCGCCGTCGTCAAGCATGACGTTGGCGATAAGCGGCAATAGTCTTGAGATGTGAAGTATTGGGCTATCCGCTTTTTCCGGATATGCCGCATGACCACCCCTTCCTATGATTTTTATTTTGCCGTTGATAGAGCCTCTGCGCCCCACTTTTATAGTATCGCCGAACTCTTTTTCGCATGTGGGTTCGGCTACTAGGCAAAAATCGGGAAGCATACCGCGCCCTTTTAGCTCCTCCAACATCATAACGGTACCATATATGGCGTCGCCCTCTTCATCACTAGTGATTAGAGTGGATAATGTTCCTCTGAAGTCATTTGCATTTTTTAGGGCATATAAAAAAGCGGCAACCCCCCCCTTCATGTCGGCCGCCCCTCTACCGTATATCGTGCCTTCTATTTCAGCGGGGACGAATGGGTCGCTTTCCCAGCCACCGCCCGGGGGTACTACGTCTATATGTCCGGCGAAGCATATATGGGGACCTTCGCCGAAGCTTTTGTATAAAAAGAGGTTTTTTACACCCTCTTTTTCATTTTCTATTTTTTCAAAATCGCTCAAATATGATTTTATGAATTCGAAGCTACCCGCCTCATCCGGCGTCAAAGAGGGGAAAGACAAAAGTTTTTTAAGTAGCTCTGGAGGGGTCACTATGATATTTCTTTTACAAGATTTTTTCCGCTTGATTTTGCCTCTTTCATCGCTTCGGCAGATCGTGCCAGCAGCTGCTCTATGCTATCTCCCTCTCTGTGGTGAGCGAGACCTATGGATATGGTAGCCTTAAATATTTGCTCGGAGTAAATCAGTTTTGATATTTCGACTTTTGAGCGTATTCTGTTTGATATTTCAAGTGATTTTTCCGGTGCTAGTCTGTTTAGCACTATAACAAACTCTTCCTCGCCGTATCTGTATATCTTGTCGCCCTCTCGGATTGAGTTTTTGAAAGTATTGGCAAGAAATATTAGTACTTTATCGCCTGCAAGGTGACCAAATTCTGTATTTATATCGGAGAAGTCATCAACATCTATATATAGAAGCGACATATTGAGCTTTCTGCCATCCGCTGCGCTCATTATTTGCTCCATATCCGAGATGAAAGCCCGTTTATTCATTAGTTTTGTGAGAGGGTCTATTTTTGACTCGTTTAGAGCTTGCTCTAGTTCGCTTTCAAGTTTTCTTATCTGCTCATCCGAGCGCCTTAACTCATCCAGCAATTGACCTTGAAATGAGAGCATTGATTGGAGGATTTTTTGATAGTCTACGTGAACTTTGCTTATGCTGTCTAGATTGATACTCTCAAGATAATCCCCTTGAGCCATAACCGCCTGGGAGATGTTTTTGTTGCTATTGCTAAACGCATCCAAGCTTTTTTTGGAGATACTCATGCACCTCTCAAGCTCCTCGTCTTTGTTGTCTTTTGACGTATTTTCGGAGTATCTTTGAAACAGCTTCGTTACTTCTATATTGTTAGCGTCTATAAGGGCTTCCCTAAATAGCTTTTCGTAGTATTTCGGGTATGAGGGTGTTTTGGTATCGTCTAGCTTTTTGAGCACCGTCTCTCTAAGCTTGAGTATAAACTCAAATACTTCATCTTTTTCCAAAGTTATCCACCTTTCGCAAAAGTCACGTAAAATTAATCAGATTATATATATTAGTAACTAAATAAAACGGAATATTATAGTCTATTTTGTACTCAAATTGTCGTTTTCATTCGTTATTATGAGGGATGTTGACAAAATAAAAATTTAATTTTGATAGAATTTCTACCATGAAATTTAGAAGATTATTTATCGGTATCATAACGGTTTATTTTTATATGTCCGGATATTTGTTGTCCGCGCAAGAGCTTGAGCCGAAGAATTTTGATGAAAAAAATGAAGTTTTGTCGTTTGTCGCAAAAAATGTTTTGGATTTTTATCTAAAAGAGCATGGATACGGCGAGTTAAAAGAATTTTCAATAAACAATAAAGCCAAAAAGTTTTTCTTTAAAACCAAGCTAAAAGGGGAGGAGAGATTTTTGTCCGTAGCGGTAAATAAATACGACATAGTCAAAGAGGGCAACAAATATTTTTTTGTGGCAAGGGATATCGCAACCGATAGAGAATGGCTAAACAATGCCGCAAAAGATTTTTTGGAAGAGAGAAAAATAGAGGTTCCGGCTAAATATTCACTCTTCTTATTGGCGGCGATGTGATGAAGCATAAAGTACTGATAGTTGACGACAGTATAACGATAAGAAAGATTATCCGTTCAAATTTGGAAAGACTCGGGATAAAGGATATATACGAAGCCGGAGACGGTGAAAATGCCCTGCGTACTTTGGCGGCAAATAGCGGCATTACGATGATGTTTATAGATTATAATATGCCGATAATGAATGGACTTACCGCTGTTCAGAAAATGAAAGAGAGCGATAGGTTTTTACATGTTAAGGTTGTCGCTGTGTCATCCGCTTTTGATGCCGCTTTGGTGGAAAAATTTGAGCAGTTTGGGGTTGCTTGCTTTATAACAAAGCCGTTTGACTTGCAAAAATTTAATTCTGTAATAAATCCGCTCTTGGATGCACAGGATACCAACATCGCAAGTAGTGTGGGCGGTGGCGGCGATAGTGAAAAAGGGGTGCCGAAAGAAGATGTAATAAGGCTTTTTGGAACCGAAAAACCTGATGTAAAAATAAACGGTAAGTTTGTTGAATTTGATTTCTCGAATGAAAAAATCAAACTTGAAGTGGACGTGATATCTATATGCCTCAGTTTATGTGGAGCTTGGCGAGTAGCTCTCTATCTATTTCGCACAGCTCCCCTTTTTTTAATCTCTCTTTTATCCCCATCACTTTTCTTAGATAAAAAGGTTTTTGCTCTTTAGCTATTGCATGAGAGTTTTTGATTTTTAGGAGCATTTTGTCGTAAAAAATAGAGCTTTTGGCTATCAAAAAAGAGACTAGCTCATTTTCATCCATCAGCGCCACCTTGTCGTTCCCCTCAAGCTCCAAAAGAAGCGGTGACTCAAATTCCCCTGAAGCTATTAACAAAAAAAGCTCTTTGTGATATTCGAACATATCGGCCTCTATCCGATTGAGGGCCATATCCAGTAGGGTGTGATTTTTTATCATTGTCTTTATTGCGGCGGCTTCGGCGGGGTCGTATTTTTGCGTCGGCAAGGTCTGTACGGCGTTTTGTTTTTGTGACACTTTTAAAAAGCCGGCAGGAAGTTTGAGCAAAGCGGCGGCTAGCGGTCTGTATGTATCGGACATTATTGCCCCTGAGATTTTGAGAAGCTCTTTTGCCTCATCCGCCGCTTTTTCCTTCTCGAGCGGGTTTGAGAGATCGTGCTTTTGGGAGATGATTTCGAGCAAAAACTCCATAAAAGGCTTTGTCTTTCTAAATATCTTTGCTAGCTCCTCTATTTTCCCCGCTTTTACCATATCGGCAGGGTCTTGACCCTCGGAGAATATCACCACGCCCCCGTCTACACCGTTTTCTACTAGTAGTCTCGCCGATTTGGTCGCCGCATTTACCCCGGCGCTATCGCCGTCAAAGGCCAGGGTGACTTTGGCTTCGCTTTTTTTGATTATCGGCAGGTGCTCTTTGGTTAGAGCCGTTCCCAGTACCGCTACGGCGTTGTGAAACCCTGCTTGATGGAGCATGATGACATCCATATACCCCTCGCACACTATCATGCTCTTTTGTTTTGCGATGGCCTCTTTGGCCAGGTGGATACCGTAAAAGACTTTGGATTTATTAAAGAGTTTTGTTTGCGGGGAGTTGAGGTACTTTGCGGGGTGATTGGTGATTGTCCGTCCCCCAAATCCTATTACCTTGCCATTTTGGTTTTTGATGGGAAAGCTGATTCTCTCAACAAATCTAGCAAACAGCCGCCCGCCCTCGTCGCCCATCGCACCGCACTCTACCGCCTCGGATGATGGCAAAAAACTTCTTTTTAGGAATTCTACTTGAGCGTTTGACGCAGGAGCGTAGCCAATTTCAAACTTTTCGATACTAGACTCGTACACACCTCTATCAAGTATGTATTTTTTTGCCGTTTGATTGTTTTCGAGGCATTTTTTGAAATAGTCGTTGAACTTCTCCAACACATCGCTTTTTTTGCTCTGCCCGCCGCTTGTCGTGTCGTATTCAAGCTTGAAGTTGTACATGGCGGCTAGTTTTTCTATCGCTTCGGGGTAGCTGATTTTTTCAAGTTCTTGGACGAATTTGATGGCATCCCCCGAGGCGTGACACCCAAAGCAGTGGTATATCTGTTTGTTTGGGCTTACGACGAAGCTAGGCGTTTTTTCGGCGTGAAAAGGGCAGGGAGATTTGTAGTTCGCACCCATTTTCTTGATTTCGACATAGTTTGACACTACGTCTACAATGTCTATAAGGCTCTTTAAGGCCTCTATCGAATCGGTTTTTATCATGGCTTGATTATACCTTATTTTGGTACAATCGGCTTTATGAACGCCCATTTTATAGATTATCGGGACCCGCTGTTTGGTATCATGGCTTTTTTGCTTCTTATGTCGTTCGTTGCTATTTTCTGGATGGTTGCGGCAAAGATAAAAGAGAGGGGCGAGGCAAGGCGAATAAAGCGATTTTTACGCAAGTTTCCCGCAAATTCGCAAAGCGGCGATTACGCTAGACTGCTTGAGGCGTACCCTGGAGCGTATGAGCTGCTTCTTAGCGTAGCAAAGGCGCATTTTGACGGCGGTGACTACGAGAAATCGCTCAAAGTCTATCTTGCGCTTCTTGAATGGCTCTCTACTTTTGAAAAGGCGAAAAGAGCGCAAATACTAGAAAATCTAGGCGATATATACATCAAAAGCGGCTTTTTGCAACGCTCCGTGGATGCATATGAGCAGAGTTTATCCCTAGTCGCCCGTAACGCCTCGGCGTTATCAAAAATAGCGAACATCTATGAAAAAAGAGGCGAATACGAAAAGGCTCTTGAGGCATTGGAAGCTCTGGAAGAGATGGGTATTGACGAAGGCGGACGGAAGGTTTTTGCAAGCGGCGTACTAGCTCTCAAAAATGCCGTTTCAGTGGCTGATAGACTTGTTATATTGGCCTCTTTGCGTACCAAAAGCGAATACTTTGCCAGAGAATACGTCAAAGAGCTCCTCTCTTCTGAACAAAAAGCGGCGGCGCTTTTCTTGGAGCAAAATATGAGTGCGGCGTTTTTGGACGTAATCTGGAATGCCAGACTTGATGAGGGTAGTTTCAAAGAGGTAAAAAATCCCCTTTTATTGTCGATACTCTCGGCAAAAGGCGTTGTAAAGGCGGACAGCGAAGAGAGCGGGATATTTGAGTTAGATGCACTGAGGGTTGTGAACGGTTCTGATGCGAAACTAAAAGCCGATTTGTCGTTTGAGTTTGTATGTCAAAAGTGCGGCTCTCTCGATATAGACTACTTCTTTTCGTGCAAATGTTGCTCTGCGACTGATAGCTGTAAGGTGATTACGAGTATCGTCCCAAAAAGAGAAAGCGATATGAGCTTTTTGGAGAGCTGGTGAAAAAAGTGTCGATATACACGGACGGCTCTAGTCTGGGCAATCCCGGTCCCGGTGGATACTGCGCAATACTTGAATACGAGGCAAATGGCAAGCTCCACAAAAAAACGGTAAGCGGCGGAGAGGCTCACACGACCAACAACCGTATGGAGCTAACTGCGGCGATAGAGGGGCTAAGGGCTTTAAAAAGCGGATGCGAAGTCGAATTAATCACCGATTCCAAATATGTTGCTGATGCGATTAATGGATGGCTTTTTGGTTGGATAAAAAAGAATTTTAAAGACGTTAAAAATCCTGATTTATGGATGCAGTATCTAGAAGTTGCAAAACCGCATAAAGTAAAAGCGATATGGGTACGTGGGCACAACGGACATCCGCAAAACGAAGAATGCGATTTGGTGGCCAGAAGTGAAGCGGAGAAATTCTAAAATCTCGCCGCTAGGCGTAGCTTTAGGGGGCTTTGGGGCTTGCCCCATGTTGAGTATTTGTGGCTTTGCCGGAAATACGGTGGGATATGAAGCGGAGAAATTTTGATGGAGAGAGCGATGGAAAATCTCGAAAAAAGTCTAGGCGTACAGTTTAAAGACAAGCGGCTAATCACCGAGGCGCTCACACATAAAAGTTGTAAAAAGCCTTACAATAACGAACGACTTGAATATTTGGGCGATGCTGTGCTAGACCTTGTTGTCGGGGAGTATCTGTACACCAGATTTCCAAACGCCAATGAAGGTAATCTATCAAAAATTCGCGCCTCCCTGGTCAATGAAAAAGGGTTTATGAAGCTGGCCGAAAAGCTAAGGCTCGGCGAGTATATTATGATCTCCTCCGCAGAAGAGAACAACGACGGGCGCAAGAAGCCATCCATACTCTCAAACGCTTTTGAGGCGCTGATGGGGGCCGTGTATCTCGAATGTGGGCTGGATAAAGTCAAAGAGATAGCTATAGCGCTAATAGAGGAAGCATATCCAAAAATCGACCTTGTGACACTCTCTAGCGACCACAAGACAAGCCTCCAAGAGCTAACCCAAGCCAGATTTGCCGTGACGCCCGAGTATGTACTGGTAGGTTCTAGCGGACCAGACCACAAAAAAGAGTTTACGGTCGAGGTGCTAATCAACAAAAAATCATTTGGCCAGGCGACGGGACCTAATAAAAAAGAGGCGGAGCAAGAAGCCGCCAAAAAGACTTTGGAAATTCTAAAAAAGGATAACGGATGAATAGCTTTGGGTTGGCCCTCAGGGTGACGACATTCGGCGAGTCACACGGTGCGGGCATAGGATGCGTGATAGACGGGATGCCTGCCGGAGTGAGGGTCGATACTCAGTTTTTGTACTCCGAGATGGACAAGAGACGCCCCGGCAAAAACAAGCTCTCAACGCAGAGAAACGAAGACGACATGCCGGAAATTCTGAGCGGAGTATTTGAGGGGGTGACCACGGGTACGCCAATAGCGGTGCTCATCCGAAACAAAGACCAAAAATCCGGCGATTATAGCGCCGTAGCAAATAGCTTCCGTCCAGGGCACGCGGACTTTGGATATATGAGCAAATACGGCATTAGAGACTACCGCGGCGGCGGACGAAGTTCGGCTAGAGAGACTGCGGCTAGAGTGGCGGCGGGGGCTTTTGCCAAAATGCTTTTGAGAGAGTTTGGCATATCGGTGGAGTACGGCGTGTTTCAGATAGGCTCAGTGGTCGCAAGCGGAGAGGACTTTGCTTTTGCCGAGGGCAGCGAGATATTCGGACTTTGCCCCGCTAGTGAAGCGGCGATGAAAGCGGCTATCGAAGAGGCGAGAGACGCTCACGACTCTGTGGGTGGTGCGGTCAAGGTGAGGATAAAAGGGGTTCCCGTAGGGCTTGGCGAGCCGCTATATCACAAGTTTGACTCCGAGCTTGGGGGGCTCATGATGGGCGTCAACGGCGTAAAAGCGGTTGAGATAGGCGCAGGCATCAAAGCTTCGGCGATGAAGGGAAGCGAAAACAACGACCAAAGAGACAAAAACGGCTTCTTGTCCAACAACGCAGGCGGAATACTGGGCGGTATCAGCACGGGGCAAGACATCGAGCTAAAGGTGTATTTCAAGCCGACACCGTCGATATTTTTATCGCAAAACACGATAAACACAAGCGGCGAAGAGGAGACGATGAATCTAAAAGGCAGACATGATCCGTGCATAGCGGCCAGAGGTGCGGTAGTGGCGGGGGCTATGGCAGCACTTGTTGTGGCGGATATGCTACTTTTGAATGCTAGCTCAAAACTAGATAGTCTAAAGAGAATTTACGGTTAATTTTTCCTAAGGTGTGATACAATCACACCTTCAATTTTCGTGTGCCCGTAGCTCAGCTGGATAGAGTTTCAGATTGCGATTCTGAAGGTCACAGGTTCGAATCCTGTCGGGCACGCCATTTATTCGTAGGCGTTTAAGTACTTTTTACTTCCACGCTTTTTAAGCTTCCCACACCATTTCCCACACTTT
>CAZVTM010000036.1:0-12692 GCA_964630205.1 uncultured Helicobacter sp. | reverse complement strand
GAGAAGCAGCCACACCCTCAACTCCTCATGGCTGCTTTGACTATATCGGCATTTGTGTAAAACCGCTTAAATGGTATTTAATAGATACTTTTCATTTGTCGGTTGAAAACTATGGGATACTGTTTGGTGCAAATGCGGTGGTTTTCGTACTCTCGGCACAGATAAATGCAAGGATAGTAAACAAAATAGACTCATCGGTAATATTTGACACGGCGATGGCGACGCTGGCACTCTCTGGCGTAGCTATGTTTTTGGCTACACTATTTGAGATCTATTAAATACCATTTAAACGGTGTTTAATTTTGCACATAGAATGAAAGTGTCCGACCCGTTTTAAAGGTTGGACTTTCATTTTAAATGCAAAATACTATCATTTCAAATGCGGTTTTACAATTATTGAGGATATTCCTCTAAACAAACAAAAGGAGTCTTTATGACTAAAGCCGAATTCGTAACCTTAGTCTCCGCTAAAGCCGGTACTTCAAAAAAAGATAGCGAAGCAAATCTTGATGCGTTTCTTGCCGTTATCACCGAAAGCCTTGCAAAAGGTCAAGAGGTACCGTTTATAGGTTTTGGGACATTCAAGGCAGTTAAAAGACCTGAGAGAACAGGTAGAAATCCTGGTACTGGCGCAGCTATCAAAATTGCGGCTACTACTGCGGTGACATTCAAAGTCGGCGCCAAACTTAAAGAGGCGGTCGCCGGTAAAAAAGCGCCAGCGAAAGCAAAAGAGAAATAGTATCACAGAGGCGGTCGCACGGCCGTCTCGATGATATTATTTCGAGGAGCGGAAAATGGCAGAGAACAAAGACGACCAAGGGGAAAAGCTACGGATAAACCTGTACCCAACCAGAGAAGGGTCAAATTGTAGAATAACAAATTTCTTGGCGGTCAAAGATACGCTTTTGCTTGAGCTATACAATTTTATCTTACAGCGTAGGGGTGTACCGTTCGAAAATAACAGGGGCAACTTCTCACTTCCGACTAGGCATACCGCCGAGACCTTGGAAAATCTGCTTTTGAACATGGGAATAGAAGCGGAGGTCACAGAGCCAAATAGTATAGAGAATAAGACAGCGCAGACTTTTAATGCCGTTGTCACGGACTTAAATTGGCGGGAAGGGAAGGTCGGCTTCGGGAAGCACAAAGAAACAAAGTGGAAAGATGTACCAGACGATTATCTTGAGTGGGTTTGCGGGAACTTAAAAGACGGTCCGGCGAAAAGTACCGCTTTGAAAGAGCGTGGATATCACAAAGGCTAAAAACCCTCAAACGCCGGGGGCTAAAAGTTGGGGTAAAAAACCCGTGTATCCCCCAATATTTTCACAGTTGGTAGTTTTGCCCCCGTTATCTTGGAGGGGGGGCTTCGCCCAAACCCCTTACTCCCCTGCAATTTCTAACTAATCGGTATGCGGTCGCTCTTGCGGCGCTAACCATTTGATTGTCCCTTGCGGCGACCCCCCCCAAGGCTTATATTTTAAGTTAGCCACACTTATAATTTTGTTAGCCCAAAACTTGCTTCGTTTGCACCTTTTCTTTAAAATAATCAAGTACAAAACAACAAAACAGGAGATATTATGTCACCAAAAAATTTCATAACAACAGCGGCAATACTCGTAGCTCTATCCCCTGCGCTATATGCCGACGAGGATACAAAAGTACAAGAGCTAGTCGTGCCGGTTAACAAATGCTCGGAGGCAGTAATGTCGGTAGCGATTAACGACATTGACTGTAAAGCTCAATCTTGTCAAGACACAGGTGTACCAAGCGGAGGTATTGCGGCTCTTGCCGGGCTTGTCAGTGGACAAAGCGGTGTTAAAGGCGTCGGCGGTGGCGTAAAAAGTATGCTAACAAATGCCCTCAAAGAAACAAAGTGCTTCAAAATCGTTGACTTGGAGCAATTTGAAAAGATGAAAAAAATGATGGCTGCAACGGGGCAAGAGGTAAAACCACCTAAAATTGACCTTGTAATAGGCGGTACGGTATCGTCCATTGATATGAGTAAAGAGGGCGGTGCGCTAGGCGGCGGCTTTATTCCGTTTGTCGGTCTTATCAGCAAAAACACCTCAAAAGCTAGTATCGGCGTTGAGTTTTACACGATGAACCCGACTACTCTTGAAATGAGTGAGTCTAAAAGCTTTACGGCTAACAGCGAAAAAAGCTCTTGGGGCTTTGGCGGTTACGGCGGTGCTGTCGGTGGCGGCTGGAGCGTGACTAAGAATGTGGCTCTTGATAATGTCATAAGAGATGTCGTTTTTAGCGTAACAAACTACCTAACTGAAACCTACACAAAAGACAAAATAGTCGAAAAAGCAAAAATGGCTAAGGCGGAGTAAACTCTCCCTTTTTAGAGGGTACGCAACAATACCCTCTAATGATATGTTGGCAAACTTTTTTTATTTATTTTTTAGAAAAACCCTCAAATTTCTACTGTTGTAGATTCATTGTCGCTCTTTCTTTTTAAGTGCTTTAACTGCTTGGTATCTGTACATTTTAGCAGTGTATTCTTTTGAATTGTCGGGCACTAATGCTAGTGATATATATTCAGCTAGTGTTTTTGAGGCTTTGTTAATACCTATTCCCATATATCTATTGCGTTCGTCGGGGATTTCTAGGCCTGTAAGATAAAGGAGTTTCATTGTGTACGCAGTTGCTTCTGGCAGGCTTCGGCTAAGGCAGTATTCCTCGATAGCTTTTAACGCCATTTGGTGCTTTGAGAATACACGTTTGGCAGTAGCAGATACTAGTTTGTAGTATTTGTAGAGCATAGCACAATCGACTAAAGCCTTTAAAGCTCTATTTTATAGGCATATCGAAAAAGTACATTTCCAAAAGGTACATTAAAAGGTACAATGAAAGCGTTGCTACCCCTCTTTTTAGTCAAAATACAAAAGCCGAGTATTCGGCTATTTTAAACTAAAGGGGCTTTCACGCTTTTTTGCCTGTATTATTTTGCAATTGTCCTGTATTTTCAAAAGTCAAAAATGGCGTATGTAAAATCTTTAGTGGGGGCGCGGTCTTCTATGCCCGCTTTTATAGAGATTTGACCCCCCTATCCCCCTATCTAGCCTTTAGCACATCTTCATAGCGTGGTTTTGTGGGGTCATAGCCCAGTCTAAACCTTGCTATGTACTTCTCAACGGTTGCGGCAGGTGTATCGGTCTGTCGTTCAATGTAGGCGTATATCTCGCACATCTTCATGTCGCCGTACTTTAGTTGTTCCCATAGTATATAAGCCTCTCGCTCTTTTGGGTTGTCGCCTCGTATGTAGCAAGTCTGCGGGCGGTCTGCTCTCGCCGTGCGGATTGCTTGCTTTATCGTTTCCATCATTATGTCTAGCGTGAGCGCGCGCCTCTAGCCTCTAGCTCCTTAATAGCTTCAAAAGCGTACATTTCTACATAGTCGAAAGCGTCAAGCGGGTTTGCATCTTTGCGTCTGCCCATTGCGTATACCTTTTGTTTTGTTAGATAAATGGTAGTGATAGAGAGTGTTAAAAAGATTAGATTTTACGACCTGATTTTGACCTGATTGTAGCCCACTTATATGCGGTGAGCTTCTTTGTCGTGGTGGTTTGCTTGACCTGTCTTTAGCCCGTCTTTGACCCGTTTTGTGTTGCGGTAGTGCTGTATCGCTTCTAAGCCTCTATGCCGTAGGCTCTTGCTTTGTGCTTACCATGTGCTTTGTTCGTGCTTGGCTATTCTTTGGCTACTTCTTGGCTATGTTGCTTTTGAGCCTCGATATTATCGGGTGTTGTATTTGGCTACTTCTTGGCTAATCCTTGGCTTCTTCTGTCGTGTGGGTTTCGTTCGATTTGTGTTCGACTATCTCTTTGTCGCCCTTTGCGTGTTCGGTGTTTGTCTGTTCGATTTGCGTTCGATTGATTGTGTCCGCCCTCTTTTCTCAAGGGCGGCTCGGTAGCTCTTGCCGGATTAAGCTGTTAAAGCTTCGATTACCCGCTCCATCTCTTCAATAGGCGGCTCATATAACCGCAACGATACATTTATAGGTAGGCGAAACTCTATGCGCCAAAGCGTACTCGTTAACTCGTCTTTTGTGCTTTTGTCGTATATGATTACTCTGTCTATACCGTAAAGCTTTGGCTCGTTTAAGTAGCGTGTTTCATACTTGCGGTAAGGTTTGGTAATCTCGCCAAACAGCCCTAGAGCTTCAAAGTTTGGCTTTATAGGCGTATCGAAACAAATATCAATACTAGACGGTGGGCAGATAGTAAAAAGCTTGTCTAGCGTCTCTTTTGCCGTCTCGCTTAACTCCTTATGCTCTTTGTAGCTTTTTAGGCTGTACGCTATGAAGTACGCAAAGCGGTAATCGTTGCGGTTGTCTTTGAGTATCGCAAAGCTAAAGGGCGCATCCGGCGCATACAGTCCGCCCGTTATGTCTTGACGGTCTTTTATGTTGCGTTTCAAGTGCGCCGATACTTTGCTATTATCCACTATCGTTTTTAGCTCAAAAAGTGCGTTTATTTTTTCAATTCTGCCCTTTTTTCTTGAATAGCTTTTTATGGTATCTATGGCTAGATATTTAGGCAGATTTTGGAATGCACTACGGAGACCCATTTTTGACCCCTATTTTTGAAGTACCACCCCGCCCTATGGTGTCGTAGGGCGTGAGCATTTTTGTTAAAAGTAGCGTTGTATTAACTTGGTATTTATCGGATGACGGAATAAGAGCCTAAAACTCCTATTTATAAAACCGTCTTTTTATGCCACATTTGGTATCTTTTTATATGCATTTTTGCTTTGGTGTCCACCCATTGCCAAAAATGCTTTTGCCTTTTCCATGTCTGCTATGTATCGCCACTTTACCCGTGAGTCGCCAAATAGCCCCTCACCGTTTGGGCTTAGGATAGACTCGACTTTTGCCGCGCCGCTTTTTTTGATGGAGTATTTGTAGATGGCGATACTCTTAAATATTAGCCTCTCTCTTATAAAATCAAGCGACGAGGGGACGGTTAGCACTAGGGTTGCAAAGGCGGTGTTTTGGTATGCGTCAAAGTGTGTCTCTATGCCAAAGCCGCTGCTGTTTGCTTTGAAAAAAGCTTCTGCTTTATCGCTATCCCATATCTGCTCGTTTAAAAACTCATTTGCATCAAAAAGCTCTTCATTGCCGCACTCGCACACATATCCGCTATTCTCATCAAAAACAATATCTTTTGTCCTAAAAAACCTAGCCCCGCAATAGCAATAATACGCCTCTACGCCGTATCCTAGCGAGTGCTCTTTAAAGAGTGAGTTTGTCTGAGATATATTACACTCATATCTCCAAGGTAGAGTCTTAGCCGCCTGCATCTTACCCCTCTTCCCCGTCTGAATTATCTATCCCATAGCCGTATCTGTTGTTTGGGTTAAATGAGAAATATACAAATCCGCAACCCACATCTTTCTCATTTGTCCATTCAGGGTGGAGACGAGATTCATACACATAGTACGGCTCTCTAAGATTTAGAGCAAACTCCCTCTCGGCCTCTGAGAAGACGAGATTGTCCACATTGTTTAGCTCAAAGTGCTGAAGATGCTTTAACCTAAAAAAGAAATCATCCGGCAGACTTGTTAGTCTCTGATTATAAACAATCTTGAGAAATGTGATAGGCAAATCCAAAATTAGCTCCAACGATTTTTTGGTGAAGTTGCCACATAGGGAGAGGGATGTCAGATTGGTTAGGTTTTTGATACTACGGGGCAAATCTATCTCATCCTCCCCTGACCCCAAAGCCAAGCAACTCAAATCGGCTAGCTCGCCTATTTCACTTGGTATTGAGCTGAGTCTAGCGAAGTTTAGATCTAGTGTTTTTAGCTTTTTTAGATACTTTATCTCCTCCGGAATGTATCTAATATCACGGCACTCCAGCTCTATATCCGTTAGCTCTAGTAGTTTTTGTGGGTTTCTAGGTATGCCGGTCTCCTACTCTCCATCATTTGTATCCACCTCTTTGATATCGTGAAAGTCCGCCCACCTCACAATCCCATCATACCAGTATCCATAGCTTGCAATCTTTTGCTCTACCTCTTTTATGGTTTTTTCTATAGCGTCTTGCATCTCTTTTGAGCCGCAAAGCCCCCTCATTTTTTCAAGCGTCTCAAGCTTGCACTCATCCGCATCTATAATATCCAAGAGCTCCAACGCTTTTTTGATATCCTCTTTTGCGATTTGATAGACAATTTTAGTTGATAAATCGATAGTCTCATGCGGAAGGCTACCGACTATTTCACATGTGTCGTTGATATACTTATGGCATTCAAGCGCTTTATTCGGGAAGACATCGACAATAGAAAGTCCGACCTCTAAGAGATTTTGAGCGAAAGCCTCATGGTCATCCGTCTCTTCATAATCTAGCAAGATAGTATGGATAAGGGCATCTACTTCGTCTATATCTTTGTGTTTACCTGCCGCCAAGTGCGCTTCAAAGCCGTATATGTGGCTCTTGTCCAAAAAACCCAACATATAATCAGACATCAGGGGGTCATCAAAGGCTATCTTTTTGGCTACCTTGTAAAGCTCATCCCTTCTAATTCCAAAATCTCTTGAAGTAATGTAAAGCTCTGTTTTTGAGAGGTAGTCAATGATTTTTTCATCCCTTACGGCTTCATCCGTTGTTCTTAGGTATATTGAATTTATCTGAATATCCTCACAGCCGTTAGCTATGAGAGACTTTAGGTCTTCGTCTTTTATTTGAAATTTGTAGTTACAGGTGGCGTAGATCTTTTTGAGATTTGGAAGATGAAATATCTCGCTTGGAATATCTATAGAGTTTCTAGCAAAAATATAAAGCTCGTTAAGCGCCTTTAGCTCCCCTATCTCTTTTGGGATTTTACCCCTATACCAATCTCCTAGCGGCAGTATCAGCTTTTTGATATTTAGTAGCTCATCCGGCTCGGTCGGTATCCCTACATGACCGTCAAAGCCTTTGTAGTCAGCCATAATTCCAAGCATTACCACAATAGGTGCAAGTGCAAAACCGATGGCAATCATAATCCCGTTCCATATCCACTCCATCTTTGGCTCCTATTTTTTAAGATAGGGGATTTTACTTAGATAGAGGGTCGTATTTTGTCCAGTTAGTATAAAAACCCAAACAACCAAAGTGGAATTTTTTTGCCGCTTCCAAACTCTATATCATCTACCACCAAATATCCATCGTTGACGCCGTTTAGCTGAGTGAAGCTTTTGCTTTGTCCACCCACCTCTATACTGTATTTTTCATCCACCAAAAAGTCGCACTCCTCTTGATAGTGTATGGTGTGTTCATATCCGACCATCGACGCAAAGAAGCTTTCTCTGATTGTGCCGATGTCGCTTTCGATACATAGCGCATTAAACAAGTTTGTGCTGTAGAGATAGAGCTTGTCGCTTCGCCTGACATCTTTGTATCTCTTCATCTCATGCATTACAAGCCGTAGCAGTTCTCCTTTTTGAAGATACTCTAGGTACTTATACAGTGTGACTTTTGTTATCCCGACCGTTGTGGCTAGCTTGTCTATCGAAATCTCAAGCGGCGCAGAGCGACAAATGGTGATTAGTAGTTTTTTGAGAATATCAATTTTGTCGGGCGGCACCATAAATATTGATGCCAAGTCACCTTTGATTATGAGATTTATTGTGTCGTTTAGCTTTTGTAGATAGTCTCTCTTATCCTCAAAATAGTATGGATAAGCGCCGACTTTTAAGAACTCTCCAAAGTATTTTAGTATCTTTGCATCACCAAGAGCCGATACGATTTCGGATGTTATATCTTCATGTGAGGACAACATATCTTCAAAGCCGTATGACCTCAGCGAAAGATGCCCCTCAATCTCAATATATTCACGAAGCGACATTTGCGGCAGGCGAAACATAGAGTATCGTCTTGCTAGGTCTGGACTGGTAAGCTTGATAGCCGATGAACCCGAAAAAAACACCCTAATATTCAAAAAATCATAGACGGTCTTTAGCTCTCTCTCAAACTCTCTTAGTTCGTGTATCTCATCCACAATAACGAGCTTGCCGCCCCTCTCTTCAAAGTAACGCACAAACTCAAAAAGTGAAATATCCTTAAACGCCGGATGTTCGCATGATATGTAGAGTATTTCGGATGGTTTGAATTTTAGCTCTTTTGCTACTTGTAGCAGTAGCGTTGTTTTACCCGCACCCCTAGCGCCGTACAGCCCCACTATCTGACTAGACGACTCAGCTATTTTGCCAAATAGAAAGCGTTTGTATTTTGGCAGATTTTTGGACAGTTTTGCGAGCGATAGTCTTTTTGCGTTTTCTAAAAGCCCATTCACCAAATACTCCTAAATTAAGTTTATCTGATTATACTAAATATGGCTGAAATATACAAATGAGATATACTAAAATTATTTATATCTCGTATCATACTACGCAGTATCACCGCAAAACACCTACTAAAATCCGCTGTCTTTCATATACATTGCCATCACTACCCACCCCCTAATAATACTCCACATCATCCCTCAGCCCCGAAAGCAGTTTTGGGCGTAGATTTTTATCAAAGCTTTTTATAGACACAATGTATTTACTGTTTTCATCTTTTATCTCATAGATTGCTCTTGTGTATCTCTTTACTTTTGCGTACTCAAGATTTAGTTTTTCGCAATTTCTCTCGATGAACTTATCAAGGGTAAAGAGCAAAGTATGGTCATCTATCATCGAAAAAAAGTGTATCCACCCATATCTTTTGCCGTCTATGATGCATCCTGTGACTTTGAGGTTTAGTTTTTTGTAGAATGCTTTTTTGGAAGGGAACTCCCCTTTTTTGTACTGCACAAAAAGCGCATTGAGGTTTTCAAACATCTTTTGAGACGACCTCGCCCTTACGCTTACCCTCTCATTTTCAAACCTATACCCCAAAAACTCAAACGGCGACCCAATATCTCCAAAGATTGACTTATCCGGAGTATTATCAAATGGGTGGATAGTGAGTTTTAGCTTTTTAAAATCCCTCTTGAGGCTTCTTTGTAGTTTTCCCAAATCCGCTCTTTGGATGGGGTTTTTGGGGATACGGTGGATTGTTTTATCGCTTTTGATATGAGCTCTAGTAGGTACGGCTCATCTTCAAACTCTATTTGGAGTAGCCCCAGCAGCAGCTCGTGGTCTATATTTGGATAGAAGTTTTGTATATCTACTTTCAAAAAGCAGTCGTAGCTCTCTTTTGATTTTTTGATATCATCAATCATCAAGTGCGGAGTCGGGAGCAAGTCCAGCTGTGCTTGGAATTTATCACAAATGATAGAGTGAAGATAGTTTATAACGATTTTATCTCTGATGGTGGGGATAGATATCTCTCTTGTTTTGTTGTGAGATTTTATGATGAGTTTTTGTTTGTAGAGGGAAAAGTCGTATGAGCGGTTTGATATTTTTCGCACAATCGTCTCTAGCTCTTCGGATAGATTTGCGTCAAAACTTCTTTTTGTCTTACCGTCTATGCCGACGGGTTGAGCCTCGCTTAGCTTGCTATGTATGATTTTTAGCGCTTCTATCATCCTTATCTCTCCAAATATCAAAATCAGTAGCCCAAAAAACCTATTAAAACCCTACACCAAAGTAGAATTATTTTTTGCAAAAGCCTTGATACTCCCTTTTTCTCCAAAAGAGCTACGCCGCACGAATGCGACATAAGGCTACTGTGATGATATTTTAGCAATGAGCAAGGACACATTTTGTCTGTACTCTGGATTAATTAATAAAAGTAACTTCATTCGTTTTTTGAGCTTTATCTCGTCATTTATAAAAAACCAAAAGATTTACCTCGTTAACGGCTCAATTTTTGATACTGAAGAATTTGATATAGAGTTGTACCAAATCTAAATCAAATACCTATTTTTTTGAGCATATCATCCATCTTTTCAAACTGGTTTTTTGTATCGATTATTTGTTCGGCAGGGACTCTTTGCGGTATCGATGTTGCACTTTTTTTTGAGATAAATACTTTGATGTTATGCCTAGCTCTCGTCACGGCTACATAGGTGAGTCTATATTTTTCATCGTCGCTCATACTATTGTTGTGCACCAATGAAAATAGGTCTATGTACGCCTCGTCGTGCGTGCTGCCTTGAAGCTTGTGGATGGTGGAGGAGTAGACATATTGGACATCCGCAAAAGAGTCTCTGACTTCATAAAACAGCTTCCAAAGTTCCGGCTTTTGTTTGCCAAAAGCTGTTTTCGCCATTTTTGCTATTGCGGATAGTTTGTCGTTAAATACCTTTTGGCTTACGGGGTCAACTACTCTAAACACCTGTTGTTCCGGGGCGTTGACGGCTCTGCACTCCCAATACTGTATTTTGAGTGATTCGTGAGTCTTTAGGATAGCGCTATCTATCTCCACCACCTGTCCGTTGTGGTATAGCGAGATGTCCCTGACGCTATATGCCTCTTTAAATCTCAGCTTATCGCCTCTTAGTAGGGTCGGCGGATTTTGCACCCCTCTTTGCTCCCAAAACTTTTTTCTGACGATTCTATTAAAACCATCGACGCTTTGGTTTTTGTGGGCGGCTATTATTTTGTCCTCCGTGTGCCACTCCTCGGTTTTGTGAAAGCTTTTTATAAAATCCTCTTCGTTGTTGAAATACTCAAGCTCCGGATAGTTGTGCCTCTCAAAAAATTGTTGAAGCGACATAAATCTCTGCTTGGCAATCGCCTCTCTAAGCTCCGTTGCAATCTTTAGGATATAGCTATCCTTTGCTTGTCTGACAACTTCTGTTAGAGCAAATTGATGTTTTAGATTGAAAATTCTGTTGTCGCTGTCGCCTATCGGCAGGAGCTGATAAGGGTCTCCGACAAATATCACAAAAGCGGCTCTTTGCTCCTCCCACGCCTCTACGATGTATCTAAAAAGCTCCGTGCTTATCATCGAGCTCTCATCCACAAACAGTATCGATGTCGTGGCTTTTTGTTTTTGGGTTTTGTCTATTTTGAATACCTCTATTCCTCTTTCATAATCCCTAAACGGCTTTATCCCCAAAAATGAGTGAATGGTCCTGCAGCTAGCCTGAATCATATTTTCTCTGAGCATCTGCGCCGCCACACCGGTAGCCTTGTGGGTAGGAGAGGTGAGAGTAAACTCATAGTTTCTGTCATTTTTTGATTTAAAATATTTTGCAAGTTGAGTCGTCAAAAATGTCTTTCCGGTACCTGCCGCACCGGTAATAGATATCATATAATCCTCAAAGTTATCGCCCATCAGAGGAGACTCCAATCTATCCTCCACCAGCGCAACTATCCCCTCAAAAATCTCTCTTTGATGAGAGGTAAGCAAAGATGTGAATGGAGCAAGATCGGTATTGAAAGCGTGAGCCATAGAGAGGTTGCTTTGTGGGCTTGCTACTGTATTTGACATCTATTTTGCTCCATCTCTTATTTTGATGATATTCTACTCAACGACAAAGTCATATTTTGTCCATACCTAAGATACGCTCAAATACCCCCTCAGCTCCCCCTCAATCCTCTCTTTAAACTCTTTTGGCTCAACAACCTTTGCATACGGTAGCCATCTTTTGACTAGTTCATCTACTTCCGTAGTTTTTGTCACTCTATATGAGACTACTATATTGCCGTTTTCTTTTGTCTCTAATATCTCTTGGGATTTGAGAAACTTTTTTGCCTTAAAAAAGTATGCCTTTGAACGGTCTATCTCTAGTTTTACCTCGATTAGATGCGCTCTATACTCTTTTTTGTATGAGGCAAACGGGGTTTGAATATCTTTGATAAAATCAACTATATCGAGATTTTTGTGGTATGTCTTTTTTGTGTCCTCAATCGACTTTATCTTTGAGACTCTAAATATAGAAAACTCAAACTCGCTATCTACGGCGCAGGCTAGATAGAAGTTTTCATTCATAAAGAGTATCTTGTAGGGCTGAACCTCTATTTTCTCAAAGATGTCTCCTCTAGTTGGATATTCAAGAATGATGTGCTTTTGATTTTTGATACTGTTTTCTAGTTTTTTGAAGATTATACGGTCATCTATCCTTGTCTCAAAAGGTTTGTTTTTGAAATCATACGCTCTGTTAAACTCTTTTATCTTGTTATCGAGTATCTTTTTATCCTCGGCACTAAGGTTTAGATTGTCAAACAAGTCGCTTTTTTGAGCTATATTAAATGTTAGCACCAACAGAGATACCATCTCGGGAGTCAGGATATTTTCAAAGGTCTGCTTGGTAATAGCCCTATAGCACCCTTTTTCTCCTTTTCCGCCGCGGATTAGCTCAAAAGATTCGGGAAACTTCTCTTTTAGCACATCCAAATCCCTTCTGATACTCTTCTCGCTCATCTGCTCACCTTTGGTGTCATTGAACCACACCGGATCTTTGAGTAACTGCTCGATACAAACCGTCTGCCCGTCGTTAAATCTCTTTAGTAGCTCAAGTACTCTTGTAGTCTCTTTTGTCATCAGCGTTTTCCTATTTGTTCTTTTTTTGGTGTGATCATATCTTAAGTAGCGGACATATTTTGACTATAAATGAAAAATATTAATGCAGGCTTTCTTGTTTCAAACACAGCTTTTGTAGTGGCTTATACTGGCCCTCTCGGTAGTCTTTTCTCTCCACTCTCAAAAAAACAATAAAAATTCCAGCACCAAACAGCTCTGACGCATTCATTTCTCCCTACTCCTACTCTCAGCAAGAATAGCCACACCCCCAATCACTGCCCCAGCTCCCAAAAAAGCCAATGAGACGATA
>CAZVTM010000035.1:0-14462 GCA_964630205.1 uncultured Helicobacter sp. | reverse complement strand
GCTCTTTACAAAGCGGTAGTGGAAGTATTCGTCTGGCTTGCCAAAAACGAAGAGGGGGCAAGGGCTAGAAAATCAAACTTTTGACTCTAATTTTTAATGGTCTCAAATAAATAGCCTAAAGCCTTTATTTGATGATGTGCCCTACAAACTTACTCATATTGTCTAGTATCTTCCCGCCTTTTCTAAAGCCTAGTCCAGCACCCTCATACGCAAAGAATACTCCGGCTTGATAGTGGGCGCCCTCCCCGTCTTTTGGAAGCTCTACGAACTCTTGATAGACGTTTTTTTGATTAGTGTACGAGCCGCCGTTTTCTATTTCCGTTGAACCGTCGGCATTGAATATTCTTACGTTTTCACCCTCTCTTGAAAAGCATTTTTTCTCCACATACGCCTTGCCTTTTAGCGGTTCAAAAGAGGCATCAAGGAGATACGGACTGTCAGGGAAAAGTTTTTTGAGAATAGGTAGCATCCCTTTTGAATGAAACATTGCCGCATAAGGAGGGTTTAGGAATATACTGGTTTGGTTTTTGACCATATCGGTTAGCTGCGCCAGCAGTCCGCCCTCATTGACAGCTATATCTTCCCATGGATATAGCTTAAACCAAAACTCATATTTTTCGCCATCCTCATCAAATACGCCGTGTTTTGGGTCAAACGCCACTTCATCCATATAGGTAAAACCAGTCACCCAACCCGCTTCGTGCGCTACCTGCTGAAGGAATTTGACCGTATTTTCCTCCTCCTTGTTGCCTCGAACTGCAGAAAATAGAATTCTCCACCCTTGGTAGTGCTGTTCAAATCCACTTACGTCTTCATCGAGGGTTATAAGGCGTTTGAAGTTTGCCTTTAGCGCCTCATAAAGGTTGTTAAACTGGGAGCTGGTGTCCATGCCGTTTTCACGAGCCAAAGCCCACTGGATGACTCCGGTTTCAAATACCGCCGTCGGCGTATCGGCGTTAAACTCAAGAAGCTTGATAGGCGCTCCGTCTATTCCGCCGGCAAAATCAAATCTGCCGTACAAATGCCAATGAACATCGGACTCCCAGGATAACTTAATTAATTCCACAAGATTAAACGGTATACCAAGCTCATGGAAAAGATTATTGTCTATGACATACTGTCCGGCCTCCGTAAACATATCGTAGATCTCGTTTGCGGCCGTATAGTATCCCTCCGCTTCGGCTTCACTTATTTCGACCATGCTGTCAGCCACATAATCGCTGTTGTCTATGTCTGTATGCCAATAAAACCCTATCTCCTCTAGTGCGGCTTTAGGCAAAGGCTGTACTTTTCTCAAATTTATCATATTAGCCCCCGTAGCTTTGGCTAGATGTAGGACTGCTAGGTCCTCCCGTAGGGGTAGCCGGCGATTGCACCGGAGACTGTTTGAAGTATCCACTTTGAGGTTTTGCCCCTGTTGTCGTTGCCGTAGACGGCGTCTTTGTTGCAGGCTGACTCATCTGAGTCGGTGTATTCATTCTTTGATTTGCCTGAAAATTTGGATTATTAAAGAGTTTATTAGCGAGATATCCGCCGATTAATGCGCCCGCCGCCGAAGCAAGTATCGTCTCGCCGAGGCTCATACCGCCCGAATGCATTTGCTCGTTTGGAGCTTTTACGAGATTTGATGTATTGTTTTCTACTTTTTTCGCCTCTTCTTCGGCGAGCTTTTTGAGCTCTTCTTCGCTTAGCAACCTCTCTGTGCCGTTTATCTCTTTGAGTATTGCTCGGCTTGGACCGTTAGTCGGATATTGTTCAACTACCTTGTATTTACCCTCGGCAACTTCTTGTATAACCATGAATTGCCCTTGGGCTTTGGCCGCCTCAGCGACCCCACCAGACGACTCTTCTTTAGGTTTTTCACCGCAACCGCTAAGAGCCAATGCCGCCAGAACGGCTATGGAACCGAAAGCCGATACCTGTGAAATTTTTTTTATGTAGTGCTTCATTATCTCTCCAAAAATAAAGTTTTTTCTTATTTTAAAATACGCTCTTGTAGACAAAGATTAAACCGATGAAAAGCACTGCGCTAGCAAGAATATTCGCCGTTACCGCATAAGGCTTGCATCCGTATAGTGATGCCAAATTGACGTTATTAACGGCTAGCGGCATACATACTTGCAAAAATATGAGACTTTTAATGAATAAGTCGATATCCAAAAAGCTCAAAACCGTAAACGCAAAAAGGGGAACTGCTAAAAATTTATACCCCATCCCCCAAAGCATAAGTCTAAAATCAGGCCGAAATCTACCGAGTCCGCCTAGAAATACGCCGAAAATAATAAGTTGCAACGTCATCGAAGTATATGCGCCCATCTCTATCGTCTGTTCAAACGAATCCGGCACGGTAAGTCCAAAATGATTCATCAAAAGAGCGGCCAAAGTAGACCAGACAACAGGCATCGACAGTATGTTTTTTATCGCCTCTTTTGCCGTATAACTACCCAAAGAATACAAAAATACCCCAACAACATAAAGAACAAAAATATTTGCGATATTGATTAGCACCGCATAAAACACGGCTGTTTTACCAAACATCGCAAGGAGGAGCGGGATACCGAGATTGCCGGTATTTCCTATCACTCCGCCCGCGGTTACTATCACGGCGTCTTTTTTATCTTCAAACACACGGCTAAACACAAAAAATCCAAATACGGCGGCAAACAAAGAAATGCCAAAATATATAAGAGGGGCGCTAATTGCGGCAAAGTCTATCTTTGCGCCCAGTATCCCCCAAAAAGATAGAATCGGCTGTAAAAAATATACCGATAAAAGAACAAGGGTTCGCTCATCTATTTCACCAAAAATCCTTTTTGCCGCAAACCCAAGGGAGACAAAAAAGTAAACCCCGATGATTGAGAGAAATAAACTCATCGTATTTTTTTCATTTTTTTAGCAAGCAGGATTATTTTTGAGGCTTTACCCTCTTTGAGCTCATCTTCTGCACCGATTGTCTCATCTGCCACACCCTTGGCAAAAGACAAATCAAAACCTTTTCCCGCCTCATTGGCACTGGTGGAGTACATCCATCCAAAAGGCTTTAAAAATTCATAACAATCGCCGCCGTGTACGACTCTAAGCGCAAGATTTTTATGTGGATAAACAAATGTAGTTTTTTTCGCTCTGCGGACAAGCTTTCGCTTTTTTTTGGGCACTCTTGTTAGCTTCTTTAGCTCATTACATCCCGCAACGGTTACGATAAAAGGCTTATCGCCCTTTCTTCCCTTTGCGGCCATCAGTGCTTCTCTGTTTTGTGAGGCCAGTCCGACGGTAGTGTCGGTCTGGATAAGGTAGATTTTTTTGGGGTCCATTAGCCCAGGTAGTCTTGTATTGCTTTAACGGAAAGCTCGCCTCTTTGAAGCCCTTTCGCCGCTTCAACCGCCGCATTTGCCGCCGCTATCGTCGTGATGTACGGAACGGAAAATCTAACTACGGATTGGCGAATTTTTGTCGTATCGTTTTTGACCGAATGGTTGTCTGAGGTATTGATAACCATCGCTATCTCCCCGTTTTTGAGGTGGTCTTCGATATTCGGTCGTCCTTCAGAGATTTTTAGCACGCTCTCACACTCAATGCCGGCTTCATTTATCGCTTTTGCCGTACCGCTTGTCGCTATAAGGCTAAATCCAAGTGCGCTGTACTCTTTTGCAAGACTTACGGCATGCGCTTTATCCGCTTGCGATAGTGATATAAAGAGCTTGCCGCTTTTTGGAAGTCTATTTCCTGCCGCAGCTTGACTCTTGGCAAACGATACGCCAAAGTCGCTAGATATACCCATTACCTCACCCGTAGACTTCATCTCAGGCCCAAGACTTACGTCGGAACCGGCAAGCTTATTGAAAGGAAATACCGCTTCTTTTACCGCTATGTGCCCTTTTAGCTTAGGAAGCAAAAGCCCATCTTCTTCATATACTACGCCGTGTTTGTCATAGAACTTAAGAGCCTCTCTTAGATTGCCTTGCCACATTACCCTTGTCGCCACTTTCGCCATCGGTACGCCAGTCGCTTTAGAAACAAAAGGAACCGTTCGGCTAGCTCTCGGGTTGACCTCGATAAGATATAGCTTCCCTTCAAATATCGCAAACTGAATATTTAAAAGCCCTTTTACGCCGAGCGCCAAAGCTATTTTAGCGGTAGTTGCCCTCACCTCTTTTATCATAGCCTCGTCAAGCGACACGGGAGGGAGCGAACAAGCCGAGTCGCCGGAGTGGATACCCGCCTCTTCGATATGTTGCATTACGCCGCCCACATATACATCTACGCCGTCCGTGATAGCGTCCACATCAAGCTCGATAGCCCCTTCTAGGAATTTGTCTATAAGCACCGGGGAGTTGTGGCTGACCGATATAGCTTCCGCCATATAAGTTCTTAGCTCCTCTTCACTACCCACTGTCCTCATCGCTCTACCGCCAAGGACAAATGAAGGTCGCACAAGCACAGGATAGCCTATCTCGTTTGCGTATTTTGCCGCTTCATCTATACTTGTCGCGGTTGCGTTACGAGGCTGTAAAAGCTGGGTTTTTTCGGCAAATTCGCTAAATAGCCTTCTATCTTCGGCAACATCTATCGTATCGGCGCTTGTTCCGATGATTTTCCCGCCGTAGGCGGCTATTTTTTTGGAAAGTTTGAGCGGGGTTTGTCCGCCAAAATGCACAATAATACCGTCCGGCTGCTCTTTGTCTATGATCGAGCTTACCCTCTCAAAGTCGATTGGCTCAAAGAATAGTATATCGCTAGTGTCGTAGTCCGTGGATACCGTCTCAGGGTTGCAGTTGAGCATTATTGAGCGGATACCCATGTCTTTTAGCGCAAATGCGGCGTGAACGCAGCAGTAGTCAAACTCTATACCTTGACCTATTCTGTTTGGTCCTCCTCCGATAATCATGACTTTCTTGTCACCATCAAAAAGCGTCTCGTTTTTAGCGTACGGATTTTGCTCGTAGCTTGAGTACAAATACGGCGTCAACGCTCTAAATTCAGCAGCGCATGTATCGACTTCGTTGTATGTAAGGGCTATCCCTTTTCTACTTCTAGCCTCTTTGACATCGCCCTCGGTTACACCCGCAAGCTTGGCAAGTCTAATGTCGCTAAAACCCATTGATTTTGCGGCAAAAAGTGCGTCTTTGTCGTTTAGTAGCGAACTACTCACTTTTTTCTCAAAGTCTATTATCTCTTTGATTTCACCTAAAAACCACGGGTCTATCTTGGAGAGGGCAAATATCTCGTCTATGCTAAACCCTCTTCTAAAACCTTCGGCTACATATAAAAGTCTATCGGCATTCGGTCTTCTGATCTCTTTTCTGACGAATTCATCATCGCCGGCCATATTATCAAAGCCCGATAGTCCCGTCTCAAGAGAGCAGAGAGCTTTTTGGATAGACTCTTTAAAGGTTGTGCCTATCGCCATCGCTTCACCGACAGATTTCATAGATGTAGTTAGCGTGGAGTCCGCTCCCGCAAACTTCTCAAACGTAAATCTAGGGAGCTTGGTCACTATATAGTCGATCGTCGGCTCAAAAGATGCTGCGGTTCCCGTAATGTCGTTTTCTATCTCGTCAAGCGTAAAGCCGACCGCAAGAAGCGTCGCTATTTTGGCTATCGGATAACCGGTCGCTTTTGAAGCAAGGGCGGAACTTCTCGATACCCTTGGGTTCATCTCGATAACGGTCATTCTTCCCGTATTTGGGTTGATAGCAAACTGAACGTTAGAGCCGCCAGTATCAACCCCTATCTCTCTGAGTATCGCAAAAGATGCGTCTCTCATCCTTTGGTATTCTTTGTCGGTAAGCGTAAGTGCCGGAGCTATCGTGATAGAGTCACCCGTGTGTACGCCCATCGGGTCTAGGTTTTCTATTGAGCAAACGATGATACAGTTGTCGGCTGAGTCGCGGATAACCTCCATCTCATACTCTTTCCACCCAAGAAGACTCTCTTCGATTAGGATTTCGCCGATTGGGCTGGCCTCTATCCCTTTCATGGCAAGGTCTTTAAACTCATCGATATTGTACGCTACGCCCGAGCCGCCGCCGGCAAGGGTAAAAGAAGCCCTGATGATAAGAGGAAAGCCCATCTCTTTTGCCGCCTCAACCGCCTCATCTACTGCGTAAGCATATTTACTTTTTGGAATATCCATCCCGATTTTGAGCATACACTCTTTAAATACCTGCCTATCTTCCCCTTTTTTAATCGCCTCTGGATTTGCCCCTAGGAATTTGACGCCCTCTAACATCCCTTTTTCATACATTTTCATGGCTATATTTAGAGCCGTTTGCCCGCCCATCGTAGGAAGTACGGCGTCCACTTTTTCTTGTGCGATTATCTTTGCGACTACGTCTTCAGTTATCGGCTCAATATATGTTTTATCTGCAAATTCGGGGTCTGTCATAATAGTTGCGGGGTTTGAATTGATGAGAACGACGCGATATCCAAGCTCTTTAAGGGTTTTTGCAGCCTGGGCGCCGGAGTAGTCAAACTCGCAAGCCTGCCCGATTACGATAGGACCGGAGCCTATCAGCAAAATAGTTTGGATATCGTTTCTTTTTTTTGTTAGTTTTTTTCTCATCTTTTACCCCTTATTATGATTTCATTATACAAATTTATTTGGCTTTTTCTATTACGTAAAAATAGTTTGGTGAGAGAGGATTGTAGTAGCCGTCTACAAGCACCTCTTTATATGCGCTATCTGAACTTACGCTTTTTACGGTGCCGACCCTGACACCCTCAAAAAATATATTATCAAGGCCGCTGGTTATTACTTCATCGCCCGGTTTTACTTCCATCCAAGTAGGAATGTATTTAATCACCAGTTTGTCTTGGTTTTTACCGTAAAGCACACCAGGAGCCCTTGACTTACCGACATATACACCGTAAGAGCATTTTGTGTCCCCGTTTAAGTAGGCCTCATATTTTCCGTTTTGGTTTTTGAGCGCTATACCGCACGTCACAGAATCTATCTTATTCTGCGCAGGATATATAATTCCGTATATTTTCGGTACGGCACCGCTAGCGTTTTTGTCGGAAGGGGTAAAATCTATCCAAACTCTATATAGATTCGGTAAATTCGAATAAGACAAAGCTTTTGAAGATTTAACGCTTATGCTGTAATTTCCATCATAAACATGAAACCCGCTAACTCCCTGCTTGTAAACCAAGTCTTTAACACTACTCTTATATAGCAAGGCCTCTTTTTGAAGTTTCTCGTTTTCGGCCTTCAAAGAGGCAATCGTGTCGGCTTGAAACATATGTTTATATACGGCTTCATCCAAATACCCTTTTGTATTTAAATAAACAAGCCTGATTCCGGACATGAAAGGCAAAAGCTGTCTTTGCAGCATAGAGCCGAAAAAATAATAGACGGCAAACAGGAATACTACTAGAAGACTAGAAACAATCCATTTTTTACTCATACGAGATTTGTTGCAACAGATCTAGCTCTTCTAGTACGGCAGCCGTACCTCTAACAACCGCAAGTAGCGGCTCCTCCGCAACAAATACCGGAAGCTTAACCGCTTCTGAAAGATATTTGTCAAGGCCTCTAAGCAGAGCGCCTCCGCCGGTTAGCACGATACCGTTTTCAACAACGTCTCCGGCAAGATCCGGTGGCATGAGCTCAAGCACTAGCTTAACGGCATCAAGAATCGCTTTAAGGGAATCTTTTATCGCATCTCTAACTTCTTCGCTTGTAAACTCGATAGTTGTAAGAAGACCGTTAATTTGATCCCTTCCTTTAATAGTCATAACAAGCGGCTCGTCCAGCTTTACAGCGGAACCGATAGTCATTTTGATATCTTCCGCAGTTCTCTCACCTATCAGAAGGTTGTATTTTTTTCTTACATAGTTTACGATGTCGCTATCTAGCTTATCGCCCGCAACCCTAATGGATTTACTAATAACAAGACCGCCTAGCGACGTAACGCCTATTTCAGTAGTGCCGCCGCCAATGTCAACAACTACGTTTCCTTGCGGCTCTTTTACAGGCAGTCCCACACCGATAGCCGCCGCCATAGGCTCATCTACCAGATAAACCTCTCTAGCGCCAGCGGACATCGCAGACTCTCTAACCGCTTTTCTCTCGACTTGCGTAAGGCCGTAAGGGACGCAGATAACGATACGAGGTCTGATAAACGCCTGTCTATTGTGAACTTTTTCAATGAAGTATCTAATCATCTTTTCGGTTATATCAAAGTCGGCGATAACTCCATCTCTCATAGGTCTAATTGCCGTGATATTTCCGGGCGTTTTACCGATCATATCCTTTGCCTCTTGACCTACGGCAAGAATCTTTTGTTTGCCGTATCTGTCAGATTGCACCGCAACAACGGAAGGCTCATTAATAATGATACCTTTGCCCCTGATGCTTACTATCGTATTTGCCGTACCTAGGTCGATGGCAAGGTCACTTGAGAAAAAACCTATCAATTTATCTAAAAACATACCCTTCTATCCTTTGTTATTATTATGCGCTAGCTTTTTTGCCTTTTGAGGCTTCCGATTTGCCCAGTTTCACCTTCAAAGGCTCACTGTTTTTTTCAATACACTCTTTACCCACTATCACTTCATACCCCGCAAGTTCAGGGAGCTCATACATGGTATCGGTCATAACATCCTCTATGATAGCTCTAAGACCTCTTGCTCCAGTCTTGCGCTTAATGCTCTCTTTACATATCTCTTCTATGGCATCTTCAGTGATAGTCAACTTCACGTCGTCTATTGCAAATAGCTTTTGGTATTGTTTTAAAATTGAGTTCTTCGGTTCTTTAAATACCTTCACAAGCTCTTCTATATTGAGCTCTCTAAGGCTTGCTATTACATGAAGTCTACCGATAAGCTCAGGTATGAGGCCGAATTTTACAAGGTCATCCGGTTCGATAGAGTCAAATATATTTTCCTCTTTTAGCTCTACCTTCTCTTTTTGCAAAAAACCCATTGCAGAGCCTGAAATCCTGTTTTTAATGATTTCGCCTAGACCGTCAAAAGCCCCGCCCGCAATAAAGAGGATATTTGTCGTATCCATTTGTATAAACTCTTGATTCGGGTGCTTTCTGCCACCTTTTGGAGGGATATTGACGCTGCTACCCTCGATGATTTTTAGAAGGGCTTGCTGTACCCCTTCACCGGATACATCTCTCGTTATAGAGCGGTTTTCGCTCATTCTAGCTATCTTGTCTACCTCGTCGATAAATACTATGCCGTGTTCCGCTTTTTTGACATCGCCGTCTGCGGCTTGAAGGAGTCTAACAAGGATATTTTCGACATCCTCGCCCACATATCCCGCCTCAGTCAGGCTCGTAGCGTCCGTAATGGCGATAGGCACATCAAGATATTTTGCCAAAGTCTGTGCAATCAGCGTTTTACCGCTACCTGTCGGACCGACGAGCAAGATATTTGATTTTTTTAGCTCAGTATCATCATCTTCCGCCGGAAGCCCCTTGATAATTCTCTTGTAGTGGTTGTAGACCGCTACGGCGATAATTTTTTTGGCTCTCTCTTGACCTATTACATACCCATCAAGCGCCTCTTTGAGTTTTTTAGGCGTTACTTCGCCTCTTGCCACTTCATCTTTAGAAGCCGCAAGCTCTCCAAGGATGATTTTATATGCGCTAAGTACGCAGTTTTTGCAAATATACGCATCCTCGCCCGCCAAAAGCGGATTGTGCTCGCTATCGTGTGCGCCGCAAAAATTACAAACTTTTTCACTCATCTATCGTGCCCGCATCTTTACTGTGGTATGGTATGCCTCTTTTTGTCTCAAGGCAGAACTTTGCAATTTTTTGCACATAGGCGTTATCTATCGCCATTAGCTCCTCGGCTGCCTCTTTGAGAGGTCTCCCTTTTAAAAATAGCTCCCTATAAGCTCTTTTGACGGCGTCTATGTCGCTTCTGTCTATATGTCTTCTTAGCCCCACAAGATTTAGCCCTCTTAGATGAGCCCTGTTGCCCTCGGCTAGACAATATGGAGGAATATCCTGATTTACCGCACTTGCGCCGCCAAGCATCGCAAAATCCCCGACCTTAACAAACTGATGAACCGGAGTCATTCCGCCTACGACAACGTGATTTCCAAGTTCAACGTGTCCAGCAAGGGTCGCATTGTTTGCAAGTATGCAATTATCTTCAATAATACAATCATGCGCTATATGGACATACGCCATAAATAGCGATCCGTTGCCTATCTTTGTCACGCCGCCGCCCTGGGCCGTGCCGGGATTGAAAAAACAAAACTCTCTTATCGTATTGCCATCGCCGATAATTAGCTCCGTCTCTTCGCCGTTGTATTTTAGGTCTTGCGGGATGGCGCCTATAACCGCGTGAGAGAATATGCGGTTATTTTTGCCTATTGTTGTTTTGCCGGTTATCTGTGCGCCGTTACCTATCTCGCATCCGTCGCCTATGACGGCTTTTGGACCTATATAGGCATAAGCACCTACTTTTACGCCGTGTCCTAGCTGTGCACCGTCTTTGATTATTGCTGTTTGATGTATCATTATTTGTCTACTATCATTGCTTTTAGCTCAGCCTCGGCAACCAGTTTGTCGTCAACATAAGCCTTACCGTCAAGCACCCAAATATTGCCTTTGTGCTTTATAACGGATAGCTTGTACTCTAGTTTATCGCCCGGAAGCACCGGATTTCTGAATTTTGCTTTGTCGATACTCATAAAGTAAACAACCTTGTTTGCAAATTCGCTCTCATCGGCTACGCTTTTAAACGCCAGTACGCCTCCGGCTTGCGCCATACCCTCTATAATAAGAACGCCCGGATAAATAGGGTGTCCAGGGAAATGTCCCTGAAAAACCTGATCTGAGATTGAGATGTTTTTGTAAGCCTCTATTGATTCCCCGCCTGTTAGCGCAGTTACTCTATCGACTAGCAAGAACGGATATTTATGTGGTAAGATTTTGGATATTTCGTTAATATCAAGCATATTTTGCGGTTACCTTTTTATACAGAAAAATTAGAGGATTTTATCAAAAATTAGCTTTTTTAAGGCGTTTGTTCCATTGCGGTGTAGGTAACGGCAAATTTTAGCTCTATTTTGTATTTTGCATCAAAAATCGGGGTATCGACGACAAAAATCGGCGACATATCAAACGGGTGCCCCACGAGTGACATACGAAAATTCATCTCCTCCTCAAAAGCAAGTGGCAAAAAGATAAGTTCACGGCTATTTTTGTAGCTTTTTTTCAAAAATTCGTTCAGTTTTTGCAAGGCAACAACCCTTGTGCCCTCTTTGTCAAGATAAATCACTCCGTCTTTTTCAAAAAGTACGCTTGCCGAAAAACTCTCTTTTTGGCTTGTCGAGTAAAGCAGAGGATATGAAGGCAAAAGCTCGCCGTTCGCATAGATGGAAGCCGCCAAACAGCGATAATCAAGCACTCTAGCCCGAAAAACTTCGCCGCTATTTTTTGCGTAAAAGTTTAGCCTATCCTCGGCGGATGAGGGCAACACTCTTGGGGCAAGCGGCGAGAGGCTCTCAAAGATAGGCTCATCTTTTTTTGCCCTTTGGTTTATAAGCCCCCATGAGCAGCCGCAGTAGTTTTGACGGTAGAGCCCCGCCTCTTTTGCGGCTCTGTTTTGCGCCTCCATTCCACCTTTTGCGAGATAATCCACAAAGACAAAATCCACGCCGTGTTTTTGGGATATTTTTGCAAGACTACTTCTTAGTTGTTCCTTGTCTTTTAGCGGGCTTTGGAGTAGTGTAGAGGTAAAGCTTTTTATTCCAAGTTCCGCCGCCTTTTTTGCCGACTCTTCAAACCTTTTGTCAAAGCATATTTCACACCTCTCACCTTTCTCGGCGCAACCCTCAAGCCCCTTTACCGCCTCATACCAGAAAACATCGTCGTATCTCCCCTCAAGTAGCTCCAGTTCGAGCTTTTCACAGCTTTTACGGGCGTCTTGAAGTCTCAGTTCGTATTCGCTCCTTGGATGGATATTTGGATTGTAAAAAAAGCCGATTAGCTTTTCGTTTGGATAATCGGCCTTGAGACGGGTGAGAAAGTAGTGGCTATCGACCGAACAGCAGATGTGTATGAGCATAAACTACAAGCTTATCCATTTGTCAAGAACTTTAAAAAGCAGTTTGTTTGCCCTTGGGATATGCTTTGCACCTAGTAAAATATCGTCAAAATCCTGCACAAACGGCGAATCTGAGTCAAGATAGCCGCTACCCTCTTCCAGCAAATCCTCCATACTCTCTCTTGTAGTTTCAAAATGAAACTGTGTAGCTACGACTTTGCCGCCTTTGGCGCAGAATGCCTGATTTTTGAACGCATCGTTTGAGGCTAAAAGCTCGGCTCCCGGAGGGAGGTCAAATGTATCGCCATGCCAGTGAAATACGACGGCCTCATCGCCGAGTTCCTGCGTCAAAAGGTGTTTAACAAAGCTGACGCTCCTCCAACCGACCTCTCTCGTACCGCTAGAATAAACTCTAGCGCCCAGAGCGTCTGCTATAAGTTGCGCCCCTAGACAGATACCAAATACCTTGCCGCCACGGTTGATGTGGCTTTTGAGCGCCGCTTTTTCGGACGAGAGAAAAGGCAAAGAATCATATACCCCCATCGGTCCGCCCAGTACCACGAGAGCGTCACGGACGGTGAACGGCTCATCATAGTCGGCACGGACGATTTCTAGCGTATGACCTCGCTCTCTTGCCCAATCTCCTATCGCCGAAGGCCCTTCAAAATCGACATGTTGCCAGATAGAAATGGTCATATTATTCTGCGCTTATTTCTACTTTTACGATTTTGTCACCTTGTTTGACGCTATCAAGAGTTTTCATACTCTCAGCATCATCAAGGTCGATTTGACCAAATACCGTGTGTTGTTTGTCAAGGTGCGGTTGCGGCGCAAAGCAGATAAAAAACTGGCTACCGCCCGTATCTCTTCCCGCATGTGCCATTGAGAGCGTACCTTTTAGGTGTTTTGATGTGTTGTTCATGCACTCGCATTTGATAGCGTATCCAGGGCCGCCTCTACCGCTCCCCTCTGGGCAACCACCCTGCGCCATAAAGCCGGCGATTACTCTGTGGAAGTTTAGACCGTCGTAAAACCCTTTTTTTGCCAAATCCGCAAAGTTTGCTACCGCTATCGGAGCCTCTTCTTTGAGTAGTTTTATTTTCATAGCCCCTTTTTCTGTTGTCACGGTCGCATAATTGATGCCCTCAAGCGCCTCGGCGGATGTGTCAAATTCTTTTAGACTTTTTCCAAACATATTGTCTTTCCTTGCTTTTAAATTTTTTGGTAATTATAGGGGAGTAAAGCTGGAATTTATATTTATTATCTCAAACTACAAAGTAACCTGTTTGTAAAGATATTAACGATGAAACTTGAACTTAAAAAAACCTGAAAATATAGCCGGAAATGTTTGGGGAGCTATAGCAGCCATGCTTGTCGCTCTCCCATCCGCTATAGCCTTTGGGGTTACCATCTACGGTCCTCTCGGGGGTCAATACATAGCATACGGGGCTCTTGCGGGTATACTTGGAGCCGTATTTATGGGGTTAATAGCTCCCGTATTTGGGGGTACAAATAGACTTATTAGCGCCCCTTGCGCCCCTGCGGCGGCGGTACTATCGGCATTTGTCATCGACTATATGTCAAAAGGCGGCGATACGACGGTAGCTGCAATGATGATAGCCATACTAGGTCTCATGACGGGGCTTTTGCAGGTCGGTTTTGGAGCTCTCAGACTCGGACAGCTCATTAAATATATGCCATATACCGTCGTCAGCGGCTATCTAAGCGGTGTCGGTCTATATATCATAGCAAGCCAAATGCCAAAATTTTTAGGTACGCCCAAGGGGACACACTTTTGGGAGTCTTTGGGACTTTATCACGTATGGCAATGGGAGGGCATAGCCGTCGGTATAGTAACGGCGCTCATAATGACATTTGCCGCAAAGGTGACAAAACTGATTCCTGCGGCTATCTTGGCACTTATAGGGGGAGGAGGTTTTTTGAAGCTGTTACGCAAAAAATAGACGGGATAAAGCATTTTGAACTATCCAACCTAGCCCTTCTGATTGTTCCTGCTCTCACACTTGCGGCCCTGCTTTCCATCGACACCCTCAAGACCTGCGTGGTACTGGATGCCATGACAAGAAGCAGGCACGACTCCAACAAGGAGCTCATCGGGCAAGAGCTTGCCAACATAGGCTGCGCCTTTGGAGGCGGAGTGCCTGGAGCAGGCACGATGGGGGCGACTCTGGTCAATATCTCTAGCGGTGCAACGACTAGGTTATCTGGATTTTTGGAGGGGGTGTTGTCGCTTGTGGCATTCCTTATCCTTGCACCGCTCATATCGTGGGTGCCTATCTCCGCCCTTGCCGCCATACTCATAGTCATCGGCGTCAAAATGATAGATACTCACAGCTTCTCGTTTTTGCGCTCCCACTTCACGATACTAGATCTTGCCGTTATCGCCGCCGTGGTCACGACCGCCCTTACGGTGAGCCTCATTGCGG
>CAZVTM010000034.1:0-14566 GCA_964630205.1 uncultured Helicobacter sp. | reverse complement strand
TTCTAATTTTTTTACTCCCATGCGCCGGCAGTGTGCTTGCACAGGAGGAGCAGAATATATTTGCCGTTAATCCGCTTTTAAAGCTCAAAACAAAACACACGATAAAGCAAGCTTACGAAGAGTCATGCGGGGCGGCGGCTCTTGCTACGCTACTAAAACTACACGGCAAAGATACAAATGAGACCCAAATACTAGAAGCGGCTAGCAAGACGGATATGCTAAGCTTTGCCGAGCTTGCAAAGATAGCAAAAGCTTTTGGATATGAAGCCGAGGGGTATAAAATCTCAAAAGAAGTTTTTGAAAAAACAAAAATTCCGCTACTTGTGCTGGTGGTTAGAGAGGCGGAGTTTCCTCACTTTGTGGTGGCTATAAATCACGACGGTGACTTTGTAAGCGTATATGACCCGAGTAGTGGGGACTATATCTCCTCAAAGAGGGATTTTTATGCTATGTGGGAGTTTGCTAGCGGTGGGTTTGCTCTTGTTGTGTTGCCGTCAAATTACAAACGCCGATATTTTGACATTGGCTTGCCGCCAAGCCTATTTTTTGCTAAGTAGCCTTAGGCGCAAGCGTACGCTAAGGCGGTATTTTCTTCACAAAAAATCGGTTTTTCGATGATTTTGTCTTCCAAATCTATGTGGTTGTCGATGAGTAGTTCCTCTTCGCAATCAGCGCATACAAATACCGTCGTACAACCGTCTACTATGTATTTACTTAGATTTTTAGTGCTTTCGCATAGATAACATTTCATAATAAAAGTCCTTTTTGTTAAGATAAATTTCCCATATATCTCTCCCGTTTTGCCGGGAGGATTTTGTCTATTTCGACAATAATGAAGCCGTCCACGCAGTTGCCAAACTCCGGGTCAACTCCAAAATCGCTGAAATAAACGCCACCTTTTTCGCATAGTTCCGAATACTGCTTAAACAAGGTCGGCACGGCGCATCCGTAGTTTTTGAGGAGGTTTTTGAGTTTTCTGAAATCCTCGTCGTAGTCGGTAAATCCAAAATACGAGGCAAACCCCTCCTCTTCGTGGCGGCTGAGGACAAACGGATTTTTGGAGGTTGCGTACTTCTTTGGCGCCGGAAAATAGCGGGAGTAGAAATACACAAGCAGTTTTTTTGCCTCATCAGGATAGCTGTTTGAGAGGCTGACCGGACCGAACATATACTTGACGAATTGGTGTTTTTTGAGGTATGCGCCGATACCGTACCATAGGTAGTCAAGCGCCCTTGAACCCCAATATTTGGACTGTACGAAGCTGCGCCCAAGCTCTATGGAGTGGGGCAAAAACTCTTCAAATTCTTTTGAAAAAGTAAATAGCGAATTGGTATAAAATCCGCTACCGCCGAATATATCGTATATTTCTCGCCCTTGCCCGACACGGTAGGAGCCGACAACTTCTAGCTCTTTGTCGTCCCAAAGGACTATATGGCGGTAGTATTTGTCGTAATCGTCCGTATCTCTTTGTCTGCCTGTACCTTCGCCGACCTTGCGAAACGTCATCTCTCTTAGGCGTCCGATCTCTTTTAGGATGATTGATTTTTTGGCGTAGTCGTATAGATATATCATCTTATCATCGGCGGTGCGCCCGAGTAGCTCGGAGGCGGTTAGCTCGTCTCTGAGGTTTTTTCTCTCCTCAGGGTGGGCTACATTTCGCTCAGTTTCGAATACCCCTTTTTTGCCTTTAGCGAGAGCGTAGAGATGCTTTCGTACAAGCCTTATTTTGTGTTCTTTTGAGATTTTAAGTCCCGTGATGTTGGCGGCGGGGATGGTCTCTCCTACTATAAACTCTAGGCTTTTGCCCCGTTGTCTCATCATCTCGGTGGGTAGCAGTAGCATGCCAAGCGGCTTGTAGACGGCGGATGCGGCGTAAAATGCAAGTGAATTTTTGGCTTTGATATACACAGGAAGCACCGGAGCTTTCGCTTTTTCCGCCAAAAATAAAAATCCGCTCTCCCATGCCGTATCTCTGACCCCTGCCGGTCTTGCACGGCTCACTTCGCCTGCTGGGAATATGATGACCGCCTCTTCGTTTTTGAGGGCGGCGAGGATGTTTTTCATATCCGTTCTAACAGAGCTTTTTTTGGTGATGTCAAGACCCAAAAGCAGGCTTTGGAGGTTTGGAATACTCATCAAAATATCGTTTGCCACCACTTTGACATCGCTGCGCACTTCACGGACAAAACGGATGAGGCTTAGGGCGTCGAGTGCGCCTAACGGGTGGTTTGCTATGATAAGCAGTTTGCCCGATGAGGGTATATTGGTTTTTGAGCGGCTGGAGAACTTGTAGGTAAAGTTTAGTTTTTCCAGTACGGCATCTATAAAGTCAAAACCTTCCGTCTCTTGATTTTTTGCCAAAAAGTCGTTGATTTCTTTTTCTCTTAAGAGTTTTCCAAGGGCGGCAGTTGAGAAATCGGTAAAAAATTTCGGGTATTTTTTGAAAAATGCCGGATTTTTGGTTGCAAGTATGTTTTTTACGCTTACCATCTCTATTTTGTCTCCAAATTTAAACGCAACTATAAAATTTATTTATTACCGCTCGGTTTCAATCCATCCTTTTAAAAGCGTTTCAGTAAAATAAGCCAAAAACAATATAAAGCGAAAATGTATGTACATTCCAAGGAAAAGCAAGTTTGACCCCGATGAGAGCGGGCATTTCGGGGAGTTTGGCGGGAGATTTGTTCCTGAGACTTTGATGCCCCTGCTCTTGGACCTCAATGAGGCGTACCAAAAAATAAGATTTGACGAGGAGTTTTGGAAAGAGGCGGACTACTATCTAAAAGAGTATGTGGGAAGACCGTCTTTGCTGACCTACGCCGCAAATATATCGCAGCAGCTAGGTGCAAAAATCTATCTCAAAAGAGAAGACCTCAACCATACGGGGAGCCACAAAATCAACAATGTAATACTGCAAGCCCTTGTCGCAAAGAGGCTGGGTAAGACCAAGGTGATAGCGGAGACAGGGGCTGGTCAGCATGGGGTGGCTACGGCTACGGCTTGTGCACTTTTTGGGCTTGAGTGCGAAGTGTTCATGGGGGCAAAAGATGTTGCAAGACAGGAGCTAAATGTCTTTAGGATGAAGCTTCTGGGCGCCAAAGTCCACTCCGTGGAGTCGGGCTCCAAAACGCTCAAAGACGCTATGAACGACGCCATAAGACACTGGGTGACAAACGCAAAAGACACATACTACATGATAGGCACCGTGGCGGGACCGCACCCGTATCCGATGATGGTGCGAGACTTTCAGGCGGTGATAGGGTATGAGGCGAAAGCGCAGATACTTCGTCTTGAAGGCAGACTCCCCGACTACGCCATAGCGTGCATAGGCGGCGGCAGTAATGCGATGGGGCTTTTTAGCCATTTTCTGGAAGAGCCTACGGTGACTTGCATAGGTGTCGAGGCTGGCGGCATGGGCGTCGATACGAAAGAACACGGGGCAAGCCTACAAAAGGGTCGTGCAGGTGTGCTTCACGGGCAGATGAGCTATCTACTCCAAGATGAAGACGGACAGATAGAGGAGGCGTACTCCATATCGGCGGGGCTTGATTATCCCGGTATTGGGCCTGAACATGCATACTTATACGAAAGCGGCGCCGCAAAATACGAAGCTGTGACCGATGAGGAAGCGCTAGAAGCATTCGTTTGGCTATCTCGCGCCGAGGGCATCATACCGGCGTTTGAGAGTTCTCACGCCGTGGCGCAACTCAAAAAAATGGACATCAAAGGGAAACTCGTCATCGTAAATATCTCCGGCAGAGGGGATAAAGACATGACACAGGCGAAAGAGATATTGAAATTCTAATGAAAAAAGCAGTTGTATTATTAAATATGGGTGGTCCGTCAAATCTCTCGGAGGTGCGGACTTTTCTTAAAAATATGTTTGCAGACCCCAATATATTGACCGTTAAAAGCTCTGCGCTTAGATGGTTTATCGGCACTATGATAGTGCTGACCCGTACAAAAAATGCGCAAAGTCACTACAAAGAGATAGGCGGCGCATCGCCCTTGCTTGGGATAACGCAAAAGCTGTGCGCCAAACTCTCCAGTCTAATGGATGAGAAGGTGTATATTGCGATGCGATATGTGCCGCCTTTTGCGTCGGACACTATTTTGGAGATGATTGAGGACGGCGTTGAGGAGGTAGTCCTGATGCCAATGTATCCGCACTATTCGACTACGACGACCAAATCCTCGATAGAGGATTTTTACAAGGCTGCCGTCGATGCCGGATATCATCCAAAGATGCGCGTTATTGAGAGATATTACAAAAAAAGGGCGTTTAACGAGCTGATTTTGGAAAAAATTAAAGAGGCGTTAAATGGTGAAGATGCCGAGGATTTTGACCTTGTATTTAGTGCCCACTCTTTGCCGCAAAAGATTATAGATGCAGGAGATAGCTATCAAAAAGAGATAGAGGAGCATGTGGAGATATTGGAGGGGCTACTTTATTCGGAGGGGATACACTTTCGAAAAACGCACCTTGCTTACCAGTCGAAGCTTGGGCCTATGAAGTGGATAGGGCCATCTTTGGGCGAGACACTGGAAAAAATAGCCGTTTCAAATAAAAAAGTAGCGGTTTATCCGATAGCCTTTACCGTGGACAACGTGGAGACGGTATATGAGCTGGACATCGAGTATAGAGAAATTGCCAAAAACCTCAAAATAGAGGATTACAGAGTTGCCTCTTGCC
The DNA here is from genome assembly GCA_964630205.1 of uncultured Helicobacter sp. Lineage (GTDB taxonomy): Bacteria > Campylobacterota > Campylobacteria > Campylobacterales > UBA6016 > UBA6016. The sequence goes on along the minus strand of CAZVTM010000034.1, from coordinate 9,873 downwards.
CGAACGACGACGAGGGATTTGCGAGGGTGCTGGCTGAAATCATAGAAGACAAGATGGGGACTGAGTGAAAGAATTAGTAAGTTTTATAACGTGTGGATTTACGGATAAAGAGTTTAGCAAAGAACTTGGTGCGGCGCTAATCGAAGCGGGAAGCGATAGATTGGAGCTTGGAATCCCTTTTTCAGATCCGGTGGCTGACGGAGCGCTAATAGAAAAAGCGAGCCTTAGCGCAATAAAAGCGGGATTCAAAACGAAAGATGCCTTTGAGATAGCTTCATGCTTGTCCTCAAAAGCTCCTGTATATTTTATGGGTTATTTCAATTCATTTTTCTCCGGCGGTTTTGGCTCTTTTTGTGAAAAAGCATCGGCAAGCGGCGTAAAGGGGTTTATCATACCTGACCTACCTTTTGAGGAGGGTGCGAGATATGCCAAAACGGTGGAGGCGCACAACCTCTCAAATATCTCATTTTTGGCAGTTACCCATGCGGATGAGCGTGTCGAGATGGTAGCGCGTGCTTCAAAAGATTTTATTTATCTCGTTGCATTTGCCGGGATTACAGGGGCGGATAAGAGCGAGGATTTACAGCCGATTTTGCAAAAAGTCAAAAGCGTTACGGATACTAAGGTATTTGTAGGGTTTGGCGTCAATGAAAAAACTGCTAAGTCCAGAGCAGAGGGGGCAGACGGCGTCATAGTAGGTAGCGCTTTTACAAAAATAGTTCTCGACGAGAGCCTGAGCGGCGGACAAAAAATAGCAGAGTGCGCCAAGCTAGCAAAAATAATCAAAGAGCAAATCAACGGATGAGGCCGGAGGATAGGTTTTTTGAGACAAAAGACGACTTTCGTGGCGCTTTTGATAGAGATAGAGACCGTATTATCCACTGCCACTCGTTTCGTAATTTAGAGTATAAAACACAGGTATTTCTAAACTCCGAGGGCGATTATTTTCGTACCCGCCTTACGCATTCGATTGAGGCGAGTCAGATATCTAGGACGATAGCCAAAAACTTAAATTTAAACGAATCTCTTGCCGAGGCGATAGCCCTTGCCCATGACATAGGGCATACCCCTTTTGGGCATATCGGCGGAGATACGCTAGATGAGTGTCTGAAGGAAGCCGGGAGCGCCAACGGTTTTGAGCACAACTACCAATCTTTTAGAGTTCTAACAAAGCTTGAGAAGAGATATAAAGGTTTTGACGGGCTAAACCTCACATTTGCTACTCTTGAAGGGGTGCTTAAACATTCGGCTCCTTACAAAAAAAGTTTTCTACCACCTTCGTTTGATGAGATATTTGCTCTCGATAAGCATCCGTCTTTTGAGGCCATAGTAGTTGATAATTCTGACGCAATCGCTTATATTTCAGCCGATATAGATGACGCTCTAAAATATGCCCTTATAGGGGTCGACGAGCTAAAAGAGGGTTCCGCACTAATCAAGAGAATTGTGGAAAAAATAGAGCATGAGGAAAAAATAGGACGGAACGAACCTCTTTTCCGCCATAGACTTTCAACCCATATAATTACGGAGCTAATATCGAACATTATAGAAAATTCATCGGCAAACAAAGATGTTTTTGACTCTTTCAAAGAGCCGGCATGTAGTGTATTCGGCGCAGATGAAAAACCGCTAATACTTTTTGATGAGGCGATGTGGTCAGACATCAAAGAACTAAAAAGCCTGCTATATAAAAAAGTATATAGACATGAGTCGATTATGCGCAAAATGTATATGGCAAAACAGTGCATAAAGGGGCTTTTTAAGGCATTTGTCCTGGAGCCTGATATGTTGCCGCCTGAATATAGAAGCCGGTTGCTTTCCACAAATAAAAATAGGGTAATCGCTGATTTTATTTCGTCGCTTTCAGATAGAAGCGCAATGAAGTTGTACAGAGAGCTTTATTAGAGAAAAGGGGCATTTCGCCCCCTTAGTTATTGTTTGATTTGTAGAAGCACTTGTAGCATTTGATCCGATGTGGTAATCGTTTTTGAGTTTGCTTGATAGCCTCTTTGGATTACGATAAGCTCCGTTAACGACCTAGACAAGTCGACGTTACTCATCTCTAGTGCAGAGGAAAATACTGCCCCTCTGCCACCCGTTCCCGCTGCTCCTATGGTAGGATCTCCGCTATTTGCGTTTTGCGAGAATAGATTGCCGCCGTCAGCCGTAAGACCTTCGTTGTTGGCAAATTTTGCCATCGCAATTTGGGCAAGCCCCATAGATCTACCGTTGGTAAAGCTGCCTATAAGTACACCGTTTTGGTCTATTCTAACACCGTCCAAATCCCCTCCCGTATAGCCGTCCTGACTTATCAGTGAGGTTGCCGACTTTTGGTCAAAGCTTGTTAGACCGTCAAATGCGTTTGGCGTACCAAAAGCAAGGTTTATTTGTTGCCCCGCAGTTGAGCCATTGTTCCATGTCACATTTAAACTCTGCGGATTTACGCTGGCCAGTGAGCCGTTTGAGTTGAACTGCACCGTACCGCCTGTAAATACGTTTTGATTGGGTGCCGTGCCGCCTAGATCGCCAGGCTGAGGAACGGTGGCCGTCCACGACCAAACACTTTGCGACTCTTTTCTAAAAGTATACGTAATAGTATGCTTAGAGCCTAGCGAGTCATAAATATCGATACTCGAAGAGTGTGTCGCCGCATTTATCGCTTGCGATGTTTTTGTCGATGAGCCTGTTGGGAGTGTCCCCTCTAGTGCGTTAAATGTTTGCGTAAACAACGGACTAGGATTTACCGTACCGTTGCCATCTATTGATGTTACCGCAATCGTTAGCGTTGAGCCTGACGGATTGGATAGCGAGTATTTACCGTCAGAGTTTACACTTACGAGCGCTCCGGTCGATGTCGCCTTGGCTTGCCATTGCAGGTAGGCTCTCAAATCTTCCGTAGTATGAAAGTTTTTGGTTTGCCCTATCGATGTAGAGTCTGTTGCCGGATTTGCCGAGCCTGTCGTGTACTGATATTTATATGCCGTCGTAGCTCCAGCATCGGTTGCTAATACCCCGCTTAGACCACTGCCGTCGCCTGCATTTACGGTTACCAAAATATTCTTTTTGCTATCGCCGTCCATGCTATTTGAGTTGGTATAGGTGATATTTGCTCCAGATGCCGATGCGCTCACGCCCGTTTGCGATGTGAAACTATTGATAAGTGACGCTATTTGTGATGCATTGTATGTGGTAGTAGAAGCAGGTGGACCTGCATAACCTACAGAGCCGGTAATACTTATACCATTGATGGTTAAGTTTACCGCCACTACGCCTGTTGCAGTTACACCCGTTGCATCGGTTACTTGAGCCGGTCTAAAGCTTATCCAAATACCCTGTCCGTCTTGCAGGCTAAAAGCCTTTCCGTTTGCGTCGAATAGAGCGCCCAAATCCTCAGGTCTTTGGTTTGTTGCACTATTTGGCAATGTAGGGTTGGCTATGGTTGTTGAGTCGGAGTCTAGGGCGTATATTTTGCTCATTTCATTTGTTGTTGTGCCTGACACTAGATTTGCTCTTAGTGTTACGTTTTTTGTTGCTTTAGCAGGGATGGTTAGACCCGGATCTATCTGTATGCTTGTGATTGGTAGGGTAGAGTCGATTTTGTCATTCGCATCTTTTACCCATCCTTGTACTATCAGACCGTTTCCGTCTACAAAGTTGCCGTATGCGTCAAAATAAAAATCCCCGGCTCTCGTATACTTATATGACATACCGGCATCCGGGCTTACTATGAAAAAGCCGTCGCCTTCTATTGCTACGTCTGTAGTTTTGCCTGTTGTTTGCCTAGATCCTTGCGAGAATATATGCGTAACGGTATTTACGCTGGCTCCCAAACCTACTTGGAGCGAATTTCGCCCCCCTAACGGGTTTTGAGGAGCGGTCGCTATCTTGGATGTTTGAGATAGCATATCCGCAAAGTTTGTTCTTGAGTATTTGAAGCCAACGGTGTTAACATTGGCGATATTGTTACCCTCGACGTCCATTGCTACTTGGTGCGCCTGGAGTCCGCTGACTCCGGCCCAAAGAGATCTCATCATAACTGGATCCTTTTTTAGATTTTTTTGTTAATAAGCAACTACTATTCCGACTAGATACGGTTTACTTGCTATTTACCTAGCCTCTTTTGAGGTTTATAGCCTTTTGAATCATTTGATCGACCGTTGTTATTACTTTGGCGTTTGCGCTATATGCTTTTTCGGTGATTATCAGGCTAGTCATGGCCTCTGCGGCTGAGACGTTGCTCATCTCTAGCGTTTGGCCGATTATTTTTGAATTTTGTATAGTGTTTCCGTTTGCATCTTTATAAAAAATCGCCTCTCCGCTATTGTCCGTCGATCTAAATTCACTATCCCCTAGTTTTTCTAGCCCTTGCTCATTTTGGAAGTGGAAAATAGGTATTTGGGCTATGATAGAGCTTTGCCCGTTATCAAAAGAAGCCACTACCATTCCATTGGAATCGACCATATAGTCTTTTAGATAGCCGACCCCTATCGTAGGCTTCGCCGGAGTATCGGTATATGTTACGCTTACCGTGTAGGTGCCGTCAGCCAATAATGCACCGTTCTCGTCTTTGCCGTCCCATGTTACGGAGTGTTGCCCAGATCCTTGAGTTGATTGCGGCAGAGTCCTTACCACGGTACCCGTAGAGTCTAGTATCTTTATACGTGCCGTTGTCTGCTTGGGCAACGTATACGAGATGGTTGCGCTTGAATTTACCAAGTCTACGTTATAGCTCGGTATAGTCGCCATCACTGCCGCTGTCCCTGGAATACCGGGATGTGTAAGCTTTTTTGGAAGCTTGAGCGGCACTTGTTTATTTGGGTCTGTGAGCATATTTGCTGGCGCCACCGACGTAGCGCTGACGCTTGCCGTACCATCCTTGTTTATGGTCATATTGCCCGAATATGTACCGAGCAGGAAGCTGCCGTTTCCATTCAGGACGTTTGAGTCTGCGTCAACGTAAAAATCGCCGGCCCTTGTATAGTATACGCTGTTGTCGCCGGCTTTTTGGACGCCAAAAAATCCATTGCCGCCTATCGCAAGATCGAGAGCTCTATCTGTAGGCTGGAAGCTACCCTGCTTCATGCTAAGAGCCGTTGTTTGCGCCGTAGAACCGAGACCTACTTCGTTTGCCCCGGTCATAGCTATCCCGTTTTTATATTGAGATATTAATGTTGAAAATTCAGGTGTTGATGAGCGAAAGCCGACCGTATTGATGTTTGAGATGTTATTACCCCAAACGTCAAGACCGAACTGTTGAGTCTTGACCCCGCTAATACCCGTATAAAATGATGACATCATGTGAATCAGCCTTCGTATATTTCTTTAATGCTAGATACTTCTACATACTGGCTGCCGACTTTAAAATAAGCAGTTCCGTCCACTATTTTGACAGACTCTATCGGGTAGGCGCCGATTGTATTTTTACCTGTCGTTCCGTCCGTTGCCGTATATTCTACTTTTACGTAGTACGCACCGTCGGCTACAGCCGCCCCGCTGTTGTTTGTACCATCCCAGTTTATCTGGAAGACGCCTTTTGATTTTGCGTTGTCACCGCTATAAGTAAATGTTTTATAAGTGGTATTGCCTGTAGAGTCTACTATGCTGACAGTTGCGGTTGTCGTATCTTTTGGAAGATAAACGTCAAAAGTTCCGCCTTTTCCACCAGATACGTTTAGTGCTGTTAGTCCGGTATCAGCCATTTTGCCTATCGCCGACGATAGTGAATAGTTTGCCGATGTTTTAAACGCATTGGTCATATTTTCCATTGCCGTTTTGGTTGCATTTTGAGCTTCAAGAGCGGATAGTTGGCTGGTTTGAGTTAGCATCTTGTCCGTATCCATCGGGCTAGTCGGATCTTGATATTGCAATTCGACTAAAAGTAGCTTCATAAAGGCTTGAGAGTCAAGCTCCGCTTTTGGATTTGTTGCCGTTGTATTCGCGCCGCTTGTGACCGACGTATTAATGTTTGATACCGCTGATGCCATTTTTTGCTCCTTACGCGTATTTAGGGTGTGGTACGATGATATCTAGGCTCTCTATCTTGCCCATGTCGTCGTTGTTTACTTGATATTTTTTTGCCGCTTCTTTTTGCCAGTTTTTGTTATTTTGTTCTTTGTTTTGGTCCGAGAAATTGAAATTCATCTGCAAGTTTACAAATCCTTGCGCCATCAAATTCTGGCGAAATTCGTTGATGTTTTGCATGAACATTTGCATGGTATCTTGGCTTGAAGTGACGTTAACTATCAAGTTTTGGCCTCTGCTTATTAATGTCACGTCCACCGCCCCGAGATTTTGAGGATTTAGTTCCATTGATACCTTCATAAGAGGCGGACGATAGTTGTCTATTGTCTCCTTGATATCGGATGAGAAGTTTTTAAGTGCTTCGTTTGCGACGGCCATCTTCCCCTTTAGGTCGTTGTCATTTTGTTTTGGAATTTCGAGGAACGCACTACTTACAGTTTCTTTTTTGTTTAACGGCTCCTCTTTTGGCTCCTCTTTTTTTAGAAAAAAGCCTTCATTTTCGGTGTCGTTTTTCTCTTTTTTTGCCTCTGGACTTAGCTCTTTAAAAGCTGCGGCAAGAGTATTTTCCGTTTCTTTTTGTTTTAGATTTCCTTGAAGAAGTGTTGCAAGGCTAGGCGTCTCAGTTTTTTGCAGCGCTTGTTTATCCTCTTTTTGAACCTCTTTTTTGTTTTTTTGCTCCGCTGATAAATGGTTATCGGCTTTTAATTCGTTTTGTATTTGCTTTTTATCGCTCTGTTTTGTTTTTGAAGAGTCCGCTTTTTTTACTTCAAATTCTTTCGTTTCAAAATCTTTTGAGACTTTGGCGTCTAGTTTTTCAACGGCTAGCTTCTTGACTTCTACTCCGCCGTCTTTTGCGCTTTCCAGAAGTTTTTTTAGTGAGTTTTTTTCATTTTTTTTATCGTCTTCACTATGTTTTTGGGCGTTATCTCTTAGCTCTTTTACACTTTTTTCTATCGCTAGCTTATCGTTGAGTTTTACTTGCGAGAGCAAGCTTTTGATATTTAAAAGAGCGCTTTGGTCTATCTCTTCTTCTTTTATTTGGGCATTTTTGAGCTTGAGGGAGCCGTTTTTATCGAGCTCTATTTCGCCTTTTTTTGTCATCTCAAGTAGTTTTTTAACAAACTCTTTGTTGTCTTTTAGATCTATCTTACCGGTGTTTAGTAGCCCTGCAAGTGCGCTTGTTTTGCCTTTGCCTTTTGCTGCTGTTTTTAGCGCTACGATTTGCTCGCTCATTCTGCTAGCCTTAGATGGTTTTTTGAAGACAAGCAAATAAAGTTCCATTAGTAGACAAAAAAGTGAAGCGGTATTTGAATATAATTCGCAAAAAATTTTAAGATAGGGTAATTTATGCAAGATATCAGAAACATAGCGGTCATCGCCCACGTTGACCACGGCAAAACAACGCTTGTTGACGGGCTATTAAAGCAAGCGGGCGCTTTCTCGGAGAGGGATCAAGTAGAAGAGAGAGTGATGGACTCTAACCAGCTAGAAAAAGAGAGAGGGATTACTATTCTCTCCAAAAATACGGCCATTAGCTACAAAGGTACGAAGATAAACATCATCGACACTCCGGGACACGCCGACTTCGGTGGAGAGGTTGAGAGGGTTCTTAAGATGGTTGACGCCGTACTTTTGCTTGTTGATGCACAAGAAGGTGTTATGCCTCAAACAAAATTCGTCGTAAAAAAAGCCGTTGGACTAGGACTAAAAATCCTTCTAGTCGTAAACAAGATAGACAAACCTGCGGCCGAGCCTCTTAGAATCCAAGATGAAGTATTCGACCTTCTAGCTCAAATGGACGCCTCCGATGATCAACTAGACTTTCCTGTTGTTTATGCAGCGGCAAGAAACGGTATGTCTAAGAAAAATCTTGAAGATCCGGATGGCGACCTAACTCCGCTATTTGATATGATACTAGCCCACACGCCAAAACCGACTGGTACAACCGACAATCCTCTCCAACTTCAAGTATTTACCCTTGACTACGACAACTATGTAGGAAAAATCGGTATCAGCCGTATATTCAACGGTACCGTCAAGAAAAACCAATCGGTAGTCCTAGTAAAATCCGACGGCGAAAAAGTAAACGGTAGAGTAACGAAGCTGATAGGCTTCATGGGTCTAGCTAGAATGGAGATAGAAGAAGCTCATGCGGGCGACATCGTGGCTATCGCAGGTTTTGAGACTATCGATGTGGGTGATAGCCTATGCGATCCGAATAACATCCTACCTCTTGACCCTATGCACATCGAAGAGCCTACTATGAGCGTTGTATTCTCTGTCAATGACTCGCCTCTTGCCGGAACTGAGGGCAAGCATGTAACAAGCAACAAACTTAGGGAGAGACTTGAGTTTGAGATGAATACAAACATCGCTATGAAGCTAGAAGCGGCAGAGGGCGAAGGTAAATTCAAAGTTTCAGGCAGGGGCGAGCTCCAAATTACAATCCTAGCTGAAAACATGAGAAGAGAAGGTTTTGAGTTTGGTATTTCAAGACCGCAAGTTATCGTAAAAATCGAAAACGGCACAAAATACGAACCGTTTGAGCACCTTGTTGTGGATGTGCCGGATGAGTTTAGCGGTGCTATCATCGAGATACTAGGCAAAAGAAAAGCAGAGATGAAATCTATGATACCAATGGGTATCGGTCAAACAAGAATGGAGTTTGAGATCCCGGCACGTGCACTTATCGGTCTTAGAACGCTTTTCCTTACAAGTACAAAAGGCGAGGGTGTTATGAACCACTCATTCCTGGAGTACAGACCGTTTAACGGCGAAGTCGAGAGCAGAATGAACGGTGCGCTTATCTCTATGGAAAATGGCGTTGCTACCGGATACTCTATATTCAACCTTCAAGACAGAGGCGTGATGTTTATCGGTCCTCAAACAAAAGTTTACGAGGGGATGATAATAGGTGAACACTCAAGAAGCAATGACCTTGAGGTGAACGTAACAAAAGAAAAACAACAATCAAATGTCCGTTCTTCCGGTGCGGATGAAGCTATTAAGCTTGTTCCGCCAAGAGAGATGAACCTTGAAAGAGCACTAGAGTGGATAGAAGATGATGAGCTTGTGGAAGTGACTCCTACTAGCATCAGAATCAGAAAAAGATATCTTGATGCAAATACTAGAAAAAGAATGGGCAAAAAGTAGTATAATCAAATAAAGGAGACTTAAAGGATGGATGCAATGACTTTTTTCGTCGGAATCATCGCCTTTTGTATGGTTGTGCTGACTGTTGTTACGGTTGGCTTTTTGATTTCTTTATCAAGAAGCATCAAGTCGCTTGACGAAAAAGTTACGCTACTCGTATTTGAGTTCTCCCAGATACTTCCAAATATCCGCAAAACAACTCAAAATATTGCGGATATGAGCGGAATGCTAAATATCTTTTCGTTTTTCAAAAAATCCAAATAAGGAGTTTATGATGGATAGATCGGCTGTATGTATATTTGTGGGAGCGCTCGTGGGCGCGGCGGCAACTTACGGAGTTATGAAAAATAAAGATAAAATTGTAGAGAAGTTTGAAGAGCTTGAGGGCAAACTCGAAGATACTCTAAAAAGCAAAGGTATGACGGTTGAAAAAGCAAAAGAGGTGTACCAAAAGGTGTCAGATAATGTCCATGCATCAATGGATAAAATAAAAGAGATGCTTCACTCTAAAAATATAGCAGATATGGATAAAGAGCAAATCCTAAAAGAGATAGAAGCTCTAAAAGCAAAAGTAGATAAATTATCATAAAAAAGCGGACATCTTGTCCGCTTAAGTTTTGTTTTGTTAAAATTCCGCTCTCATTTTGTTAGTAGCAATGGCAAGGTAGCTCAGCTGGTTAGAGCGCTGGTCTCATAAGC
>CAZVTM010000033.1:0-16178 GCA_964630205.1 uncultured Helicobacter sp. | reverse complement strand
TTAAAAACTTTGGGGATTGTATATATTTTTTGTACCAAAAGGGGTTGATAGATCACCTTGCTATGGAAGCTATATTTGAGACGCCGTATTTGGTCTCCATCTCGATGAGCACCCCTGGGTGTACGACTGCAAAATCAAGTTCTTGTTTTGCTACAGCATTGACAAGATCTGTTTGATTGAGAGAAATAATGCCAAAGTCAAACTGCGGGGCAAACTTCTCTAGCTGTTTTTCAAGAGGAGCCTAATGTGTTTGGTTTTCAGAGATGGGACGAAAAGATAGAACGCCTACTGTTATTTTTTGTTTGCTTGATATTTCTGCGGCAGCGGTATATCCAGTGATCAAAAAAACAGAAGTAGAAACAAAAGTTGGCGCATGGAGCGACCCATTTATCATCCTTTTAAAAATAAGAACGTATTAAAAATTAACTTGGGTAATGATTTTTGTATTTTTATAAAATAGCCGAATAATTTTTAAATAGAAGTAAAACTTATTTTACAAAATCTTCGACTATCCGCTCCCAAAGCCCCTGGGCTTTGTAGACTTCTTCTATCATCTCTCTTGCCGCCCCTTTGCCGCCGACAAAGCGGCTAACTAGATGCACTCTTGATTTTACCTCGTCGTTTGCATCAGAGGGGCAGACTGCAAAGCCGCAGCGGGTGAGTATAGGCAGGTCTATGAGGTCGTCGCCGATATATGCTATCTCTTCGTCTTTTATGTCGTATTTGACTTTGAAGTTTTCATATGCGTCAAGTTTTTTGAGTTCACCCTGCACAAGGAAGTCTATCTTTAGCTCTGCCGCTCTTTTTGCAACTAGCTCACTACTTCTGCCCGTGATGATGCCGGTCACAAAGCCGTGTTTTTTGCTCTCGACTATTGCCCAGCCGTCTTTGATGTTAAATACCTTTGCCTCTTCGCCGCCGTTTGTATAGATGATCTCCCCGCCCGTTAGTACGCCGTCCACATCAAATATAAACGCTTTTATTTTTGCTTTATTCACTTTTTTTCTCCAAAAACCGCCAGAGCCTCAGCTAGGTCTTCCGGCGTATCTATCCCAAAGCTCTTTGTCTCGACGCCTATCATTTTTATCTTATATCCAGCCTCAACGGCTCTTAGCTGCTCTAGCTTCTCCGTGTTCTCAAGAAGCGATGATGGAAGGGAGCAAAACTCTTTTAGGCTTTTGGCGTCAAATCCGTAAATGCCAAGATGCCCTTTGTAATCAAAAAATCCCCCGTCTCTGTCATACGGGATAGGACTTCTGGAAAAATATATTGCATATCCGTCTTTATCGGTAATCACTTTGACCATGTTTGGATTTTCAGCCATATGCTTGTCTATTTGCTTGTAACAGCTAGCCATTTTAAACTCGTTTTTTTCGGTGGCTATTAGGTTTTTGACCGCTTCCACGATGGAGGGCTCAAGGAACGGCTCATCTGCTTGCACATTTACTATTATCTCGTTTTGTCCAAGCCCCAGAAGCGTTGCCGCTTCGTTGATTCTATCTGTGCCGCTGTTGTGCGCCTTTGATGTTATGACCGCTTTTATCCCGTGGCTTTCGCATAGCGCCTTTACGCTCTCGTCGTCGCACGCTACGGCTATATCGTCTACACCTTGCAGGTTTTTTGCGCATCGTATCACCATTGGTAGACCCGCTACATCTGCAAGTATCTTGTTTGGAAATCTAGTGGAGGCGAGGCGGGCGGGGATTATTATCATTTACCCCACCTTTTTAGTATATCGTCGTATGCGTCTATGCGCCGATCTCGGAAAAAAGGCCACCATCTGCGGACATTTTCGCTGCGCTTCATGTCTATTTCGCACACGATTATCTCTTCGGACTCTTCCGAGGCATGTGCCAAAAATTCCCCCTGAGGTCCAGCCACAAAGCTATTACCCCAAAAATTTATACCGCTACATACTCCCGCAAAATCAGGCTCGTAACCCACGCGGTTAATGCTAATTACATTTAATCCGTTGGCTACGGCGTGGGCTCTTTGGGAGATTATCCATGCATCTCTTTGTCTTATCTGTTCGTCTCTCTCATCATCAGGGTTGTAGCCGATGGCGGTCGGATAGATGAGCATATCTGCACCGTTCATCGCCATTATTCTAGCACCTTCGGGATACCACTGATCCCAGCATACGAGTACGCCTAGATTTCCAACTGATGTTTTTATCGGGTTGAAGCCCAGATCCCCGGGTGTAAAGTAAAACTTCTCATAAAAAGCGGGGTCGTCCGGTATGTGCATTTTACGGTATGTTCCGGCTATCGTGCCGTCTTTTTCTAGCACGACCGCCGTGTTGTGATATAGCCCTGCTGCCCTTTTTTCAAATAGCGATAACACGATTACGACGCCAAGCTCTCGTGAGAGCTCTCCAAATTCATCGGTTGAGGGTCCCGGGATTGACTCTGCCATATCAAACCTATTTACATCCTCGGCTTGACAAAAGTAGACACCCGTGTGAAGCTCTTGAAGGCAGATAAGTTTTGCCCCCTTTGCGGCGGCTTCACGAATCATTTTTTTGGTTTTTTCTACCGTCGCCGCCCTATCTTCGGAGCAAGTTTGCTGTATGAGTCCGACTTTTAGCTTGTTCATATTACCCCTTTTGGATATTGCATCGTGATGCAGTGTATCGAGCCGTGCCATAGGATGAGTGCGCTTGCGTCTATCGGTACAATGTCCCTGTCTTTAAAAGCCGAACCTATGAGCCTGAGAGCCTCTATGTCGCTTTTGTCGTTGTATGTAGGCACTAGCACGGCGCCGTTTATCACGAGAAAATTTGCGTATGTGGCGGGGAGCCTGTTGCCCTCATCATCATACTTTGCCTCCGGCATCGGAAGAGCTATGAGGCGATACGGTTTGCCATCCGCAGTCTTTAGCTTTTCAAGCTCTTTTTCCATTAGACGAAGCTCTACATAATGCTCATCATCCCTGTCATCGCAAGCGACATAGCATATCGTCTCCTTGTCGCAAAAGCGAGCCAGTGTGTCGATGTGGCTGTCAGTATCATCTCCCGCCAAATATCCGTGTTCGAGCCAAAGGATGCGCTCAAATCCGAAATATTTTTTGAGTTTTTTCTCGATTTTTGATTGTGACATCCCCTTGTTTCTGTTTTGCGACAAGAGGCACTCCGTCGTAGTGAGCAGTGTTCCGCAACCGTCGGTCTCGATGCTACCGCCCTCTAGTGCAAAGTTAACGCTTTTGACTTTTGTTTTTTTGAAAAAACCGGCTTTTTTGAGATTTTGAGTGATTAGATTGTCTTTATCTGCGGCAAATTTGAGCCCCCAGCCATTGAATACAAAGTCCATAATGACCGGCTTGCCGTTTTTCTCCACCGTGATGCCGCCGTGGTCTCTTGCCCAGGTGTCGTTGGATTCTACTTCTACGATTTTGACATTGTCCATATTGACGCCAAATCGTTTGAGTTTTGAGACTATTCTCTCACCGTCATCGGCGACGATGAGAAGCGTCTGTCGTTTGGCTATCTCTTTTGCGACATTGAGAAATACCGGCTCCACCTGATCCAAAAAAGGACCCCAATCGCTGTTTGCATGCGGCCATGTCAGCTGTACGAAGCTCTGTTCTTCCCATTCGGCAGCCAATCTAATCTTCTTCAAAATATCCCTTTAGTTGTTTGGTTCGTATTGGTGAAATTGTAAGCAAAAAGCTCTTACAATTTGGGATACAAGAAGGATTTTGACAATGAAAATAGGTAATTTTTTTGAAATAACACAGAGCGATATGTTCCTGTTTGCAGGACCTTGCGTGCTGGAGAGCAGTGAGATAAACGACGAGATATGCGCCAAGGTTAAGGCGGCGTGCGATGAACTCGGCATAAAGTATGTCTTTAAAGCATCTTTTGACAAGGCAAATAGAAGCTCGATAACAAGCTGCAGAGGTCCCGGGATAGAAGAGGGGCTGGGCGAGCTAAAAAGAATATCAGATAAATTCGGCGTACCGACGGTGACCGATATACACGAGAGCTACCAAGCCGAGATAGCGGCAAAGTATGTAGATATTTTGCAAATTCCTGCATTTTTGGCTAGGCAAACAGACCTGCTGATAGCGGCGGCAAAGACAGGCAAAACCGTAAATGTCAAAAAACCGCAGTTTATGTCTGGAGAAGATATGAAAAATGTGGTCGCAAAGCTAAAAGAGAGTGGGGCAGAGAATATCATGCTGACCGAGAGAGGGACGATGTTTGGCTACAACAATCTAGTGGTGGATTATCGAAATCTGCTGGATATGGCTGATTTTGGCTTGCCGCTCATAATGGATGCAACGCACTCCACTCAAAGACCGGGAGGCGAGGGCAACAAAAGCGGAGGCGACCCCAAATATGCGCCGTACTTGGCTAAATGTGCCGCAATATGCAATGTCAAAGGATTTTTCTTTGAGGTTCACCCCGAGCCAAAAAAAGCGCTATCGGATGCATCTACGATGATGAGTCTTGACGGTTTCGTGAAGTTTTTGCCGGAACTCAAAAAAAGCGTGGAGCTTTCAAAAACGTTTAATTAGCCGAATAATTAGAATATTATCGGCTTTTGGTTGGCTTTTTTGGTTATTTTGTTGTAAAGTAGCGTCATGGTTAAAAGTAAAAAAACGCTTTTGGCGTTTATATCTATTTTTGTTGCTCTCGAGTGCTTGTTGATATCATTGGCTCTATATGAGACCATTGTTGTAAGCGGAAGTATTGTGTTGAGTGGCGTACTGCTTTTTAAGATTTTATTTGCAACGGTTTTTGTTTTTTTGTCCCTATTTTTTATTTATAAAAGCAGCATGTCGACGTTAAAGCTACAAGAGCAGATAGAAAAAAGTTCGCATATGAGCGAAAATCTAAGGGCTATCAATCGAAATTTTTACGGTGTGCTAAATTCAATAAATGCAATAGTATTTGTTAGTGACTGCTCCAATCGTGAAATAATATACGCAAACAATTACGCAATATCCAAATTCGGCGAAATAATAGGCAAAACATCCGATAGCGTCGTAAAAAATGACGATACGGAGTTTTTGAAAAATGGATATAACTCTTACGAACACTATAGCGAACTAACGAAAGAGTGGTATGCCGTTACAGAAAAAAATGCCTCGTGGATGGACGGCAGAAGCGTAAAAATATCGATTTGCCTAAACATAACCGATAGAAAAATAGCGGAAGAAAAGTTAAAAGAGATAAATGAGCATCTTGAGAAAAGGGTGAATGACGCAGTCGGGGAACTCAGAAAAAAAGATAAACTATTAATACAGCAGAGTAAGATGGCTGCAATGGGTGAAATGATAGGCGCTATCGCCCATCAGTGGAGGCAACCGCTAAACGCTCTTGGTCTTATTGTTCAGGATTTTAAAATCTCATATCAGCTTGATGACTTAAATGCCGAATATATCGATAAGATGACGCACGAGGCAATGGGTCAAATAAAATATATGTCAAAAACTATTGACGATTTTCGTAATTTTTTTAGACCAGATAAGCCAAAAGCTGTTTTTGCAGTGCAAAATACAATTTTAGATGTTTTGAAAATAGTTGAGTCGCAACTTGGCGGCGCTAAAATTCAAGTTAAAACAGTATTTGATGAAAAACCAATGTTGGTCGACGGATACGAAAATGAATTTAAGCAGGTTGTGTTAAACTTAATCACAAATGCAAAAGACGCTATAGTTGAAAAAAGAGGTAGCGATGGAAGCGGTGCGATATCAATCGGCGTACACGGCGAAGGCAACAAAGCAATACTGACTGTCGGTGATAATGGCGGTGGCATTAAGGAGTCGGCATTGGGACGTATATTTGAGCCGTATTTTACGACAAAAGATCAGAGCAAAGGGACAGGAATAGGGCTTTATATGTCTAAAATGATTATAGAAGATAACATGAATGGTCTAATTTTTGCTTCAAACGTAGACGACGGTGCTGAATTTAGGGTTGAGCTTGGGATGATTGATAGCGGAGATGGCGATGTCTGATAAAAAAAAGCTAAAAATACTTTACGCAGAAGACGAGGACATAATAAGGGAAGCCGTCGGAAAGGCGCTTAGCCGTATTTACGAGGAAGTTATTTTGTGCGAGAACGGCAAGGATGCGCTAAACGCTTTTTACGAGAAAACCCCGGATATTATTTTGAGTGACATTGAGATGCCTGTCATGAATGGGAAAGAATTTGTTATAAAAGTCAAAGAAAACAGCAGTGTTCCATGTATTATGTTGACGGCCTATAAAGATCCCCAGTATTTGGTCGGTGAAGCCGATAAAACACTTTTTAAACCTGTGGCATTGTATGATTTGGTTAGTGCAATAGATAGCTATTTTGAAACGAATTAATTAACGGAAAAAGCGCTTGGATATAGCAAAAGGAAAAATACCGATTAAGCTTCTTTACGTTGAGGACGAGGCGATTATCAGGGAGCAGCTCGAAAGGCTGCTAAAAAGAGTAGTTAAAGACGTCGTGACCGCAAAAAACGGCGAAGAGGGTCTGAGTGCTTTCAAAAACGAGTCTCCCGATATGATAGTTACAGATATTAAAATGCCGCAAATGACCGGTCTTGAAATGTCTAGAGAAATCAGGAAACTAAACAAAGACATTCCGATAGTCATTACTACCGCCCATAGCGAGTCAGAATTTTTGCTTGAAGCTATAGAGATAAACGTAAGTGACTTTTTGTTAAAACCGGTAGATACCGATAATCTAATCAAGGTAATAGAGCGCAAAAGCCATGATATTATTTTGGAAAAAGAGCTTATTAAACAACAAAGACGTTTTGAGACAATACTAAACTTCCAGGATAATATGATTATATTGACCGATGGAACCCGTATAGTTGAAGCAAATAAGAGCTTTTACGATTTCTTCTCTACTAGCAATATAGATGATTTTAGAAGACTATATGGATGTATAGACTCTCAGCTTATCGGCGATGAACGTAGCATAAGGAAAATAGAGGGTGAAAGCTGGATCCAGAATCTGCTTGACGGCAAATTTGAAAGAAATATTGCCAAGATAGTTAGTGTCAAAACGGGCGATACCCGTACTTTTATGGTAAAAGCGACAAAATTTCCGGAAGAGGAAGAGGAGCTCTATATCGTATCGATGTCCGACATAACAGATATGGAAGAAGAGGCAAAGATGCTTGAAAAGCTTGCCACGACAGATCCTCTGACCAAGATATACAATAGGCTAAAGCTAAATGAGCTCCTTGCTTTTGAGGTAAAAAAATCAGACAGATATAAACTGCCGCTATCCCTTATAATGTTTGATATCGACCACTTCAAAGATATCAACGATACATATGGACACGATATCGGTGACGAAGTGCTTATTAAGTTGTGTGAATCTGTTTCGGCAAGCATAAGGGAAACCGATGTTTTTGCTAGATGGGGTGGTGAAGAATTTATAATAATGCTTCCAAATACGGCTGATGAAGGTGCGCAAGTAATGGCTGAAAACCTAAGAAAAGTCATAGAAAATACAAATTTTGGTAGCGTAGGCGTAGTAACCGCAAGCTTCGGGGTTAGCGAATATTGCCCGGATACAAATATGAGGGACGTGTTAAAAAAAGTTGACGATGCGCTTTATGAAGCCAAAAAGGGCGGACGCAATAAAGTAGTTCTTTTATAATCTAGTTTCTCTAAAACCGCATGTTTGACACAAATTTTCTACCAAAACCCCTTGTTTAAATCCGTTTACCATTTTTGCAGCTCTAGGCGAGGCGGCAATTTCAGATAAAGCTTGCTTGTTCATATCCCCGAGTTCAATATCGCCCCTTGTGTCGAGACAACACGGCACAACTCTGCCATCAACCAAAAAGCCCAGTTGCGATGAGATGGCATGACAGCTCCCGATTGTGCTAGATATATTATTTTTTATACTAGGCCAGTCAAACATGGTGTCTTTAACAATCATCGTATACGGCGCTATTCTGGCTTTTTGATTAACATACAAAGGTTTTGACAGTTTTCTTTCAATTATTTTTTCAATGTCTTGATTGAACGATAAATATCTGTCATCCCCGATATTCCATAGTCTTAGATTTACAAATCTTTTTGGTCTTTCTATGCTAAATAAGCAAAAATCAATAATTTTATCCATGTATTCGCCCAGTTCAAGTCCAAAGTTTTTATTCGCAAAAAAAGATGAGAGGGAGAAATTGATCTGCCTGATAGAGGGATGCGTAAGAAGCGTTTTGTCGATGTTTTTTAAATAACGC
The DNA here is from genome assembly GCA_964630205.1 of uncultured Helicobacter sp. Lineage (GTDB taxonomy): Bacteria > Campylobacterota > Campylobacteria > Campylobacterales > UBA6016 > UBA6016. The sequence goes on along the minus strand of CAZVTM010000033.1, from coordinate 7,976 downwards.
CCACTTGTCGTTAACTCTACGCTATGTCCGTAAGAGGCTGATATATCAAGATACAACCCTAGATTGTCTACACTCAAAGGATCGCCTAGAATATGATATGCGAGTGATTTTGTTTTGCCTGCTAGTTCTTTGTTTATTTTTTCAAATAAAGAGAGACTCATTTGTCTGGAGGGAGTTTTTGCGGGCTTGCAAAAATCACAATCTAGCCCGCAAAAAGTAGTTATTTCGATATATGCCTTGGCGAGCATTATGCTTTTAGGAGACTTTTTTTGCTATCTAGCCTTGCAAATTTATAGCCGTTGTCTAGCCCAAACTGGATAATAAGCTCTATCGCTTTTGCGTCCGGATCTTTGAAGTGGAAAAGTGGAACATTTATGCTTTTTAGATTTTTGGCGAAGTATTTAAGTTGCTCTTTCGGATCTCTATACGCCTTTACGCCATAAGCGCCTGTAGATGAAAAGGATAAGTCCATATTCCACCAAGAGGTTCTCCACCCCTCGTCTTCAATCATTTTTTTGTTGCCGGCCTGGTCTTTTTATTACCCGTATCTCCATATGGGTATCTGAAAAATTTTATTTTTTCGAATGTTTCGGTTCCAAGAGTGTTTGAAACGCATTTTTTGTATTGTTTAAAATCGGCGGCTATTATCTCCTCGTCAATATGGGAAAGTTTGTGGTGATTATATGTGTGTGAGCCAAGCATATGCCCTTTATCTATGGCTTGTCGCCATATGGCAGGGTCTTGTTCTATCACTTTACCTATAATAAAGAGATTTAGCGGTACTTTATAGTGATTTGCGGTTTCTATAATTGCTTTTTTGTGATTCCAGCCGTCATCTACGGTGAGATATATTTCTACATCTTTTTTCTCAGACAAGCTATCGTCGGCTACTAGCATACTAGCAGCTCCGCCTAGACATAGTTTTGCAAAAGCTCTTCTATCCATTATTATTACTCAACTCCCAAAGATACAAAATTCATTAATGCGTTTTTTTTCGCTACAAGCAAATACACAACCCCTTTTGAGGATACGTTATATGTGCAGCTCTTTGCCTGCTTCCCCTCTCCACAATATATATCGACTCTTCCCGGTCCTTTTATGGCGCCGCCTATGTCATGAACAAGCATAAAGCTTTCGTATCCGTTTTTTTTCTCTTCTGTTTGTGCGGCATTGGCGGCTAGATTTTCCTCAAGCTGTGTCTCATTTCTTTCTTTGCTTTTTACGTATATTAGACTGCCTACCGGTGTGACGCTCATATCCATTGCGGCGCTAAACCCAGGCACAAGCTCCGTCGAGAGAGAGCCTAGTGCTTTTGTTTCCGTCACATAAAACACTGCTTTTGTTTTTGGGGCTTGCTTGACGCGCACTAAAACGGTTTCTTTCTTGCCATTTTTTTTGACTACTTTTTTAATTGTCTTTCTTTTTGCAAGTTCGTCAATTGCCCTTTTTCTTCCGGCATATTGCAGATTTAGTGCCGTACCGTCCTCTAGCGATAAAATGGCAGCGCCCTCCATCTCCATTTTTCTTATGTCGTTTCTAGCTTGCACATAGAAGTCAGGCTTCGAGGATTTGATTTTGTTTTTTGATAAATATAATGGGTAATTAAAAATTTTTGACTTGACCTGGCTTGCCGCTATTTCCGGCGTGTAATAACCGGTAAATTTAGAATATTCGTTTCTAGCCTTTGGCGTATATACGTCAAAGTGTTTTTGCAGTTCAACTAAAAAATCGTTATAAGGTTGTTCTACGGTAACGAGCTTTCTGAATATTATTAGCGAATGTAGCATTTGAAGAGGAGTGTATTGTTCATCGCCGTATGAGAAAAGTTCATCCGTGGACAATATGCTTGAATAAAAATTAATTGAGCTATCTATTGCTTTTAAAAAGTTTTTATCATGTCTTAAATCTACGCTAAATATTCTTGATAAGTCGGCTTCATTAGGATTTATTTTTTCTAAGTATGAAGTTTTTGATTGTGATTTGACTATTTCGTCGTCGGCTCCAAATACGCTATTCGCCGTTGCCGCAAAGAGAAACAATAAAGCAAAGAGAAAACCCCTCATTTTTAACCTCTCTGGACGATAAATATTATTTTAACTACGTATCTTATTCTATAATCCGCCAGCTAAAAGTTGTAATTTTTGTGTAAAATTCATTTTTTCATTTTTAGTATTATTAGTACCGCTATGGCAGTTATTGCAAAAATAGCGAGCTGGTAGCCATCCATTCCTTCTAGGCCTTGATTTGGCATATTAAACTCCTTGTTGCTTAATGGAATATTGTACAATTATTTTCCAAAAATCCTTAAGACAAATAATGCTGAGTTATGCTATAATTCACCGTTGATTATAACGATATTTTAGGAGCGCCATTTGAAACGGGTATTATTGGCTTTTTTTGTACCGCTTGCCTTGATTGGCAAAGAGTGTGATTTTGACGAAATCCTAACTAAAACACTTGAAAATAATAAAGAATTAAAAGCAAAAAAACTTAGCCTTGATATATCAAAAGCAAGAGTAAGGGAGATAAGTTCAAAGAAATTCGGCGAAATTACCTTGAATGAGAATTTTTATAGAACCAACAATGCGGGATATGTGTTCAACTCCAAACTGTCGAGTCGTGAAGTATCGGCTAGCGACATGATAATAGCTGCAATGAATGAACCGAAGGTGAGAAATAATTTCGAAACAACCGTAGAATATAAAGTTCCCATATTTACCGGCTTTATGCTGAGCAAAGAAGAGGATGCGGCAAAGAATATTGAGAAAGCCGCTGGTTTTATAGCCAAAAAAGATGAAAAGCGTATGGCAATAGAAGCTCTGAGGGCTTATAACTATGCGGTTGCGGCAAAAAAATATTTGAAGGCGGCCGAAATATCTCATAAAAGCGTGGAAATGATAGTTGCCAATACGAGCGAAATGTACAAGCAAAAATTGGCCTCAAAGACCGATGTCATGGAGGCGCAACTTGCAAAAACAACTGCCGATGCTAGACTGTTCGAAGCCCAAAAACAATACCAAACATCTTTAGAGTATCTCAAATTTTTGACGGATGACGAGAGCGTTGACAGCGTATCCAGCTTTTACGAGGTTGGTATTGGCGGCGGTAGTTATGAAAATAGAGATGAATTAAAGGCTAGCGAATTTGCCAAGGAAGCAAGCAAAAAAAGGAGTGATGCTACTATTTCCGAATATTTGCCAAAAATGTTTGCGTTTGCCAAGTATGGATATAACGATGACGTACTGACGTTTTCCGGTTCAAAAGATTTTTATATGGTTGGGGTGGGTATATCTTATAGCTTGACTGATTTTGGGGGCGGTAGCGCAAAAAGAGAGGCCGCAAGGGCGGAGTTTTTGAAATCGTCTTTTGAGGCTGCCTCCATGAAAGGGTATGCTAAATTTGACGCAAAACAAAAAGAGCTTGATATGAAGCAAAAAGAAAAGCTTGTGTCGCAAAGTGCGTCAAAAAGAGAGCTTGCGACTCAAATATTTGAAAACTATAAGCTAAAATATCAAAATGGGCTAGCGAGCATTACGGAGTTGATAAAAAAAGAGGCGGAGGCACTTGTTGCTCAAGCCGAAGAGATAGAAGCAAAAGCTATGTATCTTAATGCAAAAGCAGAATACAAATACACCATGGGACTAGGAATAAAGGATTAAATTATGAAAAAAACAATTTTTATTATTGCAGCCTGTTCTTTGTCGCTTGTTGCGGCGCCAAAGCTTTATACCGTTGGCAGTGGAGGTGTGTCGACTGAGCTGTCTGCTACTGTGTATTCCAAAAATGAGAGCGCCGTGAGCTCGAAAATGAGCGGTTATGTGAAAAAAATATATGTAGAAGAGGGCGATAGCGTTAAAAAAGGAGCTCCTCTTTTTGAAATTGATGCAACTGGCACGGAGGCGGCGGCAATAAGCGCAAACGCAAACTACCTGAGTGCCAAAGCTATGGCCGAAGATGCAAAAAAAGACCTTGAAAGATATAAAAATTTATTTGAAAAAGGGGTTGTTAGCGAAAAAGAGTTTGAGCGTGTGAAATTAAACTACGAAATCAAATCGCAAATGCTCTCTTCGTCATCAGCTATGCTAAAACAAGCCAGAAACGAACAAGGATACTCTCTTGTTCGCTCCCCAATGGACGGGATAGTTCTAAAGAAGTATCTGACAACAGCCTCTCTGGCTATGCCGGGTCAACCGGTCATTCTTTTGAGTGGGAAAAATGACCTTAGAATAAAAGCAGATGTCTATGAAAGCGAGCTTCAAAATTTTAACGTCGGCCAGATTGTAAAATTTAAAAACGGGACAAGGGTAGTAGAGGCCAAAATTGTATCGCTTTCGCCGAGCGGTGCAAATAGTAGAAATTTTTCGCTTAGAGCAGAGCCTTTAAATCAGGATGGCCTTTATAGCGGTATGTTTGTTAAATTGCTTTCAGCTTCTAATCAGGGGCAGATAGTTCTTCCCATCAATACTATTACAAAAAGAGGCGGTATCGTCGGTGTGTTCGAATATGTATCCGGAATCGCAAAATTTAAAGCAATAAAAATAAAAAAACAAAGCGGTGCGAGCGTGGTAGCCGAAGGTGTAGGCATCGGAGCAAAGCTTATAGAAAATCCGCGTGACAGCCTACAAGACGGTCAAAAGGTGGAATAAGATATGCCAATAAAGTTTGAGAACGACCCTAATGGGAAAGATATAGCCAAAGAGCTTGAAAAGACGGAGCGTGAGCTTCATGAATTTGAGGAAGAGGTACGTTTAAATTTTGCCGGGAGAATGGCAAAAACTTTTTTGCACAATCCGCTAACTCCGATAATAGCAGGTTTCGTGCTTGTGCTCGGGATTTTTGCTTTTATATTAACACCTAAAGAGGAAAATCCACAGATAGATGTGCCGTCAGCTAGTATTATTGTCGCCTATCCTGGTGCAAATTCGGCCGATGTGCAAAAAGTAATAGTTGAGCCGTTGTCAAAAAAACTAAACGAGCTTACAGGGGTTGAACATATATTTGGAATGGCTCAAAACGGTTTTGGGGTCGTAACGGTTCAATTCAAGGTCGGCGAAAATAAAGAAAATTCGCTTTTAAAGCTCTATGATAGAGTTATGCAAAATATGGATTTGCTTCCAAAAAACGCCTCGCAGCCCCTAGTTAAGCCCATGGATATCGACGAGGTGCCTATCTATGCGATATCCATCAGCTCAAAGACTCTTGATAACGGCGCACTATTTAATATCGCTAGAGAGATGAGTGATGAGCTTGCCAGGGTTAAAGATGTTTCCGTTGTCGGTATCAAACCTGAAAACAAAAGACAGTTTAATATATGGCTGGATTCGGCGAAGCTATCCGCATACAATTTGAGTATATTTGACGTTCAAAAAGCAATATCTTCTGCGGCTTATTCGTTGCCTGTCGGAAAAGTAGATGGCGGCAAACTGAGTGTTGAGATAGGCTTTGAGGGGTATCTAAAAAACTATGCCGATTTGGGCGAAATAATAGTTTCTTCAAAAGCGGGAAGACTCATATATCTCAAAGAGATTGCGACGATAGAAGACGGTACAGCCTCCAATATAAAACAAAATGCCTATATTGTCAAAGGTCAGGCATATGATGGCGGGGCGGGCGAAAAAGACGAGCAACTCACCTTGTTTGTGGCAAAAAAACGAGGCTCTAATGCTGTTGTGGTTGGTGGAGCCATAGATGCAAAATTGGAAGAGATAAAGGCTGGGCTACCTAAAGACGTTGAGTTGGTAGTTACCAGAAATGACGGCTATAAGGCCGGGCACGTAGTTGGCGAGTTGACTTTTCACCTTGCAATATCAATCGGTATTATTGTCTTACTGCTTTATTTTATGCTTGGATTAAAAGAGGCGGCTATCGTATCTATAACTATTCCGCTGGTTTTTGCTTTGACTCTTTTTGCGGGGCTTTTGATAGACCAGACCATTAATAGAATTACACTTTTTGCCCTTATTCTTTCGCTTGGTCTTTTGGTGGATGACGCAATAGTCGTTATAGAAAATATACATAGGCATTTTACTCTCGGGCGCGAAAAAGACAAAGCCAAACTTATAATTAGGGCTACAAACGAAGTAGGCAATCCTACTTTCATAGCTACTGTCGCCGTTGTTATGGCCTTTATACCGATGGCGTTCGTTACCGGTATGATGGGGCCTTATATGGGGCCTATACCTTTCAACGTTCCGGTTGCGATGTTTTCTTCGTTGATTATCGCTTTCGCTTTTTCGCCATGGCTTGCGTATAGGTTTTTAAAACCACATCACGGCGAACATGATTTTTCTTTTGAAAAAACTAGAACCTATAGGTTTTATGATAACTATGTCCGTCCGATGCTAAGAGAGCGGAAAAAAAGATATATGTTTATGTTTGCCGTTATAGGTCTTTTTTTCTTGTCGTTGGCGCTTCCGGCTATTGGTCTAGTGAAGGCAAAGATGTTGCCGGCTAGCAATGTCAATACCTTTAATATAACTATAGATTTGCCAACTTCTGCCTCTCTTGAGGAGAGTAAAAAAACAGTTGAATGTGTCGAAAATGTACTAAAAAACGAAAAAGATATTAGGGATTTTGAAAGCTTTGTCGGCACGACAGGAATTCCTGATTTTAACGGACTCTTGCGCGGGACAGCCATTAAGAGCGGTGAAAATGTAGCCGAGATACGTGTTAATATGCGTGATAAATCGGAAAGGGATTTGCAATCTAGCGAGTTTGTCAGCTATATACGTCCAAAGATAAAGCCTTGCGAGAGCTTATCCGCCTCCAATATCAAACTAGTAGAGGATCCTCCAGGGCCTCCGGTGCTCGCAACTCTTGCGTTTGAGATATACGGTGCGGATAAGCTTTCTCGTGAAATACTGGCAGACAAGATACAAAGTATTATGAAAAGCACGGAGGGTGTGGTTGATACTGATGTACTCGGTGAAAAGCCGATGATGAAATACTCATTAAAACCAGACTTTCAAAAAGCGGCAGCCCTCGGCGTGACCGTAGAGGATATAGCGGCAACCCTCATGTCTGCAAATGAAGGCATCAAGCCCGCAGTCGTATTGTCGGAAGCCGATAAGGTGCCGATTGATGTATTTGTGAGACTGGATAAAAATTCAAGGCAAAACATAGATGACATTATGGAGCTCAGGGTGCCATCCAGAACTACCGGAGAACTCGTAAGTATCAAAGAACTTGCCAGCGTAGAGCTTATCTCAAAAGATAAAGCGGTGACGTCAAAAGACCTCAGAGAAACTACGATTGTAACTGGAGAAATGGATAAAAGAGGCAGTGTGTATGCGCAGTTTGAGATAAGAAACAAGTTATTTGAAATGGATGGATTCAAGGCCCAATGGGATGGTAGCCCCAGATTTAACATCGATTTGACCGAGATAGCAACTGGTAAAAAGTATCATATCGTAATGGACGGTGAGTGGAAGGTGACATTTGATACGTTCCGTGACCTAGGAAGTGCATTCGGTGTAGCCGTATTGATGATATATCTTTTGATGGTGGCGTACTATAAGAGTTTCAGTGTACCAGGTATAGTTACGAGCGCAATTCCTTTGACTCTTATTGGTATTATGTTTGGGCATGCCGTTATGAATATAGCTATACCAACTTACTTTACGGCTACCAGCATGATAGGCTTTATAGCTCTTGCCGGTATTGTTGTTAGAAACGCTATTATGCTGATAGACTTTACCGATGAGCTTATAGCGGGTGGTAAAAAGCTAGAGGATGCCATACTTGAAGCGGCTGCTATCAGGTTTAGGCCGATACTTCTGACTGCGCTTGCTATAGCGCTTGCATCATTTGTTATTGTGCTTGATCCGGTGTGGAACGGTCTTGCCGTTTCATTGATTTTTGGGGTAATGACTGCTACAATTCTGACACTGGTGGTTACGCCGCTTATGTATTGGAGACATCTAAAAAATAATCCTAGGAGAATTGATGACATACTCAATGGGCGACCTTAAAAAGGG
>CAZVTM010000032.1:0-16318 GCA_964630205.1 uncultured Helicobacter sp. | reverse complement strand
TAAAAACTTTGGGAATTGTGTGAATTTTTTGTACCAAAAGGGGGTGACAGATCAGCGGCTAGTGTGTTTTGGCTTGTAGTCGATTTACCGATACCGCCTTTACCGTAAAAAGCAATCTGTCTAAGTGCGCTCATATTGTTCTCCTTGTAAAAATTACAAAAGGAGTAGTTACATTTTGCGTTCCGCAGATTTTTTTCGTAAAAAAAATTTTTTGATTTTTATTTAGAAGCAGTATTTATAAGGGTTTAGCGAGGGTAAAAATTTTGTGCAACCAACTATTTGGCTGCACACATGGCGCGATTGTCAAAACAATCTGCCGGCGATTCTTTCAAAATCCTCTTCCAATGCTCTAAAAAACTCGCCAAACAACCTTTTGCTTTTTCTTACTATTGCCATCTTGACCGTCCTTTTTTAAAAAGTTGTCAAATTTTAGATAAATTTAATTTTTATGGGCTAAAATATTGCAAACTGCAATTTTATGGAGGACAATATGACATCTTTTGAAGATATAGTGGAAAAACTAAAAGACATCATCTCCACTACCGTAGGGGCTAAGAAGGTTTTTGACAAAGACGTCGCAACCGCACTTGGCGTTGAGCCTATCAATTTTGCAACAATGAAAAAACGCAATAAAATTCCGTTTAAAGAGCTCTCCGAGTTTTGCGCAAGACAGCGGATATCACTAAATTGGCTATTGTTCGACCAGGCGCCGGAGAGTCTTATAGATACCACCAACAAATACTATCAGGTCAAATACCTGCGGGATATAAGCGCATCAGCAGGAGGCGGGGCGGACAACTACGACGAAAATGCAGAGTTTCTTACAATTCCGGAGAATTTTGTAAGTGCGATGGGCGGAGAAAAAAATCTACATAATATAGAAGCTATCAATGTAGCGGGTGACTCCATGGAGCCGACCCTCTCAGATAGGGCGATAGTTTTCATAGATAAGGGTAAAACAGATATCAAAAAGGGGGGGATATTTGCGATAGTATCCGAAAGCGGGGTATTTATAAAAAGGCTCAACCAGCGGATTGACGGGAGCGTAGAGATAATATCCGACAATAAAGACTATCCGGTGAGCGTGGCCTCGGCAGATGATTTTGCGGTAATAGGAAAAGCGGTTAGTTCTTTTAATTCTATTTTTTAAGCTTTTTTAGCCTTTTTAAAAGAGCATCTCTCTTATTTTTAGCTATAAAATCCCAGTAGCGGCTTTGCACCACAAGGACAAGGCCGTCATCCAGATAAATTTGCTCATATCCATATTCACCGTCTTTTGAAAGCCCAAGCTCCTCAAAAAGTCCACTTCTTACTGTCGCAAACTTAATTAGTCCGTTTTTTACGGCATAAAGCGCCGCCTCGTCTTCATATATTTTGCTCTCTAAATTCCTTATCAGTTTTATACCAAGCTCCTCGTCTATCACATCGGCTATTTTTGCCGAGTAGTCTTTTGCGTTATCGCCAAGCGACAAGGCAACGGCAAATTTGATATCCGAGGCAAACATAAAAACCGGGAACAATAAAAAAAGAAGTTTTTTCATGCAAACCTACAAGAGAGAGTCGAGATCTTTAATTTCTAGCACTTTGCCAAAATAGTTTTCAAAAAACGGCTTGCTTATCAAATCAAAATCATCGCCTTCTCGTCTATTAAATACCAAAATGTACGGTATTTCGGATTTGCGCAACGCACTATCCGACAAAATTGAGTCATTGATACACCCAAGTCCGGTATGCGACACAAGCACTGCCAAATCGGCAAACTCTTTCGCCATATCAATCATAAAATAATCATGACCGATGGGAACAAAAAGACCGCCCGCCCCCTCTACAAGGACGACATCCGCTATGCTTTTTAGATATTGGAGTTTCTCTTCAATAAACGATATCTCTATCTTTGCGCCATTTGCCGCTATATAAGGAGCCGCCGGAAGAGCAAATCTATATATGCATACATCGTCAATAGCCAGAGTATTGTCATTATAGAGCTCTTTATATTTTTGAAGAAGTTTTGAAGCGTCGGCCGGAGAGTCTTCGACGCCGGTTTCTATAGGCTTAAAAGGAACTGCCCGCAAACCTCTTGCGGCAAACAGCTCCATTAATTTTAACGTCGTGTACGTCTTGCCGACATTTGTCCCCGTAGCGGTAACAAAAATGGTTTTAGTCATTCAGATTTTGAACAAGCCTGCTATATATCAACATTACATTTGGATCTGTCATCAATGACACCTTGCAATCTTCTTTGCCGTCGTACTCGATATGGAGCAATATATCTTTAATAACGTTAAGCCTTGCGATCTTTTTGTCATTGGCATCAACTATCATCCACGGCGTATAAGGGGTATGCGTACGGGCAAACATCTCTTCTTTCGCCTTCGTATACTCGTCAAAATTCTTTTGTGCAAGCTCGTCTATAGGGCTTATTTTCCATTTTTTGAGCGGATCTTCTTGTCTTGAGGCGAGTCTTTTTTCTTGCGTCTCTTTTTTGATGGATAGGTAGTATTTGAAAAATATAATACCGTCGTCTACTAGCATCTGCTCAAACATCGGGGCTTGTCTCATAAATCTCTGATATTGCTCTTTAGTGCAAAAGCCCATCACTTTCTCAACGCCCGCCCTGTTATACCAGCTCCTATCGAAAAGCACTATTTCGCCCGGATTTGGAAGATGAGGTACGTAGCGCTGAAAATACCAGCTATTCATCTCCATATCGGATGGCTTCCCAAGGGCAACCACTCTTGCACCTCTAGGATTTAGATGCTGAGTAATCGTCTTAATAAGACCGCCTTTCCCGGCGGTATCCCGCCCTTCCAGCACAATCAGGATACGCTTATTTTTCTCTTTTACCCAGTTTTGTAGCTTCACAAGCTCTATCTGAAGCTGAACAAGCTCTTCTTCATAAACTTTTTTATCTATTTTTTTTCTTTTTTTGTCGTCGTTTAACGGCATTAAATCAGAGGGACGCTCTTTGTCTTTTTTACCCATTATCGCTCCTTTTTGCCCATACAAGCAAATCTTTATCTATTCTCCGAGAGTGTAAGATTTTAAAACTTAAATCAAGCGCATTTAAATCACAATTACCTGACATTTGCGTGGATATAAAAAACAGATAATGGCTCACTTTCTCTTTCGTAGCGGCTAACATTCCGGCGCCACCCTCTATCATTACAAAATTGTAATCTTTTATACCCTCAAGGCTATCTGATACAGCAACATCTCTGTTGCTAACTGCAAACATCGGGATACTTCTTTCAAAATTGTTATTTTTTGAGTACACAAGCACATTCGGAGCTCTACCGCCGACCAGTCTTGCATCCAGTGTCGGCCTATCCACCCTTACCGTATTACCGCCTATACAAAGCAAATCTATCTTCTCTCTTAGCCTATGTACCAACTTGAACGACTCATCGCAGCTTATTTTTCCACCCGATATTCTGCCGTTCATCGTAAGAGCTAGCTTGAAAAAAACAAATTGCCCGCTCTGCCATCTCAAAAACGGCTCTATCAGCTCTTCGCAAGCCTCGCTCTTCATATACAAGGTAGCTATGCCGTTTTGCTCCAGCTTCGCCCCTCCGCCGACGGCTACGCTATTTTGCTCTTTTTGACCGATAACGACGCATTTTGGTTTTAGCGTAGAGAGCAAATCGGCGCATGATGGCGTGCGACCCTCGTGAGCGCAAGGTTCCAAAGTTACATAGACGCTACACTCTTTAAATGTATCTTTTGCATTTTGTTTTAAAAAATTGTGTATTTCATGGGATAATTGGAGTTTTGAGAGCGTATCTTTTTGTGTCTGGTTGTCGGAAAGGATTAAAAATGCGGATTTGAGGGCTTCAACCTCGGCGTGAGGTGCACCTGCTTGTTTGTGTGCTTCGCAAGATACAAGTGTACCGTTTTTGACTATTGCGCACCCTACCGCAGGATTTGGATATGTGACCCCTTGGTATTCCCACGCCTTTTCACAGGCAAGTTCGAGGAATTTAGTGTTTATTTCCACTCAAAATATGTTCTGGCTTTTGATATATCGCCAAAGGAGAGTTTGGTGATACCGTCTTCACACTCTATCTCATAGCTGTCGCCGCTTGCCGAGATGAGCTTGCCTCTAAGCTTGGTACCGTCTTTTAGGTTTACTTTTACAAGTTCTCCGACAGATTTCGCAAAATGCTCCGGTCTTTTAAGGCTTCTCTCGACACCTGGGGAGCCGACTTCTAAATAATATTTATCCTTTACCGGAGGGTTTGTATCCAGATAAGGCGACAATACGGCGTTTATATCGGCGCAAACATCAAGATCTACGCCACCCTCTTTTTGAATGGAAACTCTAAAAATATAGGCATCCCCGCCGCTTTTTACAAGCTCCGTATCGTACAAGGTAGCACCAAAGCTCTCAACTATTTTTCTTATTTCGCTCTCTCTATCCATTTATCGCTCTCTCGTGACTTATTTTTTACCGCTCAAAATCTCTTCAAGCCTTTTTTCTTTTTCCAAAGAGTCGTCAAATCTGTATGACAGCTTCGGCATTTTAGAGATTGCATCAGTAGCGGTACAGTATCTAGCTATATACGACGAGCTTTTTTTGAGGCCAGATAGTATCCTTTGCTTATCGCTATCCGAAAATCCTTCATCAAGTATATATACCGTAGCGTCTGAAAGCCCTCTGGCGCTCTCTACCTTTACCACGCTAAGCGCATTTAGCTCTTCGTTACCGAGACTTCCTATGGCTTCTCCGATTAGCTCCGTAAGTGTCGATTCCGCCCTTAGAACTCTGACGCTTTTTTGCGACATCTACTATTCCACGCTTTGCTCGAATACGGCAGCTTTCATAACCGTCTTGAAAGTTTCTATAATATCATTTTCCGCAAACTCATTAAAGCCGTCAACTACTATACCGCACTCAAAGCCGGCTTTCACCTCCCTAACGTCGTCTTTAAAGCGTTTTAGAGAGCCGATTTTACCCTCGTAAACCACGTTGCCGTTTCTGTGAATTTTAATTTCAGCGCCTCTTGTAACAGTGCCGTCGGTAACCATACATCCGGCGATTACAAGATTCTTGCCGACGGTAAATAGGTTTCTAACTTCTGCTTTTCCTTCAGAAACAAGCTCTTTAATCGGTGAAAGCATTTCGCCCACAAGCGCCTTAATATCGTCTATAAGTTCAAAAATAACTGAGTAGCTTCTGATTTCTACTCCGTAATTATCGGCTTTGTCTTTTATGGTAGTATTAGGCTTGACGTTAAAGCCTATAATAAGCGTATTTTCACCCGCTTTTGCCAGCTCTACGTCACTCTCAGTGATACCGCCAACCGCAGAGTGAACAATGTGGACTTTTACCTCTTCGTTTCTTACCTTCTCAAGGCTTGCTCTTATAGCCTCAAGACTACCCTGAACATCGGCTTTTAGAACGATATTTAGTCGTTTTAACTTGCCCTCTTTGATAAGGTGATGCAGGTCATCAAAAGTAGCTTTCGTAGTCTTGGAAAGCTCTCTTTGCCTTTGGTGTTCTTTGATGTTTTCAGCGTACTCTCTAGCTATTTTTTCGTTTTCTACCGCCACGAGCACGTCACCTGCGCCCGGCACGCCGTCAAGGCCTAGTATCTGGCCAGGCTCTGAAGGGGCAAGCTCTTTTATGTTTTTGCCCATGTCGTCTATGATTGCTCTTACTTTACCGTAGTTTTGACCTACGACTACCGTGTCTCCGACTCTTAGCGTACCGTCTTGTACCAGCACCGTAGCCACAGGCCCCCTCCCTTTTTCCAAAGACGCTTCAACCACTATAGCTTTTGCGTTTTTCTTCGGATTGCCTTTTAGCTCCATGATTTCCGCTTGTAGAAGTATCGTATCAAGAAGCGTATCAAGCCCTTCGCCTGTTTTTGCCGAGATATGAACAAACTCATACTCGCCGCCCCACTCTACCGGAGTTATACCCATCTCTGAAAGCTGAGTTTTTACAAAATCAGGGTTTGCCGACGGTTTATCTATCTTATTTACCGCAACTATGAAAGGAACTTTTGCATCTTTGATATGACTAATCGCCTCTTTTGTTTGAGGCATCACGCCGTCATCCGCCGCAACAACTATAATGGCGATATCCGTAACTTGTGCACCTCTAGCCCTCATGTGGGTAAACGCCTCATGTCCGGGTGTATCCAGGAATGTTATTTTGTGACCGTTTTTCTCTACCATATACGCACCGATGTGCTGTGTGATACCGCCGGCTTCTCCTGCTGCTACTTTCGAATTTCTGATTTTGTCAAGAAGCGTAGTCTTACCGTGGTCTACGTGACCCATGATGGTAACTATCGGTGCTCTCTCTCCGCCCTCATGCGCATCTTGCTCTTCGTACTCTTTTAGATAGTCAAACTCTGCTAGCGCATTTGAGATGTTCACGGTGATACCGAACTCTTCAGCAAGAATTTCTATTAGGTCATTATCCATAAAGTCATTCTTGGTCTTCATCAGCCCCAGATTAAATATCGCCTTGATTACTTCCCCAAGAGGCTTGTTGATTTTTTCGGCAAATTCATAAACCCTGATATCTTCGTGTATCTCTATTTCAGTCACTATCTCTTCTTTTATATCTTCAGGTTTTGGCCTAAATTTTTTCTTTTTTTGTGGTCTCGCCATATTTTGTATATTTATCTTCGGTTGTGGTTTTTTAACGGCAACTTTTGCTTTTTGGTTCTCTACGGTCACTGTCTTGGCAAGGACCAGCTTCTCTTCGTCTTCCAAAAATTTATCTTGTATTGAAAAATCTGGCAGCATCACCAAATCATCGTTATCTTCGTCTTTTTCAGCAAACTCTCTATCTATGCTAATTTTTATACCGTCCGGTTTTTTTGAAGTTTGAGTAGGTTGCGGTTTTGGTTTTTTTGGCTGCTGCGTCTCTTTTTGCTTAGGCTCTTCTTTTTTTGGCTCTTCTTTTTTTACTTCCGGTTTTATTTGAGTAGGATTTGCTTTTTTGATAATCTCAAAGTTTTTTCTATCCCTAGGCGCCTGAGCGATACCCCTTGATTCAGGCTCGCTTTGCTCTTCGGCTTTGGATTCGCTCTCTTTGGCTTCAGGCTCTTTTGGCTCAGGTTGTTTCTCTGCTACCTGCTTAGGCTCAGGCTTTGGTGCTTCAAATCCAGCCGGTCTTTCGCCTTTCATAAAAAAGTTCATTACTTTTTCGGCATCTTCTATTGTTATTGCGCTGGAGTGATTTTTTGCCTCTATCTTAAACTCGGTGCATATATCCAAAACCTCTTTTGGTTTTATTCCGAGTTCATCGGCAATCTCTTTTACTTTTACCTTATTATCCATCAAAAATCGCTCTCCTTTAATCTTGCGCAAATCGTCTCAGCATCTGTTTTTGGAATTTTTAAAAACGAAGATAATCTTTTTGTAAGCTGTTTTGAATCCAAACACTCTGTACACAAATAAAAACTTCTGCCCGACTTAGTAAACTCTTTTATGTTCCCGTCTATGTATTGAAGTCTCTTTAGCTCGCTTTGCAAAAAGCGGTTTCTGCAAACGATACACATTCTAACGGGATTATGTTTGTTCATACTATTTCCCGAATTCTACCAAAATTTTGCTTTTTAGCTTTTTTGGCAAATAAGTCCGTCGTTGTCGAAACTCATTATCTCCACCCGAAAGAACCCAAACGCCGCTTCAAGCGCCCTCTTTACCCTCTCGGCGTCATCTGCGTACGTCATACTAAAAAACGACGACCCGCTGCCTGAGAGCGTACTCATAAGCGCTCCGTTTTCAAGTGCAATACGTTGCACCTCAAAAAGCTCCGGCAAATTTTTCATTCTTATGTCTTGATGAAACTTGTCTTTTGAGGCGACACGAAGCATGTCGTAATTTCCGGCAAATAGCAGTGCGGAGAGAAGTGATGATCGGGATAGATTGTAGACGGCCTCCTCTTTGCTATATTTTTTCGGCAAAGCACCCCTTGAGTGATTGGTCGACATATGCACGTTAGGTATTACAATGACCGCCTTGAGAGTGCTCGGCATCTCTTTTTTAACGCTAAAAACTCTGGAATTTTCCACAACCGCCACATTGAAGCCGCCGAAAACCGCAGGAGTAATGTTGTCCGGATGCGGCTCATAGGTAAGGGCTATATTTAAAGCTTTCTCTTTTGATATCTCGACTCCGGCCATCTCATAGGCTGCCTTTACGGCAGATACTATCGTCGCCGATGAGCTTCCAAGCCCCCTGGATATAGGAATATTATTGACAAATTCAAAGCGGAAACTCTCTTTTTTACCTGTTATATTTTTGTATTGTTCGTTAAAAATACTGACAAAAATATTTCCGCTTTTCATACGGACGCTATTTTTCCCCTCGCCGCGTATCGATACGCTAAAAAACTTGGAGCGTTTGACGTCTACTTCATTTCTTAATGATAAGGCGACGCCAAGGGTATCAAACCCAGGACCCATATTTGCGCTAGTAGCGGGAACCGAAAAAAACAAATCTATATCCTTAATATCAAACTGCCGGAAGTATAAAAAGCGGCTCAGGCACGCCTTGCACTGCGGCGAAATCACATATTGTCGGCAAAACAGGATCGCCGACAACAGCGGTATTTTCAAAAACTTTTAACGATATTCTACCAGCCTCATACACAAAATAACTATTTCCGAATGCCTTTATCGGTAGATTGCCGTTAAAATCGAAAGGGGAAATACCGTAAAAGGGTATTTTTTTTATTATCGATATAGTTTTTAGACAAACATATGCGATTTTTAGGGACATATGATTGCCAGGGCCATTCGTATAATATATTTCGTCGACAGAATGGTCCCTTAGGGCTTCATCTATCATGACCGGCAAAACATCGCTGGCTTTACCCTCTTTTATATACTCTTTTTGCAGCTCATCATTCTCGTAAACACCAAGCCTAAAAGGGGATGAAACCGTCAAAAACAAAAATCTTATCAAGCTTTTGCCATCTCCAAAACTGCTTCGCTCTCTTTTTCGCCGTCTATATGAAGCTCAACAATCTCATAATTTTCAGCGCTCTCGAGAAGTTTTTTTGTTAACAGATGATTTAACTTGTGGCTTCCCGCACTCGCCTCATAATGACCGATAAAGTGGGTACCCAGAAGCGTCATATCGCCTATTGCGTCAAGGACTTTATGGCGGACAAACTCGTCGTCAAATCTCAGCCCCTCTGGATTGAGTATCTTGTGCTCATCAAGGACTATCGCGTTTTCTAGGCTTCCGCCCTTAGCAAGCCCTATTGAGCGGAGATATTGGACTTCTTTTAAAAACCCGAATGTCCTAGCTCTGCCTATCTCCTCCTTGAAGTTCTCTTTTGTAAAGACAAACTCGTACTTTTGCACTTGTATCATCGGATGGTCAAACTTGATTTCATAGCTATATTTACACTCATCGGCCGGGGACAGCCTGACAAACTTATCTCCCTCTCGCACCTCTACCGCCTTTTTGACGACTAGCACTTTTTTTGGCGCCTCAAGCTCTTTTAGCCCGGCCTCCTCAAGAAGCATACAAAATGCAGCGGATGAGCCCTCCATTATCGGCACCTCATCGTTATCTATTACTATTCGCAAGTTATCGATTCCGCTCGCCGATATAGCAGACATCAAATGCTCTATGGTGGATATAACGACCCCGTCTTTACCTATGACGGTTGCCATCTTGGTATCCACCACATTTTCTGGTTTCAACTCTATCGTTTTAGCAGCGTCTTCTCTATAAAAGACTATTCCGCTTCCGGCCTCCTGAGGCTCAAGGCGAAGCTTAACCACTACCGCCTTGTGTAGACCTATGCCGGATAGCTCAACTTGCTTTGCGATAGTTGTTTGCTTCATTATATATCCTTAATAGCGAGCTTGCCGTCAAACGTCGCAAGCTTCATTTTGCCGTTTAGAGAGTTTTTGTCTATTTTTACACCTTTTAGGCTTACCGTTCCCTTGCCTATATTTTTTACCATAACATAGTCGCCCCATACCTCTACGTCGCCGTCGACAACATCCAAAATAATAGCGTTGCCGTTTGTTTTGACTTTTGCCCCGCTGTTAATTCTTCCCGTTATTGTTACGTCGGAGTCGGTATTTATATCCTCTCCGCTTCTAAGGTTTTTTGTCACCATAAGCGTTTTGTTTGTCAGGAACTGAGATTTTTCATCTTCCGGCTTAGCATCCAGCGGAAGCTTTGCCTGAGGCTTTATAGGCTGTTTCTTTGGCGCCTCCTGCTTAGGCTCTTCCGACTTTATCTCGGCTTTTGGCTGCATCTCTTCCTTCGTATTCTCTGCCGGTTTTTCAAGCGTTATATCTTTTTTGAAAGCAAGTCCGGCATCATCACACTCTCCCATAGACGCATAGCAAAGCCCTCTTTTTTTACACTCTTTAGCGAAAGAGCCTTTTGTATCACCCTTTAATAGCATTAAAAAACCGCTAAGCAAAACGCTATTTTTGTCTAGATACGCCTCAAATTCGGACAGATTGTCGCACTCGATCTCAAAAACGCGTACGCTTTTTTGTTTGACTTTCATTATTTCCTACCCGCAATGATAGTTTTTGCGTCTTCAATGACTTTTGTTACGTTCAATTTTATCCAATTTGCGTCAAGCCATTCAAGCGGCCTCACCTCCACCCCTTGAATCACGACGCCATAGTGTAAGTGGTCGCCAAACGCAAGCCCGCTCATCCCTGTTTTTGCTATCGGTTGCCCTTTTTGGACTACGTCACCCTCTTTTGCCAAAAACGAACTACAATGGCCATATAAAGTAAATAGCCCTAGTCCGTGATACACAACCAACATATTCCCGTAAATTCCGTTTGGAGCGGCAAATATAACGACGCCGTTATTTGGAGCTACTATCGTATCCTCTTTTACACTCGCAAAGTCTACACCTTTATGATAAGACTGGCTAATGACTTCATTATTCAAATAGTAGCTTCTATGGTCTCCGAAGCTTCCGACTACCGATGCGTTTTTGATAGGCAAGAAAGGCTCGACAAAATAACTATTGATTGTGTTGTCGCCGGTTCTTCCTGTTATCTCCCCGATAAGCTTCTCGTTTTCGCCCCTTAGCGTATTGTTGACATATACGAATCTATCGAGAGCGGTAGTATTTGCGCTTACCTTCATAGTGGAGGAAAGCTCAACTATTTTTTGATTCAAAAAATCGTCTTTGAGAATTAGCTTCGTATCTTTATAGACTACGTTTTTTTGAAAGAAATCTATCGGAACATAGGCTTCATTTCCAGCCATATCTACAGCAGATATTGATGCCGCAAAGTTATCGTCGGTCAAAGGCCATGCTATAAGAGCTATATAAAATCCTTTTTTTACAAAAGGTTGCGCTTTGAAGACTTTGCCTGAGGCTGTTTTGACGGATACGCTTTTTAGATTTTCATCCCTTGCCTCAAAAACAACGGTTGCGCTTCCGCCCTTTGCTATGCCGTAAGAACTAGCTATTACGGAAGCTGTCGGAGGCGTAATGTCGCAGACAACCTGCACTTCGCTCTCCAGCTTATTAGGCCCAAAGAAACTCCACAAACTTTTGTCCGCAGCTTTTACTATGATTTTAGCATTTGAGCTTGTCGGCAAAAACGCATTTTTGGGATAAGTCAACGTAAGATTGAGCTCTTTTTGCCCCTTTGCCGCTTCCCCCTCCGCAAGAACGGTCGTTTTCCCTTTTTCTTCAACTTCTATTTTATATTTTCCCAAAGCTATGTTATCGGCAAGCTTGATTTTTAGGGGAGTCTTAAAGTTCCAATATATAGTTCCGTTCAAATCGGAAGTAGGCTTCTCTCTCTCAAAAATAGGCGACAGATACACAAACGCCGCAAGCCCGAGTAATATAGACAAAACCCCGACTATCCAGACAAGTTCTTTGCTTTTTCTTCTTCTATCGTACATTCAATTATCCTATGCTGTTTTCTATTGTTTTTGCTATCTCTTCGGCTTTAGCCAAAAAATCTTTTTCCGCAGGCAACGTAAAGCCAGCGGCTTTTATATGCCCGCCGCCGCCAAACATGGAAGCCAATCTATTTACGTCGATATCGCTTTTGCTTCTAAGCGATCCTCTTATTTTTCCGTCTTCTTGCTCTCTGATAAACAAGCTTACTTCAACCCCTTTCACGCTTCTGGCGGCTTCTGCGACACCGTCCGCTTCGTTAGGCCTTGCTCCTGCATCTTGTAGCATCGCATTGGTCATATGCAGATAGGCCAATTTACCGCCAGCCATTAGTCTAAGCGTCGACAATATCGACGAGTGCAATCTTATTTTTGAAAGCGGCTCATTTTGCGTCATCGCAACAGCTATCTCAGAAGCGTCAGCCCCACATTCGACCAAATAGGCGGCATCCAAAAAAGCTTTTTTATCCACGCTGTCATAGGCAAAAAATCCGGTATCGCTTACAAGCGAAGCATATAGACATATGGCCGACTCTTTACTTGGCCTTATGCCAACCCCTCTAAAAAAATCAAGAACGACGCTTGCCGTACTCGCCGCCGAATCATCCACGATGTTAATGTCGCCGTAAAGCAGATTTGAAGCGTGATGGTCTATATTTAGAATTTTATAGTCCCCGTCACCCAAACCCAATCTATCTTTATTCCCACAATCAAGGGCTACAACCAAATCGATATCGGATGGAAATATATCTGTCACGAGAACGTATCCTGGCAAAAAAGAGAGATTCTTTGGTAGTTCCCCGCAGTTATACACGACAACTTTTTTTCCGTCCAAAGGTAAAGAGTGCAAAAGACCGAGAGCGGAGCCTAAAGTATCGGCATCTGGATTGATGTGTGTGGCAAAAACTATGGAGTTTGATTTTTGTATTAAGCTAAAGGCTTCTTGCAAGATAGAACCTCTGAATTTTAGAGGGATTTTATCAGACGGGGGCTTATTTTTTAGAGTTTAGCCTCATTACGTACACAAGCACTTCAGCTACCGCCTGATAGAAAGTATCCGGGATAAACTCATCAGGTTTTACTTTGGCGTAAAGCTCTCTTGCAAGCGGAGGATTTTCCACTATAGGGATATTGTTGGCGAGCGCTATCTCTTTAATTTTGAGAGCTATATTGTCGATGCCGCTAGCAACTACCTTTGGGGCCAAGTCCCCATCTTCCGCTTTGTACTTGATGGCCACCGCATAGTGCGTCGGGTTTGTGACCACTACGCTAGCCTGCGGCACTGAAGACATCATCCGTTTTTTGAATATCTGAAACTGTAGCTGGCGTATTTTGCTCTTTATCTCAGGGTTTCCCTCCATGTTTTTAAATTCGTCTTTGACCTCTTGCTTGGTCATTCTGAGATTTTTGAAATATTGATACCTAGTCCAAAAAAGGTCTATTGCGGCAAAAACAAAAAACACCCCAAGCATTATGAGAGCTATCTGAACGGCTTTTTCTACAAGCCACTCTATCTGGTCGCCAAGGCTAAAGAGTGAGACTGTCGGAAGTTCCTTGATATAGCCCAAAAAGCAGTAATATCCGACGCCAAAAGCCGTAAAGCTCTTTAGCATTATTTTGAGCCCCTCTACTATTTTGGTGACCGATATGAGATTTTTGAGCCCGCTTATTGGATTTAGCTTGTCAAGCTTAAATTGCAGAGGCTTGCTCGTGAAGTTAAACCCAAATTGCGCTACATTGCCGATAATTCCAGCCACCATGATGACCGCAATAATAGGCAAAACGGCAATCAAAAAATGCTTCATAGTCAAAATTACTATTTCAAAAATAAGCTCCCTGGTAAGGGGCTTGCCTATCAACGAAACATAGAAATTAAAAAGTCTTTGGACATGCTCCGAGGCAAAACCAAACAAAAATATGATTGTCGGGATGGCAACGAGCATGCCGACCCATGCGGCGACATCCCCGCTTTTGGGTACATTTCCGTCCTTGCGCGCATCCTCGATGCGCTTACCGGTGGGCTCTTCTGTTTTTGACTCTTTGTCTTCCGCCAACTAATATCCGATTTATATGAAGATTTTAGGCGGGATTACGGCTTTTAGTGTACCTTTAAAATCCTCATTCAGCTCGACCTCTATCAATGATGATTTTTTAACATCCATTGATACGGTTGCGCCAGATGCCAGTATATGAGACAAAATAACGGAGAAGTCAGGCTCATGCCCCACTACCGCTACGCATTCATTTTTGTCGTCCGCCAGCAGGCTTTTAAAACCGTCAAAAGTTGCGCCCGGATTTAAAAAAGGGGTTTCCACGATTCTAGACCCTTTGAAGCTCTTTGAAAGCAGCTGAGCCGTCTCTTTGGCTCTCAAAGCCTGTGAACTATAAATCACGCTTGGTGCGTCATATATTTTTGAAAACTCTTTAAATAGTTTTTTAGCACCTATAATACCTTTGTCACTAAGAGGTCTTTCCATATCATCCCTTAGCCAGCTCACCCTGCTTAATGCGGGGGCGTGTCTTACGAATAAAACTCTCATGTCTATTCTCCTTTCATAGAAAAGTCCAGCCAAACAGACTGATGTATGATTCTGCCTATGCTAACAGCGTCTGCGCCGCTTTTGGCGTATAGCGCAAAATTTTCAATGTTTATATTTCCGCTGCATTCTATCAAAATCTTATTGTTTAGACTGTCGCGGTATTTGACCGCTTCAGCCACGCCATCCGGCGACATATTATCGCACATAACGATGTCCGCTCCAAGACGAATCGCCTCTTTTGCCGCCTCTACGCTCTCGCACTCTATTTCTATCTTCGAGGTAAAAGGGATAGATTCTTTGGCGCGCCTCATATATTCGCCCAAATCGCCTATCGCCTTTAGATGTGTATCTTTTATCATCAATGCGTCGTCAAGGCCAAAACGGTGATTTGTGACGCCGCCGACCCTTGCTGCATACTTTTCAAAAGCCCTCATGCCGGGTCTTGTTTTTCTGGTATCCAATACTTTTATGCCATATTCTTTTGCGAGAGCGGCAAATACATTTGCGCTTGTGGCAATGCCGCTAGCATGCTGAAGCATATTGAGCAGAGTCCGTTCGAGCTTGAGTATGTCCGTATTGTATCCGGAAATTGAAAGCAGCTTTTGCCCTTTTCTTATGATATCTCCGTCATTCACCGAAAACTCGGCATCAAGCTCAAACATAGACAGTAAGACTTCCGCATACTCCTTGCCGGCAAATATCCCGTCATCCTTTGAGATTACGTTTGCTTTGTAGCCGGCTTTTGAAATCGTCCGTTCAAACAAATCACCCCTTCCAATATCTTCATTAAGGGCGTTTTGTACGAATTCATATTTATTCACTTCGTTATTTCCAGCATTTTATCAAGAGAGGATTTTGCTTTTATTCTTGTATCCTCGTCCAAAATTATCTCATTATACGTTTCATTGTTTTTTATCGCAACGAGTAAATTGTACACATCGTCAAGTGTGGTCTCGTTCATCGTCGGACACTCCGGCTTTGTGGAGGAGAGAACATAAGTGTTTTTATCTCTGAGCCTATTTACGAGATTAAATTCAGTACCGACCGCCACTTTTTGTTCAGGGTCTAACTCTTTTACATACTTCAGAATTTGCGATGTAGAGCCGACAAAATCAGCTTTTGCCACAACTTCGGGTGTGCATTCCGGGTGTACGGCTATTAGGATATTTGGGTATTTGGAGCGATAAAACTCTATATCTTCGACACAAAATAGCTGATGTATAGAGCAAAAACCGTCATAGCAAATGACGTCGCACTCCGCCATATTTTGTCCATCCCCGACTACGCAGGATTTGAGCCCCATTTTATTTGCGGTATTTACACCGAGGCATCTATCCGGCACAAAAAGTATTTTTTTACCGCTTTGCATAGCGTATTTAATGATGGTATCCGCACTAGAGCTCGTGCATACGACTCCGCCCATTTCCGCTACTTTTGCCTTGACGTCGGCATTTGAATTGATGTATGTGAGCGGAAAAATATCCTCTTTTTTGATGCCTGCCGCCTCCATCTTGGCTACCGTCTCATCAAAGTATGCGCTATCTATCATTCTAGCCATGGAGCAACACGCAATCCGAGGCATATATACTTTTTTTTCCGGACTTAATATCTTGACACTTTGCCCCATAAAACCGACGCCGCAAAATACGACTATCTTCTTGTCAGATTCCATACATCTTCTGGCAAGCTCCAAGCTATCTCCGGTAATGTCGGCTATCTCAAACACTTCATCTCTTTGATAATAATGAGCCGCAAGAAGCACGCCCAATTCGTCTTTTAGTTTTAAAATTTCTGCTTTTTTATCCATATCTTCCACGTTTTTTCTAACTTAAAAACGGATTGTATTTACCCCTTGCTTAAAGATGTTGTAACAAAAATGGTGTTACCCTTGCCTCTTTAAAACT
>CAZVTM010000031.1:0-19079 GCA_964630205.1 uncultured Helicobacter sp. | reverse complement strand
TTTTTTAGCTTGGGGAAATTGTAAGTTGTTTGTACCAAATATTGTAGACGGGTCACATAGCTACGGCAACTGGCAATTACGCAATAATAGCTAAGAGATAAATTACCTAAAATCGGCTTTTTTAACACAAGGCACGGTAGAGCCGTTTGCGTCCCTCATTGGTGAAAGCCCTTCTGACGAGTCGAATAGACCAGCTCCCGTTACTATATATGCAGAGCGGTCTATACACACTACGTTTGGCCCTATCAGACTACCGTTTTGTCCGACTGCGGCAGAGCTATTTTTGTATGAATCAAGAAGGGCGTATAGTCCGACCAACAGCGCTGCCGCAATAGCCATTTTGAACGAAGACATCTTGAAAGTCATCATAGCGCCGAAAGTTATCACGGCAAGCATAACAAGAAGCGACGACGAAGCGCCGCTGAGTAAAAAACTATCCAAAAATTATCCCAATAATCTAGAAACTTGCGATGCCAAATATTGACTAGAGTGCGAAGCCGCAAACAAAGCGGCATTTGATTTTAAATATTCAGCATTGAAAGCCGTAGCGGCCTGTGCCATATCCGTATCTACTATTTGAGATGCAGCCGCGCTCTGGGATACGACTGCCGCCATATTGACGTTTATCGAGCTATATGCTTGGTTTATCGTAGAGCCTATATTTGCCCTTGTGCTACTAACCTCTTCTTGAAGCGCAAGCACCGTATCTTGGTCTGTGATATCTACGCTACCTATATTCGGTCTAGATATCGAAGCCGATATACTGCCGCCCCCAACGTAAAAAGAAGCTTCGCCAAATACACTTTTGCCGTTGAAGCTAGCTTGGTTTAGCATATTACCCATGCCCTCTTTGAGTCTTGACGCCTCATTAAGTAGGGCATTTTTGCTATCTGTTCCGAGTGCGGCATTGTTGTACGCCACCGACAATTCGTTAAGCTTTATAGCTCCATCCGATACGCCCTTCAAAGCTCCGTCCGCTATTTGCAGATACGCTATGGCGTCATTTGCGTTTTTGACCCCTTGCCCCAAAGAGCTAGCCTCCATAGCCAGCATATCCGCTATCATCGTCCCGGATGGGTCTACTGCCGCCATTTGCTTGGCCGCAGCTATTTTCTCTAGCTCTTTTTTTGCTTTTGTATCGGCGTTTTCGGCCGCTATGTTGGCCTTCATCGTGGTCGTATTATTATTTATTTGCATCACGGACTCCTTTTGGAGATTTTTCTACACTGCATATCGTCTTATTATAGTTATTTTTTTATTAATCAGACCTTGTCGGCATGGCAAACTTTTTGTGGTTTAGCTGTCCGTTTGAGTCAAAATATAAATAGTTGAGCATATCGACCGCAACGGGAAGTCCGGCAAGATATCTTAGTACCATATTGGCCTCAAAGGATGCTATAAAAGCTACTATTGGCGGGGCTATCCCCTCCGGTTTTCTATCATTTATTACCATTGATTTGGCATATTCGGCCCGCTCAAACAAGCATACCTGCCCATGCCACGCCTCAACCGACGCATAAATCCACGGTATGTTACGCATCTTGGCGTACTCTTCCAAAGCAGCACGGGTCGGCAAATTATCGGTCGCATCTACTAGCAAGTCTATTTCAATATTTTGTTTTGCAAACTCTTCAAATCCGGCGGTATATACTTTGACATTAACGCCGTCATATCTACTGCTTACTAGTTCGCCTACGACCTCTGCCTTATATTTACCCTCGTCGCCCAGCCTAAAAGCTATTTGCCTGTGGATATTGTGGATGCTGACGGTATCAAAATCGACAAGATGTATCTCCCCTATTCCGCTAGAGCCGAGG
Organism: uncultured Helicobacter sp.; assembly: GCA_964630205.1. Lineage (GTDB taxonomy): Bacteria > Campylobacterota > Campylobacteria > Campylobacterales > UBA6016 > UBA6016. The sequence goes on along the minus strand of CAZVTM010000031.1, from coordinate 17,262 downwards.
GTAATAGCAAGGGTTGACCCAAGACCGCCACATCCGATGATGGCTATCCGTTTTGTTTTTAGCCTCTCTTGTGCCTCTTCTCCCCAAAGCGCATATTGTCTAGTGAAATATTCTTCTCTCATTTTGTACCTATATAAATCTAAACGCTAACAACGCAGCGGCGGCGGAACCAAAAAACCAAAGTGCCGCTATTATTTTTTGCACAACGGTCAGCTCCCCTATGCTCTCTTGCTCCAAGGCCGGGCGCTTGCCGTCTATCATCCCTTTTACTATGCCGTCTCTGTGTAAAATTATATGCAATATGACACCTTGAATATGTACAAACGCTATAGCCAAAAGAGTATTAGCAAATATTTCATGCCAATAAAGAATTCCTTCTTTGGTTATCTCGTCGCTAAACTTCCATAGCCAAATACCGCTAATGCCTACGCCAAAAGCGCAAAACATCAAAAACAACATCACCCAGCCCGCTACCGCCGGATGCCCGACACTATGAGAATTGACATCGTCTTTGATAACGGCAAACTCTTTTTTTGCCTCGTCAATACCTTTTACAAAAGCGGAAAAACGAACATATCTAGTGCCAATAAATCCCCATACGATACGGCCGACTATAAGCGCAAATGCCACGGTGCCGGAGATGACATGAAGCGCCAAATAAGCTCGACCGTACACTATAAACATAGATAAGAACACACTGGCCGCAAGCCCCCAATGAAAAATACGAGTAGGCAAATCCCAAACCGGAAGCTTTGTTAGCATTTATTTTAAAAAACCTTTGGCTTTCATATTATCGCAACCGAATTTACCTTTTTGGAACGCCGGAAGAGTGACGTTTTTCTCTTTTGCTCTATCTTCCATCATTTTGTGATGTTCTGTCGTATATGCGATACACTCATCATACGTCTTAAAACTCCTCATCTTTGCCTGATGTTCGGCTCTCTCGGCAGGGGTCATAAGGGCATATCCTATTGTATTATTTTTGCTTGCTTTCCAGCCTCCGCCCGGGTCTGCCGCAAAAACAGGGGAGGTCAACGACAACGCTAGCGCCAAAGCGCAACCAGATTTAACAAACTGTTTCATCGTAAATCCTTTTGGGTTGTTTTTTTGATTGCAATTTGATACTACATCTAACAGTTTTAGTTGTCAACACTTTTTATTTCAGAATTTCCACTATTTCATCCGCACTCGGCAGTCTACCGCTCATCTTCACCTCTTGGTCAACGACGAGAGCCGGTGTGCTCATAACACCGTAGTTCATTATCGCTATTGGGTCTTCGACTTTGACTATTTCGGCGTCTACTCCGGCTTTTTCAACCGCATTTTGCGTGATTTCAAGTAGCATTTTGCATTTGGCGCATCCCGTGCCAAGTATCTCTATTTTCATTTTATCCCTTTATAAAATAGCATTAAACAAATACCCAACACCGATAATTCCCAGTGTCACCGTACCAAAAAATATTCCGATAAGCTTCATGCTCATCACCCGCTTCAATATCATCGCCTCAGGTAGACTCAGGGCGGTCACCGCCATCATAAAACTAAGCGCCGTACCCATGAGCATCCCTTTTGCGGTTAGCACTTCAATAAGGGGCATTACTCCCGCAGCGTTTGAGTACATGGGCACCCCAAGTAGCGTAGCAATCGGCACGGCAAAGATATTGTCCGCTCCGGCAATGGAAGCTACAAACTCAGTCGGCACATAACCGTGAATAAAAGCTCCCGCTCCAACGCCGACAAGTATGTAAAGCCAAATTTTGTGCAAAATATCCTTTGTGTACTCAGCCGCCTCTTTTATTCTAACATCAAAGGCTATTTTTTGACTTTGGGCTTTTATCTCACCGTCTACCCTTTTTACTTCTATAAGTATCTCTTTTTCTAGCCCCATTCGCCCGATGACGATACCGCCAATTATCGCCACAAGCAGACCAAATCCGATATAAAGTACCGTTACTTTCCATCCAAACATCGTAAAGAGCATAGCTATCGCTATTTCGTTGTTGAGTGGTGCCGAGATAAGGTAGCTAAATGTGACGCCAAGAGGAATGCGAGCCTGCAAAAAACCAAGAAAAAGAGGAATTGCCGAGCACGAGCAAAACGGTGTGATAATACCAAAGAGCGCAGCCAATACGTTACCCGTAAACTCATGCTTTTTTGAGAGATACTCCCGCACCTTTTCGGTAGAAAAGTATGAACGGAGCAATGTTACGGCGAAGATAATCACCGTGAGTAAAAATATGATTTTGACCGTATCGTAAATAAAAAAATTAAGTGCACCGGAAAGCTTGTCGCCACGAGGCATGGCAAGCCATTCATAGACTAGCGCATCAACACTCTCTTGCCACATCTTATAAGCCTAACGCTTCTTTGATTTTTGGAAGGAGGTCATTTTTTATCTCGTGCAAAGTTGTCGTATATCCATCTTCCGGACCACCGCTAGGGTCTGCAAACCCTATATGTAGCGTTTGTACTTTTTTGGAAACATCGGACATGTCTCTTTTGCATGATCGCACACCGTAACCACTAGGTCAAAGTCAATATGTTCGACAGCGGCAAGGGTTTTGGAGCGAAGCCCGCTCGTAGGGATACCCTCTTTTTCAAGCGCCTTCAGTGCGTTTAGGTTAACTTGTCCGCTTGGGCTTACGCCGCTAGAATAAGCTTTTACGCCGAGCTCTCCAAAACAATGGTTTATTAGGGCTTCACCCATTATAGAACGGCAAGAGTTGCCGGTGCAGAGTATCAAAACATTTTTCATTTTATTTTCCTAGTATTTGACATCGTGTTACATTTTCAGCATCTATTTTTGTCTGTTGCTAAAGAGGCAAATTTTTGACTTCAGCTGCCAAAGAGGCTTGCATTTTAGACGCAAAAAAGAGTTCGTAGTAGCTTCTCGCTCCAACTTTTTGTATACGCAAAAAGCCGCCTTCTTTTAATATCTTAAGATGACGCGACAGCGTTGATTGGGGCATAGATAGCGATGCCTCAAGCTCACAAACACAACAAGACCGATGGGCAATCAAAAACGCAAGGACGCGAACCCTGCTTTCATCATTAAGAGCCGAAATAGCTCTCAAGAAATTTTCCATCTTTACACCTTTAGTGATATATCTAAATATATGGATATATTGTAGAAAAAATTTTATTAATTTATCTACCGAGAGCTATGGCATAAAGTATACTTTTGTCTGTTCCCAAAAACTCCTTTACTTCGCCGTCATAATAAGCACCTATGCCGCCGACACCGACCCCCTGCATCGTGGCCGCCATATAGACTCTATGTCCAAATATTCCCGCACTCACAACGTCGGACTGATATGAGCTTGCACTAGAAGTTATGAAGATAGTTACCGCACCGCTCGAACCAAGAGCCTGCTCCAGGCATAAATATCCGGTTTTTTGTGCAAAATCACCGGTTTTTATCAGACTATTATTGGAATAGATCCCTTTTTCCATGCCTTCAACATTATTTAAAACCGCATATATTTCAAGTTCGTTATCCACATCCGACCAAATCGGTAAATTGGCAATACCGAGGATATATTCAAACTCTTTTTTACTAATCGAGCGTCCGTAAAAAGCCCGTATCGATCTACGATTTTGTATGGCGCCGGATAGAGCGGCTTTATCAAAAGGAAAATTTGGCTTTTGTGCGGCACGTCCGCTTCTTTGAATAACACAGCTATCTCTATATGCATTTTCGATAAAAGTATTTTGCTCGAAATAATCAGTTGCCGACACAAACGGTAACTTTTCACTGATTTTTCTTGATTTCTGCTCTCTTTTTTCACCTATTACGGCCGCCAGCATAACAAACTCTTTGTTTTCAAACCCCATCAAATCGGCAACAGACAATCTATCAAAGTCAAAAACAGCCTCGCAATCGAAACCGTTGGCATAAGCGGCAATCTCCAGAGCGCCGTAAAAATGGCCGGTGTCAAGCAGGCAGTATCTAAGCGCCCTATTTTTATATTTCCAAGATGAACGAAAATAAGGCGATGAAAATATAAAAAACACCCCCTTGATATCATATCCGACGCAGGCCGAACCCTCTAGTCCGTCCCCGTTTAGTGTATGTAGCAAAACTAGAGATTCGCTTTGCGGCTCAAAATGATATACTCCATCCAGCCAACCGTCAATCGAACGCAACTGAACATATAGTTCCACCGGATACAGAGCACCTACGCTAGGCCAACTCCTCAAAAAATAAATATCCGCGCCATATCTTTTTTCAAACGTTATTTTTCCGGCCGACAATATCGTATTGTCAATCGGTCGCATAGTGTCAAGCTTGAATCTTGGATAAAATTTTGGATATGTCTTAAATGCGCTAGGCTGGGTAGACCAATCCAAAAATCCACTATTCATCCGAACGGATTTGTATGAATGTTCAGTCTTTTCGTGATAGTTCATCGAAGCAATTTTAATATCTTCGGCGTCGAAGCGAGATCAAGCGCAGTGTAGTCGTCAAAATTTGTATATTTTTGTCACACCCAAGAGAGAGCAGCAACTCCACCATATCCTCAAGGGCATTAGAGGAAGCGTACATCAAAGCTGTAGCCCCATTATCGTTTCGGTTGTCTTTGTCTATTCCGGCATCCACAAGCGCCCTAATTATCGTTTCGTTTTTTGCGTACACGCCGTTCCATAATGAATTATTGCCGTCATTGTTTTTTTTGTTTACATCGGCTCCAATGGCTATCAACTGAGATACTATGCCAGGTTCGCCTTTTCTGGCGGCTATCAGGAGTGCGGTTGAGCCGTTCTCGCCCACTGCTTCTATGTCGTTTTGGTCAAAACCATTGTCTGTTAGCCATTTTTTGAGAGTATCGGTCATATATCGCCCTTTAATTTGAGGTAGCCATACAAATCGGAGAGAAGCAAATACCGCCTCTCCACATCCGCAAAATACTCTACCATCTCGGTCTTGCCTCGCATATAAAGCCCAAGGTCTCTCACAAAGCCGCTCGGCAAAGACATCTTGCTCGCTCCCATTTCGTCAATACACTCCGCAACCGCATCAAATAGTACGGCAATTTGCCTTTCGTCATCGACCGTTCTTTGAACGAGAAAACTCTCGTATTTTTTAAAATCTGCATACGACTCAAGCGTGCATAAAAGATTCCGTTTAGATACTTTGAGCAGCTTTTTTAAGCATGATACTATTCATCTCGTCAACATCAACCGCCCTGCGCAACACCCTATAGTCTTGTGGGATATTTTCCCTATAAGGCCTAGGTGAAACATCGGGCAACATCAACCCCTTCGTCTTGTGCTCCCTTATCTCATACGCCCCACTACCGTTACCGTCTTTAAAATACCCCAAAAACTCAGCAGTGTAAGGCATATCCCACACTATAGCTCCGTCGGTTGGGCATGCATCTGCACATTTTGGCGAAGTAGCATCCACACACTCTATGCACTTTTCCGGCTTCACATATGTGTAGTCCCTGCCGCAATCTGCGGCGGACACTATCGCAGTAGCAGGGCACTCGTCTATACAGGCATCACAGTTGATACACAAATCAGTTATCATAACAGCCATTTTTAGCCTTTGTTTTTGGCTGTATTTTAGACGGTTTTTGAAACAAAAAAAAGTTTTTGATGATTAATTATTGAGCGAAAGAAAACAAAATAATAATTTTGGATTTTAAAAAAAGAGGTTAAAAAAGTGGCAGGGGGAGTCCCACTCTAATGCCAATAACACTATATAAAATCGTATTTTTAATTTTTTCAAAAAACCATGTTATTACATCAGTTATTACATAAAATCAAAACATATGGCAAATTAGGACAACAAAAAATGCTCAGCGAGTAAAACATTATAGCATGAAAACTCGCCAAACCTGATACTTTAAATTATTATACCTACGCCCCACCTCCTCCCCTCTTGGCAATCTCACCCCTTCTCTTTTTTCTCCTATAGCCCCTTATCTGCTCAAACACGGTTACGGCAAATAGTATCAGCCCTAAAAGCAGTAAAAATATCTCAAACCAATTAGGGTAGTTCATTTCCTTTTTCCTCCGTTATTTGTCTGTATCAAAAACTCTCCTGACATCTATCTATGCTCACCTTGATACCCTCTTGTTTGTTTTTAAATACTCCATCAACTAGATACCATCCACCACTCTTATCTACTTTGACCCATTTATTGTCAAATGGGTTCTGATGACAATATATGCTCTGGTTTGCCTCAAATCTATTTACGATGGACTCTCTTGTCTTTTTGTCTTGCTCATGTATCACAAACAAAGAGATAGCCCCAAACAGCACAACGCCGCCAATAAAGAAGTGGGTACTCCTATCGGTTCCTTTTTTGTATGAGATATAAAGCAACAGAGTGGCGGCCACACATACGAGAGTTAAAAACAGGGTGGCCGGATTTGAGAATAGTGCTTGCATTGCATGCCTCCTTTTTTAGTCTATATGCGAATATATTATAAAAAAGTGCAAGTGGGTCAAATTTTTGAAGAGGTTTTTTGAGGATTTTTTGAAATATTTATTTTAGGTCGTTATGGGATGTCGCCTTCTACTTTTATAAAGAGTAATCCGACAATACCAGATAGCACCGCAAAGAGTAGACCTAGATACATGGCGTAGTCGGAGTAAAGCTCATCCGGATTGTTTGGCATTAAAAGTACAAAGCCTATCATCAGCCCCGTAAGGGCGATGATGGCTTCTTTACCAATGGTGATTGTTAGGGTGAAGAGGGTTAGTTTCATAGAGTCTACTTGCTCCACTCATCACTCAAAACCTCTGCTTGACGCATCACAAGCTCTATGGCCTCTTGTTGTTTGTCAGGTGGGTATTTGTATTTGATGAGCAAAATTCTAATCGCATTTCGCATCTTAGCTCTAACACTCTCTCTTTGTTGCCAGTCTACGCTTACGCTATTGCGAAGTTTTGCGGTCAACTCTACGGCTATTGCCTTCAGTGTATCATTGCCCATCTCACGCATAGCAGACTCATTTTCAGCCAAGGCGTCATAAAAAGCAAGCTCATCGTAGCTAAGCCCAAGCTCTTCGCCATGTTTTGAAGCCTGTGCAAAATCCTTTGCCATATCTATTAGCTCTTCTATGACTTTTGCAGTTTCAATGGCTCTATTATGATACCTTGCCATTGTTGCCTGCAGTCTATCGCTAAACTTTTTCTCCTGAACAACATTTGTTTTGGATTTTGCTTTTATATCATCCTTCAAAAGTCGTTCTAGCAATTCAACGGCCAAATTTTTATGCGGCATATGCAAAATATCATCCAAAAACTCATTTGATAGAATCCCGATGTTTGGCTTATCTAACCCAACAAGAGAAAATATATCATCTACGCCATCCGCCACAACGGCATTGTCAATAATTTGTTTGATTGCCCTATTTGGATCTTTTTTATTGCCGTTTGAAATGCCGGCTTTTTGGATAACGCTTTTTAAAGCTAGAAAAAATGCGATTTCTTCCCTGTATATATTCGCCTCATCCATTGTTCCACAAAGACTAAAAGCTTTTGTTAACGCCAAGACCTCATCCAAATATCTCTTCTTGCCATCATTGAGGCCAAGTATATGATTTGCGCAGGGCGCAAGTAGCAAATGGGCCTTTGTGCGAAACTCCGAATAGTCAAAACCATGGAAAAATTCCCTAACTATCTCCATCCTTTTTAACATCTCGGCAAGAGCCTCCGCTATATCGACGGTGCCTTTTCCCCTGCCTCCTGCGCTTGTGTATATCTTGAGTGCCGATTTTAGTTCGTTTGCAATACCTATATAGTCAACTACCAAACCGCCTTTTTTATCTTTGAACACCCTGTTTACCCTAGCGATTGCCTGCATGAGATTGTGGCTTTTCATCGGCTTGTCTATATACATCGTGTGCATACTAGGCGCATCAAAACCGGTTAGCCACATATCACGCACAATTACCAGTTTTAGCTCATCGTCCACATCTTTGATTCTTTTTTCTAGCTCTTTTTTGGTCTGTTTTGAGTAGATATGTTTTTGAAGTTTTGCCTCATCGCTAGCGCTTCCGGTCATAATGATTTTAATAGCCCCTTTTGCTGGGTCTTCATCGTGCCAACTCGGTCTGAGCCCCACTATCGCATCATACAAATCAACCGCAATATGTCGGCTCATCGTCACTATCATGCCCTTGCCGTCCATTGTGGATGTTCTATTTTCAAAATGCTCCACAATGTCTTTTGCCACCTGAGAGATTCTGGGCGCAGCGCCGACTAGCTTTTCTAGCGTACTCCATTTGCTTTTGAACTTTTCCCTATCGCCTAGCTCTTCATCCTCTACCAGCTCACCTATCTCCGCATCTATTTCTTTTAAAATTTCAGAATCTAAATTTAATTTGGCAAGCCTGCTTTCGTAATATATTGGTACGGTAGCGCCGTCTTTGACGGCATCTTCTATATCATACACGCTTATGTAGTCGCCAAATACGGCTCTCGTATCCCTATCTTCGCTCTCGATAGGCGTACCGGTAAAACCGATAAAAGTTGCATTTGGCAAGGCATCTCGTAAATGCTTTGCATAGCCGTACTTGAATTTACCGTCTTTATCCAACATCGCATCAAAACCATACTGGCTCCTATGCGCCTCATCGGCTATAACAACGATATTGTCTCTATCCGATAGTAGCGGAAATCTATCCTCTTCTTTTTTGAGGCTAAATTTTTGAATAGTAGTAAATATTATTCCGCCCGACGGCTTGTTGCCTAGTGTTTCCCTCAAGTCATCTACGCTATCTATCTGCGCCGGGTCTTGACCCAAAAGCATTTTGGCGCCGCTAAATGTAGCAAACAGTTGCCCGTCAAGGTCATTTCTATCTGTGACTATTATGATAGTAGGATTTTTCATCTGGGGCTGTTTGGAGAGTTTGCCCGCAAAACACGCCATAGATATGGACTTGCCGCTTCCTTGCGTATGCCACACCACACCCCCTCGCTTGTCACCTCCGCCTTTTGATGCCTCAACCACCGAAGAAACAGCCTTTCTTACCGCATGAAACTGGTGATACCCCGCTATTTTTTTGATAATTGCCTTGCCGTCGTCTTCAAACAGAACAAAACTACGCACATAATCCAAAAAATACTCTTTTACAAAAAAACCTTTGATGAGCGTCTCTAGCTCATACTCTAGTACAGGCTTGTCTTTTTCGTTTTTTATAGTACGCCAGTACATATATCGCTCATCCGTAGCCGTTAGCGAGCCTATGCGGGCATTGACGCCGTCGCTTATCACTAACGCTTCGTTGTAGATGAAAAGGTCTTCTATCTCGTCTTTGTAGGTTTGTATCTGATTGTATGCTTTGAATATGTCTGCGTTTTCGTCTGCGGGATTTTTGAGCTCTAGTACCGCCAGAGGTAGCCCATTGACAAACACAACCACATCAGGTCGCCTATTGCCTTTTGTGCCCTTGATGGTGTATTGGTTGACCACCAAAAAATCATTGTTATTTGGCTCTTCAAAGTCTATGAGCTTGACCACCTCACCCCTCGTATCGTCGCCACTTTTTATCTCAACCGCAACACCTTGCAGTAGAGCTGCATGAAATGCTCTGTTGTTTTGAGTAAGCGATGTATATTGCGGTTTTTTTAGTATATGCACCGCTTCATCTATCGCCCCTGCATCCAGCGATGGATTTAGTCTGGTAAGCGCCGAGCGAAGAGTATCTACCAGTAGCACTTCTTGATAGCTTGTCCTTTGCGGATTGTCGCTATCAGGCGCTATGTCCGGACCATACGCATGCTCATATCCCAGCTCCTTGAACCACTCAAGCGAGAGTTGTTCGACTTGATCTTCTGTTATCATTTGTAGTGCCCTTGGTATGTTTTATATCTTTTGCCATCTAGTATCATTTAGCCCACAGGTATTGTGCAGATTTTGACTGCGGATAGCTAAAAGCACTACATTTTTGCTCATTTTGTGCCGTCCAGTTTATTTATTTCATCTTCCAACTCTTTTAATATGCCGACTATCTCGTCAAAAGAGAGCTTTTTGTCAAATATCATGTGCTCCATGGCTTTGTAATCTTTTGATAATTCACTCATTCGAAATTTAGGGGGAGAGAGCCTCAGCTTGCCTGGTTTTGCCTCTTCAAATTTTGCCCATGCCGCAGGATAAAATTTCATCTTAAAATCAACCACATCGCCAAGAAGCTCCAAATCACCAAGTGCCTCATCCTTTACGATTGTTTGCGCCATGACCGCCAAATCATAATAATGCCTCGAATACCTAAGCGGCAAAGGCTTGTCTGCGCTACGATTGGCTTCTTGGTGAAGTATCGTCGCCTTCTCCCAAAATGTCCTTTTGGCGAGTATCGCATTTACCTTGCATGAGTGCCTGTCAAACAAAGTAGGAAACTGCTTGACGACATACGCCTCAACATCAAAACTTCCGTACGGCATCCAAGAAGCTAGCGGTCCTATTTCTAGCAAAATCTCATTTCTCAAATATCCGTCTTTGAATGTAGCGGGATATGCGATGTTGATATTAAACTGATTTTCGTCGTCTATTTTACAGCTACATACTGGAGACAACAAACCGTCAATCTTTGCTAGCAGACTCTCTTTTATGTAGGCTTTTGCATTTTCATTGATTTGTTCGTTGAACTTTGCCTGTTTGCTCTTGCTATCCCTATCCTTGGTAGGGTCGTCGCCCGTCACCTCTCGCCAGTCAAGTATCAAGTCTATATCTTCGGAAAATCTACCTATAAGACCAAACGCTTTTGACAAAGATGTGCCACCCTTGAACATCAATATTTTGGACAACTCAGCATCCGAAAATATCATATCTAGCACCCACACGACCCAAAAATCTTTTTCTACGATAGCGGGCGGCACTCCCATCTCAAAAGCCGCATCACCAAACAGCGCCTCCCTCTCGTGTGCCTCTAGCGCTGTTACCCTACGCATCGGTTGGCTCTTTTTTGCAGATTTGCTTGATGCCGTCATATATCCACGATGTCGCCGTTTTTGCGTCTTTTAGGATTTTGCTTCGCATCTTCTCGTCCGTGCGTTCTCGTATCTTGGATAGTATTTCGTCGGTTATGCGCTCTTTGCCTAGAGACTTTAGGGCTTGGACTATGAGAGATGTCTCTTCGTATTTAAAGCCGATATTTTTTAGGTTCGATTTTTTGAACTCCAAGACTACGCTACCTAGTATCTCGTAGCTCCGACTCGGTCCGTCGCTGAGATATACATATCTGCCTACCACCTGAGTCGATAGTCCAAGCATGTTTAGCGCACTCTCTCCGCTGACCTCTATGCGCCAGTTGGACTTGCGTGCGTATGCGTGCGCTACTTGCCAGATGTCTGGGCTGAGATATTTTTTGAGTAGTTCACTGTATTTTGGGTAGTCGTATATCCCACGGGATACTCTGCGGATTTTGGACTTGGCGGCTAGGTCTGACAGTGTGTTGTCTATCTCTTGGCGGCTAAACCTCTCTAGCAAATCGCTTGATGAGAATGCCCACCCCCTACCGTGTCCAGCGATAAAATAAAACATTGTATCTTCGAGCTTCATTAGACCTTCTACCAAAAATATTTTCTAGAAAAAAGTATATCTTTTTCTAGATTTTATCATCTCAAGCATCTTTCTCCACCCTCACTTCACCGCTCAGAAGCTTTGGCAGTAGCGTATCTCGTAGGTTTTCTAGGGTTTGGATTTGTTTTGAGTTAGATTTTATTTTTGCAAATATTGGCGTCATTTCATCGTCAAACTTTATCCTAAGTTCTTTTGGTGGTTTTGCGATTTTTAAACTTTTAAATACTGATTTGCTGATTTCTAAAAAAGTTGAACCATTTGCATTGCTAACGATATATTCCATATTTTCTTTGAGCCAAAGATAAATAAAGTATTTTGAGAAACCCTTATCGTCTAAGATTGCTATATATCCTTGATTTATTGCTAACGGTATATCTGAGATAGCCAGATAGCCAACTGGCGCTCGTGAAGATAATAAAACTGTCCCTACTGGTAAAAGTCCAGAACTGATTTTTCTCAAACCTTCTTCTGTAATTTTTCGTTCCGTTTTAAAAAGATAAACTCCAGTATTTGATGATAAATCTCTTGGAGTTGTCCAACTTATATCTCCGTCCCAAAAATCACTATTAGCCGTACTTGGAGTTGAGCCACCTTTAACGCTCAAAATATCATCCAAAACCCCAACTTCCCACTCATCCTTGGCTTCTTCGATGAACCATTGGCGAAAGAGAGTCTGGGCGAGGGATTCTAGCGTGCGGTTTTGGCGGCGGAGTAGGTCTATCTTGTCATCCAAGCTAGACAACACCTCCGCAATCGCTTTTTGCTCTTCAAGGGGTGGAATTTCTGTTTCAATATTTTCAAAATCAGTTTTATTTACAATCGGAACAGCTGTGCCGTCACCTCCATATATTCTCAATGTTTCATATAGTGAAACCAGTCTATAGTATAAAAAATTACTGTCAACAATTTGCAAATCAGGAACGATTGAGTTTATTTGCTGGTTTGTAATAACTGGAATTTTATTTATCGCAACTTTACCCATATCAGAACCAATGCAGGTAACCATAATAGAGTTTTCAGGCAATACTTTGTTTTTGAGTCTCGCAATGCCATCACTTGATAAATTTCGCTCACTTGCAAAAGCCCATTTGCTATAGTTTTTATAATCGGACGGCGTAACAAAAGGCATGTCAAGACCCCAGTCCTCTGGATTTTTACTAGATGGGGTTTTGCCTGTCACAACGAGCCCCAAATCCCCTAACTTACACTCTCTCCACTCACTCATCACCCACCGCCTCGTTGACTTTTTGGTTTTGTGTGGGTACAATGTCATTACAATTGTCCTTCGGGATGCCCCTTGAGCGATCAAGGGGAGAAAATCTACAATTCAAGCAATTCCCCTAGTTTTGTTTTTAGCCTTTTAAAATCCTCCACAGATATTTTCCCTATTTTGTTTTCAAGCCTTTTTGCATCATAAATCCTAGCTTGCACTAGCAGAGTACTGCTTTTTTGACCGTCCAGTTCAAAATCAAAGAAAAAACTGCCCTCTTTTAACTGTGTCGATAAAGGTATGCCAAAAAATATATTTTTCCCGTATTTCTTCACTATCAATACGGGTCGTGAAAATATCTCCCCTTTGCCGTCCTGCTCGAAACCAATATTTACGCCGATACTAACCCAAAATATATCTCGTTCTTTAAAATACTGCTCTTTTTTGTTATTGTGAAGTTGGATTTTTAGCTCGTTCCATTCGCTAAACTTCTTACTCATCGCCCACCCTGATTTTTGCCAGATTTGCCGTGATTCGCTCGTTTAGCGACGCCTCCTCGCTCATCTGCCCTGCTAGCTCTTTTTTTAGCGATTCAAAGCGCTCGGCAAAGTCAAACTCATCCTCACTGTCCTCTAGTCCAACATATCTACCGGGAGTGAGGACATACCCCAGCGCTGCGACCTCCTCGATACTAGCCGATTTGCAAAATCCCTTGACATCTTCGTATCCTTCGGCTTTTTTCCAGTTGCGGTAAGTCTCAGCTATTCGTGCGATATCTTCGGGGGCAAACTCTTTGGTTCGGCGGTTGATGAGGTGTCCTAGGTTGCGTGCATCGATAAAGAGTATATCTTTTCTCGCTCTGCCTCGCTTGACAAACCAAATACTAGCCGGGATTTGGGTATTTAAAAATAGCTTTGCAGGGAGATTGACGATGCAGTCTATGAGGTTTGCCTCTATGAGAGCACGCCGTATCTCGCCCTCACCGCTTGTGTTTGATGTCAGACTACCTTTGGCTAGGACAAAGCCCGCCGTACCGGTAGGCGAGAGATGATGGATGAAGTGCTGTATCCATGCGTAGTTGGCGTTGCCCTTGCTTGGCGTGCCGTACTTCCATCTAATATCACCCTCTAGGCTTGCATCCCACCACTCGTCTTGGTTGAACGGCGGGTTTGCTAGGACAAAATCGGCTTTGAGGTCTGGGTGCTGGTCTTTTGTGAATGTATTGGCAGGTTCTTTACCAAAATTGAAGTCTATACCTCGAATAGCCATGTTCATACACGCTAGCCGCCAAGTCGTAGGATTGGACTCTTGACCGTATACCGATATGTCGCCTATGCGCCCCGTGTGCTCCTCGATGAACTTTTCAGAAGAGATGAAAAACCCGCCGCTCCCCATAGCTGGGTCGTATATCCTGCCGCTGTACGGCTCTATCATCTCCACGATGAGGTTTACGATAGATTTTGGGGTGTAGAACTGCCCACCTTTTTTGCCCTCTGCCGAGGCAAACTAACCCAAAAAATACTCGTACACATGCCCTAGAATATCCTTTGCCTTTAGCGATTCATGAGCAAACGGTATAGTAGATATGAGGTCTAGGAGTTCGGCTAGTTTTGTTTGTTCTATTTGTAGGCTTGCGTAGTTTTTGTTGAGGATTCTCTTTAGCTTCGGATTCTCTTTTTCTATCAGCTCCATCGTGTCGTCAAGAAGTTTTCCAGCCCCCTTGAACTCCCCGCCTAGGGGCATAGCGGCGCCGACAGATAGTCTGATATTGTCCCGTAGATACTTCCATCTTGCCGCTTGCGGCACCCAAAATACATTTTTTTCGGTGTAGTAGTCTCTGTTTTCTAGCTCTTGCTCTATGAGCTCCTCATCGGCGTTTTCGCCCAAAAAATACTCATGTTCAGGATTTTTAAAAGCTTCTAGCAGCTCATCTCTTCTAGTCTGGAAACTATCGGAGACATATTTCAAAAACACCATACCAAGCACTACATGCTTATAAACAGCGGCGTCAAGTGATGGCAAAAGCTTATTTGCGGATGTCCATAGTTTTTTCTCCAAATCTTCCAAAAAGCGTCGTTGATCCATATCTTCCCCATAAATATACTTATTTAATTCATTGTCTTAAGTATAAGTGAAAAAGCTAAAAAGTTACAACTTTAATATTTAAGTCTGAAACTTAAATTTTTATAAATTTTGTCCAAATCAGTTCAAAAAAATTTTCTAAATTACATTAAGAGAAATGAGTATTTGAAATCAAGTGCTTAAATCTAAAACGACGAGGAGAATAGTATGGATAAGACAATATATAAAACTTAAATTTTACTGAAAATAAAAAGGACTACTGGTAATTATTGCGACAAAAACTACATTATAAAGTATGAAGTTGCGCAATTTCTAAAATATTAAAAGGAAAAACGATGAGCGAAAAATTGATCAGGCTACCAGAGGTTATGGCAAAAGTTGGAATCAAACGAAGCACCGTTTGGCTATTTGTCAAACAGGGAAAACTCCCAAAACCGATAAAGCTATCGGCGAAGGTGACTGTCTGGCGAGAGACAGAGATAGACGCCTTGGTGTCCAAAACTATAAAGGAATATAGCCATGAACGATAGATTTTCTTCCATGACAAGACTATCCACCAGCGATCGCCAAAAGAGCCTTCGCTGGCTCTCTCGTCAAAATGATCTCGTTATTTATGATGTCTTCAAGGCTCAAAAAAATCATTTTCATCGCCTGAGGTCTCAAAATACTGAAGATGATTTGATTTTACTGTCTATTGCATCGCTATTTTTAGCACTCAAGGGGTCAATTTTGTCATCTCAGAGCCCAAGGCAAAAGCATAGAAGTGGCGACTTTGGATTTTTGCGACAGGTGTCAAAAAGTCGAGCAAAGCAGTTTCGCAAACCCCGTCGAAAAGCAAAATACGAGAAGCTAATGAACCTTCAAAGCGTAGTTTTGACCCTTATAGAGCAAAATAATTACTCATACAGAGAAGTGGCTCGGTATCTTATGAAGTATCACAAGTTTGAGGTATCACATATGAGCATCGGTCGATTCTATAAAACGCTAAAAGAGGAGGCCAAATGACCAAAAATCCAAAACTGGAACAAATCCAGATTCACTCAAAAATTTATTGCGAAATAGAAGTCAGGTCCGATAAGTTGAATTTTCATCAGCGATATAGCTTTTCAGCGATATATTCAAGCGATTCTCTTATATGCATGGACTGGGCGGAAGCGGTCGAATTTAGCGAAATATTTAGCGCTTTTACAAAAAATGCGTTGTCCAGAGAAACAAAGTATTTTATTGGCAGCATCTTTTTCTATTTTGAAGCAAGCGACGCAGCCCCAGCCCTACACATGACAATACCAGAGGGCGCCGTGACGGCAGAGAAGCGCTTTTGCTTTTCAAAACTGGAGTGCCTGCAAATATATTCAAAACTATCAAAAATCCTCTCAAAATGTGACCTTATGGCACATGGAGGATACTGACATGGCAAGATATAACTATGATTGGCTCATAGAGCAATATATTAAAATGTTTGGAACCTACGCAAACAGTCAAGTACAGGAGGCCATCATCGAGTTTGTAGAATCAGGCATATCAAGAGAGATTTACTATGAATTGGCAAGAATGATATATTATCGCAGACCCATTTGGTATGTTAAATTATCGGCATATTTTTTGGTAAAAAAAGCCGTAAAAAATACACCGCTAAAGCCCATGCTTTGCATAATTGTAAAAAAGATAACGACAGACGCAAAAGCAAAAGCATTGTCAGGTTAATGCGTTTTTTGGTCGCCTCCCGCATTGGTTTTGGCGACCTATTATTGTTTGACTATACCCCAGACATGAGATAAAATAAAACCAATAGCCAAAGGAGCGGAAAATGTCAAAAGATAGGGATATGTTTCAATCAGGCAACACAAACGATTTCAACAAAAATCAATATGCGGTATCTGCAGAGCAAAAAAATATAGACGACGATATAAACGAGTTGAGAAGAAAGTATAAAGATATGATGCATAAGGACAAGCCAAGCGTTAAAGTTCAAAAAGAAAAAATGGCTATTGAAACCTTCGATGTAGTTTTTTGGATTATACTTATCTTCATAACAGCCGGGCTTGGTTTGCTGTTAATGCCGCTTTATATTTGGGCTAAGAGGTATAGAATGGAACACCCTTATAGACAAACTGATGAACTAGACTATGGCGGTGTTTTAGGAGAGGGAGAACCCATAGGGTATGATTCTACCAATATATCAGACCCTAGCTATGGTAGAGAAAATCTTTCTTCTATATCAGACTAATGAAAAAAGTGCCTAAAGTTAACGCAATAGTACCAACAATTCCGCTTACGCTAAATAGCGATTTAATCGCCACTTCAATATCCGTCCTTGATAGTACCCCCGCTCGCAAGAGCTGGGCTATTCAATACTTCTTATTTCTACCATCAAACACAATAGCCACACCCCCAATCACTGCCCCAGCTCCCAAAAAAGCCAATGAGACGATA
>CAZVTM010000030.1:6201-19470 GCA_964630205.1 uncultured Helicobacter sp. | reverse complement strand
ACGAGATCAAGCATACTTTTTTTTTTTTTTTTTTCCGTTATATCTTTGACGTTCACTATTCTATACAGTACGGCTTCATCGGCCTCCTCTATTTTTTGCGCAAATTCATATATGTGGTTTGACGAGAAAAATTCAGTAGAGGGGATGCCGTGTATCTCTTCGGCGCTATACCCATGCATGGCTGAAAAAGCGGGATTTGCCATTTCTATATAGTTGCTCCTACCTTTGCTTACCGCTATTCCCCAGTGTGCTTTTGAAAAGATGTCCGCCCATTTCCTCATATCTTTTTGAGCATTTTCAAGTTCTACGATTTGACTAATCATTTTTGTTTTTTGGAACTTGCGGCAAAAAGATTGACCGGCTGCATTAGAAAGTCCGACACCGTAGCTAGGCATGGCGGCGACGAGTTTTTGATTTTGCTGCCGGACGTCGGTGATATAGAGAGTATAGCAGACGTAGCATCCAAGATAGTATCGGTGATGAGCGATCCATATGTGGTTCACGAAAATACTTTTTCGCTTGGAGTTTCGATGGGCATATCTATATTTCCGGATGACGGTGAAGATTTTGAAACGCTATATAAAAAAGCGGATTTGGCAATGTATGAAGCCAAAGAGGCTGGAAAAAACTTTTACTGTTTTTTTGCAAGAGAGATGCAAAACGACGTTATCAAAAATATTCACCTCAGAAATGACTTGTCCTATGCGATAGACAGAGGAGAGCTAAAGCTATATTATCAACCTCAAATCGATATAGATAAGGGGATTTTGGTCGGCGCAGTAAAAAAAGCCTTGTTTCATTCAGGACTTGAAGCGCGCTATTTGGAGCTTGAAATCACGGAATCCGTTATTATAAAAAATAATGAATTTGTTATGGATACGCTAGATGAGCTCAAAGATGTTGGGGTGAAATTATCGATAGATGATTTCGGCACGGGGTACTCGTCTCTTTCGTATCTAAAGAAGTTTGCCGTGGATAAGCTCAAGATAGACCGGACATTTGTGATGGAGATGGACAAAAACAGCGAAGATGCGGCAATAGTGGAAGCCGTAATCAAGATGGCTAAAAGCCTAAAGCTAAAAACGATAGCCGAAGGGGTTGAAAACAGAAACGTATTGGCGATGTTGTCTAGGCTCGGATGTGACGAAGCACAAGGATTTTATATAGCAAAGCCAATCCCCGCAGATGAGTTCGAGAGATTTTTTTGTTAGATTAGCTATTAATTATTTTTATGCAAAAACGACTTACTTTCATGAAATATCAAAAGAGGTGGTTGTTTTTGGACCCGAATCTATTGCTATTCAAACAAAAAACAGTCCTTTATGTCGAAGATGATAAGACCACTAGGGAACAAACGTCCGCCATATTGAAGCTGATGTTTAAAGATGTAATACCAGCGCAAAGCGCAGAAGAGGCTTTAGGTATTTTTGATTGCGGCGGTGTGGATTTGGTATTGGCGGACATCGGACTTCCGGGTAACGACGGTCTTCATCTCGTCAAAACAATCCGTGAATACAACTATCTTATCCCGGTGGTTATGCTTACTAGTATGGGCGGTGCGGAGCAGTTGCTTCAGGCTGCCAATTTGGCCGTTGACGGATATATTATCAAGCCGTTTGAGCTAAATAGTCTTATCAATACGCTTTCAAAGGCGGTTCAAAGAGGGGATAGCAATCAAGAGCGGATAATAGAGTTTGCCGGAAACGCTTTTTTTAATACATCGACGCAAGAGATAAGCGTTGACGGAGAGGTAATGCCACTCGGCAAAAAAGAGCGTGAGCTTTTGGTGATTTTGGTGTCTGCTCATCCAAAAACCGTAGGTGTTTGCGAAATAGAAAACAAGCTTTGGCCAATGGAGCCCGTCGGTGATTCCGCGCTAAAAAACCTCATCTTGAGAATGCGCAAAAAACTTGGCGATGAGATAATAGTCTCCGTTAAAGCGGCTGGATATCGGGTGGTGCTGGCGAAAGACAAGAAAAAACCGTCACAGGGGGCGCTTTTTTAACTCTTTTTATTTTCGTTTAATCCGCATAGCTATACAATAAAGAATCTTCCTAAAAAGATATAGTATGCGTTTGTTTTTATTTATAGCCTTGGGATTATCGGCGTGTGTTGCCTCTTCGTTGCAAGACGTCGTTAAATCAGCGGCAAAATCTGACGGCATAGCCGCCAAAGAGTATCTGGCTAGCGCATATAAAAAAGTTCGGATGCCGCAAGCTCAAAACTATATCCAAAAATAGACCTCTCCTATAAAACACTTCAATACTCCCAGCAGCCTTATATGTATGCAAATATGCCGCCTTTGCTCAATAATGCGCAAATGCATACAGGGCCAAAAAATTACTTCGACGGCGAAATAAGCGTCAGCTACCCTATATTTAGAGGCTTTGGGATAGATGCATTCGTCAAAAAAGCAAAACTTGAGGCCAAAAAAGCCGAACTGGAAAAAGAGGACGCCAAAAGAAATATATACGCAAACGCCGTATCGCTATTTTTTGCCATATCTTCGCTACAAGAGAGCGAAGCGGCATATATAGCGGCTTTACAATCCGCCAAAAGTTCGCTTGATAAGGCAAACGGTCTTTATGCGGAGGGTTTCATAGGCGTATACGAGGTGGAAAATATCAAAAGCAAATACTACGAGATAAGCGCCGATGCTATAGAGATAAAAAATAAAAAAGAGACGCTTATTAATACGCTTTGGAGAGTAAGCGGGCTTAGGATAGAGTCGGCCGATGATGCAAAAGTGCTATTTTGGCCGGATAAAGAGGCGGCGATAAAAGAGGCTTTGGAGCAAAGGGAGGATATCGTCGCCGTAAAAACACTACTTGATATAGGCGATGAGGAGATAAGGTATGCAAAAAGCAAGTTTTATCCGACCCTTGACTTCGTAGCCGCCGCAAAACGTGTCGGAGATAGCTCAAAACTCGACGGTGACGGGTTTAGCAATAAAGACAAAAGTTATGCCCTTATCGCTTTGGGGTTCAACATCTTTGACGGCGGAGAAAGCTCCGGTGCGCTAGAGGCCGCAAAGGCCAAAAAAATGGCGGCCGCTATGATGTATCCGGACTATAAAAACGGCGTAAAGGCTGAAATAGAAAATTTATTTTTGGAGCTTGAGAGCGCCCTAAAAAGAGAAGATGCGTTCACAAAGAACGTCAATGCGGCAAACGAGTTTTACAAGCTTACAAACGCTAGATTTGAAAATAGGCTCGTAGGGGCAGACGAGCTTAGCAGGTCTATATCCAATTTGGCTGTTGCGAAAAGCAGGCTTGCCGGAGAAAAAAATAGAATCAAAGAGATAAAAATAAGAATACTCCTTGAAACCTCGCTCAAAAAGTTTGAAAATGTACTGGAGGGACTATAATGTCCAAGAAAAATCTATATCTTGTCGCCCTTGTTTCAGGCCTGCTCGCCATATCTTTGTTTTTTATAGTCAAAAAAATATATTTTTCGACGGGGATAGAGGGTGTCGTTGCCGGAGCCGGTAGGATAGACGGGGATTTGGCCGTTATGAATACCAAATACGCCGGCAGGGTGTCAAAGATATACGTAGAGGATGACAAAAGCGTCAAAAAAGGAGAGCTGCTAGCGACAATCGATAGCGGCGAACTGGACGCAAAAATAGAGGGGATTGACTCCTCTATTAGAGCGGCAAAATTGGAGCTTGACTCTTTGCGGACGGATCTTGGTATAGCCTCAAGCGTAAATAGCGCCAACTATTCGATATCAATAGACAGGGAAAAAGAGCTTGAAAGTAAAATAGAAGTAGCGAGACTCGCCATGCTTCAAGACAAAAAAGACTTCGAGAGAATGGAGAGGCTATATGATCAAAATCTGACCGCAAAGCGTGACGTGGAGCTGGCAGAATTAAAGGCGAGTGAGTCAAGGAGCAGATACGAGGCGATAATAAAAACAAAAAGCCAACTTGCGGGGGCTACAGCTATTTCAAAGGCAAATCTCTCATCCACCGAATCGATAAGGCAGAAATTATATGCAAAGCAAAAGGCGGTCGAGGCGATGGAGGCCTCAAAAAAAGAGCTTCTTGTGGCAAAAAAAGAGATGAGGATTGTATCCGCATTTGACGGCTTCGTGGTCGAAAAGATAGCTACCGAGGGCGAGGTGCTAGGGGCAGGAGGGGCTGTATTGACGGTTATAAATCCCGCCGAGCTTACGCTAAAAATGTATGTCGATACGATAGAAAACGCAAAGATAAAAATAGGCGATAAGGCGGTGATATTTTTAGACGGTGAGCCTAAAAAACCTATTGAGGCGGTGGTGTCAAAGGTTGCCCAAAGGGCTCAATTTACCCCAAAAGACGTAAACGTCAAGAGTGATAGGGTGCAAAGAGTATATGCCGTATATCTAAAACCGACGGTGAAAGCGCCAAATCTAAAGCTTGGACTTTCGGCTGTGGGAGCGATATCCGTCGGCGGTGAACTGCCAAAAGACTCCGCAAGGCTTGGAAACCTCTAGACAAGATGCTTGAGGTAAAAAACGTCAGCGTAACGTATGGAAAAAACATAGCGCTAAAGCCCGTTGCTTTTGCGGCAAAAAGCGGTGAAATACTGGGGCTCATAGGAGCCGACGGCTCAGGTAAAAGCTCTCTTTTGAACGCCATCGCCGGAGTACAGAGCTTTGATGGAGAGATATCGCTGTATGACTACAAATACGGCTCACCTCAGGCAGCCGAGGCGGCAAAGCGTGATATTGCTTTGATGCCGCAGGGAATCGGGCTTATTTTATACAAGACGCTTACGATACAAGAGCATATCGATTTTTTTTGCGCCATCAAGGAGATACGAAGAGATAAGACTTTTGATGAGTATCTGGCGAAGCTTCTTGGGATGGCTGGGCTTGAGAGGTTTTTGGATAGAAAAGCCGGGGTTTTGAGCGGCGGAATGATGCAAAAGCTCTGCCTCGTGTGTACGCTACTGGGTAAGCCCAAACTGCTGCTGCTTGACGAGCCTACTACCGGAGTTGATCCCGTGAGCAGGAGAGAGCTATGGAATATTATCGACGAACTTGTCAAAAACGAGGGAATTATATGTGTTGCGAGCACTGCCTATATGGGGGAGGCGTCGTCTTTTGATAGGCTTCTTTTGTTTGAGGAGGGGCGGATAGTCTCCGGCGGGGATTTTGCTTCTTTGACTAAAACGGTAGAGAAGTATACATACGATGACGACGGGATAAAAAGAGATAATACGATAGCTATTAACGGCTTTTTGTATTCGCTTGACGAGCTTCCGCTACCCAAAAAGGAGCCTACGCTTGAGTCCGTATTTTTCGTCCGTACACTTGAAGAAAAAAAAGAGATTCCAAAGATAAGTTTCAAAGAGGACGGCAACGCCGATGCCGCTTTTGGCGATAGCATACTGAGCGCAAAAGAGCTTACGAAAAGGTTTGGTCCATTTGTCGCCAACGATAGTGTATCCTTGGAGCTAAAAAGCGGCGAAATACTCGGGCTTATAGGGGCTAACGGGGCAGGCAAAACGACCTTTATAAAAATGCTTTTGGGGCTTTTGCCGATAGACGGCGGAGAGCTATCTATGCTTGGACGGCAGATAAAAAACGCCTCGGATAGAACGATGCTAAAAGCCCACATAGGATACGTCAGTCAACGATTTGCCCTTTACAAAAATCTGACTGTCGGGGAAAATCTGGAGTATTTTGCAAAGATGCACGGGATGAAAAAAGACGAATACCGTTTTGCAATCGACGAGCTTGTCCGTGTGCTTGAGCTTGGGCATCTCTCTGGACGCTTTTTGTCGGAACTTCCAATGGGGATAAACCAGAGAGTTTCTCTGGCGTGCGCACTTATACATTCACCTAAAGTTCTATTTTTGGACGAGCCTACAAGCGGCGTGGACGTGGTGGCCAGAGCAGTTTTTTGGGATATATTGCGCGAGCTAAAAAACAAAAAACACATATCCATACTGATTACGACCCACTATATGAGTGAGGCGGATTTTTGCGATAGGGTGGCAATACTACAAGACGGCAAAAAAGTTGCGGACGATACTCTAAAAAATCTATATGCGGTGCACCCGTCGGCTGGCGACTTCGAGGATATATTTTTTGAAATTTTCGGCAAAAACGGAAGGGGCGCCACATGAGAATAGGCGTCATCAAGGGGTATATGACAAAAGAGCTCAAAGAGATACTAAGAGAAAAGGTCATCGTATTTATCTATCTGGTGCCGTCTCTTATCATAATACTGTTCGGATACGGTATAAAACTAGACGTTACCAATGCCAGAGCGGTGGTCATAGACTATGACAAGAGCAAACTATCATATGAGCTAATCGCAAATCTAGAGCATTCAAAGTACTTTAAGACGGAGGTTGCCGATATCGGGGAGAATTAGGCTTTGAGGCTTATCAAAAAGAGCGAAAAAGATTTCGTTCTGATTATTCCCGAGAGATTTGAAAAAAATGCCCTAAGCGGGCAAAAAACGGAACTTGGGGTATTCATAGACGGCTCGTTTCCATCCAGAACAAAGACAATAGAGGGGTATATACAAAGCGAGATTTTGGATTTTGCGTCCAAAAAACAGAGTATAAAACCCTCTATCACGATAGAAAAGAGAAATCTATTCAACAGAGCCATGAGAGATGAAGAGATGATAGTCCCCGGGCTTATAGCGATAGTGCTCCTGATATCCCCGGCCATCATATCGGCTTTGTCTATAGTCAAGGAAAAAGAGCGAGGAACTATATTTAACTTTTATTCATCCTCAATCAAAAAGGAGGAGTTTTTGCTGTCCAAGCTGTTGCTATTGCTGGCGCTTCAATGCGTGAACGCCGTGATATGCCTGTGTTTGGCGATATACGTTTTTGATGTGCCGTTTCGAGGGGGCATCGGCTTTTATATGGCGTGTTGTGTAGTGTATCTAATCATCAGTCTATCCATCGGTATGCTTGTCTCTCTGGCAACTTCGGCACAGATAGTGGCATTACTGCTGACGCTTATCGTGACTATTATTCCGGGGTTTTTGTACTCGGGGATGTTGATGCCGGTGTCGTCGATGAGCAGTGAGGCGTATATTATGGCGCATATTTATCCGACGATGTATCAAACTAGATTGATGTATGACGCATTTTTGGTCGGCGACGGCTTCTCCTCGTGGGCAAATACGGCGTATTTCTTGATTTTGTGCAGCTATTCGGTGTTGCTCTTTCCGATAGGGTATTTGCTACTTAAAAAGAGGGTGGCGTGAACTACTTCTGGGCTATTTTTTAAAAAGAGATAAAAGAGCTTTTGCGAGCTACCGGGCTTTTGTTTTTTATCATTTATATGTTTACCGTTGAGGTTTATGTTGCTGCATCCGGTATCAATATGGACGCAAAAAACGTCGCAGTTGGCGTTGTAGACTACTCTCCGGGCGTAGTCTCGTCAAAGCTACTCTCAAACCTCAATCTACCTGAGTTTAAGCCGCCCATACATTACAACTCCCAAAATGAGCTTTTTGAGGATATAAAAAACAAAAAGATTGCGGTCGGACTCATCTTTGACAGTGATTTTGAGAAAAACATAGCACAAGGCAGAGAAGCAGAAATAGAGCTTATGCTCGATGCTACAGCCGCCTCGCAAGGGTATTTTGCGTATCTGTATCTGCAAAGTATCGCAAACGAGATGCAAAGCAACAATCACAAAAGCTCGCCACTTAGCGTGAGCGTTCACAAGCTTTTTAACGAAAACGCAAATTCACAGTTTTATATGGCTCTCGATGAGTTGATGTCCATAATCACGATGCTTTCTATCATCCTATCCGCTGCCGTATTTGTCAAGGAAAAAGAGAACGGTACGTGGGATTTGATGCTTTTAATGCCTGTAGGCAAGACAACGATGATAATGGCAAAGGTGCTTTCGCAGACTTTTGTGGTTATGGTCGGCACTATTATCAGCGTCGGCGCTGTTGTGATAGGTGTATTCGATACGCCATTCAACGGCTCTTTCGCCGCTTTTGTCGTTCTGACTTTTTTGTTTTCTCTAAGTAGTGCGGGAATAGGGCTTTTTATTGCGGCTTTCGCCAAAGACATCATGCAAGTCGGGCAGTTCTCGATGCTTACAATGATGCCTATTTTGTTTTTGAGCGGGGCATGGACACCTGTTTATGCCATGCATCCATTTTTGCAGATACTTACGATATTTTCGCCGCTCCGCTATTATATCGAAGGGGTGCAGAGCATATTTTTCAGAGGCACGACCCTTGTCGATTTGCTACCTTATTTCGGCGGCGTTACGATACTGGGTGTCGTGCTATTCTTTTTTGGCACCAGACGGATTATGAAGCTGTTTTAGCTCTTTTTGAGTAGCTTTTCCAGCAGTTTTCTAGGGTCTATAATAACAAGCATTTGAGTCTGTGAGCCGCCGCTTTCAGGCTTGACTATGCCATCGCCTAGTAGTTCGTTTGTGCCAAATACCGTGTTGAGGCTGTCTATTCTATTATTTGGCACCTCCGGTATCTCTCCTAGCTCATCTACTAGTATTCCGAAGTATTTTATAGGCTCGTCGCTATCCTCTATATCTTTATCGATTTTTGTGATGACTATTTGCGTATCCTCTGTTATTTCCCTAGGCTCTACGCCTAGCTCATAGCTTAGATTTAGGACGTCTATCGTACGGTTATTGTAGTTGATACGTCCAGAGAGCATCCTGTTTGCCCCCGGAATTAACGTCAGACCTTTGGCGCTTACGGCTTCGATGACTAGCTCGCTTCTGATACCGAGCCACTTGTCGCCTATGAAGAAGCTGGCGATTTCGGTGGTATTGTCGCTTTCAAATCTATGGGACACCTCTACCCTTAGATGTTTGGATGCTTTTTCTTTTTTGACTGCGATATCGCCTGCCGTACCTAGGGGTACGAATATTAGGCTTACTACGTCGTTTTTGTAGCTATCGGTGTCGCCTTTGTACTCTCTATATCCATCTGACACTCTTGCTCCGACTGCGTAGTATGCTCCGCCAAAATCGACTATCCCGGAAGCCCCTTGCCCGTTTCTTATTTCAAAATATTCGTTTGGAAGCGATGAGAAGCTTTTTTCGCATATCGCTCCGTCGGTACAAGAGATAATCTTTTTGTTTCTCTCTGCATATACGCCAAAGCTTCCTTTGATAGGCTCGCCTTTTTCATCAAGAGGCAAAGCGTCTTTTAGCATAGCTTCAAACTGTGGCTTCGAGTCAAACACTATTCCTATCCCGCCTGCGGCTTCTCCATTTTTTGAGCCGGATAGTATTGAGGCTAGATATATATATGTCTCTTCATCGCCGTAAATATGGCTTTTGACAAAAGGAGAGACAGTGTATCTTTGCGAATCTTTGATATTTAGCGTTTGTTTGATGTGCTCTTCGGTTAGCGTTTTGCCTATAAGGTATCTATCCGAATCCTGAGAGACGGCAACTACCTTGCAGTTTTTGTCAAATATAAACAAGCTGGTGTATACGGTATATAAAGAGTTTATGTAGCCTAGTATTTGTGAGATTTTTTCAAAATCCGCATTTGTCGGTTCTTTGCTTGAAAATATCTCCTTGAAAGCCGATGTGAGCGCCCACCATCTGCAGTCGTTGGCCCTCTCGTATAGATTTCTGTCCATTATGTCTATGGCGAGAGCCGCTTGGAACTCTACGTCACTAAGTATCGAGGAGACGACCGTTTCGTGCAGATTGCCTATTGAGTTTTCAAATATCTCTTTGGTTTTTGCCCCCGTGTTGCTCACCTCCCACAAAAGCACTTTCGAAAAGGAGGTATTTACTATCCGTTTGTTGCTGCTTTGACGTACGTTGCCGTTCCAGACTGTCCGGTCGAGCTCTTTTTGTATCATATCGGCTTGCTTTGGTATGTCTCTGAGTTCATCGGAAAATAATGTTTTGTTGTCCATGACTGCTTCGAGTATTCTCTCGTCTATGTTTGCAAGCTTTGAGGCTTCATTTTTCTCAAAAGCATGCTCTATCGGAAGCATGGCGTGTCCGTACCATCCCAGCCCTGTGTAGCCTTGATAACCTTTTGTCGGACAGGTCTTGGAGACGTAGTTTCTGCCTGCAAATTTTGATATTACATAGTCGCTGCCTGTCGCTTTTTCCAGCGTAGCACCCAGCGGCACTTGATATTTGTCGCTACTTGCTATCACTACGCCGTCTTTGTCGAGCAGGGTTAGCACGAGCCAGTCATTCCCCTCTCTTAGCTTGCTAAATATCCTACACATCTCGTCTTCAAATTTGAAAGAGAGACTTAACACGCCAAGCGCAGTGTCTGTCTCTGGGTCTGTCACGCGAAACGAGTAGAGCAGGGAGCTTGCTTTGTCCGGCTCCATATCCGTGTGGCCCAGTGTCTCTACATACTCCTTGGAAGTTCCTAGTGCGTCTTTGATTAGCGGGTCTTTTGATTTTTTGAACTTTGAAGTTTTACTCAGCTGTGCCAGCAGATTACCCTCGGTATCGCAAAGTATTATGTTGTCATACACCGAATATTTAAGGACATACTCTTCAAATCTCTGTATGATAGCCTCTTTTAGCCCTTCAAGTTCAAGTTTTTTTGCTTTATCTTCTCCTCCGAGCCAGGGTCTTTTGAAAGCTCTAGTATCTGATAGTTGATTTTGTTTTGCTCTTTAATAAACCCTCTTATATCGTCGTCGGTCGCCAAAAATCCAATATCCGCCGTTCTCTCAAAAAGGTTTCTTATCACTATATCTACGGCTACTTGGGCTTTGGAGTTTATCTCGGAGGCTACTTTTTTTAGCGTCTCTTTGGCTAGACTGCTAAGGAGTTGTGACGACAGCGTCTCAAATCCCTCTCTAGTCTTGCTCATATCTGTTCCCGTGCCGCTCATTTGACCAAGGAGCGTCAGTATCTCCCATCTGCCGCCTAGATTTTTGAGAATATTTTCATATTCTCTTACGCTTTGCATATTCGGCATTAAGGATTCTAAACTGATTTGGGTTTTTTTCTGTTGGCTTGGCATAAAAACCTCCAAAGTTTTTGTGTAATTTTATTAACTTTTTTGTTCACTTATATGGTCAATTTTTATACAGTAAAAGTATTTTGGAATAGGATATGCAAAGCATTTTTTTAGCATTTTCAGAATAAGGATTTTTTATGGAGATAACGGTCAGAGGACAAAAAGCAAATCTAATAGGCAAACAGCCAAATATCAAAGACGAGGCTCCGGCGGCTAGAGTATACAGTATGGAAGGCGTACAAACCGTCGTCGGTATGATAGCCCCTCAGGCGCAGATGTTTATCGTCATCCCGTCTCTCAAGACCGAAGTTTGCTCATACGGGGCAAAGAAATTTGATGAATTACTAAGCGAGATAAAAAATCTATCTGCCTATATTGTGACCGCAGATAGTGCTGAAAATATCAACTCTTTTTTAGAGGGCTACTGCCTCAAGGGTATAAAAGTGCTTGTCGATAGAGACCTTGATTTTGGCAAAAAATACGGCGTACTCATAGGAGATGGCGTACTAAAAGACAAGCTTGCAAGGGCGGTATATATAGCTGACGAAAACGGGCTAATCACATACAAAGAGATAGTGCCGGAGATAGTAGACGAAATCAACTACGATGCGTGTATGAGC
Source organism: uncultured Helicobacter sp. (assembly GCA_964630205.1). Taxonomy (GTDB): domain Bacteria; phylum Campylobacterota; class Campylobacteria; order Campylobacterales; family UBA6016; genus UBA6016. The sequence continues at coordinate 7,893 of CAZVTM010000030.1, read as the reverse complement.
GCGCTAGCCAAGACGCTAGAGCCAAAACCGCACGACCCGCACCACAGCCATGAGAATTGGATGAGGCATTAATTGGTCGTTGTTGCAAAAGCCTTTTTAGGGCAAAATATCCCTAAAAAATAAGGCTTTTCGCATGGCTATCTCTCTAGGGTTTTTGGACTCCTCGGACAATCTACAAAAAGCGGCTCCCATAGTCAAAGACGAGTTTACACACGCTCTTTGCATCGGCGAGACGGGCTCGGGCAAGACTACGGGCTTCATACTCCCAAACATCAAAGACAGAATCGCCAAAAAGCACGGCATCCTGGTCTACGACTTCAAAGGCAATCTCCATCTAGGGGTCAAAAAGCTAGCCCTTGAGGCGGATAGGCTAGGGGATGTCATAGAGATAGGGACTCCGTGGGGCAAAAAGACAAACCCGTTTGAGTATATGACTATCAAAGAGATATATGCACTCCTTTTTGCGCTCATCAGCCAAAAGGACACGGAAGGGGTGTTCTGGCACTCGGCGGCGGCGACGCTAGGCTCAAATATCGTCCGTGTAGTACGCAGAATAGGCAAAGTGAGAGAGTCGTTCGAGCAGCTAGGCGTAGAGTTTCCAAAGCTCTCGTTTCGCTACTCCGTGGACTTCAACGACAAAATATCCAAGATAGAGCACGCCGCAATGCCTGTGAGCGACTACCACGCCGAGGGCTTCGAGTATCCAGTGTCGGCGTCTTTTGCGTCGCTGTACTCTTGCGTACGAACGGTCAAAAAGCTCTGTATGTTCACCGACGGTCACCCGATACTAGTCGCCTTCCTAAAAGACAAGCTCATATCGGCGTTTGCCTCAAAGATGAAAAAAGAGTTTGCAAACCAAAACATAGAGAGCGAATGGCCTAGTGTACAAAAAGGGTTTGAGGAGGCTCTGCTTCGTATCGAGGAGCTGGATAATAGCTTTGCGATGCTAGATAGCTACAAGTCGATGGCGGTATCCATAAGCGACGATTTTTCCGGCAATTACGGCGTTATATTTTCTCTTGAGTCATCGCTAAAGCACTTTTACGACTACAGCTTCTTTAGCGAACACGAGTGCGACATCATCGAGGAGCTAAATAGCGGCAAGATAGTAGTTGTCAACACATCGCTATTGACAAACCAGATGATAAACGCCCTCAACCAATCCCTTGTGTTGAACCTCTCAAAAAGGGCGAAACAGCCTTGTAAGACCCCTGTTTCGATATTTATCGACGAGGCGAATAGGGTAGTGGACAAAAACACGGAGCTTGCCACCGACATACTCAGAGAGGCGAAGGTAGAGCTAATCCTAGCCATCCAAAACGAGTCCCAAATGATCTATAAAATGGGGATAGAGCGGTACAAAGAGCTAAAAGGCAATCTGACCGAGCAAATCATCTTTAGAAACAACGATGAAAACCACATGCAAAAAACCGACAAAGATGTAGAGAGGCTAGCCACACACACATATCTAGCGGGAGAGCTCAAAGAGGTGTTGGCGTGCGAGCCGATATTTTTTGCCGAAGATGAGCTGCTCTCAGCGGAGTACGAATACCAAAAAAACCTCACCGTAGTCACGAGGCTTCTAGCTATGAACAAAATCACGGAGCCGACTATTGCGGTATTTGACGATATAGTGTTTGAGAGAGACGATTGCGTATATCTAGAAAACATAGCGACAAAAGATATGCAAAA
>CAZVTM010000030.1:0-6191 GCA_964630205.1 uncultured Helicobacter sp. | reverse complement strand
TCATCCTCGTTTCAAAAAGTGACATTTAGAAACGAGGATGATTACAAAAACGCCCGTGAAGAGCTGGCAAAAATCTACAAATATGTATTCGGCGATACCGGTGGCAGTGAGGAGCCTAATGCCGATGCGTCAGGTCTCATATCCAGATGGAAGCGAATAGCGAGGGATTTTAGGTAGGTCTTTTGGAGAAAAAACCTTTTCGTTAACAATACATTTATATTGATATGCAATAATGTACAAAAAAATGGAAGCACCACGACATATGCGATATCAGAATTCCAAAATAACCAAAAGATTTTTTGCCTTTTTTTTGTTGCCGATTTGTACTTTTGCTTTGGATATCAATGATCCCTTTGCTGTGTCAAAAGATACAAAAACGGTTGATTCTTATTCCGGGCTATCATGCGCACAGACCGATCTTACAAAAAGTATGGGGCTTGTCGAGGTGGCAAATTTTGCCCTTTGCAACAATCCCGATACCAAGGCTTCATGGGTAAACGCTCTGTATCAAGCTCAACAGGTGGGGATAGCAAAATCTTCATATTTGCCCTCACTTGATGCCTCTGCGTCGCTAAACGGCGTAAGGCAGAGCGCCAAAAGCGGAGATTCATTCGTAAACACACAAAACGGGTCTATCAACTTCTCATATCTTCTATATGATTTTGGTGGCAGAAGTGCAAGCTTGCAGAGTGCTACAAAATTGCTCGATGCCGTAAACGCTTTGCAAAATGCCAAAATACAATCAATATTTTTATCCGTAATAGAGTCTTACTATGGTCTTTTTGCCGCAAAAGCTTCACTGGAGGCACATATAGAAGCTCAAAAGCTGGCGAAAGAGAGCTATGATGCCGCCGTTGCAAAATATCAAGTCGGGGTCGCTACGCCGGCTGATAAACTACAGGCTTTAACGTCTTATTCGCAAGCGCTTCTCAATACAGTAAAAGCGGAGGGAAATCTCAAAAATGCACAGGGAGCTTTGGCAAATGTGCTTGGACTTGATGCAAATACGGTTTTAAATATAGCCGTTCCCTCAACCGATATAGCCGTCGAAGACGTCTCTGGTAATGTACGGGAGATGATCGATGAAGCCAAAAAAAGCAGGCCTGATTTGGTGGCGGCAGAAGCGCAGATAAACGCCGCAAAAGCGAGTGTGGATGCCGCAAAAGCGGGTGGCAGACCAACTTTGTCGCTTACCTCGTCAGCCGGATATACCAATCCAAGCGCATCGGAACATACAAAAAGCGCCTCCATAGGAGTGGCGCTCAATATTCCTATATTCACCGGCTTTAATACGACTTACAAAATAGAGTCGGCGCAAACCCAGGCTAAGCTAAAAGAACTAGAGTATCTAAAGCTTGAAAGGAAAGTGGCGCTTGACGTATTCCAAGCGTATAACAATCTTGTCACGCAGACAAATTCCGTAAAAGCAAGCAGAGATTTACTAAATAGCGCACAGCAGTCCATGAAAACAGCTGACGGTAGATATAGGGCAGGGGTCGGAAGTATGCTCGATTTGCTTAGCGCCCAAAGTGCACTAGCCAGCGCAAAACAGCAAAATGTGGAAGCCGTATATAGCTGGTATATAGCCAAAGCGGCTCTTGCGCAAAGCATGGGAAAACTGAAATTTAGTGAAATAGAAAAGATAAGCGGCGGTAAATAAAATGAACATAAAAAATCTTAGCAAATGGAAAAAAATTACTATAGCCGTTACTCTGACGGGGGCTATCGGTGGCGGTTGGTATTTTTTTGCCGTAAGCGGCGGTAAAAGTGGGGAAATATACAAAACCGCAAAAATAGAGCAAGGATACCTAGCGCAAACGGTCTCCGCTAACGGAACGCTAAACCCGGTAGTGCTGGTAAGCGTAGGTACGCAGGTCTCTGGAACCGTCAAAAAGCTACTTGTGGATTATAACGACAAGGTAAAAGCCGGACAGGTGCTAGCTATTCTTGATCCATCTTTGTATGATGCTCAGATGGCGCAAAGCGAAGCTAGCGTAAAGTCTGCGGAAGCATCGTTGGAGCTTGCGGTCGCAAATGAAAAAAGAATGCGCGAGTTATATGCAAAAGAGTATGTCTCAAAACAGGAATTAGACCAAAGCATACAAGCCCTCAAAGCGGCCAAGGCGCAACTTGCCCTTTCAAAAGCTTCGCACGCTAAAGACGTTACAAACAAAAACTATTCGATAATCAAGTCACCAATATCCGGCGTTATCATAGACAGACAAATAGACGTTGGGCAAACCGTGGCGGCGAGCTTTCAAACCCCTACGCTATTCAAGATAGCTCAGGATTTGAGACAAATGCAAATAGACTCTAGTTTTGCAGAGGCGGATATAGGAAAGATCAAAGTTGGACAAGAGGTTACTTTTAGTGTTGATGCATTTGCTGACAAACTATTTAAAGGCGTTGTCAGACAAATAAGGCTTAACGCCGTGACGCAGTCTAACGTCGTAACCTATAATGTCGTGGTGTCGGTAGATAATCCGGATGAAAAGTTGATGCCTGGAATGACGGCGTATGTCAATATCAAAACAGCAGAGCGTAATAATACATTGCTTGTGCCAAACGCTGCACTTAGATTTAAGCCGTCAAATATGAGTAAAGAGCCGATAAAAACAGAGGAAAAATCAAAAAAGAAAGAAAATGGAATCGGCAGGAGCGCCACTGTGTATACGCTTGAAAACGGTGCTCCAAAAGCTATCAAAATAGTAGTCGGCATAACGGACAACAAGCAAACGGAAGTTATATCCGGAGGATTAAAGGCTGGTGATTTTGTAATAACGGATGAAAATATCAAAAATAGAGCCAAAAAACAATCCACCCCTACGAGATTGTTTTGATGCAGGGCAAAACACCCGTTATAGAGATAAAAAACCTTGTTAAAAACTACAAAACAGATGCAGGTGAGCTAGAGGTCTTAAAAAATCTGGATATCGGAATAAACGAAGGGGAGTTCGTCGCCTTGATGGGTCCATCGGGCTCCGGTAAATCTACTTTTATGAATATACTAGGCTGCCTAGACAAGCCAACGTCGGGAAGATATATACTTAACGGCGTAGACGTATCTTCTATGGATAAGGATGGACTATCTAGGCTTAGAAACAATGTCATAGGTTTTGTTTTTCAAGGTTTCAATCTCCTGCCAAGGATAAATCTAATAGATAATGTAGCTCTGCCGCTCGTATACGCCGGGGTTGATAAGGCGCAAAGAAGCGAAAAGGCTACCCAGCTTTTAAGGAGCGTCGGACTTGAGAAATATGCTACACACTTGCCTAGTCAAATATCTGGTGGGCAGCAGCAGCGTGTAGCCATAGCAAGAGCACTTGTCAATTCGCCGAAGCTACTATTGGCCGACGAACCGACCGGAAATTTGGATACAAAAACAAGTATCGAGATTATGGATATTTTTACCACTCTCAATAAGCAAAACGGCATTACGATAGTTCTTGTGACGCATGAACACGATATCGCAGAGTTTGCGACTAGGCAAATACACTTTAGGGACGGCAAGGTCGAGTTAGACGAGAGACGTCAAGGGAATGGCGGATGATAACTCCTATGTTAAACGAGGCTTGGAGCGCACTTTGGGCAAACAGGCTTAGATCTTTTTTGACTATGCTTGGTATGATGATAGGCGTTGGGGCTGTGATATTAATGTCGGCTATAGGCGAAGGAAGCAAGCAGACTATCAATGAATCTATAGCGGCGATGGGTAGCAATTTGTTTATAGTTCTCTCGGGCTCTACGACATCAGGCGGGGCTCGTGCCGGCTTTGGCTCATCTCCGACTCTGACTCTCAAAGACGCTGCAGCTATCGAGGAACTCCCAGGGGTGGCAGCCGTAGCACCAGGGGCTACTGGTATGGTGCAGATGATTTACGGCTCCAACAACTGGAGTACGAGAATAGGGGGGTCTACAACCGGGTTTTTTGAGGTTAGAGAGTGGAGCGTGGAAAAAGGATACCCGTTTAGCGATGCGGACGTAAGGAATGCTTCAAGAGTCGTAGTTCTAGGTCAGACCGTAGCCGCAAATCTCTTTGGCGATGAGGACCCTGTCGGCAAGACGATACGTATCAAGCAAAGCCCATATACGGTTGTGGGCGTGCTAGCCAAAAAAGGGCAGAGTATGATGGGTGATGATCAGGATGATACAGCCATAGTTCCTATTACAACAGGACAAAGAAACCTTTTTGGGGCTCAGTTTAAAGATAGTGTTCGGATGATTATGGTGAAAGCCCAAAATGAAGAAATAATGCCCAAAGTTGAAAACTCAATAACCGAACTTCTTAGAGAGAGGCATAGAATAAGGAGCGGAGCGGATGACGATTTTAGCGTGCGAAATCTATCGGCTGTACTTGCTACATCCGCAGAGGCTGCTAATGTGATGTCGATGTTGCTCGGTGCTATAGCATCGATATCGCTCCTTGTTGGCGGGATAGGTATTATGAATATCATGCTTGTGTCTGTGACGGAGAGGACGAGAGAGATAGGGATACGTATAGCTATAGGCGCCAGGGAAAAAGATATATTGATGCAGTTTTTGATGGAGGCCGTTATGATATCGCTTATAGGATGTCTAATAGGTGTTGGTATCGGCGTTGGCGGCGCTTTTCTGGTTCAGATGATATTTGAAACAGCGGTAGTTATAACTCAAAGCTCCATAATCATAGCTTTTGTTGTGGCTACGGGAGTAGGGGTGTTTTTTGGATTTTATCCGGCTAGAAAAGCGGCAAAATTGGAGCCGATAGAGGCGTTAAGGTATCAATAGCATACATAGTGGGCATTTTAGTTCTGCTGTCTACGAGACGATGTTTAAGGATAGTAAAGACAAAATCTTTCTAATTCCTGCGATATTTACGAGTTTGCTTCTAATTGAGATTTCTGCTAGAATAAAAGAAAGAGATGAAAGGTAAAAGATGGAAACACTACTAGCTATAGGGTTATGTTTTGCATTGTTCGGCGCTATTTATCTGTATTCCATGGATAAGTCAACAGGTAAAAATACCCACCACTAGAAGCTTCGTTTTCTCATTAATGGCGGAGACACATATATTCAAGAGAATATACATTATGTTAACCAAATAATTTATCTATAATTTGCCTTTTAAATTTTGGCTATAATTGACAAAATCTCACAAGGAGTTCTTGCTATGAGGAGCATATACGTCCTGCTCGCTTCTTCTTTTCTTCTATCCCCTTTTGCATTCGCCGATAAAATAGATGATGCTCTAAAGCTCTATGATAACAAAGACTATAAAGGTGCAGCAGCCGTATTTAAAGATGCATGTGAAATCGGAGATCATCTGGGATGCTTTTGGCTTGGATATTTATACTCTAACGGTATAGGCGTTTCTCAGGATTTTGGGATGTCGGTAGCTATGTATCAAAAAGGCTGTGACGGCGGCTACGCCGAAGCATGCTCGGATCTTGGCTATATGTATTACAGTGGTAAAAAAATTCCACGAGACTATTCAAAAGCAAAAACTCTCTACGAAAAAGGCTGTGACGGCGGTAATGCGACTGCCTGTTTTGACCTTGGATATATGTACTCATACGGCATCGGACTAAAACAAGACTTCTTTAAAGCCGCAGAGCTTTTAAAGCAAGGGTGCGACGGTAAAAACAAATATGCATGCGGCGAACTCGGTTATTTATATGAGACAGGTTCTGGCGTTAACAAGGATTACAATGTAGCCGCGGCCCTCTACAAGCAAGCTTGCGATGCTAACGATTATCTCAGTTGCAACTCTTTGGCAAGTCTTTACTACAAGGGATTTGGCGTGCCAAAAGACTTAAAAACCGCCGCAAATCCCTACATAAAAGGCTGTGACGGCAATCACTACAATAGCTGTGGTTGGATTGGCAGTATGTATCTTAAAGGTGAAGGGGTGCAGAAAAATTTTTTTATTGCGGCGGAGTTTTTACAAAAGGCATGTGACGGCAAGAACGGATATGGGTGTGCAGAGCTCGGAACTATGTATTTTAGAGGCGAAGGCGTAAAACAAGACTACTATAAAGCAGCCTCTTTGTATCAAAAATCATGCGATCTCGGCAATAAAACAGGCTGTTCGGATATTGGATACATGTATGCACACGGTCAAGGCGTACCTCTTAATTACAAGAAGGCTAAAGAGCTATATCAAAAATCATGCGATGAAGGCGGAGCTGTGGGTTGCTATAACTTGGGCTTTT
>CAZVTM010000029.1:0-20708 GCA_964630205.1 uncultured Helicobacter sp. | reverse complement strand
AAAGCGATGCTCGCTTTGCTCTTGCCAAGCTTAGTGCATTAACGGTTATCCTAGTGTGTAGCCTATCGTCCATAGCATACCCGACAACGCTTCTTGAGAATAAATCAATAGTTGTTGCAAGATATAGCCATCCCTCTTTAGTCCAAATGTATGTTATATCACCGACATATATTTCATTTGGACGAGATGTATAAAAGTCTTGTTGTAGCCTGTTTGGGGGTATGGCTCATCGGTCTATCACTTGAAATAGCCATCTCTATAGCTGATTGTTTAAAATCTTTCGGATATGTTTTTAGATGATTACCGCCTCTTGGCATTTAACTTTCCTTTGCTGGTTTTTTAGCTTGGGGAAATTGTAAGTTGTTTGTACCAAATATTGTAGACGGGTCAAAGAAGCAGGGGGAGGAGTTTTTTCACACTTTCCCTTTAAAGCTATCAATGAAGCCTTGTATATCCTCTTGAAGTGCTTGCAGCTCTTCTTCGTGTAGCACTTCGTCAGCCATTATCTGGTTGGCTATATTGAATGTCACTATGTCTTTGTCTTTTGTCAGCTCGGCAAGTCTCTCGTATACGCTAATAGCGCACTGTTCACCTTTTATATTTTGAGCCAATACTTCAAGTACCTGAGGATTTTCAGGGGCATCGTATCCGCAAATTGTATTTGTAAGCCAATCTTTAGGGTGCAAAAGCGGTGTTCCGCCAAGCTGTATTATCCTATCCGCCACCATAGTCGCATGTCTTAACTCATCGGCGGCATGTTGTACTAGCTCGGCTATCACGGCTTCTTTCATGATGCCCTTCACTACCTTTGAGCCAACCCAGTATTGGTAATGCGCAAGCCACTCGTCCGCATAAGCCCTGTTTAGCAAAGCGACTATCTCCTCCACATTTCCTTTTACGATACTCCTACCAAATGACCCCATCGTCAAGCTCCTTTTTTATTGATATTTTCCAGTTTACAAAAACAAATCTTATTTAATAGTAAAATTTCCTAAAAAATACTTTTTGTACGAAAGAGCTAAAATATACGTAAAATTTTAAAAAGGGAAAAAATGGTTTTTACAACACCTTTTAAAAGCGGCTCCATCAAAATAATGCTGTTAGGCTCCGGCGAGCTGGGTCGCGAAGTGGCAATCGAGGCCTTGCGTCTTGGGTGCGAGGTCGTAGCGGTAGATAAATATGAGAACGCACCGGCAGGGCTAGTTGCAACAAAAGCTTATGCAATAGATATGAAAAACAAAGAGGAGTTGCTTCGTGTCATAAGGGCGGAAAACCCGACTTACATACTCCCCGAAGTTGAAGCCATCAGCATAGATGCGCTCTTTGATGCCGAAAAAGAGGGTTTCCATGTAATACCAAACGCCAAAGCGGTCAGCCTAACGATGAACCGTAAGGGCATCAGAGAGTTTGCAGCGGTGGAACTAGGGCTCAAAACAAGCGGATTTAAGTTTGCGAAGACGCTAGAGGAGCTAAAAGCGGCGGCGGATGAGATGGGATATCCTTGCGTCATCAAGCCCATTATGAGCAGCTCGGGGCACGGGCAGAGCGTATGCCGTGCGCCAGAAGATGTCGCAAAGTGCTTTGAACACGCCAAAGAGGCTAGAGGAGACGCTAGCGAGATAATAGTCGAGGAGTTTATCCGTTTTGACTACGAAATCACGCTTCTTACCGCTAGGACGGAGAATGAAACGGTATTTTGCGAGCCTATAGGTCACATTCAGCGAGATGGTGACTATATCTACTCATGGCAACCGATGGCGATGAGTGAGACTGCGCTAGAGAAGGCAAAACATATCGCAAAGACAGTCACGGACGGGCTAGGCGGCAGAGGGATATTCGGCGTTGAACTGTTTGTTGCTGGAGACGAAGTATACTTTAGCGAGGTAAGCCCTAGGCCTCACGATACAGGGATGGTTACAATGATAACGCAAAGCGTAACAGAGTTTGCCCTACATCTAAGGGCGGTACTCGGACTCCCTCTTTCTTACAGATTTTTGACCCCTGGGGCGAGTGCGGCATACAAGGCCAAGTCAGAGTCTCATGAGCCAAAATTTGACATTCCAAACGAGCTATTTAGCGCAACTAGTGAGGTGAGAGTATTTGGCAAGCCGGAAAGTCATGTAGGGCGCAGAATGGCGGTAGTACTAGCATCGGACAGCAGTGCAGAAGCGGCGAAAGATAAAGCGGCGGCCTTGGTAGAAAAAATAACGGAAAAATAAGTGCTCAAAAGACATTACAAACTTATAGTCGCAATCATAGTTTTTCTGCCGTTTCTTGTTTTTGTGGACAGAGTGGTTTTTTCATACATGGAGCCGCACGCCGCCAATGAAGCCAAAAAAGCGGAGTATTCACAAAAGCTATATGGCGCCAAATGCGCTATGTGCCACGGGATAAAAGGGGAAGGGAGCGGCGGTTACCCGAAAATCACAGGGCTAACAAAAGACGTCGCACTCTCAAAAATAAAAACACACAAAGAGGGGATATTCGGCGTTGGCGTTCAGCTAAGAGCCGATTTTACTACGCTTAGCGAAACAGATAAAGAAGAGATAGCCTCTTTCGTATCGACCCTCAAATAAATCCGAGATGCTCCAGTAGTATCTTGGAGCCTATCAGCACAAGGACGATACCGCCGAATATCTCGGCTTTGCTCTCAAGCTTCTCCCCTATCTTGTGCCCTATCACTACCGAAAAAGCGGATATGACGAATGTTACCGCCGCTATGATGAGCGCCGATAAGAATATGTTTTGATTAAAAAACGCCAGTGTAACACCGACGGCCAAAGCGTCTATACTTGTAGCGATAGCCAAAACGGTAAGAAGCCTAAGCCCTAGCCCCACCTCTTTTTCCTCGTTGTCCTCACCAAATCCCTCGTATATCATCTTGCCGCCTAGAGCCGCCAAAATAACAAATGAAATATAGTGGTCGTATGCCTCGACTATTCCAGCAAATGACAAAGCCACGACAAAGCCTATGAGCGGCATCAACCCCTGAAAAAAACCAAACATAGCAGAGGGCTTAAGAATGGCGGTGCGTCCTATGTTTTTATGTCTTGCGCCTATCGCCATAGACACAGCCGCAGCGTCCATAGCTAGACCGACTGCTATTAATAATATTTCTAAATTCATAAGAGAGATTATATACTTACTCTTATGAATAGAGTTTTTCACCCCCTGGGGCCGATTGTTTTTGAGGACAGCGAAACGTTGATTTTGGGGAGTTTTCCGTCGCTAAAATCATTCGAAGAGCGGTCTTACTACGCGCATCCAAAAAATCAGTTTTGGAAAATACTATCAGAAATATATAATGCGCCGCACGGGGCGAACAGCGAGAGGATACTACTGTTACAAAAAGCCAAAATAGCCCTTTGGGATGTAATAGCTTCGTGTGAACGGACAAATTCGGCGGATTCCAACCTCAAAAAAGTACAACCAAACGATATAGAAACGCTCATCAAAAGCCACCCGAATATAAAAAGAATATTGTTTACCGGGCGTACCGCTCAGACTTTATATCAAAAATACTTTACCCATATATTTTTGCCGACGGCGCTTTTGCCTTCGCCGTCACCGGCCTATGCGCAGGTCAAATATGAAGATAAACTACTCGCTTGGAAGCAAATACTCACTAGAGAGTGAGACGGCGGACTGAAATATCATCCCGTGGCTAGGCTGCGACAAACCTCCAAGTTCATAAACAAGCTCAAACACTTCGTCCACCCTGCTCTCTTCTACAAGCACCGTCATGACCTCCATCTCTGCATCATGTATAGCGCTGGTGTTGCTGCTGCCTCTCGCCGTACTTTTATTTGCCGTATATATTCCCATCGAGTGTAGCTCTCTGATGATAGGCATAGTCGTAGACATAGGTAGTATCGCCGTAATTAAATTCATTTTTTTATGACTATGCACGGTTTTTTGCCTCTATTTTTTCTAGCACCTCTTGAGGTATGTATGTTGCCGCTTTTTGAAGCTTGGTCACATACATAAAGCCCATTCCCGGAGTATCAAGCTTGCCCGCCAGATACATAGCGTCAAATATTCGATTTACTTGTTCGCTCGCTACTACTATTTGTATTATCTCTTTTTCGGCCTCCACCGCAACGCCAAAAATTCCTAACTTCTCGCGTACCCCTGAGCCATGGGCATAGTTGACCGTAGCCCCTTGCGCCCCCGCTTCATAGGCGGCCTTCACTATCTCATCGGCATACCCTTTTTGAACTATGCAGGTGATTAGCTCCAAATCGGTCAAAATCGTAACCTGCCGTTTGCCTTGTACCATCTTATTTAACCCTCCGTCGTAGTTTCCGGTAACGCCGAAAATTCACCGGCTCTAAACCTAGCATAAATACCCATTGCAAGCACCGCTATTATAGGACATATCGAAGCCATAGCCAATATCCCAAATCCATCCACGGCATTTAAAGCATCTCCAAATCCAAGGCCCATCGCAAGGACTAGCGGAACGGTAATCGGCCCAGTAGTCACCCCTGTGCTATCCCAAGCTATATTGACGAATTCCTCGTTTGAGAAGTAAGTAAGAGCCAAACCGACGGCATACGACGGCAACAGCAGATAGGTAAGGGGGATTTCGTATATTATTTTTAGTACGCCGACCGTTATTCCTATGGCAACACCCACCGACACTGAATACATAAGGGCTGATTTTTTAAATACGCCGTTTGTCAGATTTTGCACCGTCAGACCAAGGGCATTCAGCGCAGGCTCGGCAAGGGTAGCCCCAAACCCAAGCACAAAAGCAAAAAACATCGCCGCCGTAATTCCGGCAAAATACGGATAAAGCGCCTCTACTATGCCGCCTTGCGTTTGTATCGTATGAAACGCCGCAGGAATGAGAGAGCCCGACTGTCCGCCAAGCTTTGAAAGCCCGTATGTAAGTCCCACGTTAAATATCATCATTCCGACTACCGCCAAGGCTATCCCGTATGCGATAGTGCCGGCATTTTTGATTTTCTCTTTCAGCAAAACCTTCATAATAACAACCAAGAATATCACAAGGGGAACGATAGCCCTAACGCCCAGCACCATCTCTTCATATGGACTAGTAGAATACCACGGTTTTAATGACCCGTTTATAGCGCCGGCGTTTGTAGCGGCCGCAGCTATTATCTCCTGCGGGCTAACGCTAAAATATACGTAAAGCCCCAAAAACATCACGGCCATAACAGGAAAAACTGACGCTAGCGTCACAATGCCAAAGCCCGACAAAGACGAATCACCCTTGCCTGCGGCGGAGGCTATCCCAATACCGAGAGCCAACACTAGCGGTACAGTCACAGGTCCGGTAGTCACCCCGCCGCAGTCCCATGCAAGCCCCAAAATAGGCGCCAAATAATCATTTGTATTAAAATATGCCGAAATAGCAAGGGACGGGACGACAGTCAGGTATATAGGGGGCTTCAAACCCTAGCCGTACAAAAATCGCATCGTACCGATGACTGCCGCCACGCCTACGCCAACGCCCACCGAGAGGACAAGGGCGCCGGAATAATCATTAAGAAGAGCATATAAATACGGGGCTTTTTCCGGTTTTACCAGAGATCCCGCAGCTTTCAAAGCCCCAATCGCCGGTTCAGCAAAAGTCACCCCTATACCAAGCAAAAAAGCTATAAACAAAACCGTGAAAAGACCGACTTTTTTTGGAAGGGTATTGCCTATTGACTCTCCAAAAGGTATAAGCCCCTGTTTTAGCCCCTCCATAAAAAACATCAGTCCGACGATTACCGCCCTAGTCCGACACCTATGGCCGTCACATCGACGACAGGCTGCCTGAGTATAAATATCTGAAAAAGGACCATATAAAGCGCCAGCGGTACAACCGCTTTTAGCTGTTCGGTAAAACGGACAGATATATAACATGGTTTACGCTGACTTCCTTTAGAAAATCGCCATATCTGATGCTTTTATTTTCGCTCATTTTGCGCTCCGGCAAAAAATCTATCTCATAGATTGTAGCCAAAAAAGCTGGGAAAGCATCCAAATTTCCATCATTTATCATGTTTTTTATCTCATTTTCGTCGTACACTTCGGACGGATACAGCACGGTATAGACCTCATCGCCCTTTTGCAGATAGCCGCTCTCGCCAAACTCCGTGCATCTCGTAGCCCCTATGCTCACTACTGCCTCCGTAGGATAGCCGCACTCTCTTAGCAGTTCGCCTACGTTTTCGAGCGGGCCGTTATCGCTCTGGTTGTTTACCGTGAAAATAGCTGTACGACGACAGGGCAGAGTCTATCCCGTATCCGTGTAGTATGCCGCCACGTCTGAGATAACAGGCGATGCGATACCCATCCATCACCCCGCCTTTTTGGAAGCTATCTACTTTTAGTAGCTTATTGGCTATCCCTTTGGAGTTTGCATCCCAATTCTTTTTGTCGCTGATTTTGCGAGCGCCCTCTCGTCTTATTGAGCAGTCGTTGTATGCTCCAAAAAACTTCGGCTTTAGCTCCACTACTTTGTCGCCCGCATACACTATGTCGCACACCACGGCAACTTCGGGTTTTGCTTAAAGCCTGTCTTGGCTGTTTGGCATATCTATCTCATGGGACGATAGCGGATAGGTAGCCAGATGCCCTGTGAAATTCCCCGCTACGCCTATGCCTATCATCTGTGTAAAGTTCATTTTTTGACTCTCTCAAATAGTGTTTTATAAATTTTGTCTTTATCTCGTATCCCTACAGCCAGTACCAGCACGACTATCTCTGTATCTTTGACCTCATAAGCAAGCCTATATCCGACCGTGCGGAGCTTGATTTTGTAGATATTATCAAAGCCGCCAAGCTTGTCTTTTTGGTTGTGCGGATTTTCTAGCCTCTCGGCTAGCTTTTTCTTGAATTGCTCCTTGATACTTTTGTCGAGAGCTTCCCATTCTTTGAGGGCTTTTGGCAGAAATTCGAGATTATAGGTCATTTAGTGATACACGCACAGGTGTTTCGTTTTCTGCTAGTCGTTCTTTGACGCTTTGTGAAAGTAGATAATCATCCACTATATCCATCAGCTTCTCAAATGTCTCAGATGGCACAAGGTATGCGCTAGGGGTGTTGTGGTTTAGTATCGCTATGGGCTCATTGCCTGACTCGTTCAGCAGAGCCGTAGGTGATTTCTTTAGCTCAGAGATACTCGCCGAATAGCTAGAGTATAGTTGTCGCATAAAAAGTACCTTTTTTGGTATTTATTTTGGGACTTATTGTAGTATAGTTTTGTCTATTTGTCAAATCTACTTTGACACCAGAAAACGAGGTAAGACGATACGAAGCTCTATTGATTGTATTATCATGGCAACTGCTGAGCTAGAGGGGTTTGTTGTGCTTAGTGATGATGGGGATTTTGTGTTATGATTGACAACTTTACAAAGAAAGGCTAAAAATGGCTGACAGCGTAGTAGAAAATATAAAGAAGAATATTAAAGACTTACAGGATAGCAAAACAGTATTTTATCAGATATTGCAGGTCATGATCCTAGTTTGGCAAGAAGAATACAGGCTGCTATCAATGATATTGACAGTATTAAGATTGAAGATGCCGAGGAAGTTGAGCAACTTATTTTTGATAAAAAATTAAGCGGGTTATTGAACTCTAAGGGACAATTTTATCACTATGGACGCAGCGCAAGCCATATCCCAGGAATAAGTAATAGCACATCTGATTTGGAGCAATCTATTTCAGCCATTAAAAAGACATTGGATGTTGACAAAACATTATCTAGAGCCAAAGAAGCACTAGATGATATGCAAAAAACAACAACAATAAAGTTTTCAGATGAATTATCAAAAGAATATACAAATTTACAAAATAAATATTTTAAAACAGGAATAGCGTGGCAGATTGGTGCGATTGTTTCTTTTATAAGTATCTTTTGCGTACTTTTTCATCATCAAGCAGAACCACCGAAGACCATTATTGATACAAACGGCTCAATCGGCAATAGTTTTGTTTTTTCCGTTTACGCCCTAAATCCTATTTTCGCAAAAATTGGATTGATTATTTTCTTTGGGGCTATGGCTGGCGTGTGTCTCAGGATTTATTCGGAATACAAGAGACTATCTCAAGAGTATAGACAAAAATCTTTGCTTGCTAAAAATTTACTTACTGGACATGATGTTTTAAAACCTTATATTGGCAATAGAATTGATACAGCATTTATTTTGCCTACTATCGAAAAAATACTAGAAGACCCGCTCACAAAAAGTATATTCAAACAAAGAATCAAAAGAAGATGCGCTTGGTTTGGTTGAAAAGATTATGGAGCTTGGTAAAAAAGGAAAAGAACTAGGAAACGAGAAAGCAAAAGGGGTTTAATCCCCTTTTGGCCCCACGATATACCCAGCTATCGCGCTAGCCGCCGCTATTGCGGAGTTGGCTAGATAGACTTCAGAAGTTCTAGCGCCCATTCTGCCTACGAAGTTTCTGTTTGTCGTGGCTATCGCCCTCTCACCGTCGCCTAGTATTCCCATATATCCGCCTAGACATGCGCCGCATGTAGGATTGGAAAATACTGCCCCCGCTTCTACGAATATATCTACATAGCCTAGTTTATAAGCTTGCAAAGCGATTTTTTGCGTTGCAGGGGTGATGATTAGCCTCACGTGAGGAGCTACTTTTTTGCCCTTTAATATCTTCGCTGCCATCTCAAGGTCTGATAACCTTCCATTCGTACAAGAGCCGATGAACGCTTGGTCTATCTTGATTTTGTCCGCCTCGGCTGTGCTAAGAGGTTTGCCGTTTGATGGCAAGAACGGATATGCAATGACAGGCTCCAAAGCCGCCACATCTATCTCTAACACTTGGCAATACTGCGCATCCTCGTCGGAGTAAAACTCTTTTGGAGTCCTTGCTAGGTTTTTGTCAGCCAAAAACGCCCTTGTCGTATCATCTACCGCTACGATACCGTTTTTCGCACCAGCTTCGATAGCCATATTGCAAAGGCTAAATCTATCGTCCATCGTGAGGTACTGTATCGTGTCACCCGTGAACTCAAGCGCTTTGTATAGTGCGCCATCTACGCCTATCATTCGGATGATTTCTAGGATTAGGTCTTTGCCTGTTACATACTCTTTTGGTTTGCCTTTGAACACTACTTTGATAGTCTCAGGCACTTTAAACCAGTTTTCGCCCGTTATCATAGTAAATGCCAAGTCTGTGCTTCCCATACCCGTGGAGAATGCCCCAAGTGCCCCGTGCGTACAGGTGTGGCTGTCTGCGCCTATGATGACATCCCCAGGGACTACAAGCCCTTTTTCAGGCAAGAGGGCGTGTTCGATACCCATATCTTTTTCGTCAAAAAAGAGTTTCATATTGTGCTTAGCGGCAAAATCACGGCTGATACGAGCCTGATTGGCGCTCGCTATGTCTTTTGCTGGGATGAAGTGGTCCATGACTATACAAAAGCCTTCTGGATTTGCTAGTTTTGTAGCGCCCGATTCTTCAAACGCTCTGATGGATAGAGGCGTCGTGATGTCGTTGCCTATCGTCATATCGACTTTTACCCTTACGATGTCACCCGCTTTTACCGCTTTGCCCGCATGGTCACTAAATATTTTTTCGGTTATCGTTTGTCCCATTTTTGTACCTTTAAATGCTCTTATTTGTCGCAATTTTAGCCGATTTTGGCTTTTATCGGTAAAATTACGGCATGAAATACGCCGTACTGAAAGCCCTTGTATCAAAACTGCAAAACGAAAAAAAGCTGGGTCGTGTCTCACGAGTAGCCGACTCCGTGCTAAAGGTCGAGTTTTCAAGAGATGAGACATATTTTTTTGATTTGACCCGTGGGCACAACTTCATATTCAAAAACGAAAAAACAGCCCCAAAAGAGTACAAAGCCCCATTCGATGCCGCCCTCTCAAAATATTTTTCGAAATGCGATGTGGACGGTATAGAACTGTCAAATAGCGACAAAATAATATATATCTACGCCTCCTCAAAACTAGGCTACAAAGAGCAAAAAACCATTCTTGTATTGGAGCTAACGGGCAAAAGCGCAAACGCCGTGATCACCGACGACAAAGGGAACATCATCTCTGCTCTCAGATACGAGACAAGCGGGGTGCGCGACCTTCGGATAGGGCAAACTTACGCCGCCCCTCCGCCGCCCCCTTTTGCATTTTCGGATATGAATATCGGGGATGTGGACGAATATCTGGAAAATATGCTCTCACAAAAGCAAAAAAATCGGCTTGAAAATCTAAGAGCTCAAAAGATAGCCCAAATAGACAAAAAAATAGAAAAGCTTGAGGATTTGCTGGCTACGTTTGAAGAGCCGGACGAGCTAATCCAAAAGTCAGACGAAGCTCTGAAAATAGGGGATTTACTATGTGCAAATGCCCATCTGGTAACCCCGCACCAAAAGAGCGTCACGCTAGATGACTTTGAAGGCAAACAAACTAATATCGAGCTCCCGGATTTTAGAAGCCAAAAAGAAATTTTGAACTTTTTTTATCAAAAAGCTAAAAAACTACGCCGAAAAGCCGATGGAATATACAAAGAAAAAGAATCAGTAGGTGAGCGACTCAGTTTCTTGAAAGCCCAAAGGAGCGCAGTAGCCTCTGCGGCCGACGAGGAAGGGGTAAGGCTCTTTACCCAAAGGCAAAAAGGAGCCGAAAAAAAGGGGGAATCTAGCGATATTTTCGAGGTTTTCTACAAAGATTACAAAATCAGTACGGGGAAAAACCGAAAAGGAAACGAAAAATTGCTAAAATTAGCCCGTTCAAATGACTTTTGGTTTCATATAAAAGATTTGCCTTCAGCGCATACTGTTTTGCATACGGACAAACAAAAGGTTCCGGATGACGTTATCTTGTTTGCGGCAAAAATGTGCGTCGAGCTTTCCGTATCGCAAAGCGGCTCTTATTCGGTCGATTATACAAAAAGGAGAGATGTCTCCCCGGTAGAAGGGGCAAACGTCAACTATGTCAACTACAAGACATTAACGGTAAAAAAGGAATAGGACATGGCAGCCGTCACGCCTGTTGGTTCCCAGATATACGTCAATCAAGCCGCCCCTCTTGTTTCACAGCTTCATCAAGGGGTTGCACAGAGATTTGACATGCAAGCTTTCGTAGCCATGCAAGCGGAACAGGAAAAAGAGCCAAAAATAGAGCCTGTCATCGAATCGGATGGCTCTCAAAAGATTAATGCCGATGCCGACGGTGGCAAAAGCAATGAACAATACAAAGAGCAAAAAAGAGAAAAAAAAGAGGAAGAAGAGCCCAAAGAGCCCTATAAATCCGATCATATATTAGATTTAAAAGTTTAAAAGTTTTAACAAGGACAATTTAGTTGCAAACCCCGCATTTTTTGAACGCTTCAAAAGAGCGTTACATGACGGCATTCGTACTTATAGGCATCACGGTAGGCGTAATACTTATAGATAATTACTTCCTGACATGGGCGTTCATGGGGGTGTTTTATTTTTTAGGGTTCATAGAGGCGAACAAGCTTTTTAAACTCCAGAAAATGTCGCTATACCCTATCGCTATTTTGATATGGCTTGCGGCGTATTTTATGACAGACCCGGAAGACTTGGTATTTTTCGTATTGTTGATATATGCTGGATATCTAGCATTCAAAAACAGGGTGGGCTTCTTGGATGAATCGGAGAGCCAAAAAGGGGCGAGAAATCTTATGGTTTTCTTGTATCCTACCGCACCGATGTTATTTATGCTCTCCCTATACAAAGACTACGGAATGGCGTCGCTCTTTTGGCTGATAGTCATAGTTGCGGTTACAGATACGGCTGCCTATTTCACGGGAAAAGCGGTCGGCAAAGTGCCCTTCTCCCCCGCAAGCCCAAATAAAACACTAGAAGGTGTCCTTGGCGGTATACTCGTAGCGAGCATTGTTGGAACATTGATGGGAATGGCGTTTTTGCCGTTTTTTAAAGCGCTTATTATATCGTTTGCCGTATCTACGGCATCGATATTCGGCGATCTTTTCGAATCCTCGCTAAAAAGACATGCCGATGTAAAAGATAGCGGCAATTTTCTCCCCGGTCACGGCGGAGTGCTTGATAGACTAGACGGACATCTGTTTGGGGCCGTAGCCATGGTGGTACTACTTAGAGGTCTTTATTGATAATCCTCGGCTCCACCGGCTCCATAGGGGTAAATGCCCTTGACGTATGCGAAAGAGAGCATATAGGTATAGAGCTATTGGCGGCTGGAAGCAACACCGAACTTCTTAAAAAGCAAATAGAAAAATCTCGTCCAAAATATGCCTGCATAGAAAAAAACGACGGCTCTATAGGGCAAAACTATATGGGTACTCAAATTTTCTATGGAGCGGAGGGACTAAGCGAGGCTCTCTCTAAAACGACAAGTCAAAAAGCGCTTAATGCGATAGTCGGCTTCGCAGGGCTTCGCTCAACGCTTGAGTGCATAGAGCTGGGCAAAGAAGTGGCGCTAGCAAACAAAGAATCTCTCGTAACGGCGGGAAAATTCATCGATATATCCAAAATTACACCTGTAGACAGCGAACATTTTGCACTTTGGTATCTAAACCGCGGTATGGGCAAACTAAATAAAATGACGATAACCGCAAGCGGCGGAGCCCTCAGGGACGCCCCGCTATCCGAAATACACGCCTCAAGCGTAACCGACGTATTGCGCCACCCGAACTGGACTATGGGGCGCAAAATCACGGTAGACAGCGCCACGATGGTAAACAAGTTATTTGAAATTATAGAAGCTTATTGGCTCTTTGGTTCCGAGATATCATATGACGCCATCATAGAGACAAGCTCCACGATACACGCCATGATAGAATTTGACGATGGAGTTACCACGGCACAAATGAGTGAGCCGGATATGAGGCTCCCTATCTCTTACGCTCTTGCCGGTAAAGCCACCCCCGATTTATTCAAAAGTATAGATCTGCTGAGGCTCGGCGCACTTGAGTTTAGAGCGATAGAGGAGGTGCGATATCCGGTATGGACGCTAAAAGACAAACTTTTGGCAAATCCATCTTTGGCTCTTGTTCTAAATGCCGCCAATGAAATTGCCGTAGCTGCGTTTTTGGATGAAAAAATAGCTTTTGGAGAAATAGCAAATACTATTTTTGAGGCATGCGAAAAATTTGAATGGGCGAAAACGGCAAGTATAGACGATGTTTTTGACATGGATAACGAGGTAAGAAAGTATGCAAGAAGCATCATCAAAGCCTAAAATTCTCATACTCCACGGCTGGGGAGGAAGCGACTTTCCGCATTGGCAAAGCTGGCTTGCATCAGAACTTGCAAAGGCGGGCTATCCGGTATATTTCCCACAACTTCCTTTTATGCACACACCTCGCAAAAAAGTGTGGCTCGAGACGCTAGAGCAGGCTATAGAGTCATTCAAGCCTGATAGAGTAGTGTGTCACTCGCTTGGCAATATGCTATGGTTTTGGTATGCAAAGGCGTACCCAAAAGCTAATTTTGAAAAGGTACTGCTGGTTGCCCCTCCCGCAAGAAGTACAAATATAAAGGCAATAGACACATTTTTCCCATATCCTAAAGCCGCAACGCTTTCAGGCAATGCCCTATTTGTGGCTAGCACAAACGACAAATACATGAATATTCATGAAGCGCAAGAGCTTCAAAAAGAGCTCGGTTGCGAAATGAAAATTATTGAAAACGGAGGGCATCTCAATTCAGATGCCGGATATGGCGCTTGGCCTTTTGCATATGAATGGATAACGGCATGATACTCTCGATAGAATCAAGCTGCGACGATAGTGCAATAGCAATTACGGAAATATCCACAAAAAAGCTTCTTTTTCATCGCAAAATATCACAGGATGCTGAGCACAGCGTATACGGAGGCGTCGTACCGGAACTTGCCAGCCGCTTGCATGCTCTTGCGTTGCCAAAACTTTTGGAGTCTGCCTCAGAGTACCTGCCTAGCGTCAAGGCTGTAGCCGTCACTAATGAACCTGGGCTTGTCGTCTCTCTCGTAGAGGGAGTTTCAATGGCAAAAAGCATAGCAATAGCACTGGGCGTCCCGCTCATTCCCGTCAACCACTTGATTGGGCATATTTACTCGCTTTTTATAGAGGCTGAAGCTATATTGCCACTCGACGTTTTGCTCGTATCCGGCGGCCACACCCAATACATGAAGGTCGCCGATATGTCAAACATCGAACTAGTTGCAAAGACGATGGATGATAGCTTCGGCGAGAGCTTTGATAAGGCGGCAAAAATGCTTGAGCTTGGCTATCCAGGCGGCCCTCTCATCGAAGCGTGGGCGGCGAAAGGTGATGAAAGCCGCTATGAGCTCCCTATAGCCCTCCAAGACAATAGACTTGCGTTTAGCTACTCCGGTCTCAAAAATGCTTTTAGACTAAAAATAGAAGAAACGGGTGAGGCGGATGAGCAAAAAAAAGCGGATCTTGCCGCTTCGTTTCAAAAAGTAGCAACAGCACATCTACTATTTAAAATCAAACAAATAATAAAAAATAATCCGCCAAAAACTCTCGGTGTAGTCGGTGGAGCAGCCGCAAATAAGCGCCTTAGAAGCGAACTTGATATACTCTCTAAACAGCATAAGTTTGAGCTTATTTTTCCAAAAATGGAATTTTGCTCGGATAATGCGGCTATGATAGGTAGGGTCGGCGTAGAGGCTTATAAAGAAAAAATGTTCAAAAATTATGCAGATTTTGATGTTGCGTCAAGAGCAAATTTTAATTAAGACTAATTTTATCTTTTTTAGCCTACAATTTGAGCAGTTATCAAAAAACAAGGAGATAAAAAATGGCATCAGTACTTTTCAAAGGTAGTCCGGTAAATCTAGAGGGAACAGAAATAAAAGTAGGAGATAAAGCTCCTGCGATTACTCTTCCAAATAAAGGCCTTGCTGACGTAGTAGTGGGCGGCGCAAGCGATTGTATCCAAATAATCGTAACTGTTCCGTCTCTTGACACTGCTGTATGTGCAGCTGAGACTAGAAGATTCAATGTTGACGCATCAAAAATCAACGGTGCAAAAATCCAAATCGTATCTATGGACCTTCCGTTTGCGGCAGGTAGATTTTGTACGACTGAAGGTATCGAAAACCTTGACGTATGCTCAGACTTCAGAGACAAAGAGTTTGCAAAAGCTTACGGCGTACTAATAGGCGAAGGCGCTCTTAGGGGTCTTACAGCTAGAGCTATATTCGTAGTTGACAAAGCGGGAACGGTAGTTTACAAAGAGCTTGTAAGCGAAATAACTGCCGAGCCAAACTATGAAGCCGCTCTTGAGGCTGCAAAAGCTGCAGGCGCTACAGGTTCATCTTGCTGCGGCGGCGGTTGCCACTAAGTTAACTTAGAAGAGGCGGATGCCTCCTCTAAACCACTTTTACCTCAAGCTCCAATTTGACTTTTGACTTTTCCATGACTTTTTTTTGCGCTAGTTCTATAAGTTCTAGCGCATCGTCTACTTTTCCATTACCCATATTTACAAGAAAATTTGCATGAATATCGCTAAAAGCCATATCACCTATTCTGTAGCCCTTCATCCCTGCTTCCTCAAGGAGTCTTCCAGCATAATCACCCGGCGGATTTTTAAAACAGCTTCCGGCGCTCGGATTTTTCGGCTGATTTTTACGAGCGTTTTTTAGCTCATCAAACAGCGCTTCGTCAAAGCCTTTTTTGCTAGCCTCAAACACGGCTTCTAGAGCTATACCGCCAAGATTTGCAAATCTATAGCCATGCTCTATATCGCTTTTTTGCCTATATCCATCCGCGAACTTCACGGCAACGATACTATTAAATATCTCTTGCCCCTTAAGTCCGGCATTCATTGAGAGCATACCGCCTACGGTTCCGGGGAGTCCGCCTAGAAACTCAAAACCCGCCAGATTATTTTTCTTTGCAAAGCTAAATACCCGTCCCCCGCTCATTGCAGCGCCGACATAAAGTTTGTCATCTTCAAGTCTCACATATTCAAACTCTTCGCCCAGAACGGCTAGATTTTTATTTTTGCCCGTTACTATTAGATTGTATGCACCGCCTATGATAAAACCGTCAAACGCCGCGGCATCCGCTTCGTTTTCGATAACGTTCACCTCAACAGTCGGACCCAAACATATGGAAGAGTATTTTGAAAAATCAATAGTTTTTTTGAGCATTTAAAAGACGAAGGTGGGAATCATTCGGATAATACGGGTCGTAAAGTCAATCAGCTCATTCATCATCCAAGGCATCGTAAAGAGCATAACGACCCCCGTAAGGACAATTTTTGGCAAAAAAGATAGGGTGGCTTCATTGATTTGTGTAGTGGCCTGAAATATGCTGACGACAAGTCCGGCAAGGAGTCCGGCAAGGAGTAAAGGCATCGAGATGATAAGTGTAATTTTGAGCGTCTCCATTGTTAACGCCATTAGCTTCGCTTCCACTTCGTCTCCTTAACTAAATCTATAATCGACATACTCTTTTGGGAGCAGCATATCCGCAGCACTCACTTTTGCATCGTAAATACCGCAATTATATCCTATTTCAAACAGCTTATCGATAGCCGCAAGCGACGTATCATCTATGGTTTCAGAGCGTTCATTTGCATACATCGACAGATATTTTTCAAGTTTTTTTGCGTCGACTCTGATGAGGTCACGCTCCAGAAGCATCCGACTAAGGGTTTCTTTGTTTTTTACCCCTATCCGCACAGCGTCAAGTAGTATGTTTTCAATATTTATCGCTCGCAGAAGTGGAATGGAACGCCTAATCGCCATTCCTCCAAGGGGCAGAGGCATATCTCCAGCAAGCCCTTGCCAAATCTCGAATATCTCGCACTCCACCTCAAGCTCATCCGAGTATGTAAGTATCGCCTCGTGTATTAGCACCCCTGCGTCAACTACGCCATCAAGCACCGCTTTTTCAATTTCTAAAAAATTCATGTACACAGGGCGGGCGTCCGGATAAGCTATGCGAAAAAGCATTGCGTTTGTAGTATACTTGCCGCTTAGCGCTACCTTGAAGTTCTTTTTTAGTTTTACACCTTTTTTCTTCACTAGTTTTGGGCCATACCCTTCTCCAAAACTCATAGCGCACCGAAGAAGTGCATAATCATCTCTCATAAAAGGATACGCCCCAAAGCTAATAGCGGTAGCATCGTAGGTTCCCTTTAGAGCCTCTTCGTTTAGCGTCTCAATATCAAGGGCAATATTATCAAACTCTAAATCCCCAGTATTTACCCACCCAAATTTGATGGCGTAATACATAAAAATATCATCTGCGTCAGGAGAGTGGGCAACGCTTATTTTTGGCATATTTTTTCCGTCTTTTTTGGCGGATTTTACCGCTTCCTACTTTAAGCGTCCAAGTGTTAACATAATTTCATAATCCCGCAAAAAAGGCCTAAACCGGATGGATGAAAACAAAAAAAAATCACTAGAATTAGCAATAAAACAAATAGATAAAGCATTCGGAAAAGGTGCGTTGATGAGGCTTGGCGACAAAGCCGAGGAGAATATAGAGGCAATCTCTACGGGCTCACTCGGGCTTGACCTTGCCCTTGGAATCGGCGGCGTCCCAAAAGGTCGTATCATCGAGATATATGGACCTGAGTCGTCTGGAAAAACCACGCTCACTCTGCACATAGTAGCGGAGGCTCAAAAACAGGGCGGCGTATGCGCATTTGTGGATGCCGAGCACGCGCTTGATGTCAAGTATGCAAAAAACCTGGGCGTAGATACGGATAACCTGCTCGTATCCCAGCCTGATTTCGGGGAGCAAGCCCTTGAGATAGTGGAGACATTGGCTCGCAGCGGCGCAGTCGATGTAATAGTCGTTGACTCCGTAGCAGCCCTAACTCCAAAAGCAGAGATAGAAGGGGATATGGGTGATAGCCATATGGGTCTTCAAGCGAGACTTATGAGCCAAGCCCTCAGAAAGCTGGCAGGCGTACTTCACAAGATGAACACAACCGTAATATTTATCAACCAGATACGCCAAAAAATCGGCGGCATGAGCTACGGCAACAATGAAACGACTACGGGTGGAAATGCACTCAAGTTCTATGCGTCCGTCCGGATAGACATACGAAAGATACAAAGCCTAAAACAAGGTGAAGACGTCATCGGTAACCGCGTAAAAGCGAAAGTTATCAAAAACAAAGTTGCACCTCCGTTCAGACAAGCCGAGTTCGATGTAATGTTTGGCGAAGGCATTAGCAAAATGGGCGAAATAATCGATTACGGCGTTAAGCTCGATATCATCGATAAAGCAGGAGCATGGTTCTCGTACAAATCAACCAAAATCGGGCAAGGAAGGGAGAACTCAAAAATTTTCCTAAGAGACAATCCGTCCATTTGTCAAGAAATTGAAAACGAAATACGCAATAGTATCGGCATGGAGGGTGAACTACCAAGCCTATCAGATGAAACCAGTACAGGAGATGACGAATGATATACATAGATGACCTATATGCGAGCGAAGCGATAGACTCAAGAGGAAACCCAACGGTAAAAGTAACAGTTCGCCTATCCGATGGAACGGTAGAGAGTGCGTACGTACCGAGCGGTGCAAGTACCGGTAAAAGAGAAGCGCTTGAACTTAGAGACGGCGACAAAGCAAGATTTGGTGGGAAAGGTGTTCTCAAAGCATGCGAAAACGTAAAAACACTAATAGCCGATGAAATAATGGGTCTTAGCCCTTTTAACCAAGGACATATTGATGCTATCATCAAGCAAGTCGATGGAACTGAAAACTACTCAAATATAGGCGCGAACGCAGCGCTTGGGGTTTCTATGGCAGTAGCAAGAGCGGCAGCGAGCTCACTTGGAGTGCCTCTGTATAGATATCTCGGTGGAGCAAACGCCGTAGTGCTTCCAACGCCGATGCTAAATATCATCAACGGCGGTGCGCATGCCGCAAACAGTGCAGACTTCCAAGAGTATATGATTATGCCTATCGGCTTTGATAGCTTCAGAGAGGCACTCAGGGCTTCTGCGGAGGTTTACCAGGCGCTAAAAAAAGTGCTTCACGACGAAGGACATTCTACAAATATCGGCGATGAGGGTGGTTTTGCGCCAAGCCTTGCCAACAATGAAGAGCCAATCCAAAAAATCATGAAAGCGATAGAGCTAGCCGGATACAAAGCGGGTGAGCAAATATGCATAGCGCTTGACGTAGCATCAAGCGAGTTCTATGAAAACGGAAAATACAACCTGCACACAGAAAATAGAGTACTAACAAGCTCTGAAATGGTTGATTACTATGAGATGCTAATCTCAAAATACCCTATCGTCTCTATCGAAGACGGTCTTGACGAAGGCGACTGGGATGGCTGGGCTGAGCTAACAAAAAGACTTGGTGGCAAAGTACAACTCGTAGGCGACGACCTATTCGTAACAAACAAAAAGATAGTCGCCGAGGGGATCGAAAAAAATATCGCAAACTCCGTACTTATCAAGCTAAACCAAATAGGTACGCTCTCTGAGACCATGCAAACTATGAGACTTGCGCATAGAAACGACTATACCTGCATCGTTTCACACAGAAGCGGTGAAACGGAAGATAGCTTCATAGCAGACTTGGCCGTAGCTGTGAATTCAGGGCAAATCAAAACAGGCTCAACCGCAAGAAGCGAGCGTATAGCAAAATACAACAGACTTCTTGAGATAGAAGAGGAGCTTGGCGACGCCGCTGAATACATAGGAAGAAGCATTTTTAAAAAATAAAATATGAACGAGATTTTAGAGGAGTTAGAGCAGCCAAAACGCCGCAAGCTATTTGATTTTAGTAGCGGCGTATGGAAGCTTGTGGCTCTTTTTGGTCTTGTTGCATTGTTTGCAGTTTATACAGGCTCATTGTTGTTTGGGCAAAACTCTGTATCCACTCTTTTTAGCTTAGAAGACCAACGAGACCATCTCAAATCAGAAATAGAAAAAC
This sequence comes from uncultured Helicobacter sp., assembly GCA_964630205.1. Taxonomy (GTDB): domain Bacteria; phylum Campylobacterota; class Campylobacteria; order Campylobacterales; family UBA6016; genus UBA6016. Next base: position 847 of record CAZVTM010000029.1, on the reverse strand, counting down.
TAAAAGAACAAAACGCCAAATACCAAAAAGAGTATTTTGAGCTAAAAAGACTCGAAGGAGACAAATGAGAACAGCTCTTGCACTAGCCTTGCTATCGCTCTCACTGTTTGCAAGGGAAAACCCGTTTAAGGCGCCGCAAAAAGAGAACCTATTCGAAGCATCAATGGCTCAAATAAACAAAGTTGAGCCGCTTGCACCAATCACCATTACTCCGCCAGTCGAATCGGTAAAAATCAAGAAAATAACCATAGAGTATCAGACGATAGACGGTGAGCGAATCAAAAAAACATACGATATTGAAAAGTGCATGGATCCGCTCAAAACAATCAAGGTTTCGCAATGAGCAACATAGTACTTATAGGTTTTATGGGAAGCGGCAAAAGTAGTGTAGGACGGGCTCTGGCAAAAGAAAAAGGGGTGTATTTTGTCGATACCGATGCACTCATAGAGAGCTTCGAGGGGCAAAAAATCAGAGATATGTTTGAACAAAAGGGTGAAGCGTATTTCAGAGAGTGCGAAAAGAGCTGCTTTGAATGGCTAAGCGCCAATGTCTCAAACGCCGTCATATCAACGGGCGGCGGAATGCCGACAGTGATAGATAATTTCTCAGAGCTAGGCAAAACGATATATCTAAAAGTCGATTTCGAGACTTTGCTAGAGAGACTAAAAGCCGAAGAGTTTGATAAAAGACCTTTGTTTGCCGATGTCGAGTTTGCTAGAAAAATATTCGAGATGAGAGAGCCTATCTATATGCAAAAAGCCGATTTGACGGTGGATGCGAATATGGGGTTTGAAGAAGTATTAAAGGAAGTTTCTAGCAAGGCCTAAGCCCCGCTAGAACTGTTTT
>CAZVTM010000028.1:0-23048 GCA_964630205.1 uncultured Helicobacter sp. | reverse complement strand
AAAGATGTGGATACTCCTACGAAGAGGCGTTGCAAGGAGTATCACTAGAGATGAAACATTTTAGGGCGAGCATTACGGAGCATTATTTGGGGTAATGGCATTATGAAACAGATTTTAGTTTGTCTAGGTAGTCGGCCCACCATTGCATAAGCTTTTTTCGTTCAGCCAAATACTCTGCGTGATTATAGGATGCCCGCACAGAGTTTCTTTCGCCGTGAGCTAGCTGTCTCTCTATGACATCGGAGTTAAAACCATGCGTCCCTTTTTGCTCGCTCAAAAGAGTAGAAGCCATAACCCTAAAGCCGTGCGCCACTATTTCATCGCCAAAATCTATACGCTTTAGCGCCTGATTTAATGTGTTTTCACTTATCGGCTTTACGGTGCTAATTCTGCTTGAAAACACAAAAACCCCGTTGCCAGTTAACATCTGAATATCTTCTAAAATAGCTTTTGCTTGCTTTGCCAAGGGCACAATATGAAGTTGCCTCATTTTCATACGCTCTGGCTTGATACGAAGTTCAGAGGCCTCCATATTTATCTCTTCCCACATTAGCCCACCAAGCTCACTCGGTCTAAGAAACAACATAGGGGCCAGCCTAAGTGAGCATTTGACGATATAGCTTCCATCATACTCATCAATCGCATGCAATAGCTGCCCAACCCTTCTTGTGTCTGTAATCGTTCTAAAATGGGTCGTTTTGTGCGGCTGAAGGGCGCTTTGTCTATCAATATCACCAACTATATTGTGCTCTACTTTGTCATGCGTGACAGCATATCTCCAAATTTGCCCGCACAGATTAAAGGTATCCCTTGATGCCCTTGTTGCACCCCTTTGTTCAATTTTTTTAATAGCCTGCAAAAATTCTTGTTTTGATATTTCATTCATAGCTCTATCAGCAAAAACAGGCAAGATATCTCGCCTAAGAGCGCTATAGTTTTTGTGATAGTTACTATCGCTCCATATTTTCTTTCTGCTAGCAAAGAATTCATTCACTACGGATTGAAAAGTCGTCTTTGTTTTTGCTTGCTCTTCTTTTTTGGATTGTTTTATCTGTTGTCTTTCATCGGATGGGTCAATACCTATGGCAATTTTTTGTCTTGCCTCATCTCGCCTTGCTCTCGCTTTGGCAAGTGATATTTCTGGATATGTACCAAAGCTAAGTAGTTTTCTTTTTCCGTCGTTTGGGCTCACATAATTAAAACGCCACCATTTGGCAGCAGAAGTCTTTACTAGAAGAAATAAGCCTTGTCCATCAGAGAGTTGATAGTCTTTTTTTAGGCTTTGCATTTTTGATTTGAGTGTCATTAAGTTGTGTAACCATTTTTGGCATAGTAATAACCTCGTCTGTTATTACATTTTTATGTAATAACTTTTTGGATGTAGTAACTACGTTCTACAAGTTATTACTTAGGTTATTACTTAAAATCGTAGATTTGGTTAAATTTGCTTAGATTGTGCTGGACTAAGAATATGTCTTGAGGGCTTTATTTTCGGGGGTTTATTGGATTTTATTGGATTGGTTTAGATTAGTTAGTGGCGGGCAGGGGGAGATTCGAACTCCCGAATGGCTCATCACCATCGCCGGTTTTCAAGACCGGTGCATTCAACCACTCTGCCACCTACCCAAGAAATAGTGGAGGCGACACCCGGATTCGAACCGGGGATGGGAGCTTTGCAGGCTCCTGCCTTACCACTTGGCTATATCGCCGACATATAAAAAAAATATAAAAGAAATTATCAAACGCTGTGGTGCGAATGGCCGGAATCGAACCGGCACGGACAAAAAGTCCGAGAGATTTTAAGTCTCTTGTGTCTACCTATTCCACCACACTCGCATACTACATCCGAAAACGAGTGGAGCGGGAGACGGGGATCGAACCCGCGGCCCCAACCTTGGCAAGGTTGTGCTCTACCACTGAGCTACTCCCGCATATTGCTCCATTCACAAGGTGGCTCCGGATGCAGGATTCGAACCTGCGGCCAAGTGATTAACAGTCACCTACTCTACCACTGAGCTAATCCGGAATCTAACCTTCTTGGCTCACAGCCAAAATGGAAGCGTGATTATATACAAATTTTCTTAGTTTGTCAAGAAAAAATTTGTGTTTTACCAAACAGCAATCACGCCCCTCAATTCACCGACGCTATATCCAAGGGCTTTATCGGCAGGATATAGCTTCTTGATTTTGTCTGCAACGGGCGCCGATATAGTCTCTTCTTTGCCGTGACATACCATACACATATCGTTTGTCACCATAGGCTCATAATACTTCCCATCAACCACCACAAACTCTCCCGGCTTACCGCTTTGTTTCATCGCCTCGGTAAAATGCGCAATAGCCTTTTTGTCACTAGCATCGGTTGTATTTGCCGTATTTCTATTTTTCTCAGATACTCTCTTGATTTTTAGTCCGTGTTTTTTGGCAACACTATCGGTAATCGCAAGTGCATTTTTGGAACAAAACTCTATCGCAGACACCGGATTTTCACTCAATTTAGCTTTTAGTTCGCCCATCATTGTTTTTTTGAGTTCGCCTGCGGCGACCTTTTGTTTTTGGATATCCATATCCGCTCCGAAAACTACAGTGGATGACACCAAGACAGAAAGCAATATTATTTTATTCATTAGAGGCTCCTTTTATTTGTCAAAGTAATTATACTATATTGTTGTAATTATAATAATATTTGGCCCGACGGAGTATACGGCAAAAATTTTACAAAGCCCAATAAAATTCTGTACCGGCAACTTCTTTTGTTTGCACCTTGCCTGAACCGATCAGCGCCCTTAAAACAGATTTTGAATCTTCGTCATACAAAGTCTCAATGTCAAAAAAACTAAACGGTCTATTTTTTAACATGTAGATTATTTCTTCTTCGCTAAAGGCTCTGGTTTTGGCTTCTCCGCTTTTTCTATTGGCTATGCTTACCATTAAGCTCTTATCTAGCATTGAAGCTATTTTATGCAAATCGCCATCAGTTATTTTTTCTACATTATAGGCAGGAGGGCGATCTATAGTGCTCAAATCGATTCTATCCGGTTTTATTCGTAGATATGCCTCATTAAGCGCAAATACATCTTCTTTCGAGTCATTGACACCTTTTACAAACAAGCTCTCCAGCACAAAAGTGCCATCATACTCGCGTCTAAAAGACCCCATGCACTCTACAAGTTTTTCAGGAGTTATCCCTAGCGGTCTATCTATTTTTTTAAAACTCATATCTAGCGCACTATCGAGAGAGAGTTTAACGACGTCAAATAGTTTCAATGCCCCCCTTATTTGTGCATCACATATAGTAGAGCCGTTAGAGAGGATAAGTAGTTTTTTATCGCCTTTGATTTTATTCAGCAATAAGGCAAGCTTTGCGAGCTCTTTATACAGAGTCGGCTCACCGTTCGCCGTAAGCGTAATAAAGTCAATATCCGGATGTTTCACAAGGGCGGCGGCAACTTCGTCGGCGATTATTTCCGGTGCTTTTACATCGTCTATCGATGATACTTTTTTGGCTTTTGGGAGTTCGCAATAAAGACAGTCGTAATTACACTTCTTGACCCCTGCACCAACAAGATCAACGCCCAAAGATAGACCAAACCGTCTTGACAAGACAGGTCCAAATATAGAAGAGCCCAATTTAATATCCAATCAATATAAAAAATGACGCTAAAAAATAGTCCGCCACAAGTATAGTAACTGAAGAGGCCACAACGGCCACAGTAGTAGCCTGCCCAACACCCCTTGCGCCGCCGGAAGCATGATATCCGCAATAAGTTCCGATAGAGCTAATTAGAAAACCGAAAAATCCAGCCTTAACAAGACCAGTAATAAAATCGCTAAATTCCGCATATTGGCGTATAGTGTTTAGGTATGAGGTTGGATTTATATCAAGCGCCGCAACAGCTATGGCAAAAGACGATACATTGGCAACCACATTAAATGCGGCAGTAAGTATTGGCAGGGCTATCGTGGCGGCTATAATTTTTGGAATAACAAGAAATTTTTTTGAGTCGACCGCAAGGGTATCTATAGCGTCAATTTGCTCGGTCACTCTCATCGTCCCAAGCTCGGCCGCCATGGAACTGATAGCACGGCTTGTTACCATAAGAGCTGCAACGACCGGCGCCAGCTCTTTACCAAGTGCATAAAAAATCGTATAGCCCATCATATTTTCCATCCCAAACCTATGGAAACCTTGGTATATCTGTATTGCCTGCACAAGACCCATAAAAACGGCCGTCAAAACTATGATAGAGGTAGATTGTATCCCTATGCGCTCTATCTCATAAAAAATCTCTTTAAGCCTAAAAGGGCGCCGAAAAGCAAGCGACAATAGTCTTGAATTAAAAATAAAAAATTGCCCGAATTTCTCTATACTCTTATAAGCCGCCATAAAGGGGGTGCCTACAAACGCAAGAAAAGATTCCAAACCTTTGCCTATAGACAAAATCTCACCTCGCCGTCTATAATGGTACAGGCAACTCCACCCTTCAAAGCTAGGCCCAGATAAGGGGAGCGCTCATGTGGAGAATTCGGCTTGCCTTTTGGATCAAACAAGAAAACATCTGCGTCAAACCCCTCTTTTATCAGCCCCTTTTTTTCAAGCCCTAGTATCAACGCCGGATTGTAGCTCGTCAACTCGCTAATCTTAGAAAGAGATATGTTGTGCTCCAATGAAACAGAATAAACTGCCGAAAAGAAAAACTCCAAAGACTCGATTCCAAATGCCGCCTCTTCAAAAGAGAGATCTTTCATCAGTCTGGTAGCGGGTCTATGCCCGGAACTTATAGTATCTATCGTACCGTCTTTTACAGCTGCAAGCAAAGACTCCTTATCTCTTGCCTCCCTAAGAGGCGGGAAATTTTTGGCATAACTATTATAGCCTCTACAGCTCTCGTCAATCAGTGCCAAATGATGTAAGGAGGCGTCAAAAAAGATATTTTTATAGTGTTTTTTTGCACCCCTTGCGATTGCCGTCGATTTCTCGCTTGATATTGAACGCACTACAAGCTTTGAGCCTATGTATGAAGCTATATCGACCACTTTGGCCATTTCACTACTTTCGGAAACAACGCTGAAACCGCCAAGCCCCATAGAAAAAGAGACGGCGCCGTCATGCATCACGGCGCCTTTATCCAGATGCGGATTTGAACATGTGACAAACAGTGGAGTACCCTGCATTTTTGCATACTCCATCGAACGCTTAAGTATGTTGGAGTTTGCATAGGATGGAACAAATGCCCCTACGGCGCCGTTTTTATACATTATCGCCATATTATTTAACTTTTCGCAGCCGTTGTTTTCGGTGGCGGAAACTATCGGAGTCAGTGAGCAAAGCGATATCTCTTTGGATTTTGAAAAGAAATAATCGAGTCCTATTTCTGTATTTATAGCGGTATCAGGTTGCACGGCAACAGTCGTAACCCCGCTTTTTACGGCAAAATTTGATAGTTTTTCAAGAGCCCTGAAGATATCTTGAACACCTTCACCTATTCCGGCCCCCATATCTATCATACCGGGCATTAGATAGAGACCGTCAGCTTCTAATATCTGTTCATTTTTTTTCGGCTCAAGCTTGGTTGAAATTTTTTTTATTTTTCCGTCTTCTATGCGTACGTCAGATTTTTTCTCGCCTCTCTTGTCGCAAACGGTTGCATTTTTGATAAGCATTCTATGTTACCTTTTTTGTTGTGCCTCTTTTAGGATTTTGAAAAAAACGGGACCGCTAGTTCCGCCGGACAAGAATTTTGTCGTCTTGTTTTCATTTGAATCCAAAAAGTAAAAAGTCGGGGTTGCTATCGCTCTAAATTTTTGATTCCACTGCCCCTCATATACGTTTACTTCCACTGGGACAAATTTTGTATTTATCTCATTGACGATTAGCTCATCGCCGGAAATAATCTTTTTCATGTCTGAACACGCCGGGCAACCGGGTTGGGTCAGCATAAGCAAAATGAGTTTGTTCTCTTTTTTTGCCTTCTCAACCGCAACTTTATAACTTGGCGCCCACTCTATCTGTGCCGCAAAAACAGATACGCAAAGAGAGGCTATTAATAAAATCTTTTTTATCATCCACTTACCCTCCTATAAAAAATGCGCTAATTTTTCCCATACCGCCAGTCGCTATAGCAAGACCTAGAACAATCAGCAGTAGGCCGCCGACTATCTCAACCGTCCTAAAATATTTTTTTATTTTTGTAAAAAACTTGAGCATAAAGCCGGTTAGAACAGCCGTCAACAAGAAAGGAACAGCTAGTCCTGCCGCATATACGACAAGAAGCCATACCGACGTAGCCGGCTCTTGTGCGGCAAGGGCTATTATCATAGAAAATATAGGTCCCACACACGGCGTCCACCCAAGGGCAAAAGATAATCCTAGGATAAAAGGTGCAAAAAACGATTTGCTCTTCGTATCGCCAAAATTCGCCCTTTGTTCAAAATTGAGAAATCTAATGCTAATAAAACCTGCCATATGCATACCGAAAAGAACGATAATGCCTCCGGCTACCCAAGTTATCCATTGGTAGCTAAAAATATCGCTTATAAGGCTTGCCATAATGGCGCCGAGGAGTATAAATACAAGGCTAAAGCCAAGAACAAACATCAATGCGGAATTAAAAATATACACTCTCTGGGCTCGACTTATTTCTCCATGAGATGACAACTGTTTTACCGACATGCCAGATATATAAGATATATATGCCGGAATAAGAGGCAAAACGCATGGGCTTATAAAAGTGAGTATCCCTGCTGCAAAACTAACCAAAAAGGGGGCGGTAGTAAAAAATCCCCTTAACGCTTCTTCCATACGACCACCTTGTTTATTTTTTAAAAAGATAACCCAAAAGGGCTTTATTTGGCTTTAGCTTCCGCTAAAAATACGACAAAAATTGCCAAAAACACAAGCAATGAGCCGATTATTTGCATAAAACTAAGGCTTTCCCCTAAAATCAATACCGACAATGCCAATGCCGCAGGGAGCTCGGCCGAGCCTATTATGGACGTAGCACCTGCGCCTATACGTGGGGAAAATACGGCATATATGTAAAACGGTATAAATACGCCAAGCAATCCGCACAAGGCACCCCATTTTAATATCGCATAAACACCCTCAAAATCAAGCCAGCCGACGGACAACAAAGCCGATATCAAAAAAGCTGAAAATATAATCCAAAAAGCTCTTGCATCAGAATCTTCATCGAGGCAACAAGTAGAGCTAAAAAATATATAAATCGCAAAAAATGCGCCGGATAGAAAACCTAAAATCAAGCCAAAAACTGCGTCCAAACCTATACTAGAACCGCCGCCAACACTGAAATAAGTACCCAAATAGCAAAGCAGTATAGAAAATATTTCCGCTTTTGACGGAAATCTTCTTTTATGCCAAAGCTCAAGCGCGAGCCCTATCCACACAAACTGGAATAACATAATAATGGCCACCGAAGCCGGCAAAGCCTCAAGTGATCTATAGTAGCAAAAGGCAGTTAGAGCCGACATTGCGCCGCCGACACTAAGAAGCATTATGTTCTTTTTGGATACTTTGAGAAAAGAATTTAGTTTGTTGATTTTATAAACGGAAAAAATCAATGCCCCAAAAAACATCTGCGAAACGGCTAGCATATTCGGAGTTACGCCGTCTGCATATGCAAATTTTGCAACAACCCCAAGTGAGCCGTAACTTATGGAGGCTATCAAAATAAAAAAAGCGGCCGCCAACTTATCCAAAAAGACTCTACTGCTTCTGATAGTAAACGATGCCATTTTGGACAACTTTTTTAAATCCTACGTTATTTGGGATTAAATCCGCATGACCTAAAAACAAAACACCGCCCGGCTTCATCAATGAATGAAGCGTTTTCTCTGCCTGCATTCGACTTTCTTTGTCAAAATATATAATCATATTTCTGGAGAAAACAAAGTCGAATTCGCCAAGAGATTTAATATGCGGATCAAAAATGTTAAAAACCCTAAAATCTGCCGATCTCTTAATCTCTGCAACTATCTCGTAATAGCGTTCATCATTTTCTCGAAAGTATTTAGATGCCACCTCAATAGAGGTCCTATGCAGGCTCCTCTTTGAGTATACACCCTTTTTTGCGGATTCTATTACAAAGCTATTTATGTCGATACCAACAAGCTTTTCGAGCTTTGACAACAAACCCGCTTCGGCCAAACTCATCAAAATAGTGTAAGGCTCTTCACCGCTAGAACTAGGGGCGCAAAGAATATTAAAACTCCCCCTTTGTCTCGCCATTTCCACCATTATGTCTATCTGTTTTGTCTCTCTAAAAAAATAGGTCTCATTGACGGTTAGCAAATTAACGAACTCTTGCCACAAGATTCCCTCTTTTTTTATCTCGGCTAAAAAAGTTGAAATGTCGTGAAAATCTTTTGATTTATAAAATGTATCTATCTTGTGAGCGACTACGTCTTTTTTTTCGTCAAAATAAATGCCTGTTTTGCTATAAAAAAAGTTTAGAATTTCACCATGCGCCGAACTATACACTATCTGCCAAACTCCAAAATTTTATTAATTATTCCATCTAGATTCAAGACCTCTTGGGCGGCACCCATCTCATATGCAGCCCTAGGCATTCCGTATACAACGGCACTCTCTTCGCTCTCGGCAACCGTATGCACTCCAATTTTTTTAAGCTCCAAAAGACCCCTTGCACCGTCATCACCTATCCCTGTCATCAAAACAGCTAGCGCATTCGGCTGTTTCGGCAAATCAGCTATGGATAGAAAAAGCCTATTAACCGACGGGGAATAGTCATCGCTTACTATGTCCAAAATTTTTAGCTTATAAGTATTGCAATCGTACACAACCTGATTGATACCGGGGCCTTTGGCAAACACAACCGATGGAACCTCCAAAACCATTCCGTCCCTTCCGACAAACACAGGAATACGGCAAAAAGAGTTAAGGCTCTCGACTATACTATCCAAAAATATTGAATTTATATGCTGAGCTATTATGATTGTGGCATTGAAGTTACTAGGGATTGCCGAGAGTATTTTTTGTATATGCCCCGGCCCCCCAGTAGATGAACCTATTGCTATTATTTTATGCTGCAAACCCCTATCTTCCTTCAAAACCAAGTGCTTTTAATCTATCTTGCAGACTCGGGTGCGTCGAAAACAAAGAAGCAAATGCTTTCGGTTCAAATATATAAGCCGCCCTTCTAAACTCCCCCCCTTCATCCTCATGAGACTCGGCGGCATAGTTGTTGTGGATTTTGATGAGCGCATTTGCCATCGCCTGCCTGTCGCCCGTAATTTCCACAGAACCTGCATCCGCCATGTACTCTCTAGTTCTACTAAGAAACATAGAAAGTATACCCGTAATTAGCGGCAAGATAAATTGAAGGACAAAAAGTATCATCTTGGCCGCCCTCGCACCACCCGAGTCTCTGGAGCCGCCAAAAAACATAACGCCGATATTGACCACGAATAACATCACATTCGCAAGTACCGAAATCAAAAGAGTTAGTTTGATGTCGCCGTGTTTGATATGGCTAATCTCGTGTGCCATGACCGCCTCTATCTCTTTTTCGTCAAGCCTATTGATAAGCGCCGTGGTGATGGCGACCATCGCCGACTTTTGGCTAAAGCCGCTGGCAAAAGCATTCATATAGTCGGCATCTATGATATAAACTCTGGGCATATATCCAAGACCGCCCTTTGCGGCTAGCGAATCTATCATACTATAAAGCCGTCTTTCAAAACCGATTGCATTTTCAGGCGTTATCTCTTTGTATTCGTGGCCGTAAAGCATTATTTTGTCGTACATGGAGTATGTAACAAATATTGATATGACCCCAAATGCCGCCATGCCCATGGTTGCCATCGGAAATACCTGAAAAGTAAGCAGCATATAAAAACCGTACGAAAGCGATGGCATATTGTAGATGATAACATCAAGCAAAAGACCGATAATGCAGTAAATCACAAAAAATGCCGCAAGGGCCGCTTTGCTTTTTAGCTCGTTAAGTGCAAGAATAGCTTTTGAATCTCCCATTGCAAAGAACTCCTACGCTAAAATTTTTGCAAAATTATACCAAAAGAGCACTCTTACAAGGAAAGTCCATTGCAAGACGATATTTTCACAAAGCCGATAGAAAAACAGTTTGAATTTGACGAGGAGGTGGCCGGCGTATTTGACGATATGATATCACGCTCCATCCCAGGCTATGAAAATATTTTGGAACTTACGGAGGCGGCGCTTTTAGAGTATGTTGATAGCGGCACGATAACCGACATAGGGTGTTCTACCGCAAATCTACTGATTAGGCTTTCACAGCGCTTTAAAGGCAAAGAAGTGGAGCTGATTGGGATAGACGACTCGGAACATATGCTAGAGGTGGCAGCCAAAAAAGCGGCCGTTTATGAGGCAAATATTAAGCTCCTAAAGCTAGACGCTGTAAATTCCGGGCTTCCAATGTCAAACGCTTTTGTGGCTAACTTCACATTGCAATTTATCCGCCCTATCATAAGGGAGCAGCTTGTTCAAAAAATATTCGACTCCTTGACGGACGGCGGCATATTTTTGTTTGCGGAAAAACTCATCAGTGAGGATAAAAAACTAAATAAATTCCTCATAGACTCATATCACGGATACAAAAAAAAGCAGGGTTACTCAGAGCTTGAAATAATGCGCAAAAGAGAGGCACTCGAAAATGTCCTCGTCCCATATACAGAGACCGAGAACGAAACCCTTTGCAAAAAAGCCGGATTTGGGCATGTAGAAACACTTTACAAATGGTGCAACTTTGCCCTTTTTGTCGCTATAAAAAAATAATCAAAAAGGCTGTTCTGGATTGCAGCCCGTAATTGAGTTCCCGCTATCCGAGGCATATTCCCTTAAAAACTCGAAGGTATTTTTTGAACTACTTTTGAAATCATCGGACTCAAAAAAGCCTTTGGCGTCAGTCTGTTTATGCTTATCTTTCAATTTGACGGCATTATTTTCAAAAAACTTCGCCCATCCGTCTTGCGTAGCCATAAAGGCTCCTTTTGCCCCTATTCCGTGGCATTTCATACAATTTTTTCTATATGATGCCCTTCCATCCTCATTTCCAAAGGCATTTATACTCACTAGCAATATCGCTATAGACACAATAAAATTTTTCATTCAAAATCTCTTTATTATTTTTGAGAAATTTTATACTGTAAAATTTTATTTGTCAAGTATTCTTATCTGTTTTATCAACTTTATTTTTATTCTTGCAACATTCAAGCATCGCGTCATTGGCAATCTTTTTATGCTCCATCATTCCAAGCCTATTGATAATGTAAGGCTGAACGTTAAGTGGAATTTCAAACATCAAATGGTGGATTTCATTGTTAAAATCACCTTCTTCTTTCAGTTTTTTCTTCATCTCGATGACTTTTTTTATACTATAGGCTGCAAGCTCTCTCGATATTTCGGCATACTTCTCAAAAAATTCAATGCTCCATCCGGCAGCGCAAAGTCTGTCGTATATCACCGCCATCTCAGCGTCTTTTTCGTCAAATAAGCCGTCAACGAGCGGAATAATTATATTTTTTTCTACAAGAGTATTGATAAATGCCTCTTTTACACCTGTTTTTTTTGATAGCTCTTTAATGTTCATTTTCTGTGAGTTGGCCGGCGTCCCCGAGAGTTTTTCCAAAAACTCTATCAATATATCAGATCCTTGCGAAAAATCGTATCCATGTGAACATACGGTAGCCTTTAGCTCCGTGATAGTCTTGCTGTAGGTATTTTGAAGATACTTAATAAATTTTATACGCTCTATGAAATCGCTCTCATAAAGACAGACATTTTGTTTTATCCGTTCAGGCTGTGGAAGCAAGCCCTCTTTTATGTAATATAAGATAGTAGACTTTGGAACGCCGGTACGCTCGACAAGTTCAGCCATTTTAATTTTCATATTCGCACACCGTTAAGCAAAATTAACCACCACATTCCCAATTACCTCAAATTTAGCATTAGGCTCTATTTCGGCGTGGCTCAGCACTACTATATCAAGTCCAAATCTCTCAAAAATCTCGGAAAGAGATTTTCTAATAAGAGGCTCGACCACTATAATAACAGGCGCTACGCCGCGCTCAAGCACAGCTTTTGCGGCATCGCTCACATCTTGAACCAGCGCATTTATCTCGCCGACATTCAAAAGGAAACTTCTAGCTCCGCCTTGATCTCTGGTCTTATCAAGCAATCTTTGTTCTGTTTCATTATTAAACGTCAGCAGTTTAATAGTCCCGTCGTCAGACTTGTACAGGCTGGTTATCACTCTTGCCAGTCTTGCCCTCACTTGCTCAACAAGAACGTCTATACTTTTCGTGTATTCAGCGGTATCGGATATACTCTCCATAATGGTAAGCATATCTTTAATAGGTATTTTTTCGTGCAATAGCTGCTTGAGAACACGCTGAATAACACCTATTGAAGCTACTTTTAGCGCATCGTCGACAACTGCAGGATAATCTTTTTTTAGTTTCTCTATCAAATTGAGCACGTCTTGGCGCGTGAGGAGCTCTTCTGCATGCTTTTTGACTAGTTCCGACATATGGGTAGCGACGACCGTAGAAGGATCGACAACAGTATACCCTTTCATTAAAGCCTCTTCTTTCTCCTCCGGATCTATCCACGTTGCATCAAGTCCAAAAGCCGGCTCTTTAGTATTAATCCCTTGTACTTCCTCGGTCACAAGCCCGCTATTCATAGCGAGGAACTTCTCCGGATATATTTCGCCGGAACCTATAGGTACCCCTTTGAGCATTACCTCATAGTGGTTTGAAGAGAGCTGCAGATTGTCCCTGATACGCACCTGCGGCATGACAAAACCAAAATCGAGGGCAATTTTTCGCCTCATCCCCCTTATTCTCTCCAACAAATCGCCGCCTTGATTCGTATCAGCAAGACGTATAAGGCCATATCCTACGTTTAGCTCCAAGAGCTCAACTTTAAGGATATCCTCTATAGCCTCTTCTTCTTCTTTTTTTATCTCTTCGGCACTTTTTTTAGGTTTAGCCGACGGTGTAGCCTTATGCGCTTCTGTGGCAGCAGCTAGATCAAGCTCTTTTTCTTGTTCTGTCTTTGATTTTGGTTTTTTGGCACTTTGTTTAATTTTTTCGAGTACTTCGGGGTGTTTTTCCCGCAGCATTATATATCCAAGCCCCAAAAAGCACAGTCCGACAAACCCAAGAGACAATGTTGGAAGACCAGGAATCAAAGCGAACATTATCAAAATTCCGCCGACTATCAAAAGTACTTTATAATCTTGTATCAGCTGATCAACGATATTTTCGGTAAATATAGAGCTCTCGACATCCGATTTTGTCGCTCTAGTAATAATAATACCCACCGACGTAGATATGATAAGAGCCGGAAGTTGCGCAACAAGACCGTCGCCTATCGTCAGAATGGTATATGTAGAGGCGCTCGTAGATACGCTCAAATCATGCTGGAATACCCCTATCAAAAAACCGCCTATGATGTTTACAACGGTGATAATAATACCGGCAACGGCGTCGCCGCTTATAAATTTGCTAGCACCGTCCATAGCTCCGTAAAAGTTGGCCTCGCCTACTATCTCTTGACGTCTCTTTCTCGCCTCCGGCTCGTCTATCATGCCAGCATTCAAGTCGGCGTCTATCGCCATCTGTTTACCAGGCATAGCATCAAGCGTAAATCTCGCCGCAACTTCCGCAACCCTGCCGGAGCCTTTCGTAATAACCATAAAATTTATAAGGACAAGAATTGTAAATATAATTGTCCCTATGACAAAATTGCCGCCAACGACGAACTGCCCAAATGCCGCAACTATATGACTAACGGCCTCTGGACCGTTGTGCCCCTCGGAGAGAATCATTCTAGTTGTGGCAACGTTGAGGGCAAGCCTATATAGCGTAACTATAAGTAGTAATGTCGGATAAGTGGTAAGATCGGTGGGCTTTGGAGCGTAAAAAGCTATAAGTATCATGAGTACCGCTATAGCTATCGATATCGTCAGGAAAAAGTCCAAAACCATCGTCGGTAAAGGGACGATAATAATCGCCATAATAGCGATTACCATCAAAACCATAGTAAACTGTTTTGCTTTACCGAATACTTTTAATATCGGTATCGCTTTGCTTATAAGGTTTTTTCGCGTCGCCTCAGCCAACTTTGAACCCTATGTTCATTTTGAAAGAATGTCTTGAAGAGTTATCTGGGATAAAAAATCGTCTATTTTTAATTGCAATTTGTTTAATGTAGGCCAGATACCGCAGGCCGTCACTCTATTGCTAGGGCATACTCCGCTATCGCTAGTGCATTCAAAAACAGTAGCAGGATTATCCTCAACCGCCCTTATAATGTCCAATATGCTAATTTCTTGCACCTCTTTGGCAAGAATAAATCCGCCCTTAATACCCTTGAATGACTTTAAAATCCCGGCTTTTGTAAGTTTTTGGAGTATTTTTGCCAAAAAACTTCTAGATATTGCCAACGAAACCGATAAGTTTTCTACATCGATAGGCTCTTTGCGATCACTAATGCAAAGTATCGACAAAAGTGCGTATTCACTTGCCTTGGTTAGCAGCATATCTATTATTCCACAACTATAAAATTTGTATCCGTCTAATTCGCTATTATAATTATATTAGGTTTAAATCACACAGTTTTTGTGTTATTTTGGCGGTTAATAAGAATTAAACTGGTAGAATTCCTTTCCCAAAAAATTAAAACCAATCAGGAGGTCTCACATGGCTTTGGATTCGGCGAAAAAAAGCGAACTTATCGCTAAATTTCAAAATTCCGAAAAAGACACCGGCTCACCGGCTGTTCAAATAGCTCTTCTAACAGAGAGAATCGTATGTCTTACAGAGCATCTTAAAGCTAACGCAAAAGATCACTCTTCAAGACTTGGACTACTAAAGCTAGTCGGTCAAAGAAGAAGACTTATGAGATATCTAAAAAGAAAAGACGCAAAAAAATACTCCGAAGTTATCTCTACTCTTAACATAAGAGATAGAGCCTAATCTTCAACTCCGCCCTTTACCGGGCGGCTCTCTCTTCAATAAAATCTTCCCAAAACAAATTTAAGACAAAAATAATCCTAGTTAAAGTTTTCGGCTGTATAATCCTTCAAAACTAATTTTGAAAGGAATCAACCATGTCTACAATTGACGACATCCGCTCTGCGCTGTCTACGGTAGCATATCCCGGATTTACGAAGGATATCGTAAGTTTCGGATTTGTTAAAGATATAAAGGCAGACGCAAAGCCATACATAGAGCTAGAGATTACTGCGAGCAGCGAAGAGATTGCATCTATTCTCAAAGAAGAAATCAAAAATAAACTGGCAATTATCGGTATATCTGATTTCGATCTAAAAATACTTCAGCCTTCAGCCCCAAAAGAGACGTCTTCCAAGGGGAAAAATATAGCCCCTTACATCAAAAATTTCATAATGGTAAGCTCCGGCAAAGGAGGGGTCGGCAAATCGACAACCACAACTAATCTTGCTATAGCTCTCGCCATGCAAGGCAAAAAAATAGGGGTGCTTGATGCGGATATATATGGCCCAAATATCCCTAGAATGTTCGGCGTAGTCGGCGCACAACCGGAAGTTGTAGCAAACAGGGTCAAACCTATCCACGCCCTAGGATGCGAGGTAATGAGCATGGGCATGCTGATGGAAGAGGGACAGTCTCTTATTTGGAGGGGCGCCATGATCATGAAAGTCATCCAGCAACTTCTAACGGATATCGAGTGGGGTGAACTAGATGCGCTTATCATAGATATGCCTCCTGGTACCGGTGACGCGCAACTAACACTGGCACAAAGCGTACCGGTTACATGCGGCGTGGTCGTAACAACCCCGCAAACAGTAGCGCTTGATGACGCAAAAAGAAGCCTTGATATGTTTGAAAAACTTCATATACCGCTAGGGGGTATAGTAGAAAATATGAGCGGCTTTATATGCCCTGAAAGCGGCAAAGAGTACGATATATTCGGCAAAGGAACAGCAATCGAGCTTGCAAAAGAGTACAAAACCGATGTTATCGCCCAAATACCGATAGAGGTTGATACCAGAAAAGGCGGGGATGAAGGTAAGCCTATAACATATTATGCGCCTACTTCCGAAAGCGCCAAGAGGTTTTTGTCTGCGGCGGCAATGCTATGGGCAAAAATAGAAGAGATAAACAAAGATGGCGGCGCATCAAACGAAGCAATACAGCCAACCATAGGGCTAGACGGCAAATCAAGTGCATGTAGTTCAGGCGGCGAACACAAAGGAGGCGGCTGCGGCTGCCACTAACGCAAGAGGGGTAAACGCCTCTTGCTTTTAGTATCCTGTGCCGTCATCTACCCGCATATTTTCTTCAAATTTAACAACCCTATTTCTTCCGTCTGTTTTTGCTTTATATAGCGCTATATCCGAGAACTTGATGCATTTCCATACGCTATCGGTATAATCAGGGAATAGTGAAGCACCGACACTAATTGTCTTTTGCAGAGTCTCGTTCCCGGCTTTGACCTTCATATCCATCACACGCGCCCTTATCTTTTCGGCTACTGCTATCATCTCTTCTTCGCCAGTAACGTCGTGCAGCAGAACAAGAAACTCCTCTCCTCCGTACCTAACCGCAAGATCTGCTTCCCTGATATTGTCAAGTATCGTTTTTGAAAGCTTTTTGAGTACTGCATCGCCTATATTGTGACCATAGGTGTCGTTTACCATCTTGAAGTGATCCATATCTATCATCAAGATACCAACTTTTTTATTGTTTCTGATAGCCTGCGGCATCGCTTTTGTTAGGTATTCCTCCAGAAATCTTCTGTTATAAAGTCCGGTCATGGCATCTCTCAGGGAGGATTCTCTGAGAATTTCCATCAGTTTTTTGGACTCTATAACCGAGGTGGCTTCACCAAGATAATTATGAAGTCTAGGCAGTATAGTTTTTATTCGCTCTTTATCCTCTTCATCTGTTGCGATAATGTTTATAACCAAGCTAACTTTACCGCCGATAGCCACAGGAAGACAGATATAAGGATGCTCTCCGCATCCGGTAGCCTGTGGGCACACTCCGTCAAAATCATCAGACAGAACGTCTTTACCTATTCTATTCGAACGACAAAGCTGGGAGTTATCCAAAGAAACAAGTGAACAGCAGCTATGTTCGCCATGTTGCACGAGCGCCCGTCTCATATTTTTTTCGGTATCAACTTCATAAATTGTGAAGCTTTTGATATTGAAATGCCTGCTAAATAGGGTTACTATACGGTCATATACATCCATTTTATGCGCATCGTTTTCTATTGTTCTTTTGAACTTATATATATCGGCTAGCTCTACAACAACGTCTCTCGTCTCGGTCAACGGATCAAGGTCTCTTCGTCCGCCCCTTACGACAAACATTCCTATACTTTGCTCTATTTGCTTGAACGTATCTTCAAGTTTTTGCATAAATTCATTAAACCACTTGGCTGCATCGCCGGCTTCATCTTTGAGCCTCGTCTCTATTCTTTGGCTATAATCACCGTTATCTGCCGCCTCTATTTTTTCCGTTAGCTGCGAGAATAGATCAAGATAAGGATTTAAAAATCTATTTAACATCAAGATAACAACACCGAGCGATACGATGGATACAAAAATAATTTTTAAGATTATCTCTATCCCCGTAGTTTTAATATCCCCAAGATCAAATTCCATAGTTATGGCGCCGAGTACATCACCGTCTTTTGCCTGATGGCAGTCAAGACAGTTTGGCGAGCCTATATTTGCGTTGGCTATGTAAGGAATTGTCGTTCTAAGTCTTGCTTCCATAAAGTTTTCACTCATCACCTCTATGGATTTGCCGCTTTTGAGGACATCCAAATCTATTTGATCTTGTGCCCCCTCATTTTCCCTAGTTTTGCCGAATTGCTTAATTACATTTTCGCCTCTTATAATCCGAAGCTGTTGGACCCCTTTGAGGTGCGCTATACTGGAGAGAAACAGGTCTCTTTTGTCCATAATACCGTTAACCATATGTGCGGTCAACGCATCCCTGGTAATTTCCGAAACGAGCGTCGCCTTTTGTTTGGCGGCTTCAATCGTGCTATATCTTATGTGGAAAGCAACTATCGCTATGATAAGAAGAGTGGCTATAGCCATAGCCAAACTTATTCGCAAAAGTATTTTTCTTTTAATGCTCATCGTTTAACCTTCCAAAATTACTAAACATATTAATACATACTTTACTCTACAGTAACGCTTTTTGCCAAATTTCTAGGCATATCTACGTCATTTCCAAGTCTAACTGCAACCTCAAGTGACAGAATTTGAACCACAACCATCATCTCAAAGAATTCAAGCATATAATGCTCCCAAACTTTTGTCTTGATAAAATCGTCCGCAATATCAAATTCGCTAGGTGAAATAGCTACGATAGTAGAGTCCCTTGCCGAAAGCTCTTCTATGTTGCTTTTTGTCTTGTCGTACAAAAGAGTCTTAGGCAAAAATGCAACCGTAAACAATTCACTATCAGCAAGTGCTATCGGCCCATGCTTCATCTCTCCGGCAGGATAACCCTCTGCATGCAGATAAGTTATCTCTTTTAGCTTCAAGGCACCCTCTAAGGCCAAAGGATAGAATACATCTCTACCTATAAAGAAAAAGCCGTGTCCATGCAGATATCTTTTGGATAGTCTTTTAAGCCTTTCGTGCATCGCCGGCTCGACGACGACGGCATCTTTTGCCCTGAGAAGAGCTTCTATTTCGCGCTGCAGAGCCTCGCTACACATAGAGCCTCTCATTTTCGCAAATACGACAGACATCATCCAAAACACAAGAATTTGGCTAGCAAAAGCCTTTGTGCTCGCAACACCTTTTTCTATTCCGGCCCTAGTCAGTATAGAGGCGTCCGATTCCCTAACTATCGAGCTATTATCGACATTGCACACGGCTAGTGTGGTAAGTCCGGCATTTTTGGCTATTTTTAGAGCCTCCAGAGTGTCCGCAGTCTCACCGCTTTGCGATATGACCACAAACAACATATCTTTCGATAAATACGGCTCTTTATATCTAAATTCGCTCGCTATTTCAGCCGATGCTCTAATGTGGGAATTTCTCTCAAACAAATACGATGCCGCTATTGCAGTGTGATAGCTTGTACCGCAGGCGCATATTTTTATCTCTCTAAATCTCGACAAATCTCCAAGTGCATCGAGCTCTTCCAATCTGATAGCATCTTTCGTAACCCTTCCCATCATCGTATCTACAAGGACGGCAGACTGCTCATAGATCTCTTTTTCCATAAAATATCTATAGCCCTCTTTTTGTGCGCCGGCCCTAGTACCTTCTACTTTTTTGACGACAGGCGTTACAATCCCGGTTGCGTCAAACATCTTTATCTCGTTTTTGGTTACATATCCGTATTCGTTTTCTTTTAGGAATACAACTCCGACCGCTTGTCCTATCAGCACGGACTCGCTAGATGCAAAATACATCTCATCGCCGTTTTTGGATGTACCGATGAGAAGCGGCGGGGAACCTTTTTTCATAAAAAATATTTTATCAGGTTCGCTTTTTGTGATAATGAGTACGGCATAAGCCCCCTCTAGCATATCTTGTGTTTTTTTGAGTGCGGCAAGAGAATCGGATGTTGATTTAAGATTTTTCTCAAATAGATGTCCAATAACTTCGGTATCGGTCTGGCTTACGAATGTAACGCCCTCATTTATTAACGATTCCTTCAGAGTCGCATAATTCTCAACTATGCCGTTGTGCACGACAAACGTACTCTCCCCTATGTGCGGATGAGCGTTTGCTTCGGTAGGCTTGCCGTGTGTGGCCCATCTAGTGTGCCCTATTCCAACGGAAAAACCGCTAGAGCAAAAATCTTTGCTAGCATCAACCAGATTGGCTAGTTTTCCAACAGCCTTGAACAAAGAAACTTCGCTGCCCTGCATAATAGCAATTCCGGCAGAATCGTAACCTCTATATTCAAGTTCGGCCAAGCCGTCCAATAATATTTTTTTTGTCTCTTTATTTCCTATATAACCGACAATTCCGCACAAATCAAAATCCTTTTATAGTATAAGCGGAATATTAAAAACCGCCTCTGTCTCACTAAAATTTGTAAATAAGTTGATATTGGAGCCTATCTCTTCTATAAGCGCATCTTTTGAAGTGGCTCTTACCTCGCCGCTTATTTTAAGCTTTAATATTTGAAATCTTTTTCCGGCGACTTGCAAAAACTCCCCAGTTTTTAGCTTGAGTTCGGCCGTTATCTCTTTTGACCCCTCAAAACTCTCAAGTGCCATCGTCAAAACTTTTACAAATTCGTTTTGAGATAGCTTAAAATCAGGCAAGGCAGGGTCGATATCTTTTTTAAAATCTGCTTTGAGCTTTAAGCCGACAGATATAATACAAAGGTCCAGCATATGGTAAATATTGGTAAATTCGCATTCTTTTATAGATATAACTTTTTTTGGACCCAGATACGGGGTTTGGTAAAGCTTGATACCTATCTCCTCTTCTGATTCGTATCCTACGGTAAGGGCAAAAAAACTGAAAACATCGAATTTCAAATCTATAATAGTGGTCTTATATCCAAAATCATGGCTTGCGTATGCCACTGCGAGCTCATAAAGAGTTTTTGGCTCCATCTTGCTAATAAGAAACTGTGCAGGCTGGTTGAGCGTCAGCAGTTCGCCGTTTTTACCAAATACAAAAAACGGATTATAGTCATACTCTACCCAGTTTTGGTAATTTATCGTAGTTAGTTGCTTATTCACTGTCTAGCTTCTTTCCAAGTTGCATAATTTTTTTTCTAAGGGTATTTCTGTTGATCCCCATTTTATAAGACATCATCAACTGGCTTTTATACTTTCTGTGGTTTGCGTTAATAATGGCTCCGTCAAAAACATCCAAAAACAACTTATAATTTTCCTCGGAATCATCTATATGGGAGTAAAAATACTCCTCCATAATTACACCGAGTTGTTCTTTGGTAATATCATTGCAAAGTAGCGCTTGATACGAAGCTCTCTTTAGGCTGTGGCAATTTTGGCTTATATCGGTCGCCACTACCGATATGTCTATATTTGAGCCGATACTCAAATCTTTTTTTGCCCTATCCAAAAAATGCTCTTTCAAAGAATCTATATCCGCTTTTCTCTCCGATAGAGAAGGTATTTCTATTTTGATTCCAAACAACCTATCAAGCGTGCTATCTTTAATTCGCTTTTTCGACGTAGCGACTATTTTTTTTCCATCCAAAAGCGGCAAATCGCTATTTGGAAGCTTGTCAAAATCTTCTATGATAATTTCGTCAAAACTCTTTAGCGCCTTAAATACGTCTTCCGGTTTATCCCCGCATACGACAATTGCGTTTGGTATTATCGTTTTGGCGACAAGAGTTTTTCCTACGCCAACATCGCCCATGACAATAGTATTAACATTTATCCCACGAACAAGGGCAATGAGCTTTTTGACTTCTTGCATCTGCGGCGAGAGGGCTATAAATTCGTTATCCACGTACATTTTTCCACAAATATTTTAAACTTTGCCCATTATATAGGATGGCTGATAAAAATACACTGCAAAAAATAACTGCTTAATTTTTAGACACCAAAAATGTGATACATGCTATTTCGTTTTTGTATAATAAGCCGTACTTTAAACAAGGAGACACAATGAAAAAAATGTTAAGCATAGCAGCAGTAGCTGCACTTGCAACATCTTCATTTGCGGCTAGCGATCTTGCAGGCGCATTTAAAGAAGGTAAAGCCTCTGGGCAAATTAGAGCAATGTATATCCAAACAGATGTTGGTGCTACAAGCAATGACCCTAGAGGTTTTGCTGTAGGTGGCAAACTGGCATACGAAACTGCACCACTATACGGCATATCTGCAGGCGCAGCATTCTATACGTCACAGGATCTTGGCACAAAAGATAAAAATAGCAACAAAGTAGATGGAAGCCTTTATGACGAGAGTTCAAAATCATACAGCCTTCTTGGTCAAGCATACCTAGTAGGTTCTTTTGGCAAAACTACGGTAAAAGTCGGTAGACAACAAATAGATACTCCTCTTGCGGGTTCTGATGATATAAGAATGGTTCCAAATCTATTCGAAGCAGCTCTTGTTATTAACACAGACCTTCCAAGCACAACACTTATTGGTGGATATGTGGCAAGAATGGCTGGATGGGATTCGGCAGCTTTTAATAATGATTTTACATCGCTCGGTCTTGGTACTCAAGGCCAAACAAAACCATCTAGAACTGCTTTCCAATCAATGTCAAGAAGTGCGCTCGGCGGTCTTGTCGATGTAGATTTAGGACATGGTCAAGTTGGTGAAAAAGGCGTTTACGCTGCAGCAGCTATAAACAGCTCGATAAAAGATCTTACGCTTCAAGTATGGGAATACTATGCAGCAGACGTAGTCAACGCAGTTTATCTGCAAGCAGATTATAAACTAGGTCTTGGCACCGGGACAACGGTTAATCTTGCCGCACAATACTACAATATGCAGGGCATAGGAAAAACAAAAGATTTGCTAAAAGATGCCGCACTAGGCAAAGTTGACTACAATGTATATGGCGCAAAAGCAAATATTGAAACATCAGTAGGCCTAACTCCTTATGTTGCGTACAATAAAGTAAGCGAACAAAAAGATGGGGCTAACGGTGGAACATTCGTATTTGGCGCATGGGGTGGCTATCCAGAATTCGCAATGAGCGAAGAATTTTGGTATAACTCTGGAACAAACATGAACGGTGGACAAAGCTATAAAATCGGGGCAGACTATAGCCTTGAAAAACTTGGTCTTGGAGCTAGAACATTTGGCCTTGCTTATACAAAATTCGACGCCAAAGACAAATACAATAGCAATGCCGACGCTGACGCATCAGTATTTGACGCAATATATACATGCACTGGCGCTCTTGTAAAAAATCTTGATGCAAAACTAGCATACTCATCTATAGATAAAAAAGGTACTGCTAGCGACGCAAAAAGACTTAAATTGATATTCAATTACAACTTCTAATTTATATTTAGAGGCAACACGCACAAACTTCACACACTCCTTA
>CAZVTM010000027.1:0-25114 GCA_964630205.1 uncultured Helicobacter sp. | reverse complement strand
AAAAGATAGTTAATAAGCGTGCTTTTGCCCGCCCCGTTGTGTCCTAGTAGTATCATGATTGTATTTTACGGTAAGTTTTATGAAGAGGCCGAACAATGTCGGCCTTTATTTTAGTATCTCGTTGTTGCCCTATATAGCACTGTTCCAGTAGCTGGAACATAAAGCCAGCTTCCGCCTTTGTCATATTTGTAGTTATCTGTTGGAGCGGTCTCTTCTGCAAGGCTACTTGATGCCGGCCCTACAAACTCTGTGTTTGTCGGCGTATTGTCGTCAGATTTTGTGCTCCATTGTTTTCTATTGGCTGGGTTGTCAAGTACAAGCGCCAATGTTTGATCTTGAAATCGTTGTTCATATGCCGGATATAAATAGTCGACCGCTACGCTCAATGCGTTTGGATTCAGATTTGTTTCGCCTGCAGAATTTGAATTTCCTTTTATAATGACGCAATTTGCAGACGTTCCATCACCTTTAACAACAGGTATATTTACTCTTTGGTCGCTTGCTAAGGTGATTTTTGCTTTAACCCCTGCTATGCCTGCCCTTATTGAGCCAACGCCTGACTCTTCGGTAGCTATTGTAGCATCCTCCTGCACACCGGAAAGTCTTGGTACGGCAACTGCTGCCAAAATACCCAAAATTACGATAACGAATACGAGTTCGATAAGCGTAAAGCCTGATCTTTTCATTTGATCCCCTTTTTTTGAATTTTAAATCCATAATACCTTAGAATAGTGGCTTTTGTGTGATATAAAACCGACTTTCAACAGTTTATGGCTAATATTTTTAAAAACCGCTTAGGATTGTTGCGAAAAATGAATTTTTTGGATTACGTCGAGAGTTTATCGGTAGATAACGCAAAAAAAGAGCTAAAAAATAGATTTACAAAAAATTTAGAGTTTTTCAAGAGAAATAAACCAGAATTTAGCTCTTATTTATTGGCCAAGCCGTCTGTATTTGGGTTGGTCTTTGATGAGAGCGGCGCAAATATTTTAAATTTATCTTCAAATACCCTTGTATACCCTATCGGAGAAAATGGGCGACATACGGCGATAGCGGCTTCTAGGGAGATGGCAAAAAATCCGCTGTCGCATACCAAATGGCGGCAAGGTTTTTCCTCAAACCCTTTTTATATGGTCTCATCCCAGCTCGCCCACACCGCCGCAGTATGCAAAGAGATGTTTGGGTATGCGCATATGTCCGGGATGCAACCCTCTTTGCCGTCACTTGACGGTCGGTATTTGCCCTCTGCCCTCCTTTACGGACTTGGCGGAGGTTTTGCGCTTGAGGCGATAAACGGAGAGTATGAAAAAATAGATTCACTTTTTATATACGAGCCTATGAGTGATTTTTTTGCTATTTCGGCGTATTTTGTGGATTATGTTGCATTATACGCCAAGACAAAAAATCTATTTTTGTCTGTAGGCGAAATACCCGAAGCTGTTGCGGTGCGAGAGTTTTTTGCTAAAAACAAATTCTCGGTTATTTATCCTAGGCTTGAGCTTACTATGTTCGATGTTTTGCAAATAAACGAGTTAAAAAATATAGTAGAAGTAGAGGCTGGGGCCTTGCTGCGGGGTATGGGGAGCTACGAAGATGAGATGGTGGGGTGGCGAAACTCTCAAAAAAACTGTCCGTACAAAAATATCAAATACCCTGTTTTTGTAAGCAACGCCAAAAAAATAGAAGCCCCGTTATGTGTCGTCGGCAATGGCGCCAGTCTTGACGACAGCCTAGAGTTTTTGAGGCAAAATAGCGAAAAAATGGTCATATTTGCAGCCGGCACGGCACTCAGAACGCTTCTTAAAAACGGTATTCGACCTGACTTTCAAATAGAGATAGAAAGAGGCGATTATCTAGGCGACATACTAAGAGAGGCGGGGGTATCGGATATAGATATGATAGCGGCAAACGTAGTAGACCCCGGTACGTTGGCTTCATCCTCTGGCGACAAAATGCTTTTTTTTAGAGACTCCGCCGCTGTTAGCTTCTTGAATGCCCCAAAATTTACACTCCCATTTTCATCTCCTTTTGTCGGCAACGCCGCTTTTTCATTGGCTTTGAATATATCAAGAAACGTGATTTTATGCGGAATGGACGCCGGATATAAAAAAGGACGCAGGGTTCACTCTAAGGATTCCATCTATGATGAAAACGACGTTTTGCCCGAAGGGTCTGTTAGGGTCAGGGGAAATTTTGAAGATAGTGAAATATACTCAAATCATCTATATCGTATGTCTAAAAATATGATGGAATACGCCATCTATGAAAACAAGAACGCAAACGTATCAAATCTATCTGATGGAGCTTTCATAGCCGGAGCAAAGCCTGTAAAAAATATAGAACTATCCCAAATAGACAAAAAAGCCACCGTGTCCGCAATAAAAAATATGTTTAGTCTCGATAAAAATGCCATATTTGCAAAAGACGGTCTTGGCGAGATAGAGGATAAAATAGCGTTATTCAAAAATGAATTATTTGCAATATTTGGCAATGTGGCCAAAAGTAGAGCGGAGTTTTTCGAGGTTATTGCGAGATTTGAAGCGTTTGCCGCCTCAAAAGAGCAGGGGAGGGATGTGTTATTTTTGCTCTTTGGCGGTTCTCTTAAGCATATAGTTTTTAGCTTTTGTGTAGCCGTATGGCATACAAAACCGCAAAATTTTGAAGAGTTTTATTCCGGCATGGCACTCAGGATTTTGAGGGGTTTTGAGTCGATGATTGCTGATTTTGAAAAAGAGATTGCGAAGGGTAGGGCAGCAGAGCTTCTGGGTGGATTGAAACTACCCTAAGCCCCGCTTAGTGCTACTCAGCGTGATTTTTAAACGCCTCTTGCGTCACCTTGTAGGCGCAAAATTTCGGCCCGCACATAGAGCAAAACTCCGCATCTTTAAATCCCTCGGATGGCAACGTTTCATCGTGATACTCTTTTGCTCTGTCCGGGTCAAGTGCAAGCTCAAACTGCTTATTCCAATCAAACGCATATCTAGCGTCGCTCATTGCATTGTCTCTCGCCCTCGCATTTTTGCGTCCTCTGGCGATGTCGGCGGCGTGAGCGGCTATTTTATAGGCTATTATCCCCTCCCGTACGTCCGCCATATTCGGTAGCCCGAGGTGCTCTTTTGGCGTTACGTAGCATAGCATCGATGCCCCATGCCATCCGCCTACGGCCGCGCCTATTGCGGAGGCTATGTGGTCATATCCCGCGGCGATGTCTGTTACTAGCGGTCCAAGAATATAAAACGGCGCATCATGGCAATACTCTCTCTCTATTTTCATATTGCGCTCTATTTGGTTTAGCGGCACGTGCCCAGGGCCCTCTATCATCACCTGAACGTCTCTCTCCCATGCCCTTAGCGTCAGTTCGCCCAACACTTTTAGCTCGTTTAGTTGTGCGGCGTCGGAGGCGTCCGCTAGGCATCCGGGTCTTAGCGAGTCGCCAAGAGATAGCGCCACGTCGTGTTCGGCGCAAATATCAAGTATCTTGTCAAACGCTTCGTAGAATGGATTTTCTTTGTGATTTTTTATCATCCAGGCTGCTATGAGAGAGCCCCCTCTTGAAACGATACCCATTTTTCGTTTGGCGACTTCTGGCATAAATTGGAGCAAAAATCCGGCATGTATCGTGAAATAGCTAACACCCTGTTTTGCTTGCCTCTCTATGACGCTTAGCATCGTCTCTATGTTTAGATTTTCGATGTCGTTGCCGCATTCGTATATGATTTGATACATCGGTACCGTGCCGATAGGGACATTTGAATGTTTGATTATAGCCTCTCTGATTTCATCCAGATTTCCACCGGTAGAGAGATCCATGACCGTATCGGCGCCGTATTTGAGACACATATCCAGCTTGCCCAGCTCCTCTTCGGCACAGCTTGAAAGCGAGCTCGCCCCGATGTTTGCGTTGATTTTGCATTTTGCGCCGAGACCGATAGCCATAGGTTGTAGATTTAGATGGTTTACGTTGGCCGGGATTATCATTCTCCCCCTAGCAATTTCAGCTCTAACAAATTCGGCGTCAAGCTCCTCTACGTTTGCGACGTAGCGCATCTCTTCCGTGATAATACCTTTACGTGCATAGTGCATTTGTGTTTTTGTGGCATCTGAGGCTCTTGCCTTTACCCATTCGCTTCTAAGCATAAGCTCTCCTAGTGTTACGAATTTATACAGTGTACTTAAAGTATAATTTTTGCAAAAAATATAACCACAAAAAACCAAAAAAAGGCTGAAATTGTCCGAAATATCTCTAATCCTTTTGGCGGCGGGAAGTTCTAGCCGTTTTGGACTCGGTACAAAAAAGCAATGGCTCAGATGCGGCGATGAGCCGTTGTGGCTTTTTGTAGCAAAACAGTTTGAGAAAATATCAGAGTTTCGAGAGATTATCGTGGTTGGCGATGAGAGCGAACTCGGGTATATGCAAAACTTCGCCGATTATATTTTTGTTCCGGGCGGCAAGGAGAGGCAAGACTCTCTCAAAAACGCTATAGAAGTGGCAAGCGGTGAGTATGTGCTAAGTGCCGATGTGGCTAGATGCTGTGTGGACGCAGAGTGTGTAAAGCGGGTTATTGCGTCAAAGGACAATTATGACTCTGTTGTTCCGGCGATAAACGTTCCTGATACGGTCGTGTATGACGGTGAATATATAAATAGAAACGGCGTTAGGCTGATTCAGACGCCGCAACTATCCAAAAAATCGCTTTTGCAAAATGCACTCTCAAAATCTACGATTTTTACCGATGATTCTGGCGCCATGAAAGAGGCTGGGTATAGTGTCGGGTTTGTCGAGGGGTCAAAAAAACAAATCAAGCTTACCGTCAAAGAAGACTTAAATCTCCTATCTTGCATTCCAGCCCCATTAAATGATACCTTTTGTGGGATAGGTTTTGATACCCATGCTTTTGAGGCCGGTAAAACGTGTGTTTTGGGTGGTGTCAAAATTACCGAGGAGTACGGATTTAAGGCGCACTCTAATGGCGACGTGCTGATACACTCTCTCATTGACGCACTTCTCGGAGCTGCCGGGCTTGGTGATATCGGGGAGTTTTTTCCGGATACGAATCCAAAGTATAAGGGAGCCGATTCGGCTGAGCTTTTGAGGGTTGTCGTATCTATGGTGAGGGCTGTAGGTTATGAAATATCAAATGTTGATATGACCGTTGTTGCCGAAAAGCCAAAACTTTTTGCTATAAAAAACGAAATTAAGAAAAGTTTGGCAAATATAATGCAAATTGCGCCGTATAAAATATGTGTCAAGGCAACCACGTCTGAAAAGATGGGGTTTGTTGGAAGAGGGGAGGGGGCGCTTGTAATGAGTGTCGCCAGCCTAAAATTTTTTGATTGGAAGAGCGCATGAAAATACTAATAGTAGAAAATGAGATATATTTGGCGCAGAGTATTGCAAACAAGTTAATTGAGGGCGGCTACAACTGTGAGCTTGCGGCAAGCGGCAAAGACGCCATTAGGGATGAGTTTTTTGATGTTGTCCTTCTGTCAACTTCGATGGGCAGCCAAAATTTTATGCCGGTAATAGATAGATATAAAAAATCGATTATTATTCTAATGGTCAACTACATCAATAATAATACGGTGTCTATACCGCTAAAGGCAGGGGCGAAGGATTATATACTAAAGCCCTTTATGATAGAGGAGCTGATCAAAAAGATAAATCACTATCTAGACTATGAGAGACTGCTAAAAGAGAACGACTCTCTCAAAAAATACCTTTCCATCTCATTTTCAACAGTGAATTTACCGGAAATCACAAAAAAAACCGAACTTCCAAAGGCTCTGCACTCGTCGTCGCAAAAAAAGATGGACTCCTATGCGTTCAAACTAGCCGCGGCTAAGGGGATGAGGCTTGAGTTTGTTTGCCTGCGAAAAGAGTTTGATGAGAAGCTATTTTTGGAGCATGACAATAAGTCTATTATTTATGCCGTCCACTTTGAGTCTTTAAAAAAGTCCGATAAAAAAGCTTTCTTGGACGCAGTAGCTGGTAAAAATGTCGTTTTTTCATCAAGTGAGAATATAGATGAGTCTGAGATAGAGGTTATTGAGCTCGAAAGCGACGAAGGCTTTGTAGGCGGTGACGAAATATTTACTATTGAAGATTATGTCAAAAATATAGTGGTTAACTTTCAGGATAAATATCCAGACGTTGAGCTTTCAAAAAAACTAGGAATATCCAGAAAATCTCTATGGGAAAAAAGAAAGAAACATGGCATCTATAAAAAGAAATAAATCACTATTTATCGATAAAGAAGCGGTAGCCTCTCTTTCCCTCGTGAAGGAGGGGATACTATCTCCGGTAGAGGGATTGATGGGTAGCGCCGAAGCCAAAGCGGTCGATGTAAGCTCATTATATAAAGGCAAAAGTTTCCCATTTTCTTTTCTTTTGGCTCCGAGTGGCAAAAGGAATAAAGACGTGCTTGAGGGGCTCCAAAAAGGTGAGACAATCAATCTTGTTGAAAACCATAATATTGTTGGCCATTTGACGGTTGGCGAAGTGTTTGAAATCGATCAAATGGCAAGGGTAGAAAAGATATACGGCACCAGAGACATGTCACATCCCGGTGTTGCAAACACTATTTCTAGGCTCGGAAAATATGCCGTAAGCGGTGAATATGAAATAGAATTCGATGACGTCAAAAGGGCAAAAGATAAGATAAAAGAGGCTAAAAAAAGAATTGATGCCAAGCATACAGCCGGAATGGTTATGGCAGCCAGACCTCTCAACCGTGCCCATGAGAGGCTTATCCGCTTGACACTTGAAAAAAATGATCTTGTGGTTATATTTTTGTCAAAACCATATTCTGCGGACGAGCTTTCATATTCTGTCAGATATGAGGCGCTAGAGCATTTAATCAACACCTATCTTCCATCCGATAGAGTGGTTGTCGTCCCTTTTGAAAATACCTATCTTTTTGCCGGGACAAATGAGCTATTGCTCGATGCGATAGCTATTCAGAACTTTGGTTGCGACAGCTTTGTAATAGGGGCAAACCACGCTGGACTCGGAATGTTCTATGAAAGCCATGAGATAAAAAGTATTTTTGACTCTTTTGTTGGAATAGATCTTAAAATAGATATTTCCAGTTATTTCGTATATTGCAACGTATGCAAAACTCTTGTTACCCAGCGCTCTTGTCCACACGGCATGCATCACCACATCAATTTTAATACCGAGTCTTTGTTGCAGCTTCTAAAAACAGGTCTTTTGCCCCCGGCAATACTTATGAGAAAAGACGTATCTGCAATTTATTTGTCAAAAATGTTTCCAAATCGCTTTAAAAATCTAGGCAAGCTATATAATGATCTTACGACAAACAGCGGACTTATTGAGGAGTATTCGGAGCGAGAGTTTTATCATGAATTAATGGCTCTATATCAAACCACTTCTTTAAACTAAAGGGACACATAATATGAATAACTTCTCGCCGCTAGGCGTAGCGTTAGGGGTTTGGGACAAAGTCCTAACAAAAGCAACGAACGGCTTTGCCGCAAGGAGCGTATAAAATGAATAAAAGACTTATATTTTTATCGTTTTTCGGTGCAGGACTATCAAAGTATGCCCCCGGTACCATGGGGACACTGGCTGCTCTCCCCTTTGGTTTTCTGATTTTGCATTTTTTGGGTGCCACTACGTTATTTTTGGTTGCGATGCTTGTAACCGTAATTTCAATTCGGGAAATCAATGCCTACGAAGCCGAGGGCGGCGAGCATGATGATCCAAAAATAGTAACCGATGAGGTTGCGGGTACTTTTATAGCTTTATCGATGACCGCACAGTTAGGCAATATGTGGCTTCAGGCTATTTTGGTATTTGTATTTTTCAGAATTTTGGATATCAAAAAACCATCTCTTATAGGTCTTGCCGAGAGAAAGTTCAAGGGTGGCAACGGTGTTATGTTTGATGATCTTTTGGCCGGTGTTTTCGCCGGCATACTAAGCTGGATTGTCTTTCGGGTTATGCAGTTTATCGGCTTAAGCTTTTAACTGTTAAAATCACAAAACTACAATGTTACACTTCATTGACGGCGCTTTTTGCGCCCAAAACTTCCTTTGAATAATCCAGATTAAGGGCTATATATGTCTTCCGAGTCTCAAAATTCCCAAACCAAAACTTCCAAAAAACGGACCCATATTCCAGTCGATGGCTACAAAATAGAAGACCTCAGAACAATGGGGCTAGACGATTTAGTCGCAATAGCTTCTGAGCTTGAAGTAGAAAATCCAAACGAACTCAAGCGGCAAGACTTGATGTTTGAGATACTAAAGTCTCAAATCTCAAGAGGCGGCTTTATGCTCTTTTCTGGAATGCTTGAGATTGCGGGGGACGGCTACGGCTTTTTGAGGGCTACGGACACAAACATCTCGGATAGTATTAATGACGTATATGTATCAAATACGCAGATAAGAAGATTTGGTCTTAGAAACGGTGATACGGTAACAGGGCAGGTGAGACCGCCGAAAGAACAAGAGAGATATTTTGCGCTACTAAAGATTGAGGCCATCAATTACCTTCCGCCGGAAGAGAGCAAAAAAAGACCGCTGTTTGACAATTTAACCCCTTTATATGCAAATTCACAACTAAAACTTGAGTATTCACCGCTTAAACTAACGGGCAGAACTATAGACCTGTTTACACCTATAGGCAAAGGCCAAAGGGGTCTAATCGTAGCTCCTCCGAGAAGCGGTAAAACTGAAATTCTAAAAGAGATGGCGCACGGTATCAGCACCAATCATCCTGAGGTAGAGCTAATTGTACTTCTAATTGATGAAAGACCCGAAGAGGTCACGGATATGCAAAGATGCGTTAAGGGAGAGGTATATAGCTCTACATTTGATATGCCTGCACTAAACCATGTTCGTGTGGCAGAGCTCGTCATAGAAAAGGCAAAAAGAGCCGTAGAGATGGGCAAGGATGTAGTAATACTTCTCGACTCTATTACGAGGCTTGCAAGGGCGTACAATACGGTCACTCCTTCAAGCGGTAAGGTGCTATCGGGGGGCGTGGATGCAAACGCTCTACATAAGCCAAAAAGATTCTTTGGTGCGGCTAGAAATATAGAAGGAGGCGGAAGCCTTACTATCATAGCTACTGCGCTTATCGACACCGGCAGTAGAATGGATGAGGTTATCTTTGAGGAGTTCAAAGGTACGGGTAATATGGAGATTATCCTTAGCAGAAATCTTGCAGGATAGAAGAATCTATCCTGCAATCGACCTTATCAAGTCTGGAACCAGAAAAGAAGAGCTTCTCCTTGCCCCGCAAACGCTCCAAAGAGTGTGGGCGTTAAGAACGGCTATGAATAGCGGCATGAAAGACGAAGCGGAAGCGCTTAAGTTTATATTCTCAAAAATGCTTACAACGAAAAACAACGAAGAGTTTCTTGCAATGATGAATAGCGAGTAATTTTTACTCGCTAATTATTTTAAGTGCGGTTTCTTTCGAGTTTTTTACGCAATCATCTAGGCTTATACCCTCAAAGGCGCTAGAGTTTAGATAGAGGCCTTGGAGCTTTTGCGTTCTACCAAATATTTCTTCGATGAGTTTTTTGTGTCCAATGTCATAGTTTGGGATTGCTTTATGCCATCTTGTAATATGGTTTAGCATAGGCTCTTCATATACTCCCATGCTTTCAGCTATTGCCCCCGTGGCGATGTTTAGCAGTTCTTCCTCTTGCTTGAGTGCCAAAAACGGTTGCCTTTGCCCGCCTATTATGACTCTTAGCAGTTTTTTCCCTTCAGGTGAGCATTGGTTGGATATCGAGCTGTCCCATATTATTCCGAGCGCCTGTGTATTGGAGCGTTTGCTATTTATTATCCCAAAGCCTTCCATATCATGAGGCAAGCTTTCGTATGCCAGCGATACTATCGATAACGGCGAATATTCTATGTTTTTTAAAAGTTCAGAAATTATTTCGTCCTCTTCTTTAAGAAGCCTAGATGAGACAAATGAAGGGGTGCATAAAACAACTCTATCAAATATGTTTTCTCCGTCGCTACTTTCTACTGCCCACTTAGTGTCTATCTTTTTAATTTTGCTTACTTCTGTAGCCGTTTTTTTGCTAAAAGAAAAAGCACTTGATAATTCTTTTATAAAGGCGGAGCTTCCACTTTTGAAAGTTGTGAGTGTCTCTAGTTTCGATAGTTCCTCAAAAATATCCCCCAGAATTTTCCCTTTGGTTTTTTCTGCATTTTCAATCCATGGGAATGCCGCTTTTGCGGATAGCTTATCGGCGGTTGATGCAAAAAAGGAGGTAGCCAATAAATCGCCGATAATAAGGGCGGCACTTTTTCCTAGTCTTCTATTTAAAAATCCATGCAGACTTTCATCGGAAGTAGATTTTTTCCTAGGTCTAGCAAAATCTGCAAATGCGGATAATTTTCCAAAAATTCCCAAGGAGTTTGTTTGGAACATTTCGCTTTTGTTTGACGGAATGGTGTGTAAAAATCCCTTGTCAAAGAAATACTTTGTTTTTGATTTTTCTGACGTTTTAGATATGTGATGCAACAAGCCGGCATCTTTTATTAACTCGTTAATAAATACGCTCTTGTCGGAAAAAACCGAATTTGTCAGCTCTATCGCGAAACCGAACTTATTTATGGTTTTTAGTTTTCCGCCCAGCTGATCTTCCGCTTCGTATAGCGTAATATCATTGGATGGAGAGAATCTTTTGAGGTAAAAAGCGGTTGCAAGACCGCTAATGCCGCCTCCGATTACGGCTATTTTCAACCGATAATCTTTAGATAAACTTCTCTCTCTCTTGGACCATCAAAATCGGCCAAGTAGACCCCTTGCCATTTACCCATTATGATATTTGCATCTTCTATTATGAGAGAGATACTGCCGCCAAGTACGCCTGACTTTAGGTGCGCATGAGCATTCTCGCCTATATGTGCGTATTTTGCTTCAGCAGGGGCAAACTCTGCCATTTTTTTCAAGAAGTCACGAGATAGATTTGGGTCGTTATTTTCAAAAAGTAGTACGCTTGCCGTAGTATGTGGAGTAAATACGACTGCAACGCCATCTTTGATGCCGGATTTGATAACAAGCTCTTTTATATCGTTTGTTATCTGTATCATTTCGCTTTTATGTTTCGTCTTGCATGTCAGTTTTTTCAACATCTTTATTCCCCTTTTTTGATAAATTCTCTTAACTTTCTGTACTCTTTTTTGTTTAAATATCTAGTTTTGCCTGTTGGTAGAGCATTTAGACTTATAAAGCCGTAAGATACCCTTTTTAGGTCAACAACCTCTCTTTTAAAGTGGGCGAAGAATCTTCTAAGTTCTCTATTTTGACCCTCTGCGATTTTGACGCTTAACTTGGAAAAGGTAGGCGAATTTTTGATAATCTTATATCCTATGAATGGTTCTATAATCATATCTACGGGGGCACTTTTTTCATGAGCTCCTACTTTCGAATGTTTTAGCTCTACCCCGCTTAACATTGCATCTTCAAGCTGCTTTGTAATATTGCCTTTGATTTTAATGTTATATGTTCTTTCAAGATTCGAATTCATAAGGGCTGTAGCAACTTTCGAAGAGTCCGTTAGTATCAGCACCCCTTCCGAAGCATAATCGAGTCTTCCTACCGGAATAAATTTTTTAAATTCTTGCTCCAGCGAATCAAATACGGTTTTTCTCCCCCTTGGGTCGCTCTTTGCAACAAGCTCGCCCTTTGGTTTATTGTATACGATTGCGGTAAAAAAATCAGTCAAAGGTTTTAATCTTCTATTTTTTACCGTAATATCCGCATTCTTATCGAAGCTTTCGGCCGGGTTTGTTACCACCTCTCCCTCTACTTTTACAAAACCTTTTTGTACCAGCTCATCAGCTTCTCTTCTAGAGTATTCGCTTCTGTCCGCAACC
This sequence comes from uncultured Helicobacter sp., assembly GCA_964630205.1. Lineage (GTDB taxonomy): Bacteria > Campylobacterota > Campylobacteria > Campylobacterales > UBA6016 > UBA6016. The sequence continues at coordinate 13,246 of CAZVTM010000027.1, read as the reverse complement.
AGCTTATTAAGCCTTATTTTTTCTATTTTTCTCATTTTTTAATTCCAGCTTCGACTAGGTCATGTATATGCAAGGCACCTTTTATGTTGCTTTCGTTATCGGTGACTACCAAAAATTGTATCTTATTTTGCTCAATTATATTTAGCGCATCTACGGCCAAAATATTTTCATCTTTGATTATTTTTGGATTCTTTGTCGCATATTCAAAAGCATTGTTTGAGACGGCAAAATTTTTATCCAAAAGAGCCCTTCTTAAATCCCCATCACTAAGAACCCCGACCAATTTTCCATCTTTCTGGAATATTACATTTCCTAGCCTCCCCTCGGTCATGGCAATAATGGCATCTTGTAAAATTGTTTCACATGAAACAATTGGCAAATTATCTTTTCTCATTAAATCGGAAACTTTGACAAAAAGTCTTTTTCCGAGAGAGCCGCCAGGGTGGAAGTATGCAAAATCCTCTTGCTTGAATCCTCTTTTTTCCATAAGAGCCACAGCCAAAGCATCGCCTATGGCCATTGTTAGGGTTGTTGAACTCGTAGGGGCGGCATTGAGAGGACAAGCCTCTCTTGAGACTCTGATATTAAGGTGTATATCGGAAAAGCTCGCTAGTGTCGACATATCATTAGAGCTCATTCCTATTATAGACACCCCTTGCCTTTTCAAGTGGGGCAATATGGCAATAAGTTCGTCACTCTCGCCGCTATAGCTTATCGCAAGCACGCTATCTCCCTTGCCTATCATGCCTAGATCGCCGTGCATAGCTTCCGTTGGATGTATAAAAAAGCTAGGAGTTCCGGTGCTTGCCATCGTAGCTGCGATTTTTGCGCCTACCAAGCCGGATTTGCCGACACCTATTATTACCAGTTTCCCTTTTGTTGCATAGATACTATTTACCGCAGCATCAAATGATTCGGTTATTCTATCCGCACAGGCCAAAAGCTCACTGGCTTCTACTTTTAAAACTTCAGCCGCTATTTTTGAGTATTGCATTTTTTATTGCACAAAAATTGTCGGTACTATTACCGGATATTTTTTTAGCGCTCTAAATATATGTTTTTTGAGCACTTGCCTGATTTCATTTTCTAGCATTCTTTTATTTTCGACAAGTTCTTTGTTTGCGTTTTGCAGGAAACTTACAAGGACATTTTCCATCTCTTCCGAAAAGTTTCTGTCGTCCCTATCTGAGACTAGGCCAAAGCTTGAAACTTTCGGTTTTTCAAGAAGTGTTTTGTTCTGCTTGTCCACGAATGCGACAATAATAACAATGCCGTTTTCGGCAAGCTCTTGTCTATCCATGACAACATCTTCTTCGATTTGGTTGTTTCTTTGGTTGTCGATATATACTTTTCCGCTTTTGACGGTTTTGATTTTTCTCATTCCTCTAGCGTTTAGCTCTATCTGGTCGCCGTCTTCCATTAGAAGTATGTTTCTTTCGTCTACTCCGCACGCAATCGCCGTCTCTTTATGCTTTGCAACATGTTGATATTCGCCGTGTATTGGAAGGAAATACTTTGGTTTTACGAGCCGAAGCATTAGTTTTTGCTCTTCTTGCGCACCATGCCCTGATACGTGTATGTCTGAAAAATCTTTATAGGCTACGCTTGCGCCGGCTTTTAGAATATAGTTCAAAACTGTTGATACGCTTCCTTCATTACCAGGAATCGCACTTGATGAGAGTATTACCGTGTCGGACGGCTTTAGTTTGATATGTCGATGCTCATTTACTGCCATTTTATAGAGCGCACTCATTGTTTCACCTTGCGAGCCCGTGGTGATTATAAGTACTTCGTTGTCTGGATATTTTGCCACTTCTGCGGCATCTATGAATACGCCAAACGGAAGTTTGATATAGCCCAAGTTCATTGCCACTTCAAGATTTCTTTCCATTGAACGACCGATAATCGCGACTTTGCGATTGTATTTGATGCCTTTTTCAATTGCCTGATATACTCTGTGTATATTGGATGAAAAGGTTGACATTATAACTCTCCCTTTTGAACGGGAAAATATAGTGTCAAATGTAGGCCCAACGCTGCTTTCCGACAGTGTTACACCAGGTCTCATGGAGTTTGTGGAGTCCGATAGTAGGCATAGCACCCCCTTTTCCCCGTAATATGCCAGCCTATGGAGATCGGCCGGATACCCATCTATTGGAGTGTGGTCTATCTTGAAGTCTCCTGTATGGATGATGGTGCCAGCTTCTGTAGTAATGGCAAGGCTTGACGCGTCGATAACAGAGTGGGTCATATGCATCCATTCGACTTCAAAATCACCAATCTTTAGAATCCTCCTTTTTTCAACTGCGCGGAAGTATTTCTTATATTCGGTCATCTTGTGTTCGTCAAATTTGTTACCTATCATACCGAGTGGCAAAGGTGTGCCGTAAATCGGAAATTGCATCTCTCTAAATAGGTAAGGTACGGCTCCGATGTGGTCTTCGTGCGCATGCGTGATAACTAAGCCTGCTATTTTGTGTTTAATCTGTTTTAGATATGTAAAGTCAGGAATTAGGATGTCTACGCCGTGCATATCATCATCTGGGAAGCTCATCCCTGCGTCAACCAAAATCGCACTATTTTGTGTCTCAATAACGGTAATATTGCCGCCTATTTCTTCAAGGCCACCAAGAGGGGTAATCCTGATGGTCGCTTTTGTATTATGGTTTAGTTTTGAATCTGTATTCAGCCTGTTGTGCTGTATTCTCTTGTTTGCCTCGATAGAGTTTTTGATATTTGTATACCAGCCGTGTTGACCGTCGCCATACGGCATTCCGTTTGGCTCTCGTCCACCTTCTCTTTCGCCACCTTCTCTTTCGCCTCTATCTTCTCTAGGTCTTCTATTTCCAAAAAACTTTTGTTTTCTGTTTTTGAAGTACTCTTCCGCTCTTGCGGATCTCTGTCTTTCGCCACCTTCCGTAGCAAGTTGCGAAGCCTTATTTTCGCCTGTTTCGGCAGTTTTGTTATTTTCTTGTTCGTTGTTTTGTTCTAAATTTTCCATTCCAAGCCTTTTTAGCTAATTGAATGATTTAATATCCGTAAAAAGCGAAGCAAAAATTTCGGTCGTAAGCTCGTGAGGTCTGATATTTAAAGATATTTCTAGTTTTTCGAAAACGGCTACTAAGCGCTCTTTCAGATAAGCATTTGAAAGATTTTTTAAAAGAGTTTTTCTCGGAGCAGAGAAAGCGTGCTTTAAAAAAAATTCAAACTCATCAAAAAGATCTTTTTTTATTAACGGTTTATCTCGTTTTACTAGTTTTAAAACAGCAGAAAAAACCTTTGGTGCCGGTTCAAAAGCCGAAGGTGGAAGCTCGCATACGATTCCCCTTTGGCAGATACAATCGCAAATTACGGATATAGCTCCAAAATCTGAGGACTTCGGTGTTGCGCAAAACTTCTCTGCAACCTCTTTTTGCACCATGACGATAATATTTTCTACCCTCTCGTCCCTGATGGCTCTGAGTACTATATTCGTAGCGATATAATATGGCAGGTTTGCGACTATATCGATTTTTGGAGACGAGCTAAGCGCTTCATCCCAAATGGTCAATATATCGGCATGGAGCAGGAGAAACCTACCGTTATCTATTTGATCTTTAAATTTAGACTCTAGATTTGAAATCAAATCCGTGTCAACCTCAACGGCAACTACCACTTTTTTTGCTAAAAGCTTGCCGGTTAAATCACCTAGTCCAGGCCCGATTTCAAGAACCTTATTGTTATTGTCGGGCATCGACTGGATGATTTGATCCAAATAAAAATCGTCTTTTAAGAAGTTTTGACCGAATTTTTTCTTGGCTACTACTTGCAAATTCCAACTTTTTAAAAGATCTTGTCACTAATATTACTGAATAATAGCTTAAAGATTATTGAGATTAATGAATAGTCGGTCGAATGGCGCAAGCCAATCTTTGTTAATATTGCGACTAAAAAATGGTGGTATTTTTGAGTGGATTTTTTGGCTAAAAGGATAATTCCGTGCCTTGACGTTAAAGACGGAAGAGTGGTAAAAGGGGTTAATTTTGTCGGACTCAAAGACGCCGGAGATCCTGTGGAGATAGCCGCCAGATACAACGAAGAGGGTGCGGACGAGCTCACTTTCCTTGACATTACGGCAAGCCATGAAAATAGAGACACTATAGTTCATATTGTGGAAGAGGTTGCAAAAACCGTTTTTATTCCGTTGACCGTCGGCGGGGGTATAAGGGTTTTAGATGATATATATAGACTTTTAAATGTCGGCTGCGACAAGGTCAGCATCAACTCCGCAGGGGTCAAAAATCCAGATTTTTTTGATGAAGCCTCTTTTAGATTCGGTAGTTCAACGATAGTTGCCGCAGTAGATGCTAAAAAAGTTGCGCCAAATAAATGGAATGTTTTTATAAACGGGGGAAGACTCGATACTGGCAAAGATGCTGTCGAATGGGCTAAGGAAGTTACGAGTAGAGGTGCCGGAGAGATACTTCTTACAAGCATGGATGCGGATGGAACAAAAGCCGGATTTGATATAGCTTTAACCAAGGCTGTTAGAGATGCCGTCTCGGTGCCGGTTATAGCTAGCGGGGGGGCGGGGAATAAAGATGATTTTACGGCTCTATTTAGGGAAACAAATTGCGATGCCGGGCTTGCGGCTTCAATATTTCACTTCAAAGAGGTAGAGATAAAAGAGCTAAAAGAAGAGCTTGCAAAAAATAGGATAAACGTCAGATTATGATAGTTTGTGCCGGCAGAACTGAGCTTTTCAGGTTTGCCACCCCTATTGGTGTCGGGCTTATAGAGAGTGCTTACAATCTCTCTAGAATTTTAAAAGACAATAAACCAGATAAGCTTTTGTTTATTGGAAGTTGCGGCAGTTATGGTAGCCTTGAAATACTTGAAAGTTTTTATTCGGAGTCGGCTTTTCAGGTGGAGCATTCACTTCTGAGCGATAAGGCGTATACGCCAATAGAAAATAAAATTATAAAAAATGTTTCACATGAAACAATAGTAAATTCTTCAAACTATATTACGGTCGACAAAGAAGTAAGCTATAAGTTTTTAGAGTTTGGAGCGGATGCCGAAAATATGGAGTTTTATTCTGTGCTTTGGGCAGCCAAAGAGGCAGGAGTTGAAGCAAAAGGGTTTTTTGTCGTGACAAACTACTGCTTTGAAAACGCAACAGAAGAGTATGCGGCGAATCTGAAGGCGGCAACGGAGATAATCTATGATAGATATGAAAAAGAGCTAAAAGAGTATGAGTAAGGCAAATATTTACGACTTAGAGCCGAGCGAGCTAGCTGGGCTTTTACAGGGTCCGTCATTTAGGGCGACACAGGTACTAAACTGGGTGTACAAAAAAAATGTTTCGGATTTTAAAGAGATGAACAATCTGCCGAAAGATTACAGAGAGGTGCTGGATGAAAAATTTGTCGTCGGTTCGCTTTCGCTTCTTAGAAAAGAGGTGAGCTCCGATGGTAGTGAGAAGTATCTTTTTGGGCTTGCTGACGGTAAAACGATGGAGACCGTACTCCTAAAAATGAAAGAGGATGAGTATGATGACGAAGGCAAAAAAACCAGAGAGGCGAGGTATACTGTCTGTATATCATCGCAGGTAGGGTGTAAAGTAGGGTGTGCGTTTTGTCTTACCGCAAAGGGTGGTTTTGAGCGCAATCTGACGGCGGGCGAGATAGTAGAGCAGGTGGCTTTTATCAAAAAAGACAAAGAGTTTGGCGAAGAAAAAAGCATCAATATCGTCTTTATGGGGATGGGCGAGCCGCTTGATAACATGGACAATGTCGTAAAAGCGATAAAAATCATCACACATAAAGACGCCTTGTGTATCGCTCCTAGGCGAATTACTATCTCTACGAGCGGACTTGCGACAAAGATAGAAAAATTGGCAAATCTTGATTTGGGTGTCAATCTTGCAATAAGTCTCCATGCCGTCGATGATGAGCTAAGAGAAAAATTGATGCCGATAAACAAGGCGTACAATATTAAATCAGTTATAGATGCTGTCAGGGGCTTCAAGGCGGATAAACGCAAAAAAGTCCTTTTCGAATACCTGCTGCTTGGCGGTGTAAACGATGACATAGCGAGCGCAAAAAAACTTGCAAAGTTGCTAAATGGACTTGATGCAAAGGTAAACTTGATACTTTTTAATTCATATGAAAATAGCGAATTCAAAAGACCTACCACCGAAGCGGCAGAGGCCTTTAGGGGGTATATGGCAAGCAAGCGCTTTATATGTACCATACGCGAGTCAAAGGGTATAGATATCTCTGCGGCATGCGGACAGTTAAAACAAAGGGATAAAGATGGAAGATAAGCTAATAAAAGGTGTTGTTCGCTTTAGAAATGAAGACTTTCTGGAGCATCAAAAACTTTTTTCCGAACTAGGCGAAGCACAAGACCCACACACTCTTTTTATAGGATGTGCAGACTCTAGGCTTGTTCCAAATCTTATTACCAATACACTGCCAGGTGAGCTTTTTGTTGTGCGCAATATCGCAAATTTTGTCCCCCCTTATAGGGTATCCGCAGAATTTGCCGCTACGACTGCAGCCATCGAATATGCCGTGGTTGTGCTAAATGTAGAAAATATAGTCGTATGCGGGCATTCAAATTGCGGAGGTTGTTCTGCACTTTATCTGCCAGAGGAGAAGCTCAACAAAATTCCAAACGTCAAAAAATGGCTAGAACTTGCCGCCCCGATTAAAAAACAAGTTCTTGAAGATTTGCAAGACGAGGATGAAAAGATACGAAACTGGCATACGGAGCTTTTAAATGTTGTTGAGCAGCTAAAGCACCTTCTCTCTTATCCTTTTATCAAAGAGAGATACGACAAAGGCGAGATAAAGCTCTACGGCTGGTATTATGTGATAGAGACCGGAGATGTGTATGACTATGATATTGCGACAAAAGAGTTTAAGCTGATTAGATAGAAGCTAGAAACTCTGAGCGAACATCGGAGGATGAGCTAATTTCAAAACTTTTACCCTTATATTCAAACGATATTTTGGAGGCGTGAAGGCAAATTCTTTTTGCCCCCGTCCGCTCTATCCTCTGGGCTTCACTCATTTTTTTATCGAGATAATCTCTTGCCATATCTAAATCTTTTCGATATATCGGCTCACCAACTATCGGATGCCCCATGTGTACAGCATGCAGCCTGATTTGATGGAGTCTTCCAGTGAAAGGTTTTGCCCGCACAAGGGTCATACCCAATTCCTCAAAATACTCTAGCGGCTCAAAAAGAGTCAAAGAGTATTTACCTTGCTCGCTTGCACCTTGCATAACTTTTAGCTCCAACGCTTTTATCTGCTCAAGTAGGCATTCAACCTCTGTTTGTTCAGCAAGTTGCCCAAAAAGTAGAGCCGTATACTCTTTTTGCATTCCCCTTGTCTCAAAGGTCGTTTTTAGTATTGATTCTGCCGCTTTGTTTTTGCTGGCGACTATTAATCCGCTTGTTTCATAGTCAAGTCTATGTGTAATATTTGCGCCGTGCCCGTATAGTTTTTTGATGCTATCAAGCAAACACTCCTGCGTCTCAAAGCCATTAGGATGAGAGAGCATAAATGATGGTTTTTCAAAAACCGCAAAATCATCCTCTTCAAAAACAGGGATAAGCTGCTTTGAAGGAGTTGGCTCGTAAAAAAGCACCTCCACTTCACCAACGGCGCGCACCCCTTTGTGGACTACCACATCTCCGTTTAGCTTTACCCGACCTTTGTCTATGAGACGCTTTCCTGCCCTCTCGGTAATACCTAATTTTTCAATCATAAAGTATAGAAGTTTCTCACCGTTTATATCAAATTTTTTTATTTCGTAAGCCACAATTTTCAGCCCTGTTTTCATAAAATGTAAAAAACATTTTACACGAAAAAAGGTTCGGCAAGTATGGTAGAGAGATACGCTAGGGAAGAGATGAAAAGCCTGTGGAGTATGCAGGCAAAATACGACGCATGGCTAAAGGTCGAAATAGCGGCCGTTAAGGCGTGGTGCGAGCTTGGACTAATACCAAAAGAAGATGCCGAAAAAATTGAGAAAAATGCAAAGTTTGACATTGCCGAAATAGATGAGATCGAAAAAACCACAAAACATGACGTAATAGCATTTTTGACGAGCATTGCTAACAATCTCGGCGAAGAGAGCAGGTGGGTACACTACGGGATGACGAGCTCTGATACGATAGATACGGCCGTTGCACTCCAAATCAAAGACTCGATGGAAATTATCATCAAAGATGTTAAAGATATTATGGAATCTGTCAAACAAAGGGCGATGGAGCATAAGCTCACCCTTTGTGTCGGCAGAAGTCACGGTATTCATGGTGAGCCTATAACTTTTGGATTGAAACTCGCCATTTGGTATGATGAGTTAAAGCGCCATTTGGACAATTTGACGAGTTCTCTAAATGTAATTAGTGTAGGAATGGTAAGCGGGGCGATGGGAAATCTCGCGCATACGCCGATAGAGCTCGAAGAGCTTACTTGTAAATATCTGGGTCTTGGCGTGGCAAACGCCTCAAATCAAGTAATCCAAAGAGATAGATACGCCAGAGTTATTACGGCGCTTTCTCTTTTGGCTTCAAGTATCGAGAAGTTTGCCGTAGAGATAAGACATCTTCAAAGAACAGAGGTGTATGAGGCCGAAGAGTACTTCAGTCCCGGGCAAAAGGGTTCGTCGGCGATGCCGCACAAGAGAAATCCGGTATTAACCGAGAATATCACGGGGCTGGCAAGAGTGATAAGAAGCTACGCCGTCCCTGCGATGGAAAACGTGGCTCTTTGGCATGAGAGAGATATTTCTCACTCTTCAGTCGAGAGATTCATGCTTCCGGATGCATTTATTACGGCAGACTTTATGCTAAATCGATTTAACGGCGTTATCTCAAAACTTGTCGTTTATCCTGAAAATATGATGAAGAACCTCAATCTGACGGGTGGTCTAGTATTTTCTCAAAGGGTTCTTTTGGAGCTTCCGCTAAAAGGGGTTTCAAGGGAGGACGGCTACAAGATAGTCCAGAGAAATGCGATGAAAGTTTGGGAAGATTTGCAACAAGGCAAACCGGCGATAAACGCAGACGGCGAATCGCTATTCTTGCAAAACCTACTAAACGATGAAGATTTGAGGGCCAAGCTATCTGAAGCCGAGATAAGAGAGTGTTTCGATTACGGTTACTACACTAAAAACATAGATAAAATTTTTGAGAGGGTGTTTGGATGCTAACAGTCGTAAAAAGAGACGGAAGAAAAGAAGAGCTCGATATTAAAAAAATACAAAAATATACCAAAGATGCGGTAGATGGCCTTCGCAATGTATCCCAATCAGAGCTTGAAGTGGATGCAAAAATACAGTTTCGCGACGGTATGAGCACTGCTGAAATCCAGCAAACTCTTATCCAAACAGCCGTTGACAAAATCGATATAGATGCTCCAGATTGGTCTTTTGTTGCCGCTAGATTATTCCTTTATGACCTATATCACAGGGTAGGGCTAACTATAGACTCTTGCAAAGTACAGTCTTATTGCGACCTTAGCAGTTACTTTGAAGTAGGAGAGAGAGAAGGGCGGATAGTTCCGGGATTAAAAGAGCTTTATGATTTGGACGAGCTAAACGCCTATATCAAGCCTGAGCGAGACTTGCAATTTAATTATCTAGGCATCAAAACGCTGTACGATAGATATTTGCTAAAAGATAGAAACGGCGACCCGATAGAGCTTCCACAACAGATGTTTATGGCTATTGCGATGTTTTTGGCTCAAAATGAAAAAGACAGAATGAGATGGGCGAAAGAGTTTTACGACGTTCTTTCAAAATTTGAGGTGATGGTGGCAACACCTACGCTCTCAAATGCTAGAACGCCTAGACATCAGCTAAGCTCATGCTATGTGGGAAGCATGCCTGATAATATCGAAGGTATTTTTGATTCATACAAAGAGATGGCGCTACTAAGCAAATACGGCGGCGGTATCGGCTGGGATTACGCAAAAGTACGTGCTGCAAACTCATTTATCGACGGACACAAAAACGCCGCCGGTGGGATAGTGCCGTTTCTGAAAATTACAAACGATATCGCTGTTGCAGTTGATCAGCTTGGCACCAGAAAAGGCGCTATTGCCGTATATATCGAGACTTGGCATAAAGACATCGAAGATTTCCTTGATTTGCGAAAAAACTCAGGCGAAGAGAGAAGAAGGGCTCATGACATCTTCCCGGCTCTTTGGATGAACGACCTATTTATGAAAAGGGTCGAAAATAACGAGCAATGGAGTCTTTTTGACCCATACTCCGTGCCGGAGCTGACAAATGCTTGGGGCGACGACTTTGATGCAAAATACGAAGCGTACGAAGCCGATAAGAGCATAAAAAGAGAAACGGTAAACGCAAAAGATTTGTGGAAAAAAATACTTCTATCGTACTTTGAGACCGGAAGCCCGTTTTTGTGTTTTAAAGATACATCAAATAAAGCAAATCCAAACTTTCACAAAGGGATTATCAGAAGTAGTAACCTTTGTACGGAAATCTTCCAAAATACGGCGCCAAACTACTATAAAGTCAAAATCAAGTTTGAAGACGGCACGGAAGAGGTGCTGGATGAAAATGTCGAGATAAAAATCGATAGCGGTATAGTCAAAAAAGCAAATAAAATAAGCTCCATAGACTCTATCGGTGGCAAAAAAGTATATATCGTAGAGAAAGTATCAGAGGGTGGACAGACTGCGGTTTGCAACCTTGCGAGTATTAACCTTTCAAAGATAAATACGAGAGAGGATATAGAGAGAGTAGTCCCTATTGCCGTTAGGATGCTTGACAATGTAATAGAGCTAAACTTCTATCCTGTGGAAAAAGTCAAAAATACAAACCTTCAAACAAGGGCCGTAGGTCTTGGCGCTATGGGTGAGGCCGAAATGCTTGCCGCTAAGGGTATTGAATGGGGTAGTGAAAGACATTTTGCGTTTATTGACGAGATATTTGAGTTGATTTCTTACAATGCCATTAAAACAAGCTCTGATTTGGCAGTTGAAAAAGGGGCATATCCGCAATTTGCAGGGTCTAGCTGGTCAAAAGGGATACTTCCTATCGATCATGCATCGGAAGAAGCAAAAAAACTATCCGGAAGAGGTTTGTTCGATGAGGTTTACGACTGGGATGCTCTCAGGGAAAAAGTCAAACGAGATGGCATGAGAAATGGATATTTGATGGCGATAGCCCCGACATCTTCTATATCCATTCTCGTCGGTACGACTCAATCTATAGAGCCGATATACAAGAGAAAGTGGTTTGAGGAGAATCTATCGGGACTTATCCCTGTGGTTGTGCCAAATCTAACTCTTGATACGTATGAGTACTATAAATCGGCGTATGAGATAGACCAATCATTGCTTGTTAAAGCGGCTGCTGTTAGACAAAAATGGATAGACCAAGGGCAAAGCCTTAATATTTTTATGAAGCTTGAAAACGCAAGCGGCAAAGTGTTAAACGATATTTATATGCTAGCTTGGAAACTAGGTCTTAAGTCGACATACTACCTAAGAAGTCAAAGTCCAGACAACAATATAGACGAAGATACAATGGATAGAAGCATTGAGTGCGAGGGTTGCCAATAAAAAGTCTACCCCTTCTTTGCCCATTCGATTTACTAAAATTAAAATGGGTAAAATTTACCCCCTAATAAGTTTTTGAGGGTAATATGGAATTGAACGCCGGCAAAAAAATAATCTATAATCCAAGCTCGCTAGAGTCGGTACAACAAAGACGGACTATTAGCGGAAATCCTACCGGACTTATCGAACTTACAAAAGTAAAATACCAATGGGCCATCAGGCTTTGGGATTTGATGCTGGCAAATACATGGTTTCCAAAAGAGGTCGACATGACACAGGATGCCAAAGACTACAAAAACCTATCCGTCTATGAAAAAAGAATGTACGACCTCGTTTTGAGTCAACTTATTTTTATGGACTCAATACAAACAAACAATCTAGCCGACAATATAAATCCTTTCATAACTGCGCCGGAGGTAAACGTACTTCTTGTTCGTCAAGCGTTTGAAGAGGCGCTTCACTCTAGCTCCTATGCTGTTATGGTGGAGTCTATTTCTGAAAATACGAGTGAAATATACGATAAATGGCGCAGCGACAATGTGCTTGCCCATAAAAATGCTTATATCTATGAAGTCTATAAAAAACTGGAGGAGAATCCTACAGATAGCCAGAAAGTGCTTGCAATGTTTGCCAATCAGATACTGGAAGGTCTCTATTTCTACAGCGGCTTTACATGTATGTATACCCTTGCAAGAAGTGGCAAAATGATGGGTAGCGCACAGATGATTAGGTTTATCCAAAGAGATGAAATAAGCCACCTCCTTGTGTTCCAAAATCTAATTAATACGACTAGAAACGAACGACCGGACCTCTTTACTAAAGAGCTTGAAGAGGAAGTTATGCATATGTTTGACGATGCCGTCAAGATAGAGGCTGGATGGGGTAAATATGTTACAAACGGTCAGATTCTCGGCTTCAACGACGAGATAATAGATCAGTATATTAGACACTTGGCCGACAACAGACTGAGGGCGGTCAAAATGAAGCCTATGTATAACGTAGAGCATCCAATAAAATGGGTTGATAAATTTTCCAGCTTCAATGATCAAAAGGCAAATTTCTTTGAAGCGACTGTGAGCAACTACTCAAAAGGTACGCTCTCTTTTGACGATTTTTAATGTCAAATCTCGTAGCGTTGCGCCAAAAAAAGCTTCTTGAGGAGCTTTTAAAGCGTGAAAATCTTGATGATGCGATACTGAACGCTTTTTTTGAGACCGATCGCGCCGTATTCGTACCAAGAGGTTTCAAAAATGCCGCCAACTCCCTGAACGCTCTTCCTTTGCAATCTGAGCAGTGGATTAGCTCCCCCTTGACAGTAGCCAAAATGACCAAAGCACTAGAGCCTAGAGGCGCAGATAGTGTGCTTGAAATAGGGTGTGGTAGCGGCTATCAGGCGGCTATACTCTCAAGGCTATTTAGACGAGTATTCACCATCGAGAGGATAGAGGGATTGCTCATTGAGGCTAGACAGACGTTTAAAAAACTAGGGCTTGTCAATATTAATACAAAGCTTGACGATGGGATGCACGGCTGGGCTGAGTTTGCCAAATTTGACAGGATACTACTCTCGGCATCGATAGATGAGATACCGCAAAATATATTTGACCAGCTAAGTGAAAATGACGGAATACTAGTCTCCCCGATAACGGTCGGTAATA
>CAZVTM010000026.1:6777-26884 GCA_964630205.1 uncultured Helicobacter sp. | reverse complement strand
TTTTTTAGCTTGGGGAAATTGTAAGTTGTTTGTACCAAATATTGTAGACGGGTCATGCACAGGAGTATGCCAAAAGCTCCACACTTTTTATCGGCAAACCAGGGATGTTTCTGGGGCTTGCCAAAAACCGCTTTTCACTCAAAGAGGGTGGCAAACCGACAAAACATATTCCAATAGCTCAAATCCGTCATATCGTCATCTCCACGGCAAATGCCGCACTTAGCTCTGCCGTTGTGGAGATGTGCGCTAAAAATTCTATTGCCGTGGATTTCATAGATGAGCGCCACGGTCACTATGCCCAACTAATCAGCTTCAATGCCTCTATATCTCAATTGGCGCATCTTCAGCTATCTCTTATTGCAAGCGGCAAACATCTGTATTTAGCTAAAGAGTTTATCGAAGGCAAAGCCAAAAATCAGCTCAACTACTTAAAGTACATAGACCGCTATCACAACAAACTAGGTGCTCATATCTCAAAGCTAGAGAACTCAATAAAAAGACTAAAAACAACGGCAAAAGATGGACAAATGGCGCTCATGGGGTACGAGGGCGAGATGGCGGCTGTGTATTGGGACGGCGTAAAAACGCTTCTCGGCGAAGATATTTTCGGCGGTCGTATCACGCAAGGGGCTACCGATGCGGTCAATTCAGCTCTCAACTACGGATACGCCATCTTATATGGCAGAGCGCAAAAAGCGCTTGTCAAAGCCGGACTAGCACTTCACATATCGTTTTTACACTCCGCCGACGGGCGTAAACCGACTCTTGTATTTGACTTTGTGGGAAGAGCGTCGTGTAGGGAAAGAGTGGAGGAGTTTCGGGCATATGTAGTGGACAAGACCGTCATAGCGCTCGCCTCAAAAAGTGATATTTTAGCGGTTAAGGACGGTAGGCTGACAGACAAAGCAAAAAAAGCGCTCTTGGAAGATTTACTAGAGAGACTAGGCGGCTATGTCACATGGAAAAAAGAAAGCCGTAGAATGGATGACATCATCGAAGAACAAGCCCATCTGTTAGCCCGTCATATCAAAGGCGAAGCCAAATACAACTCCTTCATAGGTAAGTACTAAGATGACTCGAAATATCCTAGTCTGCTATGACACGCCAAGCACAAAAAGACGCAACAAAATCTCTGCGCATTTGGAAAAATACGGCGTCAGAGTCAATTACTCCGTATTTGAGATACTCATTAGCGACGCAAAACTAAAAAAATTAGAAGCCGAACTCTCAAAAATTCTCAAACCAAAAGAAGATAGTTTGAGACTATACAGCATCTGTGAAAACTGCCTTCACAAATCAAAAACGCTTACCGACGATAAAGAGCCGTTTTTGCCGGTCGAGACACTGATAATATGAGGCAAAACGATTTGCGAACTTTTTTAAAATACGCAATGCCGATAAACAGGGGGTTTTCAATTTTTGCCGTAGTTTCAAAACTTCGCAAAAGAGTAGTTTTTTGACTTCTTACAAACGATTTACGAACTTTTCATTTTTGCCCATATCGCAAACCCATATATCATCGGTATTCGCCAAAACCAAAAAAGCTCAAAAGTTCGCAAATCTCCTGTTTAATACAAAATCAAAAACGATTTACGAACTTTTTTTAAAAGGCGCTTATCGACAAAACAGGGCTTCCACCGGAGTTAATACCTTGCAACTCTCAAAATCGGAGTATAAAAAAGCATACATTTGCGAACTTTTGGAGAAGAGACCGACAAAAGCTGACTTTAAGATAGTTTTTACGACAATAAAACTTCTTTGAAAACCTGTTGTCACGGCTATTCAAACACCAAGACCCGACTTTAGGGGATTGAGACCCGTAATTTTCTCGAACCTTGTTTCTTTTGTTGTTTGATTCAAACACCAAGACCCGACTTTAGGGGATTGAGACCTTAAAAAAGTAGCCTGTCCCCTTTTACTGAAAAAACTTTAATATTAACCCTACAACACCCCTAATTATGGCGACTATAAGATAGGCTCCAAAGCTCCAAGCAAAGGAATGGACAAGCTGGAGAGGGCTTTCAATCATCGTTATCCGTTCAGGATGCATAAACAAAGCCAAAGCAACTAGTATCGCAAAGTATATGAGCAGTTCTTTTTTTATTACTTTTATCAAAACTCTCTCCTGAAAAAAAACATAAAAATAAGCACGGAAATAGGTAGCACGGCGATACCAATCAAAAATGGAAATACGCTCAAAATATTGTTATTTGCAAAATACAAAAATACAAGTACAAACAAAGCATAGGCAGCGAGACGAACCGGGAAAAGCCACCCTTTATAGGTCTTGGTCAGCAGCGACATTTTGGTCGGTTTTTCTTCTTCCTCGTCTTCGTTTTCAGGCTCGTTTTGCAGAGCTTGCGCATTTGCCTCGGAAGAGAGGACAACCTTTTTATAGCCGTAAAACGTAGCTATGGCAACAAGCAAAAAGGCAATAAAGGATGCGCAGTAGTTTACTATACCCTGAACACCCCAAAGCAAAAAACTTACACAAAACAAGGTGGCGAAAATCGCAACGGTAATTTTAGCTATTATCACTACCGTTCATCCTCTGATATTTCGGGTCTTTAGCCAGCTCATCAAGCTCTCTTTTTTGTTTTTTGTAAGCTCTATAGATATTGTTGACCGCGGCGCCGACACCCCAAAACACGCCAAGCCACAACAACCAAGGCTGTCCGAATAAGGCTTTTAGCCCAAATCCTATGCCTACGCCGATAAGTATTGCAACACCTATCGAAATCCCAAGAGAGAGCTGGTCTAGCCCCTCTACTTT
Source organism: uncultured Helicobacter sp. (assembly GCA_964630205.1). Classification (GTDB taxonomy): domain Bacteria; phylum Campylobacterota; class Campylobacteria; order Campylobacterales; family UBA6016; genus UBA6016. The sequence continues at coordinate 24,111 of CAZVTM010000026.1, read as the reverse complement.
TTTGAGATGTTTTGGCTCTTTTGTCTCTTCTTGCATTTTCCTATCCTTTTATTGCCGCAAACGACTCTTTCGCCGCCGCAAGCGTAGTCTCAACGGTCTCATCATTCATAACCGCACACATAAAACCCGCTTCAAACTGGCTTGGAGCAAGATAGATACCTCTTTTTAACATCTCGGAGTGAAATCTGCCGAATAGAGTTGTATCGCTCGTAAGCGCATCGGTAAACGAACTCACCGGATTTGCGTTAAAGAAAAAGCCGAACATTGTGCCCGCATACCCAACCTGTAGCGGCGTATCATACGAAGCGGCAATCTCTTTTAGTCCGTCCGTTAGTTTTTTGGATAGTGCGCCGAGTCTATCGTATAGCGCCGTCTCTCTTTTGAGCTTACCTATTTGAGCAAGCCCCGCTGCCATTGCAACAGGGTTTCCGCTAAGCGTTCCTGCTTGATATACTGCCCCCAAAGGACTAAGGATTTGCATAATCTCTTTTTTGCCTCCAAATGCGGCGCACGGCATACCCGCACCTATCACCTTGCCGAATGTCGCCATATCGGGTCGTACAGTAGTGTATGCAAGAGAGCCGGTAAGTGAGGCCCTAAAGCCGCTCATTACCTCATCAAAGATAAGTAGCGCGCCGTGCTTGTCGCATAGCTCCCTGAGTCCTTTCAAAAACTCCTCTGTAGCGGGTACGAATCCCATATTGCCGGCAACCGGCTCGATAATGATGCACGCTATGTCGCTTGAATCTTCAAAACATTTTTTTGCGCTCTCTATGTCGTTATACTCGGCTAGATGGGTGTGCTTTGTCACATCGGCCGGTACGCCCGGGCTTGACGGTGCGCCGAATGTCGTAGCACCGCTTCCGGCTTGAACAAGCAAGCTATCTGAGTGTCCGTGGTAGCACCCTTTGAACTTTACGATACCGTTTTTGCCTGTATAGCCTCTAGCCACACGAATAGCGCTCATCACAGCCTCCGTACCGCTACTCACAAAACGGAGCATCTCTACAGGCTTGTAAATGCTCATTATCTCCTCGGCTAGCTTTGTCTCAGCCTCGGTCGGAGCCCCGTAGCTTACGCCTCCTTTTACGGCAGCGATGATAGCCTCCTCTATCTCTTTATCGCAGTGGCCGAATATCAGCGGTCCCCAGCTTTGGATATAGTCAAGGTATCTGTTGCCGTCAATGTCCACCATATAGGCGCCCTCACCTTTTGCGATAAAAGGAGGCGTACCGCCAACACTTTTAAACGCCCTCACCGGAGAGTTTACACCCCCTGGAATCACCCTTTGCGCATCTTCAAAAGCTTTTAAACTTCTCTCAAACCCCATTTTCAAAAAACCTTTGTTATTATCTGTTTAAAGATAGATTATACAACAACAGGATTTAACCGCAATGATAGTAGACGACGCACTTCTCAGCAAGCTTGAAAAGCTATCTTCTCTTGAAATAAAAGAAGAACAAAGACACGAAATAAAATCACAAATAGAAAATATTATCACCTTCGTGGATAGTTTAGGCGAACTTGACGACAGATTGGACGGAATAGAGTTTCCAAGAGTCGACAAAAGTTTGCCGCTAAGAGCCGACGAGGCGTCAAAAGGGACAGTTATAGACTCCATCATAGCGCATGCTCCGAAAACCGAAGAGACATTCTTTGTGGTACCTAAAATCATAGAATAACAACAGGAGTTCCGATGTCTTCAATGACCCTCGATAAGATACTTCAGACAGTCACCGCATACAAAGCATCAGATTTACACCTCATAGCCGGCACAGAGCCCCAAATCAGAATATCCGGCAAGCTTGCGCCTCTTGATTTGGACGTACTAGATTCGGCAACCCTCCAATCCCTGTGTTACTCGGTAATAAACGATAACCAAAAGAAATACTTCGAAGAAAATAAAGAACTTGACTTTACATTTGCGCTCAAAGGCGTTGGAAGATTTAGGGCTAACTACTATTTTCAACAAGGTAGCGTAGCGGCAGCATTTAGGATAATTCCGGAAAAAATACCTACATTGGAAGACTTAAACGGCCCATCCATATTTGGCGAGCTTGTCAAAAGGGAAAAGGGGCTCATTCTTGTCACAGGGCCTACCGGTAGCGGTAAATCTACCACAATGGCAGCTATGATCAACGAAATAAACATCAACGAACGCAAACACATAATAACCATAGAGGATCCGGTTGAATTTCACCATGAGCACAAAAGCTCAATAATCTCGCAAAGAAACGTCGGAGAAGACACCAAAAGCTTCTCTAGCGCACTCAAATATGCCATGAGGGAAGACCCTGACGTCATACTGGTAGGAGAAATGAGAGACGTTGAGACGATACGGGCCGCAGTAACAGCCGCAGAGACTGGGCACCTTGTATTTGCAACCGTACACACCAACTCTGCCACGCAAACAATAAATAGGATTATCAACGTATTCCCATCGGAAGAGCAAGCCATAATTAGAACCCAGCTATCGATGAGCCTATCTGCCATCATATCGCAAACACTAGTCCCAAAAATAGAAGGTGGCAGGGTTGCGGCACACGAAATACTAATCAATAATCCCGCTATCGCAAATCTAATAAGAGAAGATAAAGTACACCAAATTTACTCACAACTCCAGCTAGGGCAAAGTAAAACAGGGATGCAAACACTATCGCAGGTACTCATAGATTTGGTAAGAGCTAGAATCGTAGCAAAAGAAGATGCGTTGATATTTGCCACAAATAAAGAAGAGGTAGAAAGAGCCCTTGGAACGGGCGGTGGCGGAACGCTAGGCGGGCTATAAGCCCACCGTTAAATTTATATTTTGTGAGCCTGAGAAGCCCATGCTCTTTGATCCCAAGGATCTAGAGTTTTTACTTTTTTCATAAAGTAATCAAAGTCGCTAGGCAACAAAGCTTGCTCGCCGTCGGAGAGGGCGCATTTTGGATTTGGGTGAACTTCTATGTTGAAGCCGTCTGCACCTGCGGCCATACCTGCATATCCAAGAGCCATTACATACTCTCTCTTACCCGCCGCATGACTAGGGTCAATAACGACCGGAAGGTGTGTAAGGGTTTTAAGGAGAGGCACTTGTGCGACGTCCATCGCATTTCTGAGGGCAGTTTCATATCCCCTAGTACCCCTTAAGCACATCATAACATCTTTAAGACCTTCGCTCATTAGATATTCGGCACTCATAAGATGCTCTTGAACCGTACTCGCTATGCCGTTTTTGAGAAGAACCGGCATGCCAAGCTTGCCAACTTCTTTTAGAAGCGAGAAGTTTTGCATATTTCTAGCGCCAAGCTGGATAACATCCGCATATTTACAAACGGCATCAATATCTCTTTCACTCATCAGCTCTGTTACTATAGGCAAGCCGGTTTCGTCTCTAGCCGCAGCTAGCATCTTAAGCGCCTCTTCGCCTCCGCCTTGGAAAGTATAAGGGCTTGTTCTAGGCTTAAATGCCCCGCCTCTTAGCATATTGGCTCCGGCAGCTTTTACGGCTTTTGCTATTTCGATAAGAGTCTCATACGTATCAACAGAGCAAGGTCCGGCCATAAACGCCTTATGCCCACCGCCAACCTTGACCCCTCTGACATCGATAATTGTATCATCCGGATGAAAATGTCTGCTTGCGAGTTTATATGGTGCAGAAACTTCAAGTACTTTTTCTACACCGTCTAGTGCGCTTAGCGGTCTGCCTGACAAATCTCTTTTGTCACCTATTATGCCTATTATCGATTGCTCATCGCCTATCGTTACGCTGACTTTATGCCCCCAGCTCTCTATTTGAGCGGCTGCGGAATTAATTTGTTCTTTTGTAGCCTCTGGGCTCATTACTAGTATCAAACCGGTATCCTTCACAATAAATATTCCAAATTTTATAAATATACTATCTAAATAAGACAAAAATTAACTTTAAATGCCTATAATGCGAGCTACCAGAAAGGGATACCCAATTTTATGAAAAGCCTAAAAGAGTTAGAAAGTTTTTTTGAAAAGTTTCCGATAAGTGCGGATGAACTTATCGATTTCTCAAAGAAACTCGGCTTTAGAGAGTTGCCGCTAGATACTCTCACGGAAGTGTTAAAATCATGCGGCATGCCGCTAAAAAAAGATGGTGAATTGTTTACTCTGTCCACCGAGACGCTAGAGATCAAGAATACGGTTTTTTGCTTTGTAGATATCGAAACAAACGGTTCAAATCCAAGAAACTCGCAAGTCATAGAAATAGGTGCCGTAAAATATAAAAACGGGGAATTTTTGGGATCTTTTGAAGAACTTATATATGCCGAAAGATTGCCGCAAAATATAGCGGAGATAACAAAATTATCCCTTGAAGAACTAAGGGGAGCGAAGAAAGAAAGGGAGGTGCTGCGACGATTTAAAGAGTTTTTGGGCGATGCTGTTTTTTGTGCCCATAGCGCCGATTTTGATTTTAGTTTCCTCTCAAAAAGCTTTCAAAAGTATAATCTAGGACCTATACTAAACCGCAAAATATGCACTCTTGATCTTGCAAAAAAAACATTAAAAGCCTCAAAATACGGGCTAAAAACGCTCAAAGAAGAGCTTGGGCTAGGAGATGAGGTGCACCACAGAGCACTACCTGATGCCAAAAGCTCGGCATTTGTTTTTGAGGCAAGTCTAAAAAACATTGAAAACAATCCCATATATGTCGATAATCTAATAAAATTTATCAAGGCAAAAGAACCAAAAAAAGAGGAAGGGATGGAGCAGGCAGATGTGTGAGCTATACATACTACTAGCTTTCGGTCTGGGTCTTTTTAGCGGCTGGTTGATTAACTTTTTGCTTGCCGGCAAATATATCGAAAAGGCAGTAGATTCATATTATTCAAAAGATAAAAAAGAGGAACTAAAAGCCGTAGTTGACAAAGAACACAGAAACTTTAGACTATCGACGCTATTTTGGGTTATATTTTTGTTCGCCTCTTTTATGTTCTTAATATATATATCATGAAAACCACCCCACCCCCAAGAAAGCAAGCGGCAGATGCACTAGAAAAAGCAGACAATCAAGAGGTATTTAAAACTTTAGTAGACACAATGAAGAATTTTTCAAGGTAACTGCGGTTGCTGAGGTTGCCCAGTAATTTTTAGAATTTCATCTTTTACCATTTTTTGCACTATCTCTTTAAATATCGGAACAGCCGTCATTGAAGCGAAGTGCGCTTTTTTCGGATCGATAACAAGGACCCCTATGGTGTATTTGGACTGTCCGTCATTTGCAAACCCAAAAAACGAACTGTTAAAACTTCTTGCATAGCTGCCGTCTTTTGCTATATGTGCGGTTCCGGTCTTGCCGCCCAGTTCCAATCCATCAACTTTTGCCGCAACGCCTGTCCCTTTTTCGACGACCTTTTTTAGTATAGACTTCATCTTTGCTGCCGTCGTTTCAGATATGACCTGCTTTATCTCTTCCGGCATTATTTTTTGCTCGAAACCATCGGCATATATTGAATTTGCTATTTTTGGTGTTATGTAAATACCGTCATTGTTGAATACATTATAGGCCGCCATCAGCTGGGCAAAATTTGCCCTCATTCCATATCCATAAGAGACTGTGGCCTTGTATATCTCGGTACCGAGAGCGCTTCTTGAAGGCAAGTCCCCTTTTAATTCATATGAAATATCTATCCCGCTTCTTTTGCCAAAACCAAACTTGGTGAGCCCATCCATATATTCGTTAACATTTAATCTTTGGGCTATTTGCGCCATGACTATATTGCTAGAAAAAACTATTCCGTCTTCGGCTGTCATAGATGAGGCTTTATGCTCGTCCATTATGACCTTCGTTCCGAGCTTCATTTGTCCATTGTGGCCGTTGATTATTTCAAACTGATTGAGCTTACCGCCCTCCAGCAACATCGCAAACACTATAGGCTTTAGAGTAGAGCCTGGCTCATATATATATTGGACAGCGTCTATCTTCATTGAACCTACGCTGTCTTTTGTGATATTGTATGGAATATATCTGTTTGAGGATGCCAAAGCGACAATCCTGCCGGTGCGAGAATCCATAACTGCCGCCATTATCTCTTCGGCTTCAAGTTGTTTTTTGTATTTATCAAGGCTTTGTTCAACTTGCTTTTGAAGTTTAAATACTATGTTTAGTTTTAGATTGAGTCCATCTGTTCTGAGTGTTCTATCTAGCTTGGTGTTTAAGATCAGGTTACCGCCGACATCTTTGTATCCCTGCATAAAGCCGGCTCTCTCGGCCGATATGTATTTGTCGTAAAAATGCTCCAGCCCAACCATCCCACGCATATCTTCAGCCTTTACGTAGCCAAGCACAGGCTGAAATAAATCATCGTAAGAGTAGTTTCGCAAAAACTCGTTTTCAAAAACCTCTAGACCGTATCTAAAATATTTGCCGCCTACTCTTTTTGGAGTAAACATCTTCATCTTATCAAAGCTTGCGGAGAGCTGCCTATAGTTTCTGGCCGACCTGCCGTCTATATTGTCAAGCAATATTACACGTTTGTCGCCCTTCAACATAGCCCTCAAGTCTTTCTCGGCCAAGCCCGAATATGTACAAAAAAGCCTTACGAATAAATCAAATTGTTCCGGTTTAATATTTTCAGGATTTACAACTACGGAGTATGTTTTTTGACTGATAGCGGCTTTATAGCCGTCGGCAGAGACTATCTCGCCTCTAAGTGGGCTATCTATCTCTTTTTTTATTGCATTTGTTTGAAATCTTTCGGAGGTTGTAACGTCAAAAACACGGACAGCAAATATTAGAAAACCGAAGGCAAAAATAACGAAAAGACCGAGAATCTTACTTGCTTTTGAACTCATAAAACCTCGGCTAAGAACTACATCTGAGTTCTAGATATCTCTTTGTATGCGGAAATCGCTTTATTTCTTACCTCAAGCATCATTTTCATGCTAAGTTCCGCTTTGCCTATAGCTATCGCTGCCTGGTGTAAGTCTTTTACGTCGCCGGTAGCAAGGTCGGTCATGGCTTTTTCAGAGTTTATTTGTTCTTCGTTTGTAGCATCGAGAGCTTGCTTTAGGGCATCTAAAAAAGATACTCCATCACTACTTGGTACTTTTGAAACCGATTTTACGCCTACAGTAGGCTCTATGAGGCTACCGACTTTATTTAGTAAATCTGCCATTTTATTCTCCTACCTAGCCTTTTAGCATATCTATTGCGCTTGACGCCATATTTTTTACACTTTGGAAAGCCGCTACGTTAGCTTGATAAGCCCTTGTTGCTTCAACTAAATCGGCCATTTCAATTACCGGATTAATGTTTGGATAAGCAACGTATCCTTGCTCGTTAGCATCAGGGTGATTTGGTTCGTATTTTAACACAGGCTGGCTGTCATCTCGCACAACTTTATCAACAACAACACTCATAACGGGAGGTTTTGAAACATTATTCAAACCTATTTTTTCATCGAGCGGATTTTCATATTTGTGAAAATTTGAATTTTTTTCCAACTCTTTATTGTAATACTTTTCAAAGTCGACCGCTTTGAAAATGGCGCTTTGTTTTCTATAGGGGCCACCCTCGTCGGTTCTTGTGGTATTAGCATTTGCTATATTAGAGCTTATAAGATTAAGTCTGAATCTTTGTGCGGATAGCCCGTACCCACTTATGTCGAATGAATTTAGAAATGCCATTTTTTAATCCTCTACGATAAGCTTTTGCTAGCGTCTATTACAGAGCTGAATATCAAATTATTTTTTTTGTATGCACTCAAAAGAGCGGTATACATAGTCGAGTTTTTATTCATTTCACTCATTTCAACATCCAAATCCACACTATTGCCGTCATTTCTAGCCATATGCCCATCTCTATAGAACATCGTAGGCTTCAAACCGCCTGTGTCATCCATTGAATCAAGATGAGCACCCGCAGTTTTCGCCATTTCAAGCTTAGGCTCTTTGGCGCCGTATACTTTGTTAGCCTCAGATTTCAAAACATCCTCAAAGTTTAAATCCCTAGGCCTGTAATAAGGCGTATCGACATTTGCGATATTTGACGATATCATATCCTGTCTAACGGCTCTCGCATTAAGCGCCGAGTGTATAAACTCGCTGGCTTTGGATACCGAGAAAGGACTGCTAAACATCATCTATAAGCTCCGTGTAAATTTACGTTATTAAAGCAAAGATTATTCCACTTTTTTAAGCAAAATCATATTTTATAGGTTAATTTTATAAGCGCTTGTCGGTTAAAATTATTGCAAAAAACGGTAGAGAATGGTAGATAGAAAACTTTTTGCCCTTACGGTGGCGGCCACAATCATAGGCGTCATATTCTCCTATTCACTATCCGTATATCTATCGATAAATGAGCCGTTTAAGGCCTCTTTTCTTGTAAAGCAGCTATTTTCTGCCGTTCTTGGCATACTTATTATATGGATACTCTCAGAATTAAATCCGGATGTTTCGCTAGGCAAAATAGGTATGTTTTTGTTCGTGGTATTTTTGCTAATCATGATGGCGATGCCGCTTCTGCCCTCTTCTGTCGTTCCGACAATCAACGGAGCAAAAAGATGGCTCAATATAGGGGTTACAAATTTCTCTCCGGTTGAGTTTTTCAAGGTCGGTTTTGTTTATTTTCTTGCTTGGAGTTTTACAAGAAAGTTCTACTACAAAGATAAACAGCATTCACTTACTGACGAAATCAAGATATTCATACCTTATGTAGCCGTTTTAGCGGTCTCTTGTTTTCTTATAGTTGTTATGCAAAATGACCTCGGACAGGCCATAGTCATATGTATTACTCTATCTGTTATGCTGCTATTTGCCGGAAGTAGCTTTAGGTTGTTTCTTAGTATCATCACGGCAGGAGCCATCGGGGCTATCGTTTTTATAGTTTACTCAAGCTATAGACTAAACAAAGTATTGCAATGGTGGGCAAACATTCAAGATTATATACTCTCCATAGTCCCTCCGTTTTTGGCTGATTATCTAAGGGTTGAAAAAAATGTCGTTGAAGAGGCGTATCAGACCACGCAATCCCTAAATGCAATACATAACGGCGGAATATTTGGTCAAGGGCTTGGAGGCGGAGTATTCAAGCTTGGATACGTAAGCGATATTCATACAGACTTTGTACTAGCCGGAATAATAGAAGAGATGGGTTTTATAGGGGCATTTGCAATAGCGCTATTGACGCTGGCGATAGTACATCAAATATTCAAGATAGCAAATAGGAGCGAAAACCCGGTTTTTTATCTATTCTGCGTTGGAATAGCAACCATGATTAGCTCTCAATTTTTGATGAACTCTCTGGGAATTAGCGGCGTAATGCCTATCAAGGGTATTACAGTCCCTTTTATAAGTTACGGCGGCAGCTCGCTTCTATCTCTTTCAATCGCAATAGGAATGATATTAATGATAAGTAAAAGGGCGAAATTATAATGATAGCGATAACGGGCGGCGGCACCGGCGGACATCTGGCGATAGCAAAAGCTTTGAAAGACGAATTGAATTCAAGAGGTATTAGACCGATATTCGTAGGCTCAAGCAGTGGGCAAGACAAAGCTTGGTTTGAAAATGACGAAGGATTCTGCGAGAAAATATTCCTAGACTCAAAAGGGGTTGTCAATAAAAAAGGCTTCGCGAAGATTTTGACGCTAATAGGTGTTATAAAAAATATAGCGTTAGCCATAAGACTCATAAATACCAAAAAAATAGATACGGTTATTAGCGTAGGCGGGTATAGTGCTGCACCGCTCGTACTGGGATGCATCATAACTCGCAAAAAACTATATATACACGAACAAAACGCCATCCAAGGCACGTTAAATAAGCTATCAGCCCCATACGCTAAAGCAATTTTTAGTTCTTTTAGCGCATCGTCGCCTGCAAAAGATTACCCTGTCTCAAATGCATGTTTTGAGCTTGCAAGGGATAGAGATGAACTGCGCACTGTTATATTTTTAGGCGGCTCACAAGGGGCGGCAAAAATAAATGAGCTTGCTATAGAATTGGCTCCTGCGCTGAAAGAAAAAGGGATATCAATAATCCATCAAACAGGCGCAAAAAGCTATGAAAGCATAGCGACTAAATATAAAGAAATTGGCGTAGAGGCTGATGTATTCGGCTTTAGCAAAGAACTTCACCAAAAAATTGCAAAAGCAGATTTTGCCGTAGCAAGAAGTGGCGCCGGAACACTGTTTGAACTAGCGGCGCACAGACTCCCCGCTTTTTTTATTCCGTATCCTTATGCAGCCGGAAATCATCAGGAACTCAACGCCAAATACCTAACCGACAAAGGGGCTGCTTTTTATAAAAACCAAAACGACGTAACACCTGCTGACATACTACAGACAATAGCCGATAGAGACAATCTGGCATCAGTCTCGAAAGCCCTAAAAGACGTCATCAAAAAAGACGGCGCAAAACAAATCATAAATCATATCCTTCAATCTTAACCAAAAATACAAATCCAATATTTGAATAGTATTGGATTTTTTATCATCTACAAAAAATGATACTAATTCTTATTAACAAAAACTATTCTTTAAATTATAATATCGGTTATTAGTTTTATTTTATCCCGAAAGCGAGGATTTTAAATGTCGGCACCCAGAGATTTAAACACAGACAGCATAAAGGCTTACGCAAAAAAATTTGATATCAAAAAAGCACAAAATCACCAAAAAAATTACCGGTAGCGACTTTTCAGATAAGTTCAAAACAATCCTAAAAATGGTAGACAACAAGGAATTTAGTATCGATCCAAAAACAAAACCAATATACGTAGGGGCGTCGGCATACTCGCAAACGCAATCAGAAAAATTAAATAATCCATATCGACTTGGCTGGCGGTAGCTCGCCAATCGAGTCATAATCCTCCAATCTCACATCTTCAAGCTGATTATTTTTGATAATTTATCTCATTTATTATTGACAATTATTCTCATTTTAGTATATAATTGAAATACACTATCATAAAGGAGGCGTGCCATGAAAGGCGAACTAATAGGTTCAAACGGATGCACATGCTAACAACTGCGGCGACAAATCCCAAATACGAAAATGAAATCAAACCGTTCATGCAAGCGGTGTTTTATGTCAAAGATGAGCAAACTTTGGACGAATTTTGGTCGTTTATGATGAAAGAGGAGGGGCTCACTAAAACAATAGAGTTCATCATGCATATATGCTCCGAGGTTTTATATGAAAAGAAAAATGAGATAACAATCGAGTTTAGCTTTTTTAAATATGTATCTTATTTCAAGATATCAAACCACTCTTTCTCTAGAAAAACAATGGAACATTATCTAAAGATTAGAGCGTTTTTATCCGTTGAGATAGATGACGACGCTGTTATTTTGAAATCATTAAGAGACAATGACAAAATAGACTGCAGATTCTGCAGGGCACTAAAAGACAACGATCCGAAAATAACACGCAATACGACGGTCGAAGCCCAAACGGCGCCATGCAATGCGTTTTTTGAAGTCGATACAGAAATGAGCCAATTGCCAGAAGGTATATCAAACATGCAAAGATGCGCTGTTGACTTAAGCGACGAATTCGGATTTGACGAACTAAGCTATTTAAATGACGAGCTCACGGAGCTGGAAGGCGAAATATTTGACATATTGGGAAGGATGAATGAAAAAACAGATATGTCAATGCTGCATCCGGTATCGCTAAAAATATTTATATATTCACAAAAGCTACTTGCATCCGTAGAATTTTATGAGCTCTCGATAACTATGCGCTCACTCTCTTTTTTGATGCAAAAACTTTTTATGAGCAACTACAGTGTTGCCAAAAAACCGTTGATGTTGTGCGAGTGTATATTGAGCGATATAAGCAGTTGGAGAAAATCGACCCTTGAAAGCGGCGGCAAAATAAATGCTCACTACTTGGATGTATCACTTGCGTCATCGCTGGCTCAAATAGAAGAAATCATAGGAAAACTACAATGAAGACCGTCAATAAGATACTCTGCATAACCGGAACGTCTTTGTCTCTCGGTGCGTTTTTATTTTTCATCGATGCAATTTCAAATGATGCGATAACTATTATAAACACTCAAGGAAAATACGTATGGCAAAACAAGTCAAATAAAATCCTCTGCGGATTCGACGACAATGAAACTGTAGCCGCAGAAATATGCGAAAAGATAAGGCAAAAAATAGAAGAGGCAAGACCATGCGGTATCCTTACGACTTGCAGCTTCGGAATAGCCAAGATGGAAAAAACTTTGAGCGTAGCATACAAAATGCCGATAGCGCAATGTACTTCGTAAAACAAAACGGCAGAAACAGCGTTAAAGTTTTTGAAAATAACAATCAAAACCCTTGACTTGTTATTTTTTTTCTGTTAATATAGTGATATTGATTTTCAAAAGGAGTTTAGAATGTCGGTACTAGTTATAGGCGGAGACTATGTGGACCACATCAAGGGAACACTTTTTAGTCTCGGCGCAAAGGACATAGAGCATTGGGATGCCAGAGGCAAGGATATAACCAGAAAAAAAATTCCCGACAAAACAGAGTGTGTAGTCTTTTTAACGAGCTATCTAAACCACAATGCAATGAATCACTTTAAAAAAGAGGCGGCAAAGAAAAATCTAAAAACTATCTATGCCAAACGAAGCGTTAGCTGCGTATACGAAGAGTATTGCAAAGCATTCGGTAAGCCTGAATTTGACGAAAAATGCCACTGCGGCAATGAAAAATGCAGAAAATAACACCGGAGCTTGCAAAGAGCAAATGTAGATCGATAAGGTGTGCTAAAAATAGATTTAGTGCTCTTATCGTAATACTTTCTTTGCTATTATTAATATCAGTTGCAAAGTTAGCCGGCTGAGCCCTCACGGAGATTGCCGATAAACACTCCTTGTTTAAAACGGCGGCACTCTCTTTGAGGCCTCAAAAGGTCAAAGCGAATAAAAGGAAGAAAATGAAAACAAAAATTGCACTATCTATGGCACTTTGTGCTTCACTAATCGCGGCTGAAGAGCCAAAAAAAGAAGAGGCAAAGAAAGAGGCAAAAACTCTCGAAGAAGCTTTCAAGCTGGCTGAGATAAAAGGACAAATAAGAGCCGTTTATCAGTCAAACTCAAAACCTGATAAAACTTCCGACACACTAATCGGCGGTAAACTAGGAATCGAAACTGCCTCGCTATACGGCGTAAGCGTAGGGGCTACATTCTATACTTCAAACGCGGTTGCAAACAAAAAAGATTTTAAAGACGGCGATTACTATAACAACGGCGACAAAGACTATACGATACTCGGCGAAGCATTTGCCAAATACGGTTTCGAAAAAGGCGAGATTAAAGTCGGTAGAATGGAGCTAGATACACCGTTTGCAAATTCGGATGACATTAGAATGATTCCTAATTTATTTACGGCAGCTATGGCAAACTACTCCCCGGTAGATAGACTAAACATTACAGCCGGTATAGTCACACAAATGGCAGGCTGGGAAAACGGCGGCGACCATTCTAGATTTTTGAAAATGGGCGAAGTAATTGAGGCAGCCACTTCTGGAATAGATACGGATAACGGCAATACAAACTGGGGTGACTTTTTCGCAAACAATGAAGATGCAAGGGAATCTAAACTATATATGGCCGGCGTATCTTATGAGCACGATATGTTTGCGCTCCAAGCTTGGTACGGAAGACAAACGGAAATTATGGACACATACTATCTTGAAGCCGGGGTAAAGCCTTTTGAATCTGACATGCTTGGCGTCAACCTTACGGCGCAATATATGAATGAAAAAGCAATAGGAAAATTAAAAAGCTACTCCACTGGGGCAGGGCTTGAAAACACAAAAATAGATTCGAATATCTACGGTATCGCACTAGGGCTTGAATCAAAAGCTACCGGTCTAAATGCGGCATTTGCATATAATAAGTCCGGCAAAAAAGAGGGGCAACACTCTAACGGCGGTACGGCAAGCTTTTTTGGAGGTGGAAAAGATCCTCTATTGACATCTATGGATGTTGAGACGGCAAACGGCGAAGGCGACATCAAGGCGTACAAAGGCGAAATAGGTTTTGACTTTGAAAAAGTAGGCATAGAAGGACTTTCTACTGCTCTAGCAAGCGCATATTTTGACAAAAAAGCAAGTAGTTCTTATTCAAAAGAAACGGACTTGACAGTTGCCTACGGATACAAAAATGTAAATATAGAGGCAATGCTCTCTAGCATAAAAGCGAAAGACGCCGAAGACAATACAAGGCTAAGAGTCTTTGTAAAATATGACTTCTAAGGAATAAAGGTGAATCTAACAGAGGTTAAATACGGGCAAGAGTACACTATAGAAAAGGTCAAAGCCGAGGAGCCGCTCAAAAGCAGGCTTCTGTCTTTCGGCTTTGCAAAAGGAAACAAAGTGGTTGTAACGGAATATACGCTTACAAAACAGACATACGACGTAAAAATAGAGGATTCGCAGGTTGCTCTTAGAAGCGAAGAGGCAATGAGCATACTCGTGGAGGAGTCAAAATGAGCAAGCAAATCAAGGTAGCCTTAGTCGGGCAACCGAACGTAGGTAAGTCTCATCTTGTCAACTCTATTTCTGGAGCCCATCTCCATGTAGGAAATTTCACCGGTGTAACGGTGGAGAAAAAAGAGGTTAAGTTCGAAAGGGACGGGTATGAAATTATTATTACAGACTTACCAGGAACTTACAGCCTCAACTCATACTCACCAGACGAACAAGTAACGAAAGACTTTTTGCTAAAAGAGACATACGATATCGTCGTAAATGTCCTCGACGCAAATGCCCTACAAAGAAACCTATCGTTGACGCTACAGCTTCTAGATATGGGCAGAAAAACAATACTTGCCATAAATATGATAGACGAAGTAGAAAAAAATGGCGGCAAAATAGATAACGAAGAGATATCAAAAATGCTCGGCGTCCCAGCCCTGCTCGTTTCGGCAAAAGAAAAAAGAGGCGTAGACGAACTCATCAAAAAAATTCTAGAAATGTACGAGTTTGGCAAAAACGAAAACAGACTAACTTATGACCAAAATATAGACGAAGCGATAACCGAACTGTCAAATTCTCTTGCAAAAGATGCGGATTTAAAGCCTTATGCGAAATTTGCTGCTATCAGACTGCTTGAAAACGACAAAGAGATGTACAGAATAGTCCATGACAAGCCTGTATTTTTGGAATTTCACGACGTGTTTACAAAAACAAGCGAAAACCTTAGAACATTAGCCGGGGAAGATGACACGCCGACGGTTATGGCAAATGCCAAAATCTCAATAGCAAAATGGATATGCCAAAGAGCGGTAATAGCAAAGCACAAAGAGACCCTTACGGAGAGGATAGACAAAGTCTTAATACATAGGCTTTTAGGTCTGCCTATATTCCTTACGCTTATGTGGATGCTGTTTCAAGCGACATTTACGCTCGGCGAATACCCTATGGGTCTTATAGAGGAAGCTTTTACTTTTCTTTCGGAGCAAACTGCTGCGGCGTTGCCGGAGGGTACTTTTAACAGTGCGATAAGCGAAGGCGTTATCCCGTCCATCGGCGCCATCATGGGCTTTTTACCAAATATCCTCATATTGTTCTTGGGAATCAACCTTCTTGAACAAACCGGCTATATGGCTAGAGCGGCTTTTTTGCTAGACGGTATACTAAAAAAATTCGGTCTACACGGTAAAGCGTTTATTCCTATGGTTACAGGTTTTGGATGCTCTATTCCGGCCTATTTGGCGGCTAGAACACTCAAAAATCCAAAAGACAAGCTGATAACGATGCTTGTAATAGGATTTTTCTCTTGCTCGGCGAGACTCCCGGTATATGTACTGTTTATAAGCGCATTTTTTGCGCCAGAGCAAGCCGGAAATATCTTATTTGGAATCTACATAGGCGGCGCGGTTCTTGCTATGATAGCGGCAAAGGTTCTTAGACTTGCTTTATTTAAAGGGGAAGCCGAGCCGTTCGTTATGGAGATGCCAAAATATAGATTTCCGTCCATAAAAGGTGTACTAAGAGATCTTAAAATTAAAGCTATGATTTTTATCAAAAAAGCCGGTCTGTTCATAGGTACGGCTTCAATGGCTATATGGTTTCTCGGTGCTTATCCGGCAAATGAGCAAATAGATGAAGCGTATGCCCCTAGAATAGAGGCGGCCGTGGATGAGAGCGCAAAAAAAGAGCTCGAACTGGCTCTTGCCGAAGAAAAGCTTGAAAATAGCTACATAGGCACAGTCGGAAAAGCTATAGAGCCTATATTCTCGCCTCTTGGTTTTGACTGGAAAATGTCTGTTGCGACGGTGACTGCATTGGCTGCAAAAGAAGTGGCGGTTGGTACTCTGGCTACCTTGAATGCAGTCGAAGCCGGAGAGGATGAACCGTCGGAAAGTCTAGTCGAAAAAATCAGAAAGTCGATAGATATCAAAGCCGGTCTAGCTTTTATAGTACTCGTAATGATATATTCGCCTTGCCTTGCAGCAATAGGTACTTTCTTTGCTGAAGTGAGAGAGACAAAATGGAGGATATTCTATCTGGTATATCCAAATGTCACAGCATGGCTTGCGGCATTTAGCGTATACAATATAGCGGCTATTTTCGGTCTTTAGTGTTGGACAAAAAAAGGGGTGGGTTATCCTCCCTCTTTAGCTCATATGTCCTACATTTGTGCATTCGCAAGGCGAAACATGACAGCTGTCAACAAACTCCAATCCGGTTAGCTTTGCGTACTCTTCAAGAAGCGGTTTTGCCTCTTCGTTGTAATCATCCTCGAATTCTATACTTACCTCTCCGCCACTGCCCGTACGCTTAATAATCACTGTCGGATTTAGCTCATATTTGGCAACAAGACTATCCATAGTGTCGCATAGCATCTTTTTTTGCTCCGGGGTATCGAAACATATAATAACCCTCAAATATCTCTCTTCGCTGCAAAAATAAGCTTTCATAGTTTTACTCCTTTTTAAAATGCTCTGCCGTATGCAGATTCTATCATATCATCTGCTTCAAACTCTCTTGCGCAATAGTGGGCAAAATTTGGGCTTCTCAGAAGCTCTCTGCCGTATGCGACAGCATCGCAAACACCGTTCTTCAAAAGACTTTCCCCTTGATTCGCCGTAGTGATAAGCCCAACCGCTATAACCGGAATATCAATATTTTCTTTAATACTTTTTGCATATCCGGCCTGATATGCCGGCTCTAAACGTGGGATATTCGGCTGCACCGGGTGATTACCTCCTGCCGATACGTGGATAGCGTCCACACCGATATCTTGCAGTTTTTTGGCTAGCCTGACGCTATCTGTGATATTCCAACCGCCGTCAACCCATTCATCGGCTGAAATACGGACTATTATCGGCAGATGCCTCTTTTTGTTTGAGTTCTTGCGGGATATTC
>CAZVTM010000026.1:0-6767 GCA_964630205.1 uncultured Helicobacter sp. | reverse complement strand
TTTTAATATCCCGCAATATCTCAAACAAAAAGAGGCATCTGCCGTCAAAGTCGCCTCCGTATTCATCGGTTCTTTTATTGGTTAACGGCGATAAAAATTCATATATCAAATATCCATGTGCGGCATGGATTTCAACCGCATCGTATCCGGCCTCTTTGGCCCTTACGGCGGCTTTTACGAACGCTTGCCTTACGGTCTGTATATCGCCCCACTCCATCTCTACAGGGACTTTGTAGCCGCCTTCATCCGAAAACAAAAGCGGGCTTGGAGCTATAGGAGTATTGTCGCTCGCCAAACTTTTACGCCCAGCATGCCCTATTTGCAGTGCGGTTTTTGCTCCAAATTTATGGCAAAGCTCGTTAATTCTAGAGTGTCCGTCTATCAGCGAGTCATCCCATATGCCCAAATCTGCGTCGCTTATTTTGCCGCGCTCTTCCACAGCCGTAGCCTCTACTATGATAAGCCCTACCCCACCTATCGCACGTGCGGCATAATGTACAAAATGAAAATCGTTCGGCGCCCCGTTTTCACTTTTGTAAGTCACCATGGGAGGCATAACTATACGGTTTTTTAACTCCAAAGAGCCCATGCTCCATCTGCTAAACAGCATACTCATCTTAGCGCTCTCCTTAGTATCTCTTCTATCGTTTTTTTATCATACTCTTTGTAAAGCTTTGAGCCTTTGGCTGTCATCACGGCATTATCGGCTATCTTGCCTATATCGCCACCCGGTATACCGACATCATCTAGCCTTGTCGGAAGTCCTATGCTTTTTAGCCAATTTTCAAAAGCCGCAATCCCATCCGTCCCGCTCTTTTTGAACATTTTTTTGCAAAATCTATCGACTTTTTTCGGCTCTTTTTCTCTAAACCAGGCAAGCCAGGCAGGCATCACAATCGCAAGCCCTTCGCCGTGCGGTATATCATATATAGCACTCATCGGCCTCTCAAGCAGATGGTTTGGAAAGATATACTCTTCAAGCCCTGCACTAAGTACGCCGTTTAGCGCCAAGGTTGCAGACCACATAAAAGAGGCTCTAGCATCATAATCACGCGGATTTTTAAGTATTTTTTCTATGTCCTGCATGATTGTTTTGACGACCGCCTCACTCATTCTGTCGTTAAGGCGCAAGTTATTTTTCTTTGTAAAATACCCTTCGATTATATGAGATATGGCATCTGCCGCCGCAATAGCAGACTGTCTAGAGGAGACGCTAAAAGTAATCTCAGGGTTTAGTGCGGAGGCTTTTGGATACAAATAAGGTGAGCTAAATACATATTTTTTTTGCCCCTCTTCGTTTGTAACTACCGAACTCCCGTTCATTTCGCTTCCGGTAGCCGCAAGGGTTAGTATCGTATATACGGGTAGCGCAGAGTTTGGCTGTACGCCGTTTTCGAAAAAATCCCAAACATCACCCTCATAACAAACCCCCGCCGCAACAGCTTTGGCTTCGTCTATTACACTTCCCCCGCCTATTGCCAATACACAATCCACAGAGTTTTTGCGAGCCCACTCTATCCCTTCTCTCGTGTGCGAAAGAATTGGGTTTGGTTTTACACCGCCAAAGTCTGTAAAACCGAGTTCATTTTTGATAAGTCTGCGCACAACCCTGTCATACAAGCCGTTTTGCTTTATGGAGCCTTTGCCGTAGACTATCATCACCTTTTTATATCCGGCAGCTTTGATGTCTGCTATGATGTTTAGCTCGGCCTCTTCTCCAAATATAATTTTGGTGGGATTGTGAAAAACAAAATTTCTCACGCTTAACTACCCGCACTCGTATCTTTGTAGTTCAAAAACCCCTTTAGGTATTCGTCGTTTAAAAGCTCTTTCTCGTATTTTATAACAAGCACGTTTTCCGTTTTATTGACGTATGTGTCGACTATGCCGACTATTTCCCTCAGACCTGCTATTCTGTTTTCGTCTAGCATTGGAATATCAAGATACAAAAAAGACGCTTTTATAGGATTTTTCATCTTTAGCATATAAAGCAGCCATAAAAATGAAATAAAGGTAAGTACCAAAGATAGCGATTTTAAGTCCATGTAGTGAAGTATGGCACCGCCTATAGCACCGCCCAAAAACACTCCCAGATATTGAAACGTAGTAAAAACGCCGAGAGCCGAACCTCTTTGGCTTGCTTTGGCGTATTTACTAACCGTGCTTTGAAGCAGAGGCTCAAGCATATTAAACCCGATAAAAAATAGTATTGCCGCAACAATAAAAACGGTTGATGAGGTCGCAAGTCCAAATAGCAAAAATGCCACCGTATTGACAAAAATAGAGGCGATAAAGATTTGACGGATTTTGTTGTATTTTTCGCCGAGTATTGCGGCTAACGTCATAAATATAAATCCAAAAAAGAGCGCCGGAATATATACCTGCCAAAGCTCATTTTTTGCCCAACCAAACTTCTGTGTTAGCTCCAGCGGAATAATCATAAAGGCGATAGTAAGCAAAAAGCCGTGGAAAAACATATTCACATACATCTTTATAAGGTTTGAATCCGTAAACAGCTCTATAAACTTCGGCGCCTCACCGTCAAAGGCATGATGTACACGAGGCGGTTCAGGGATGAAAATAACAAGATATCCAAGAGCCAAAACAGCCAGAAACGCTGTAATCACAAACAACGTCTCGACACCGTAATGCCCGCCCACATACGGGCCTATAAGTATCGCCGCCGCAAAACTCATCGCTATGGCTCCACCCATCATAGCCATAGCCTTTGAGCGCTTCTCCTCACTCGTAAAGTCGGCAATCATCGCCGTAACAACGGAGCTTATGGCACCGGCCCCTTGTAGGAAACGGCCGAAAATCAAAGTATATATGTCGCTTGAAAAAGCACAAATGAGAGAGCCCGCCGCAAATATCGCAAGACCTATTATTGTTAGCGTTTTGCGCCCGATTTTATCGCTCAAAATTCCAAATGGAAGCTGAAAGAGAAGCTGGCTAAACGCATAACCACCGACCACAAGACCTATCAAAAAAGCATTTGAACCGCTCATCGATGCGGCATACACCGACAAAAGCGGCATAACCAAAAAAAGTCCAAAAAAACGGAGAGCGACTATAAAACTAAGGGATGCTACTATTTTTTTCACTTACCGACACCTTTAAATCTCTGCTCTAAATCGCTTAAAAATTCGTTTGTATTTCTAAAACCCGTAACTCTGGCGGCTATCTCTTTCTCTTTTGAATCTACAAAAGCTATGTTGGGCACCCCTCTTACTTTTATCCCTCTCGGCATATCCGGACTCCCTTCTAGTACCGCAAGAGGAACGAAGCCGTTATTTATAGCTGTGCACACTTTTGAATCGGAAAATGTCTCATTGCTCATCTTTGTGCAATACGGGCATGTTATTGAGGAAATAAACACCAAAATAGGTTTTTTTGTTTTAGCAGATATGCTTTTTGCTTCAGCAAGCGAGTTCTGCCAGTTTACGTCGCAGCCAAAAGCAATCGAAGACAATATGCATAATGACGTAATAATTTTTACTATGAAATCCACTCTTTAGTATCCTTTCTCGGCTCGCCTATATAATACCCTTGCGCATAATCAACGCCAAGCTCGGCGATAGTGTCGAGTATATCTTTGTCACTAACAAACTCGGCAACCGTCCGTATGCCAATCTGTTTGCAGAAATCCACAATGGTTTTTGTAATTATATATGAGTTTCTATCAACAGCTATATTTTTGATTATGGAGGCGTCTATTTTGATGTAGTCGACCTCTAATTTCATAAGATACGCAAAATTTGAATATCCGCTTCCAAAATCGTCTATAGCTATCTTTGCGCCTATAGATTTGACGCTCTTTATAAAGTCGAGCACTTCGGCAAAATTTTCTATCCCTTCGGATTCCGTTATCTCAAATATAACCCGCTTCGGCTTCGGATAATCACGAAGTTTTGCATATATAAACTCCCTAGTTATTTCATCCTCTATGTCTTCGACAGATATATTGATAGAAAACTCCATCAGCGAAAGCTCAAAAAACTTAAAGCTCTTCTCTAGCATAGCCCTTGTCAGATGAGGGTATAGTTTTGATTTTCTGGCAACGGACAAGAAGGCGTAAGGCGCAACAGGAAATCCGTTTTCATCTATGAGTCTAGCAAGAGCTTCGAATTTCTCGACTTTTCCGCTTTTGATATCCATAATAGGCTGAAAATACGGCTGCACCCTGCCGTCATCCAAAGCTTCTTTGAGTATTTTTGTCCATTTAATATTGTGTTCGTATTGCTTTGACACCTGCATGGAAGGGTCAAAAAATACAAAATTCTTACCCATCTTTTTGGCTTGCTTGAGAGCCATGTCTGCATTTTCTAGTATATTCTTGCCGCCTATCGCTACTCCGGCGGTCATATGAACGCTTATCTCGTATTCATTGTACATAAACACTTCATTTCGCAATACGTCCAAAAGAGCGTCGACATACCCTTCTATATCGTTTGGCAAATCGGCAGTATCTATAAGTATCGCATACTCGTCTCCGGCAAACCTATAAATTTTTTCGCCGAGATGACAATGCGATTTGATAGCAGATCCAAGCTCGGACAGAACAAAGTCGCCAACCCTTACGCCGTAAAAATCGTTTATCTCTTTGAATGAGTCGATATTTAGTATCACAAGAAGCGGCATTTGAAACTCTTGCAAGTCCTCGCGAAGCTTCAATCTATTAGGCAATCCGGTAATGGCGTCTTTATATACCTGCTCAAGCTCTTTTTTACGTGATTTATCAAGAAACAACAACATTCTATTGAAAGATTTTTCAAGGTCTTTAAGCTCATAAATACTGGATGAAATCTCCATCTTTTTATTTGTTTCTCTTTGCCTTATCGCTCTTTTAATGTCAAATACAAATTGTGAAAGCGGGGATACCAAAAATTTATTCAACCCGTAATAAAAAGCGGCATATGTGACGATAAAAAATAAAACAAAGAACAAAATGAAATAGTTGAGGGTGTAATTGAGACTAACTTTTATATTTGTAATCGGATAGGATATATCTATAACACCGTTTATGTCGCCATCCGATACGTTTGTATGGCATCTTAGGCACTCTCTTTTAGCCTTAATCGGATAGAGGTATCTAATGCTATTTTCATCTATAATCAGGGTATCTTCACCGTTCATCGCTTTTTTGACGGCAACATCGGACTCTCTTGCCTTTTTATCACCCTCAAGATCACCGAATAATTGACCTACTTTTGCACTTCTATAAACCGAGATGTTCATATCGTGTTCGCCGCCGTTTAGTCTAGCTATTATACGGTTCAGGTCTGCCTTTGTTATCCCTTTTTCCATTGCAGAATATAGAGATTCAAATACTAGAGAGCTTGATTTTTTGGCGTCTACTTTTGCCATCTCAAAAATCGCCGACTCTTTTAGCATTGATGCGGCAAATATACCGACCCCTATACTGACCAGCAAAGATATGCTTACAAGGGCAAGTGTCAGTCTTTTGTAACTGAAAAAAAACATCTTTGTTCTATTCAAAAAAAGCGCCCTGTATTCTAGAATGGCTAAATCTTAACAAATAGATTTTAAAATACGCCATAATTTGAGAGTAAAAAGAGCAAACCTGTGATAAAACGATACCCAACGAAAAAAATATACGTAGGACAGGTCGCGGTAGGCGGCGATGCGCCAATATCCGTACAATCCATGACCTTTTCAAAAACGCACGATGTGGACGCTACGGTAGAACAGATAAACCGCCTGCACTTCGCCGGATGCGATATAGTGCGGGTATCGGTGCCGGACGAAGAGAGTGCGGCAGCTCTAAAAGAAATCAAAAAGCGGATACAGCTCCCGCTCGTTGCCGACATACACTTCAACTACCGCCTAGCCCTCATAGCCGCCGAGTCGGTGGACTGCATACGGATAAACCCCGGCAACATAGGCGAAAAATCAAGAATACTAGAAGTCGTCAAGGCGTGCCGTGAGCGAAACTTGCCGATACGAATAGGGGTAAATGCGGGAAGCCTAGAGAAGCACCTAGAGCAAAAATACGGACAGACCCCACAAGCGATGGTCGAATCAGCGCTGTACAATATCAAGCTCTTGGAAGATGCAGACTTCACCGACATCAAAGTATCTATGAAGGCAAGTGACGTGCTCCGTACCGTAGAAGCGTATCGTGGACTTCGTCCGCTAGTAGAGTATCCATTTCATATCGGTGTGACCGAGGCTGGTACGATGTTTGGCTCTACGGTCAAATCCTCTATCGCTCTCGGGTCACTACTAATGGACGGAATCGGCGACACGATGCGGGTATCGGTGACGGGTGAACTAGAAAACGAGATAAAGATAGGCAAAACAATCCTCAAAAGCCTAGGACTCATCAAAGACGGCGTAAATATCATCTCATGCCCTACCTGCGCCAGGCTGGAGGCAGACCTCGTAACGGCGGTGCGTGAGGTGGAGGAGCGAACGGCGCACATCAAGGAGCCGCTGGATATATCGGTCATGGGCTGCGCCGTCAACGCCCTAGGAGAGGCAAAACACGCCGATGTGGCGATAGCCTATGGCAAGGGCGAGGGGCTTATCATCGTCAAGGGTGAGATAGTCGCAAAGCTAAAGGAAGAGGAGCTAAAAGAGAGGTTCCTCGAAGAGGTAGAAAAAGCGGCTTTGGCGGCTAGGAAAGAGGCGTGATAGATAGCCCCATCCTCTTTGCGCTTATCATAGTCTCCGTCATATTCGGTATCAAAACGGCTGAGAAGCGAAGCGGCTCAAAGTTTTTTGAGTATGTTCCATCTATCGTT
>CAZVTM010000025.1:0-26968 GCA_964630205.1 uncultured Helicobacter sp. | reverse complement strand
GCATAGCGCTATCCCCCCTTCTAGCGCCGCAAATCCCGCACTAATGCGGGATAGTGGCTTCCACAATTAAAGATATGATTTTGCCGTCGATCCATACAAGTTCTGTAGTCTAACAGCCTCCGTGCCGTATGCCGTAGTCCAACTACCGTTTTTATTATAGTTAACCCATACGGTTGTGGAACCATTTGAATACATACGCCTTGCATAAAGTCTGGCGGCATTACCCAAATATCCCTCCGTTACATTTCCATATACTTGCTTGTAAACTATGGCGCCCTGATTTCTGAGATATGAAGTGGCGGCATATACCCATGCCCCGCCCACAACCTCTTTCATCTCATTATCAGAGAGAACTTGAGCATTACTGTTTTTTGATGTCACCACCGCACCATCCGTCGCCGCAGATAACAAATCTATGTTGCCCGCAAAAGCCGTAGAAGCAAAAACTGCTCCGACAAAAGCCAACTTTAGGAATCTTTTTTGCATGTGTACTCCTGTACATTTTAGGGATGTATGTAAGGTATCAAGTCCTCAAAAACTAATAGATACCTTACGATTTAAATACTACAAAAAAAAAAATCGGCTTTGTCAAGATATTTATTAATATTTTTTAATATAATTATTACGCTTTGTTAATTATTTGTTAAACTGCTTTTTAAATTTTGCAAAAGCTCGGCTAGTTTTCCGCTATTTTTAATATCCGGTAGCTCATTTATGCCGTCCGAGATAATGCGCCTAAGCTCGGTAGTTTCCATCTGCGCATTCTGTTGATTTTTTTTCTTTTTTTCCTCATCCTGCATACCTTCCGCAAGCCAAAGAAGCCATCTTAAAAACGCAACATCTTTTCCAGATGCCGCCAAATTGCTCATATCCGTAGCCATTCCCTCGGCAAGCTCATTTTTGCCGATGACCCCGTCAATATTTTTATCGTACTTCAACAAATTGTTAAAGTCTTCATCAACGCTTATTTTCAAGTCGGCGCCGATCCCTCTATCTTCCAAATCCTTATCCGTAAGTCCGGAACTTATTTCGCTTGTAACCGGAGCTCCGTTTTTTTCATCATAGCCCACTAGGAGCGACTTGCTTTTTTTGTACTCCGCATACTCTATGTAGCCGTTGTTATCGGCGTCCGGCTGCAGCTCCCTGTAGTACTCCCAAAAAGCCCCCATATACCTCTCTGCTTTTCCGGCAAGAGCATAACGACCATTACCGTCCTCCACAATCTCGCCGCCAAAACGCTCTTTAAACCTCTCTATATTTTCAGCCGTCACGCTTATTTGGACAACAGCGTCATTTTGCAGATTTCGGAAAGAGACGACGGCGGTAGCCCCGTTAAATCCAATAGCTTGTTTTGTGATTTTGATTTTGTTTTCATATGTATCTATTTTTGTTTTTGCATTTTCACCGCCAATATCAATCTCTTGCGATTTTATATCTTGCGTTGGTTTTTTGATTTCTGCGGAACCGCAAGCGGCTCCGGTAGGGGATATTTTCATCTTCTGATTAAATTGCTATAGCCGTTTCCGAGCCCTCTGTTCCATACGCCCGTGTTGGCATTTATGTAACCGCCGTATTGCCTAGTGAGTCCATTATATATTCGGTTTTGATACGCAAACCCGCCCTTAACATCCTTCATCTCATCGCTAGACAAAGTAGTAGCTTCGGCTTTAGCGGTAGTCACCGCTCCATCGGTAGCTTTTGATAGTAGGTCACCCTCGGCAAACGCCGAACTAGAAACAAGCAGTGCGGCAAATACCGCTTTTTGGACTAACTTTTGCATGTGTACTCCTGTACATTTTAGGGATGTATGTAAGGTGTCAAGTCCTCAAAAACTAATAGATACCTTACGATTTAAATACTACAAAAAAAAAAATCGGCTTTGTCAAGATATTTATTAATATTTTTTAATATAATTATTACGCTTTGTTAATTTAGTGTTAATTTTAAAAGATTATTAGCGTACGCTTGCGCCTAAGACGAGGGCGATAATCGCAAAAAAAGTAACGGCTCCGTAGTAGTAGTGAACGCCCCCCTTGGGGAGTATCTTGACGGCTCGTACCGAGACAAAAAACATCGTTATCGCCGCCAAGGCAAAAGCTACTTTCACCCAGATGAGAGGCACACTCCACAAACCACCCGCTATCAACATCCACACACCGCTGACGATAATAACCAAAGCAGAGAGATACAAAGAGGACTTGGCTTTTTCGTAAAACAATATCTTCTTATCGTGACACTCAGAATCCAAAAAGCGCCTTATCAAAAAAGCATCAAGCAGCAAAAACCCCAAAAAATACGCCACGCCGATAAGATGCAGCGCCTTTACTAGGCTCATCAATAATCTCTTTTTAGCTCTTCAAAGCTTTTTTTCCACACCTTCACGCCGCAAAATCTAGGACCCTCCGGACAGGTCGGAAATATCCCGCTCTCACTTCTCAGGGCGCACGGCGGCAGTAACTTATCGGCGCCATTCACACCCTCTTTTCTGAGTGCGGCGACTTGTGCATAGATGATGTCGTATATCTCCTCTTGAGCGTTAAAGCAAAGCCTCATCTGGGATTTGTGATTGAAGCTCGCCATGTCGTTTCGCTCGACTATCTCTATCATGTGGGCGTTTGGCAGAGCGTAGACCGCTTCGCCAAAACCTATTTTGGAGCGCTCGGACTCAAAAAACTCATACGCCCCCTCCATCGCATCTTTGTAAATCCCTGCAAGCTCGACATCTTTTGCGATGATTGGCGGGGTGTAATACTCTTTTTTGTATATCTTCTCTAGGCTCGGGCGAACCGCGACGGAGCGCCTATGTCTTTGGTTTTGCGCATCGGCGGAGAGGGAGAGCTTCATATATGATGTGAAGCCGCCAAGGCTTGCAGCATCTATGCTTAGATTTGAGAGCCTCAGCACATCGGAGTAGTTGGCATTTACCTCGCAGGGATACGGATTTACCACATCAAATATCTTGACGCTTTCACCCTCCTGAGTCCCTTTATCTCTTTTGAGCTTTTCCATGTCAAACTGGACAAAACCCGCCTTTGCCCCCTTGGCATACTCGATAAGCGGCGCCAGAGACGGGTCTATCTCCAAAAGTGCATCTCCTAGCTGCGTCACAAACTCCTGCGCCTCACCCTTTGCTTCAGGCAGCTCTTTTGCAAGGGCTATATACCTAAGTGCTACGGTTAGATTGATAGTATGATACAGATACGCCCCCATCCCTTGCGGAAGCACATATCTGGCGAACTCTTGGGCTTTTTTGATCGCCTCTTTTTTCTTGAACTTTGGCAAAATCTCTTCAAACTTGACTTTTAGTTTTTCCACGAGAAGCTCATAGTTTTCAAACACTTTTGCGTAATACGCACCCCAAGCCTCTTTGTCGCCGCCCGTAGGATAGACGAAATTTTCCGCCTTCATCTTGGCGTATCGTTGGCTTATCTGTTCGGAGTTGTAGTACGGGTGGGAGTGCAGAAGTCTCCAGATGAGATGGCGACTCATCCCGTCTATTAGTATCGTAAAGTGTGCGTGCTGGAGCGTCGTGTGATGCCCCGCCTCAAAAATGGAGGATAGCAGATTCTCTTTTGCCCCCCACCCCTCGCTTTTAACCGGTTCCACAAGCCCGCCTGCAAAATAGCAGGTTCTAGCCGCCGATACCGCAATGTTTGTCGGCTTAAATTCGTCGCCGCTCGGATATAAAATTTTTATGTTCATCTATTTCCCCCTTAAGCCGACTCTCTGTGAATGCGTTATAGCCACAGCTATCGCATCCGTAATGTCCAGCGGTTTTATCTCTTCCTTGAGCCCCAAAAGCATCTTTACCATGTACGCCACCTGCTCTTTCGCCGCTTTTGCCTTGCCTGTGAGCGCTTTTTTTACCTGCAAAGGGGTATATTCGTAGAAATTGCCTATCTCTTGAATGATTTTTAGAGCCAGCGCCCCACGAAACTGCGCAAGCTTGATAACTGTCTTTGGATTGTGTGCGTAGAACATATCCTCTATCGCAACCTCGTCGATTTGTCTATCTTTTAACACCGTGTCAATCCCCTCGACAAGCTCGGCTATTTGGTGTTGCAGCTCTCTGCTTTTTATCTTGATTAGCCCCGCTTCAACAAGCGAAATTTTTTTATTTTCAAACCTCAAGATAGAGTAGCCGCAATTGATGGTACCGGGGTCTATTCCTAAAATAAGCAAAATTCCGTCCTAAAAACGCATTTTATTCACATAATGTTTCACGGGTGTGAATAACTTTGACCGTGAAAAGGCTTGAACCAAACAAATTCAATAGTTTTTCATAATTTTTCAGCTACAATCGAAAACAGTTTTAACACCGTTATTCACAGGGCTCTTAATGATTTTTGATACTATCCGAAAACTTCTTAAAGCGGAACTCTCCGAAGTCGAATATGAAAACTATCTAGTAGGTTTGGTATTTGATGAAGACGCATCCAAGTCAGACCTTGTGATACTCAAAGCCGCAAATCCGTTCGTAGCCAAATGGGTAGAATCAAAATACGGTCCAAAAATAGCACATCTTTTTGAACTCCAAACAGGCATCAAGCCTGAAGTCAAGGTAGCCGTCGGCGCCGCAAAAAAGAGCAAAAAAGAGGCGGCAAAGTTTGATAACGCCGTATCAATCTCCCAAAAAAGCAAAAGCACGATACTCAATCCTTCATGGACTTTTGACAGTTTCGTTGTCGGCTCTTCCAACAAATTTGCCCACACGGCGGCGATATCGGTAGCCGAAAAACCGGGCAAACTATACAACCCCCTCTTCATCTACGGCGGCGTGGGGCTGGGCAAGACTCACCTTTTGCAGGCCATCGGCAACAAGATAACCGGTGAGGGCAAAAATGTCATATATGCCACTATCGAACAGTTCATGAACGATTTTACATCGCATTTGCGCAACCAAACAATGGATAGATTTCGCGAGAAATATAGAAATTGCGATGCCCTACTAATAGACGATGTGCAGTTTTTATCCAATAAAGAGGGGACTCAAGAGGAGTTTTTTCACACCTTTAACGAGCTGCAATCAAACGGCAAACAGATAGTAATGACCTCCGACAAACACCCAAAACAGATAGGCGGTCTTGAAGCAAGACTAAAAAGCCGCTTTGAATCGGGACTTATAGCCGACATTGCCCCGCCTGAGCTAGAGACCAAAATAGCCATCGTCAATAAAAAATGCGAGCTAAACGGCATACACCTCAACTCCGAAGTAGTCGGCTATATAGCGGCGACCTTGGGCGAGAGTATCAGGGAGATAGAGGGCGTTATCATCAAACTAAACGCATTTGCCAAGATGATGGGGCAAGAGATTAGCCTCGAATTTGCAAAAAACGTCTTAAAAGATCAACTCAGAGAGACAAGGGAAAATATCACGATAGACCACATCGTAGAGATAGTATCAAAAGAGCTAAACATCAAGCCTAGTGAAATCCGGTCAAAATCTAGAAGCACATCGATAGTAAACGCAAGAAGAATAGTTATTTATCTAGCCAGAAATCTAACACCAAACTCTATGCCTATTATTGCTACTTATTTTGGGATGAAAGACCACACGGCCGTTAGCCACTCTATCAAAAAAATTAATGAAACCATCAAAAATGATAGGGATCTTGAAGTAAAACTGGAAGAGCTAAAAAACAAAATAAAGATTAAAAACGAAGTTTAAGTGAATTAAGTGAAAAATAAGGATAATAAACAAATTGTTTTTATGCTTTATGAGACGGCGTTTACAAAAGTTTTTCACTTAAACACGTCATGCTAACACTACTACTAAAATTTTTTTAATAGTAAGAAGGAGTGAAGATGAAAATTACGGTTAACAAAACGATCTTTGAGCAGATGCTCTCAAATATCATCCCCTTTATCGAAAAAAAAGATAACAGCCAAATAACATCTCATGTTTATATAGAAGCAAGAGGTGGAGTACTTACTCTAAGGGGAACAGATAACGAAATCGGACTTAAAATAACGAATGAGGATGTAAATATCCTAGAAGAGGGTTTTGCTACGGCTAACGGTAAAAAAATAGCAGACTACGTAAGAAACCTGAAAGATGAAGAGATAACGGTAGAGTATTCTGAAAACAATATAACCGTAAAACAAAAAGGGTCAAAGCTCAAAATGCCGACATTCGACGCAAAAGAGTTTCCTAAGTTTCCTGAATATGAGCATCTTCCAAAAATTGGTCTTAACTCCGTAAAACTAATAGGCGCATTCAAAAAAATCACTCCTGCAATAGATAACAATAACCCTAAGTATGAACTAAACGGTGCACTACTTGACATAAAAACAGGCGGCGTAAATGTAGTATCTACAGATACAAAAAGACTTGCCATAGTTCAACTAGATGAGCAAAACAAAGAAGAACTTTCAATCATTATCCCTAAAAAAGCTATTCAAGAGATAGGAAAGCTGTTCTTTGACGATGTAGAAATGTTCTACAGCCAAAATTACCTAGTCATAAAAACAAAACAATATCTATTCTTTACAAAACTAATTAACGGTAAATTCCCTGATTACCACAGGATTTTGCCAAAAGAACTAAAATATGTTCAAACTCTACAAAAAGATAAGATTATAGAGGCTATCAAACAAATCAGCAACATCTCAAACGAGATAAAAATGACATTTATGAGAGACAAAATCATATTTGAGAGCTTGTCTGAAGAGAATATGGAAGCTAAAACAGAAGTAGAGTTCGTGTCTAGCGTAGAGAGCGAATACCAAATAGCTTTTAATTCAAGATTTATACTTGATTTCCTATCAAGCATTGATTCAAAAGAGTTTACGGCAGGATTTAACGAACCGAATATGCCGTTTGAACTAAAAAGCGACAATTTTATAACTATAGTGATGCCAATATTCCTATAATTAAATTCGACACAGTAAAAATATAAAGTAGCAACGAAAGAAAGAGGTTTCATGAGCGAATACGGCGCCGGTAATATTAAAGTTTTAAAAGGTTTGGAAGCGGTCAGAAAAAGACCGGGTATGTATATCGGCGATACGAGCATCGGCGGTCTTCACCATCTTATCTACGAAGCGGTTGACAACTCCATCGACGAATCTATGGCAGGATACTGCGATACTATCGAGGTTACGCTAACAAAATCAGGCTCCGCAATCGTAAAAGATAACGGTAGGGGTATTCCCGTGGATATACATCCGACAGAGGGTATATCTGCGGCAACAGTTGTTCTGACAGTACTTCACGCAGGTGGAAAATTCGATAAAGATACTTACAAGGTCTCAGGTGGTCTTCACGGAGTTGGTATCTCGGTTGTAAATGCCCTTTCTACAAAGCTACATGTGACTATCCACAAAAACGGCAAAATCCATGAACAAGACTTTGAAAAAGGTATCCCTCAAAATGTTCTTGAGATTACTGGCGACACAAAGAAAAACGGTACGATAGTAGAATTTTGGCCTGACAGCACTATATTTGATACCGTAGATTTTCAGTTTGATATACTTGCAAAAAGATTTAAAGAACTTGCATACCTAAATCCTAAAATTTCTATTACGCTAAACGATGAGAGAAGCGGCGTAAAAGAGGTTTACAAATTTGAAGGCGGTATTGCACAGTTTGTTGAAGATATCAGCACTAGAACAGCCCTGACCAAGGTGGTCTCTTTTAGCGACAAACTAGAAGATGTAGAGGCGGATATTGCGCTGCTTTATAACGAAAGCTATGACGAAAAAGTACTAAGCTTTGTCAACAACATCAAAACAGGCGACGGCGGTACGCATGAAAGCGGCTTTAGAGCCGGTTTGACAAGGGCTATTACGGCGTATGTCGAGGCAAATGCAAACGCTAGAGAAAAAGATACGAAAGTCACCGGAGACGACATTAGAGAAGGTCTTGTAGCGATAATCTCAGTTCGTGTCCCTGAGCCGCAGTTTGAAGGTCAAACAAAAGGTAAACTCGGAAGCTCATATGTTCGTCCGCTTGTGCAAAAACTTGTATATGAAAAACTAGTTAAATACTTTGAAGAAAACCCGATAGAAGCAAGAGCTATTATGAATAAAGCTCTTCTTGCGGCAAAAGGTAGAGAAGCGGCGAAAAAAGCTAGAGATTTGACTCGTAAAAAAGAGTCGATGACGGTCGGTACACTTCCTGGTAAACTTGCAGACTGCCAAAGCAAAGACTCGGCTATTACCGAGCTATATCTGGTGGAGGGCGACTCTGCGGGCGGAAGTGCGAAACAAGGTAGAAATAGGGTATTTCAGGCGATACTCCCGCTAAAAGGTAAAATCCTAAATGTTGAAAAATCAGGGTTGGAAAAAATCCTAAAATCAGACGAAATCAAAAATATCATAACTGCTCTTGGGTGTGGAATAGGTGACGAGTTTAACCTTGAAAAGCTAAGATACGGCAAGCTAATCATCATGACGGATGCCGACGTTGATGGTAGCCATATTCAAACGCTACTTTTGACATTCTTTTATAGGTTCCTAAATCCGCTAATACGCAACGGAAATGTCTACATAGCTCAACCACCGCTTTATAGATACAAAAAAGGGAAAAAAGAGATATACCTCAAAGACTCAAACGCTCTCAGTGATTTTCTTATCGAAAACGGTATCGAGTCGCTCGGCGCAGATGAAAAAGACTACAAAGATATAAAAGAGATACTCAGAGTCACGGCGTATTACAAAAACATACTAGAAGAGCTCAAAAAACGATACTCGCTTGTAGAGGTCGTTAAAAGACTTATCGAAAATGAGGAGCTACTAGCCCTCGACAACGAGGCTCTTTTTGCCGACATTGACGCCTATATCAAGCAAATAGGCTACAACATCCTATCCAAAACGTTAGATGAAGAAAAAATACATCTATTTGTCCAAACTGCGGCCGGTCTCGAGGAGATTATAATAGACGACAATCTATTCACAAACCACCTGTTTGCAGAGGCGATACACATATACAACAAGCTAAAAGAGAAAAATCTTGCGCTCCTTGGCGGCAAAGATGTGTTTGAGGCGCTATCCGCAGTCGAAGATGCGGCGAAAAAAGGGGCATATATCCAAAGGTATAAAGGTCTCGGTGAGATGAACCCTGAGCAGCTTTGGGAGACTACGATGAATCCACAAAACAGAAGACTTGTGAAGGTGATGGTAGAGAATATCAGCGATGCGGACGGTATATTCACGCTACTTATGGGCGACGAAGTTGAGCCTAGACGAAAATACATCGAAGAACACGCAAAAGACGTTAAGCATCTGGACGTATAGTGAAGTACGGAGAGAAGATAGTAGCCGAGTTTGATGTCAACAAAGACCTCGAAATTTGGCCGAACGAACACGCCAAAGATTATATTATCAAAATAACTTTGCCTGAGTTTACGGCGCTCTGCCCTAGAAGTGGGTATCCTGATTTTGGGACTATTTATTTGGAGTATACGCCGGACAAATGGGTGGTGGAGTTAAAAGCCATCAAATTATACGTTAATTCGTTCAGAAATAGGCATATTTCGCACGAAAACGTAGCCAATGAGGTGTTTGATACCCTATACTCAAAACTAGCTCCAAAATGGATGAAACTGACATTTGACTTTGAACCTAGGGGTAATGTCCACACCGTAATCGAGATAGACTCCGCTAAATTCTCAAAAGAGGGCTAGCCTACCCTCTTTCTAGCGCCTCCAGCTCCTCGGCGGTCATAAACATATGTGCAAAGTCCTTTTGATACGCAACACAGTTTGGGCACTCCTCCTCCCCTTCTTTGGAGGCAAACGCCATTTTACATGATTTGCATACTTTTAGGTCATGCTCTATAGCCGCTTTCGCCTTGTCAAAAGCAAACATAGCCATATCATGCTCAAAGCCGTCTTCAAAGGCTTTTACCTCGCATATATCGTTGCATATGGCGCAATCTGTGCATTTCCCGCTTTGAAAGTATATCTTTGAAAAATCGCTTGAGTAAAAGAGCGCATTTGTAGGGCAAAATTCAACGCAGCTTTTGCAGTTTGTGCAAGCCTTATTGATTGTTTTTGTTACGCTAAAAGAATAGTTTGACAATGTAAATCTGTTAGTATCGTCCAAAGCGTCTTTGATGGTATTTTTAAGCAAAATTCTTTTTAGGGGTAGTTTTGTTTTGGGCTTTTCTTTCTCTTCTTCTCTAATTTCTTCTACGACGGTCGCTGTTCGTTTGAATATGGTCTTGAAGAAATCCCTTCTGTCTGCTTTTTTTTGCGTGTTTATCTCTATTTTTTTATTTATAAATTCATCCAAAAACTTGTTAGCTTCATTTATGTTTACGTCGATTATTGTTTTTAGTTTTTCTTGTTTATTCAAGTCGCATTCTGCACACGGGCTTACATCTATTACTATTGATCGGCAGCTTTTGATGGCAAGAGTAATTAGATGTTCGGATGAAAATGCCGATAGGCATACGCCTAATTCCTTGCACGATAGCGTCAGTTTTTCCCCGATTAGTTTTTGTTTTAGTTCATTTTGCTCAAAAGCTATCTCTTTGGCTATGAAGAGATTTGAATCAAATTTATCAGATTCTATCGCCTCTGTGGGGCATACTCCGACACAAGCGTGACAAAGTGTACAAATATCTTCCGATATGGCTATCTTCGCTCTTTTGACCTCTATCGCTTTTTCCGGACAGGCCGTTATACATATATCGCATTCATTGTGCGCATAGTCTTGTCTGAGACATTTTAGAGTATCGATCGAGAGGCTAAAATTAGACATTTAGAGCCTCGTAGTCTGAGAGCAAGAAATCTGTAGCAAAATCTAAAAAATCCAAATAAAAAGGGGTTTCAACCAAATATTTTGCGCCTATAAAATATGGAATCATCCATTTGAGCACATGTTTTCGCATAAACTCTTTTTGTGTTTTAACGTCTTCGCTTAACGCCAAATTTTGCATAAATCCAAGCTCTATGGCTATATGATCGGGCGTTAAAAGGTTTGTATTGTTCAGGTTGACGTCAAAGCCGCTCTCTATGTAAAAACTCATTACCGGATTTTCAAGTCCTGTTGATATTTGATGTTTTGCGTCTGTAATTGATGATTCTACCGGATGAGAATTGGCCAAGAATGCGCTAGTGAAATCTATATTAAGCTCTTCATCGAGCGTGTCTATATCGTTTTGTTCAAAGTATCGCTTCGCATTCTCTCCGATTAAATCTAATAAATCAGGATTATTTTTTAAATCTTCAATCCCTTTTTTCGAGAGTTTATCGGAAAAAACAGTTGACATAAACGCATATATAAAAGCTCTTTGCTTGTTATCCATATGATGATACCTTAGAGAAAAAGTGAGTGAAAGAATAGGGCAAAGGGGCTTTGAGACCCATTTGTGTAAAGAATTTTAGAGACAACCTTTGAAGAATGATTTTGCTTCCGGCGGAGGAGCTTTGTAGCCCCTCATTTTGATTACATTGTCTTTTCCAAGCGTACCTATAATAGTTACGTTGTTCTTGCCTATGCCGCCGTCCAAATCTCTTAGCGCTACGTTTGCCGTGTCAAGCTTGTATGTTGCTCCTTCGGCGTGAACAAATAAAGCCAGTGGGCTATTAACCGTAGTATCAAGTTTGCAATCTTTGAATTGCCCTTTTTTGATGCACTCCTCAGTTGCCAAAACGCCTTTTTTCTCTACTTCGCCTGCCATTGGCTTGATCTCCTCAGCCTCAGCTGCTTTAGTAGCGGCAAATACGGAACTAGAAATAAGTCCCGCAAACAATGATGCAAGTAGTATTTTTTTCATTATTTAACCCCCGCTTTTAGAGTTTGTAGATACGCTACTATATCGTCAATTTCGTTTGGTTTTAGATAGTCAAATGCTGGCATCGTAGAAGTTCTGACACCTTTATCGTCTACGTTATACCAAACACCTGCCGGATGAGCATTTTTGTTATATCCAGGCACTATCGCAGCATTCGGATTTAGAATAGACTCTTTTAGGTATCCCGCCGTCGCATATCCGCCGATATTTGAAAGGTCTGGAGCCATGTATGCCATAGGAGCTTTCGCATCACCCATAGTGTGGCAAGATGCACAGTTGTCCGCGGCAAGTTTTTTACCGTTTGCTACGTTGCCTTTTGATTTTTCGGTGATTTTTGCTATGTCTGCTTTTGCTTTTGCGCTTCCCGTAACATTGATCGGAGTCCAGCCGGACAACCATTTATTGCCGTTTCTTCCGTCTTTTGCACCATCCCAAATAGCTATAGCCATAGGCGTTGCATCGCAAGTTTTTGAGTATTCGTCGTTAAGCGGTTTTTTGAATACTGCAGTCCATTCACCACCTTTGTAGCTCATAGACATTTCGTACCCTTTGGCATCTCTCACTTCCGTCATAGATCTAAAACCCTCGGAAACGAAAACTTTGGCGTATTTGCCACCGAGCGCTTTTTGTGCCGCCTCTTTTTTCTTAAGCTCTTCGCCGAACAAATTTAGATTTTGTTTGACTTGTTGCATTGTTACGTCTGCTTTCTCGTTTGCAGGATATATTGCGTCAGCATTTTTTTGTAAAAGTACCGATACTTGTCTGCCTTCACTTCCCATGCCAATATATGGAAGCTTATCCGCTTCTGCGCAAGCGGTCGGGAATTGTATTGCCACGCTGTCGCCAAATAGTTTTGTGCTTGTTGCGCTTTGTTTTGAGTTTGTGGCGTCTTTCCATTTTACGACCACCATCATCTCATTTTTGCTTACGGCTACACCGGCTTTGGCTTCAATGGCTTTTAGCCCTTTCATTTTCTCCGTAGCATCTTTGTCGTTATTGCCGATTGTTGTCTGCGGATACAGCATCACGCTTTCAAGTTTTATTTTTGAAGCGTCTAGCTTGTCCGCTTTTGTTGCTGTTAGCGATTCGGCGGCAACAAGGCTAATGCCTGTAAGCGCCGTAAATGTAAGTAGCTTAACAGTTTTATTCATTAGTGCACCGCCTTAAATGATGTGAATTTGCCCGCATTGTATCTGTGGTCTACAGGTTTTAGCGAGTTGTTGTGATGCGCATAATATCCCGCATCCAGTCTGAACATGTCAGAGTGTTTGTATGCGATTAGAAGGTCGAGTAGCTCTGATTTTCCGGTAGCTTTTCTCTTTTCCATCTCATCTTTTATTGTTTTGATTGCCGCATGAACTTCTTTGCCAAATAGCGCTTCCAGTTGCTCCGCAGGAACCCTGTCGCTACCCGGAATCGGTTTGCCGTTTGCATCGAATTTTAGAGGTCCAGCTACAGGCGGCACATAATAGACGTTTGGACCGGTATTTGCGTCAGGTCTTAGAGGTAGGGCAACTTTATATTTTTTGACAAGTTTGTATACTTGACCCTCTTCGTCGTCTAGGAAGCCGACAAATCTGATTCTGCCTACGCATTGCTGCGCACACGCAGTCGGAAGACCTCTTTCTACGCGCGGGAAACAGAAAATACATTTTTCTGATTTTGAAATCTTAGGATTGAAATAGATTTTTTTGTAAGGGCAGCCGGCTATACAAAATCTATAACCTTGGCATCTATCCTGATCAACAAGCACTACGCCGTCTTGGCTTCTTTTGAATATCGCATCTCTAGGGCAAGCCGCTAGACACCCCGGATTGTCGCAGTGGTTGCAAATTCTCGGAATATAGAAGAAATAGTTATCGGACGGGAAATTGCCCGCACCTTGGTCTTCATCCCAGTTTGGTCCCCAGATAGGTGCGACGTTAGATTTGAACTCAACGCCTTTGGCTAGTTCGTCGTGGTTAAAATCCCACGGTGTGCCGTAGCCTGTCTCTATTTCAGGGATTACACCCTCTTTCAGATTGCCCTCGGCATCGAAACCGCCGCCAGATGTTTGCCAGTTTTTCGGGTAGCCGACACCAGGGAACGTTTCGACGTTGTTCCAATACATATAGTCTCTTCCGTTTCTATTTGTCCATTGCGTTTTGCAGGCAACGGTACAAGTTTGACAGCCGATACATTTGTTTAGGTCCATGACCATTGCTAACTGTCTTTTAGTTGTTACATTTTCTGACATATATTATTCTCCTGCTCTCAAGCTTTTTTAGCTTTTTCAATGTTTACGGCCGCATCGTATGCGTATTGGTTACCGTCCCAAAGACCACCGAATTTTAGATGTCCCCAGTTGTCTGCCATCTCAAGCAGGTTTAGCGAAGTAGGAACTACATCGTTAGGTCCTCTCATTCCTTTGAACATATTTGGCTCCCAGCCGTCCTCGATAACCAAAGAATCCATCGGTGCGGAGTGTGATACTTTCGCCATAGCGAAGAACTGACCTATGTTGTTATAGACTCTTACGTCATCGCCGTCTTTAATTCCTTTGATTTTTGCAACTTTATCGTTGATTGCAATCCAAGGCTTACCCCTTTGAAGTCTCATTAGGAACTTAGAATTTTTGTAGTTCGCATGAATCGACCATCTAGCGTGCGGCGTTAGCATGGTGAATGGGAACGCTTTGCTCACAGGGGCGATATTCTCTCTTGCCGTATTGACGGTAACACCTAGTTTTATCCACATATCATGGTCAACGTAGAATGTTTGTCTACCGCTTAGAGTATGGAATTTCTCAAATTTGAACATTTGATCTTCCCATGAGTTATACGGTCTATCCGCATATAGAGGCGATGTTTGAGCCGCTTTTTCGTTTAGTACGAGGAAGCCACCAGATTTTTTCATTTTCTCTATCGTGTATGGGCTGTATTGGTCACACTTGTCGAGAGCTGCTTCGACGGCAAGCTTGTCGTTTCCAAGATACGGCTCTAGTAGACCTTCTGATTCTTCGTCGTGGTTTGTATATTCATCGTGGAACTTATCAAGCTCTCTGACTCCGTCTCTTGTGTAGTTCGGGTCTTTTACTTTTTGTACAGGCCCTTTTTTCGCAATTTCTTGAAGTTTTAGCGATAGAAGCTCAAATATGCTCCACTCATCTTTTGCTTCGCCTACAGGTTTTAGATTGGCTACAGGATATGCAAGATTCGTAAATCTGTGGTATCCAGGCGAGCTTCTAAGGTCGAATACTTCGTAGTGAGATTTTGCAGGAAGAAGGATATCCGCATATATTGCGGTTTCGCTCATGCGATAGTCTACATACGCAAAGTATTTAGTCAGTTTGAGGAACTCTTCTCTATAAGTAGTGCCTTTGTTTCTTCTAAATCTTGAGTCTGCTACAAGAAGGGCTACTTCAGGCATCTAAAACGGTTTTGCTTTTTTTGCTTTTTTAGGATCGTTGGCAAACGCTTTACCTTCTTTTACCATCTGTTCGATAATTGCTTTGTATTCTTTTTTATCGATACCTTGCGATCTTTTTAGGTCCGCATCGGAGAAGTATCTATCAAAGTCTTTCATACCGTTACCGAACATGAACTCTCCGAAGAATCCGGAACCGAATCTTGCTTGGTATTTGCCGGCATGACCAGATAGCGTTTCCATACCGGATAGCTGGAATTCATTTTCTGTATTTAGGCCGCCTCTTGGACCGTATCTGCCTGTTAGACCACAGATCGAAGCGATATTCCAGATGTTTAGGATACCGTTGAAGTATTTGTTTAGAGAGAATCCGGTAGTTATTTCTACTACTTTTTCTTTTGCTATGTCGCGCGCCAATTCCTCAACTATAGCAGGGTGTACGCCGGTCATTTTTTGAGTGTTTTCAGCGGTGAATTTAGCCGCTTCAACTTTTAGCAGTTCAAAAACAGTCGTTACTTTCACTGTTTTGCCGTCGTGAAGCTTGATGTCCCAAGTGCCTTCAAGAGCAGGGTCTATATCGTAATCTTTGTCTTTTAGTCTCAGAGTCGACAAGTCACTTCCGTGGCTTCCAGGCATTAGGGCTATAGAGTTTGTTTTTGTATTCCAAGTATAGAACTCTTCTTCAAACTTATGGCGTTGTTTGTCGTCTTTTGCGTGTTCGATATCGCTTCTTCTGAGAAGCTTTTTGTTATCCATCCTTACAAGGAAAGGAAGGTCTGTATATGTTTTTACCGCTTGCGGCATATAAAGTTTTTTGCTGATTAGCTCGTTTATGATACTCATTGCAAGATAGCTATCGGTACCAGGCTTGATAGGCACCCATAGATGCGCTCTTGAAGCTGATGCGTTGAATTCAGGGGTAATAACTACTATTTTAGCGCCGTTATATTTGCCTTCCCATACGAAGTGCGCATCAGGGATTCTTGTTGCCGACGGATTTGCGCCCCACATGATGGCTACGTTTACGCCGTACATAAAGTCGTAAGTACAGCCCATGTTACCTTCGCCGTATGCTACTGCCGCACCGGAGAACATATCGCCTAGGTATGAAGCAGGGTAGATTCTTACGGCACCTAGTTGAGTAGAAAATCTAAGAGGGCCGCCCCTTCTACCTTCCGTCAGTAGACCTGTACCTGCGTGAACCGTGATTGCTCCAGGCCCTTTTTTCGGGTCGATCATAGTGTCGTATAGTTTTTGAGCTATCTCTTGCGTAGCTTCATCCCAGCTGATTCTTTTCCATTTGCCCTCGCCTCTTTTGCCCATTCTTTTCATTGGGTAGAGGATTCTATCTTTTTCGTACATTACTTGAGAGTGTTCAACGCCCTTGTTACAGCCCCTAGGGTTGAAGTCAGGGATGCTTGGGTTGATCATCGGGTATCTTGCGGATTGGTTTTCTCTAATTACAACGCCGTTGTTTGACCAGATTTCCCATGCACAGTTACCTTGGCAGTTAACACAGTGGTAAGCAAAGCCGTGTTCTTCTTTTTTCCCGTAAGTGAAGGCAAATTCATTTCTATATAGGTTTTCCGTCATGCTAGCGTTTGGATACGCTTCTTTAGCATTTTCGACTTTGATTACGTTTGTTTTTGCAAACAGTGAACCTTGACCGGCTACTAGTGCCGCCGTTAGGCCTGA
Source organism: uncultured Helicobacter sp. (assembly GCA_964630205.1). GTDB lineage: Bacteria > Campylobacterota > Campylobacteria > Campylobacterales > UBA6016 > UBA6016. The sequence continues at coordinate 10,125 of CAZVTM010000025.1, read as the reverse complement.
AGCTTTTAAAAAGTCTCTTCTATTTTTTACCATTTTTTTATCTTCTCCCTCTTATCGGCTTATCGGCATGTTCCAGTCATTACCCCACTCATCCCATGAGCCGGTGTAGACTTTCACGTTTTTATAGCCTAGTTTTTCGAGCACGGTAGCTACATATGAGCCTCTTCCTGCTCCAATGTGGCAATACGTATAGATAGTTTTATCTTTGCTGATGCCAAATTTTTCCAAAGCCGCTTTCATCTCGTCTTCAGTTTTGTAAGAGAGTTTTTTTGTCGCATCGCTGAAGTTTGTCCATTCCGTAAATTTGGCATTTGGAATATGTCCGCCGCGCGCAACGTTGTCAAGCTTTGTGGCGCCTATAATTTCCTCGATTCTTCTCGTATCGATAATCGTATATTTTGATTTGTCGCCGTTTGCTTCTATGTCTTTAACAGCTTTTAGCATGTCCTCTTTGGAGGCGATTATGTCGTAGTTGATTTTTTTAGGATCGATTTTGAAAGTTTTTGCAGCTACTTTTGGCTCGGCACCTTTGGCTATTTTGACGCCCACATTTTTGAGCTGTGTTATACCGCCGTCTACTATTTTTACTTTATTATGTCCGTAGCTTTTGAAAAAATGCCAAACACCCGAAGCATTTGGACCTTTGAAGTCGTCATAGGCTATTACGAGCGTATCGTTATCGATACCTTTTGAGCCTATAAACTGTTCCGCCTCTTCAACGCACATATATAGCGGAGCACAGTGCAAATGTCCCGTTATATCAGAGTGGTGAAGGTGGTGAGCGTCCATATTCATAGAGCCCTCTACGTGATTAAGTCCGTAAACGTCCGCATTATCGCCGCTTACAAACACGACTCCCGGCTTGCCAACCAGCTCTTTTGCTTCTTTGGCCGATATTGTGATATCGTCGGCCAGCGCAGAGATAGCGGCAACCGAAGAAAATAGGCAAAGTGATGCCAGTAGCTTCCTCATAAACGCTCTTTTTATTGCTCTTCTTAACTTTTAATTTTTGCTTTTTGCAAGGGAGTAAATTTTAGGTAAACTTATCTTAATGAAGTCTTAATTGTATTAACTAAAGTTATTATTATTTTTATTTAAATAAGTATAAGTAACACCATAAAAAAGGACGCAAGAGGAGGCTCAAATAGCTTAAATCACAGGTATTTATTTGTATTTTCATAATGTTTTAGATAAGATGATTTTTTATAAAAAATGCCAAATTGTAAGCGAGACTTATTATGAATATTTCTAATATTGATGATAATAAAAATTTAATTTCCAACTCTTTAGGGTTCTATTTATATGAACTTTTAGGTGTCGACTATAGCGGTATATATATAGCCAATACGGAGCTAAGGGCTATGTCTGAAAAGATGGGCATAGAGATAAAGTTATCCGATAATCATAAAATGTTTGGCGAGTTACTAAAAGTAGCAAAAGATAACGGACGCTTGAGCGAGGCTCTTGAGGTTATCAAGAAGCTGATGGAAAGTAGACTCGCCATATATGAAGAGCTTGCAAATAATTTTCCAAAAGCCGAGGATGTTACGAGTGAGTGGACAATAAAAGCCAAACGTGCGATAAGAAAAATAGAGAATGCGATAAAGGAAGTACAAAATGAATCCGTCTCAAGCTAAAAAACCGATTACATACGGTACTTTTGAAAATCCGAACGATAGGGCGAAGTTCGCAAAGCGTATTGTGGCTGTCACGAGCGGCAAGGGTGGCGTAGGCAAGAGCACTGTAAGTGCAAATCTTGCCGTGGCGCTTGCACAGCTCGGAAAAAAAGTAGGGATACTCGATGCCGATATATACGGCCCTGATATTCCAAGGCTTCTAAATATAAGGCACGAGACGCTCAAATGGGGCGCAAACGACAAGATAATACCTAGTGAAAACTACGGTGTCAAGATAATGTCGGTAGGGATCACTACTCCAACGCCCGACACCCCTCTTGTGTGGAGAAGTTCCGTGGCGGTAAGTGCGCTTGTGCAGCTAATCGAAGATGTCGAATGGGGAGAGCTTGATTATTTTGTTATAGATATGCCCCCTGGAACAGGCGATATACAGCTTACTACGGCGCAAGAGATGAAAATATCGGCGGGAATACTCGTAACTACTCCGCAAGCAGTAGCGACCGATGACGTGAGTCGCGCCATACGGATGTTTCAAGATATCAAAGTGCCGATAGCCGGAATCATAGAAAATATGAGTTACTTCGTCGCGCCCGATACAAAAACGAGATATGACATATTTGGAAGCGGCGGTGGCGAGATGCTTGCCAAAAACTACGGCGTGAAGCTTCTTGGGCAAATACCGCTTCTTATGCAGATAAGAGAACTCAGCGATGAAGGAACGCCGCCTGTCGCACATGCAGATGAAGAATACAAGAGATACTACAAAAGTATAGCCGAAGAGCTTGTAAAGACGTTAGGCTAAGCCTGAACGTCTAAGGCTTTACCGCCAAGTTCTTCTATCCGTTTGTCTATTTTTTGCAGCGCTTTGTCTAGCGTTTTGTAGGATATATCGGGGAGTTTATCGCCCCATAGGGTTTCCGCGTCTTTGAAGCCTTTGATTATCCCCTCTCTCCCTGATTTTAATCTCTCAACATCGTCACCGCCGCCGGAGAGTACGAAATCGGCGAGTCTATCTGATGTTTTTGCGACCCCGAAGAATCCGTCTTCGCTTACCAACTCCTTGGCTTCATCAGGGGTCAAATCGCCTATTGGCTTGCCTTTGTAGCCCAGTTTGTCAAGCTCCAAATTTTGCGTAAGGCTTTTTATTTTATTTATATCGAATATACCGCCTTGGGCTTCAAAAGAGGTGGTGGAATAGCTCTCTACGGTCATGCTAAATTCAAACAAATATGAGTTTGAGAGTGATTTTGCCGATAACTCACCGCTTTTTATTTTTTCTTTTGCTTCGTCGCTTAAGCCGTTTTTATCAAGTATTGACTCATCACCAACATTCAAAGAAGCTTTTATGTTCATCATGTACGATTGGTATTTTGAACTCTCGCTTACTTGCATATTCAATCCTTTTTTGGTTGTATACAAAGTAAATCGTCATTGGGGATTAAAAGTTGATGGTTGGTGGAGCATAGCGGGTTCGAACCGCTGACCTCAACGCTGCCAGCGTTGCGCTCTCCCAGCTGAGCTAATGCCCCACGATGTTTGGGAGGTGAAAATTATAACAGAAGTAATTTAATTTTCTATAAATTCGTCTATCAGTATTTCGAAAACGGCGCCGTCTGCGTTGTTTGATGCTGTGAGTTCACCATTGAAGCCGTCTTTTATATGATATGGTCTCTATCATTTCGCCCATTGTGGCCATCTTGTTTTGTTGAATTAATATATTTTGACTTTCCAATCTTTTTTGGACTTCGCTTTCCACTTTTTGCTCAAGAGTTTTGTTGAGCTGCTCTAGTTTGTCCGGTTTGTTCAAAAAATCCGGCTTTGTCTCCGTATCTGCTTAGCAATTCTTTTGGAGCATCCGATGGATTGCCGTGACATTTCATGCATGAGGCTTGGTTTTGTTGAACCGGGAGCGCATAGTATAAAAACTTTGCCCCACCCTCTTCGATAACGCCTCTATACTCTTTTATCTTTTCGGTATTAAATCTTTTGATTAGCGCGTCTTCGGATGGAGTTGCTTTATTGGCTGGATTTCTTGGATTGGATGAAGCCAGTTTAAAATATATCGCATGCTGCGATGCTTTTGTCCGCTCTTTATTGTAGTAGTCCTTGATATTTCTGGCAATAAACGTGAACGATAGAACTTCAGGGGCAAAATATGCCTTATATAGTTTGCCCTCCTCTTTTAACTTATAAACCGCCGGTTTTTGCATATCTTCAACGTAACCGTGTATGGCTTTGTGCATAAATAGTAGATTTTGAATCTTTTTAAACGATTCTTCTTCCGAGTATTTTCTGGTTTCCGTCCAATAAAAACAGCAAAGAAGCACATACATTAGTCCAAAAAGGATCAAAACTGTTTTTTTAGATATTAGTTTCACGATTTTGCCCGGTAAATTTCGTATTTATATTTCCGTCATCATATGGATCTTGGTGGATATTGATTATCCATGATTCGTTTGGATGTATATCGATTATTCGTTCTTCAATGTGGTCTGCTAGCTCGTGAGAATCCTTTAGAAGCACTTTGTCGTTAAAAACAAGATGTACGTCTACAAAATTTACCGAACCGCTTTTCCGTGTTTTTAGCTGATGATAGCCGGATATTATGCATTTTTTGGCATCTATATGACTTTGTATTATCGATTCTATCCGCTCTACGGTTTCATATTCGAGCGCCTTATCCAAAAGCATTTCGAGCCCCTCTTTTACTATAGCCGTTGCGGAATATATTATATAAATCGCTATAGCTATCGATACGATAGGGTCTATAAAATACCAGTCGCTAAAGTATATAAGTCCCAAAGAGACTATGATGCCCACGTTTGTGTATAAGTCGCTTTTGTAGTGCAGGGCGTCAGATTTGATGATTAGGTTTTTGGTTTTTTTGTATACGAAGTTAAGAAATAGTACGAGTGCCCCAGTTGTCGCTATTGATACCGCCATTACAGCCAGAGATAGACCCAGATGCGTTGTCGGTTCGCCGCTTATGAATTTTTGGACGGCGGCATAAATAATAAAAATACCGGATGCGATAATCACGAGCCCTTCGCTCATCGAGGCAAGCCCCTCTATTTTACCCCTTCCGTAGTTATATTCCGCATCCATTGGCTTTTGGGATTTTGTCACTGCATAAGAATTGAAAAGCGATATTAGAAAATCGAGCGCCGAGTCGATGGCGGATGCGATGATCACCACCGTTCCCGTCATTATTCCGACCGTTAGTTTGATTGCTATGAGGAAAAATGCGGTTGCACTGGCTACTACGGTTGCTTTTTTTTGGAGAGTCATTTGCTAGAGTTCCGTCTCCGCAAATTCGGCAATTTTGCCGCGGACAACTTTGCTTAGCTTCACAGCGGCTATCATGTTGGATGTTTTTGCTTTTTTTAGCATTATCGCAAGCGCATTGTTGTATTTTGTTAGGTGTGGATGGTCGATTTGGTGCAGGTCGCCAAGTATTATTACCTTGCTCCCCTCGACTACACGGGTTAGCATCAATTTGTTTATAGCAGGCGAGCTATTTTGCCACTCGTCGAATACAAGGTAGCCCTCCAGGTTTACCCCTCTCATTTGGTTGATGTTGATAGCTTCGATATTGTATTTTTTGAGGAAGTCTTCGTTAGTCATAAAATCTGCCGCTTTTGAGCGTTTGAGTCTATCATCCATCTCTATTCTCATGTAGCCGGATATTGCGTCATAAAGCGGATATGTAAATACCCCTAGTTTTGCCGCTTCATCACCCTTGAGAAAGCCTAGCTGTGCCACCGTATCTCCTGCGGTTACGGTGTTACGGCAATATTTTATCTCGTCCACCAACTCCTCTTGAAAGCTTTTTACGGCTCCTTGCATCGCAAGCAGATTTTTACCGCTTCCGGTTACGCCGGCGCATACGACGATAGGCACATCAGGATCTATCAGCATATTGAGGAAAAATAGCTGTTCTTTGTTTTTTGGTTTGACAACGAGTTTTCTTATCTCGTCTTCGTCGATGATATGAAATCCGGTCGGCTTGTAAAACGCAAGTATGTGTTCACCGGTCTCTTCTACGACAAACTCAATATTCGTAAAGTGCGACAACTCCAGTTCGTAGTCGCTGGGATTTGAGCTTTCGATAAACTCTTTTTGAGCGAGCTTTATATCTATCCTCTCTATAAACTCCAGTTTTTCAATGTCGTCTATTCTGTTTGTCTTGAACGGCTGTGATTTTAATCCCATTGATAGAGCACGAAGCTTCATCGCAATGTCGTTGGTCACTACTTCCGATTCTTCGTAGTGAGACGCTATTTCTAGTATTTTTCTGTCGTTGATGATGTTTGGCGCATCGTGGTTTATGAGTGTTTTATAGGAGCTTTTTGATACGAGATCAAAAGTACAGTCACCTACCTTTACATATACTATTCTTAGGGTTTGTCCGTCTTTTGACGCCTCTTCCGATTCGCCGAGTACTACCGCTTCGTCCATGATGCGGTTGAACTCTCTGGCTTGGAAATTTATATCTCCGAAACCGCTTTTTTTGGCATCTATTTCATCCAGTACGGTTTCGGGTATGACGACTTTATTGCTCCCCTCTTGCGATAGGGCGAAAATATTGGCGGCGTCGTCAAGTATAACGGAAGTGTCAACAATGTATGTTTTCAAATTGTGCTCCACTAAGTTTTAAGAAAATGAAAGGGGATCCATATCAACCTCAAAGCTCTTATTGTCTACGGCGTATATTGCGCCCAGAAGCTTCTTTGCCGAGCGGTCTCTTACAAGTATATCAAATCTATACTTTTCGGCTATCCTCCCTATGGCGGCCTCTCCAAAGCCTATTATTTCAATCCCGGTTTCTTTTAGTTTTTGCGCAGTTTGGCGCATATTTGATTCGGCAGTTTGTCTGTTTTTGGAGGCAAATAGCAGCCTTGCCATCCTTGTGTTTGGCGGATACAGTTCGCCTCTCATTGCGAGTTCGTCTTTTAAAAACAGCTCATAATCTCCAATATACCTTGAAAAAAACTCGCCGTTTAGGGTCTGTATAATGATTTTTGCGTCCTCTTTGCGCCCTGCCCTCCCCGATATTTGCACGAGCAACGATAGCGCCCTCTCTCTGGCCCTGAAGTCATTTTGGGCAAGTATGCTGTCAAGTCCCATTATAACGGCTAGTTTTACCGCATGATAATCATGTCCTTTTGATAGCATTTGTGTACCGACAAGTATCGATGTCTTGCCGGATTCAAACTCTTTTAGCGTGGCTTCCAGTTTGGTTTGCGTGGTTATTTCATCGCGATCAAATTTTTTGATTACTATATCGGGCAACGCCTCTTCCAATTTTTCCAAAGCCTCTTGCGTCCCCATCCGAAACACTCCGAGCTCACCATGACCGCAACTTCTACATTTTAAATCCAGCTTTTCACTGTATCCGCAGTAGTGACATTTGGTCGTGCCGCTGTCTAGATAGAGACTCATTGATACCGAGCAAAAAGGGCATTCTATCGTCTTGCCGCAACTTTTGCATACGGCGTATTTGAAGTTGGCGCGAGTCGGCAAAAACAGTATAGCCTGAGCCCCTTTCGACACCGTTTTCTTGAGGGACGAGATTATAAAATCGTCTATAGATGTCTCTTTTGGGGCAAATATAAACTCCTTTTGACCGCCGAAAAAACTATTTTTGAGTCTGAAATGCGGGTAGTTTTTGTAGCTTGGTAACGACGGTGTGGCAGAGCCCAGAATGCACTTTGCCCCGCATATTTTGGCGTATGTGATAGCCATATCTTTTGCGTTGTATCTGGGCGACTGGGAGGATTTGTACGAGTCGTCGTGTTCCTCGTCAACCACGATAAGCCCTATGTTATGAAGCGGCAAAAACAAAGCCGAGCGAGGCCCCGCCGCTATTCGTATCTTGCCGCTATAAAGTCCCTCAAGCATTGCATTGCGGCTTTTTTTGCTCTGTTTGGAGTGCCAGATGCCGACTAGATCGCCGAATTTTGCTTTTAGTCTTTTTAGCATTTGCGGCGTCAGGCTGATTTCGGGCATCAAAAATATGACGCTTTTACCGCTATTTACGACGTCTTCCATTGCTTTTATGTATATTTCGGTCTTGCCGCTTCCGGTATCGCCAAAGAGCAGAGATACGTCTTTTTGGGATGCGAATTCGTATGCTTTTGTTTGTTCAAAGGAGAGCTGAACCCCGGTTCGCACATCGACTTGTTCATGCTCATACTCCGCATAGCAAAACGGTTCAAAAAGAGAGAGGCCGATTGCGAGCTCACATACGTAATACGACGAGACGAATCTAGCTAGCTCCATTTGTTCTTTGGAGTAGTATTTATCCTTTATCTCTTTTATGGGGCTGGTTTTGAAGGTCGGTTTTTCACATTTTTTGACTATTACGCCATCTTTTTGACGTCTTGAAACATCTACCTTGACAACCCTCCCCTCTTTGATTTCTTCGCTACTTTCGAAGGTTAGTACGCCTAGATTGTGTCCGATTATGGCTATTTCGTAGTAGTTCAAGAGAGCTCTTTCAGTCTGGAGGCTATAAGTTCTTTTTTATTTTTGTCTTTCGTGTTGCGCAGCAGCCACTCTAGCTCTCTTTTTAGTTCTTCTTTTTTGGCTTTTTCATCAGACGCGAAAGCAAGTATGTCGATAAGAAAATCATCCACCTTCATGACCCCGAATATCCCGTTAAACTCAGGATGAGCAAAGACATCCACGGCAAGACCCTTTAGCATATTTTTATCCGGTGCGTCGCTGGTGACCTCTATTACCATTTTTAGGTACTTGAGTCGAAATTCATTTGGATACAGCGCCAATGCTCTATCTATAATCTCATATGCTGCCTTTTTGTCTTTGGCTATCGTGGCAAGATATGAAACCCCATAGTTTATAGCATGGTAAAAAGAAGGATCGAGAGAGGCTATCGTCAAAAATGCGGAACGCATCTCCTCTTTATTTACGTTTTGACTGCCGCCTCGGCCGAGTTCCCCTATTTTAGTAGATTCGAGCCATGCAAAATCGGCGACAAACGGACTAAAGTTTCCGAGTACTGCCTTTGAAATTTGTGGGTTTGAATATAAAAGGCTGCTTTCTCTTTTCTGCTCTTTGGCCGACGGGTTAAATGCAAAGTACAAAACCGCTAGAAGTATCGGCGGGATAAGTGCGGCTTTAGCCAACTTTTAAAGCCTCTTTTTTGAATCTAACGTATGCCGCAAAATACAAAAGTGCACCGTAAATCATAAAGTAAAAAATTGCAAACGATAGTTTGTTGCCGTGCGTATCGGTAGAGAGCGGGTCAAAAAATGAAAAATTGGGCAAGGCATAATATATAAAATAAGAGACGGCTTGCAGTATCGTTCCGCCTTCTTTGGCGTATAGCATCAACTCGTCCGCACCGCTCCCGATAAAAAATAGGAATATTGCATATATAATCGCATTTGTATTTGATACGTAGCGAGCCAAAGTTAGTACCGCAAAAGATAGTAGCGAGGCGCAAAAAGAGCCCAAAAACAGTTTTGTGGCAAACTCTGTTTTCATCCCGTCCGCAAATGCCGATAAAAATAAGAAGTCAAAAACAAAAAAAACTACAAAAATCCCAAACAAGAGGCAAAACAATGCCAAAAAGAGCGAAAGCAGGTATTTTTCCCTTTTGTATCCAAGCAGCGTAAAGACAAAAAGACCGCCCTTTCTCTCTTTTTCCATCAATAAAAACGGATAGAACACCGCAGCAAGAAGCATAATAAACCCCTCCGACGCAAGCAGCGCATCTTCTAATAGGCGATATTTGACGGCAATATTGATATCGCTAAGCGAAAGAGACAATACCAGAAATATCGACGCAAGGACCAAAAAAAGCCCGGTAGCTCGTTCGCCTAGTAGTGATTTGAGTATAAATTTTGACGTGTAGACTATTTTCATATATTTCCTTTTGGACGATGCATGGAAAATATATTTTTTAGCTCTTCCAGAGACGAAGGAAAGCCTTTATAGGCGACACCCCCTTCTTTTAGTATCCATATCTCTTTTTGCATTTTGTATGCAAACTCGAGAGAGTGCGTAGAGACGATAAAATCCATATCGTCTTTGAGTCCAAGCAGATAAGCCTCTATCTCCTCTTTGCCAAAGGGGTCTAGTCCGCTTGTAGGCTCATCAAGTATCACGGTCCTTGGAGAGCCAAAAAGAGCCAAAGAGAGAAGCAGTCTTTGCTTCATCCCCTTGGAGTATTTTTTGATTTTTTGCTTTGGCTCTACTATTAGCCCTACCTTTGCTATCTCGGTCGCCGTGTCGTATTGTTTGATACCTTTGTTTTTTGCCAGTAGCTCGAAATAATCATCTGCGCATAGTCCACCGTCCAGCAGCGCCGCCTCGGGTGCATACCCTACCGATGAGAGCTCTATTTTTGGCGCATTTTCGCTCAAAGTTGGCAGATAAGGATGTGATGAGATAGATGGATAGAATCCCAAAAGATAGTTAATAAGCGTGCTTTTGCCCGCCCCGTTGTGTCCTAGTAGTATCA
>CAZVTM010000024.1:0-27679 GCA_964630205.1 uncultured Helicobacter sp. | reverse complement strand
GCATTGCATCAGCCATTTGTTTTGTGATGCTGGTGCCTTTTCCATTTCGTCATTGATCTGCTTTTGGCTTGCCGTCAAATCCTTAGTCTTGTCAATAAGAGCGGTGACGATTTTTACAGCCTCGTCACTTCCAAAAGCCTCTTTGAGCTTGTCCATATTCTCGACTTTTTGCAAATCTCCAAACTTGTCTTTTAGGCTCTCAAGTATCTGAGCCATAGGAAGCATTTTGCCCTCCGAGTCCGTCATTTGGACTCCGAGCTTCTCTTGAGCTTTTCCAACATTCATCAAAAAGGCACGATAACTGGTTGCTGCTTCCGACGCAGAGTTAAACGCACCTTTTGCGTTCCCGATAATAGAGAGCTGCTCAGATAGGCTGACTCCGAATTTCGTTGCTACAGCACCAAGGGTCGATAAACCGGTACTCAAGTCAACACCGTCCGTTCTAAACGCCATAACCGATGTAGATATTGCCGCACTGAATTTCTCACCAAAATCAAAGTCGCTCTTAAATTGATCTCTATAAATTCCATAACCAAGCGCAAATAACTTCGTCATCTCAGCCGTTGAAGCCTTTGTCGCCGTAGCCGTCATCGCTGCTAAATGAGTAAATTTTGCAACACCCTCATCGGATAGAGAGGCGATACCGGATTTGATGTCATAGCTTGCTTTGATAAAATCTGCTGTAGTTGTACCGGCAAATTGATTGCTAAATTCACGACCGGCTTTTGTAATTTTTTGGATGCCAGCTTCGTTAATTCCGAGAGATGCTATTTCGCCTTGAGCCTGTTCGACTTGCATTTGAGCCATAATAGGAGCCCTGATAGTCATTGCAGTTCCAAGCACTCCCAAAATAGCGTTTTTTTGAGCCAAAAGCTCTTCTTTCTTGGTCTCAAATTTCAGCTGGATAATTGCATCTTTTTTAAGCTTTAGAAGCTCCGCATTAACTTTTCTAAGTTCAATTTTTGAAGACTCAGTGTCCATTTTACGAAGCTCAACCCTTTGAGAGTTGAGTCCGTTTATTTTCTCTTTAAGTCCACCTATGCTATTAATTGCGGTACCAATTGAGGATTTAAAAGATGATGAAACAGATGCTCCAATTACGATACCAAGTCCCATCGCTTTCAATGACATCTCTTATCCTTTCTCTGTTTTTAACCGTTGGTGTAAATATTTACTGGAGCGGTAAGGCAGATTACAACCTACCTTTTGCGCTCAGCTTTAGTCTTTTTTTCTTTATTCCGCTTTTTTATAAAATAATCAATACTCTTATAAAACGGTCTGTAAACAGCTAATAAAACACCTTTTGTCAACTGTTTAAACACCGTTTAAAGCGAGGGTTTACTCAACCCTCAGCTCTTCTAACCATCTCATCTTGAGCCATTTTATTAAGAACCACAAAGTCCGAAACAAACATCTCGAGAGAGTCGCAATACCCTTGATGAAACATATTGCCCAAAGAAGCTATGCCGATGAGCATATCGCTCCACGGCACGCCAATTAAGACAAAAAATCTTGTAGCTCTTTTTGAAGCTGTCTGTAATCTTTAAGACCAAGGTCATCAATTTCATCAACGGTTAATCCGGTAATGTTTGCAATCAAATGCACCTCTTTTTCCTCTTCACTTGCATGATGTGCGACCGCACGTATATCTCGAACCTTCGGCTCTCTAACCGTTACTTCTTTGCCGTTAATAGTAATTTTTTTCACTGTTTACTCCTTATAAAATGTTTTCTCGAAGCTCTTGCCACACATCTTTGCCGTCAATCTCACACACATAAGCATCAAGGTCGATAAGTAGCTGAGTCGTGCCGTCCTCTTCGAGCTTATAAAATGAGCAAGCCAGCTCCATGCTAACCGCCGTCTCTTTGCCGTATTCGACTTTTGGAGACTCAAACTTCTTAATCTCGCCTCTGAAGGTTGCTACATGAGAGAAGTTTCCTTTTTTGCCAGTGACATTCCATTTGACATAAATACTTGTCTCTTCCGTTCCATGCTTGCCTAAGCTCTCATACAAAACCTTGTTGTATTCGCTAAACTTCAGCTTTGTTGTCAACGACTTGAGCATCAAAGTATTAATGTCTCTTTTGTAAACGCCTCCGTTCCCTTCAAATGTCTCAAACTCAATTGCCGGAAGCTCAACCTCTGAGGTTGTACCGATAAAGCCCATTCCCTCAACATAAACTACCGCCCCGTTGATTGTTTGTGATTTTCTTACAAATAGTCTCAAATATGTAGCAAGCAAAAACCAAAAAGAGTTTATGAAAGATTTAAAGCCCGTATATCAGACCGTATCGAAAGAATCAGCAGAGCTTGAGCTTGACAAGCTGGAGGAGAAATGGGGGAGTAAATACCCGATAGTCATTGGCTCTTGGAGAAACAAATGGGAGAACCTATCCGCTTATTTCAAATATCCCACAGAGATACGAAAAATCATCTATACAACCAATATCATTGAATCAGTCCATAGACAGTTTAGGAAACTCACTAAGACCAAGGGCGCCTTTCCAAACGATACTAGCCTGTTGAAGCTACTATTTATGGGTATCGAAAATGCTAAAAAGAAATGGACTATGCCTGTGCATAACTGGAGCTTGACATTATCTCAGCTGGCTATATTTTTTGAGGGACGGCTGGATGAGAGTTTGGGGCTTTAAAAAACTATGATAAGATTTTACAGCATTATTGGAGCTGACACGGAATTTTTAACACTCCCGGCGGTGCAAAAACAACAAAAATATCGAGTGTTATTTTGCGACCGCCTTAAAAAAACTTACCTCTTACAACTGCTTATCACCTGCTTCTCTACGGCCATATTTGAGCCATCCAATACAGTAACCTCAGCATCACATTTGTTTAGCTTGACGCCATTTATCGTATACCCGCTTGCAGAGACGCTATATTTTCCGTATTTCAAAGCTGCCATACCGACAAGCTGCATAGATTGTTTGATATTGGACGGTAAATTAGCAGGAGCGCTCTCGCCAAGAGCTGTCACCTCATCACCACATACTTTATAGTTTAGAGTATCTCCCCCTCCAAACCCCTCTACCCTTTTTGTCACACTTACCAGACTACAACCATCTGAGCTTCTGCCGTTATAACTTCCAAAAAGATTTAGATTTCCCTCTTGCATTGCAAAAGGACCCATAAATTTCGCTGTTTTTAGTGCCACTTTTGAGAATATATCCGTAGGCTGAGCATTTGTCGTCGCCTTGCTTTTTAAATTAGGAGTAGATGCCATCATAGCTTTGTCAAACCCGGGCTTAATACTTCCCTTAAAACCGGCACCCCATTGCGTTGCTCCGTTATATTCCAGCTTTGCGGTAAAGGCTACCGCCTCCGGCGCCATACAACCATACACACCCGCATATGGTGAAGTTTTTGTCTTTCTGTCTTGAGTGGTTAGGACTTCCTTACTATAAAACTCTTTTAACACATCCGTGAAGTCTTTTCCGTCTTTATACAAAACCCCGTTATTTACCTCACAGTATCTCCACATGCTATACAAATCTTGAAATATCCAATTTGGGTCTATATTTGAATATGTCTCGTTAGTGCCTGGGTTAAATTTGTAAATACCGCCGCCTACTTCCTCTTTGCCGCCCCAGTATGAACTATCTATAAGGGTCTTGTAGGTGGCTTTCGCAAACTTTTCGTTAGCCTCTTTGTAGGCCCTGCTATTAGCCAATATAGGCTCAGGTTTATGCTCTATAAGATAGGCATGTGATATGTCAGTCAGACCGCCTGAAGCAAAGTATTTAAAATGTATTTTTGCGAGCCTGAATTTAACATCATTCCCGCTTTTGCATACCCAAAGATTTTTATCTTTCGCATCAAAATGCTTTGGTTCTTTTGTGTTGCCAAGAGCCTTTGATAAAAAGTTATCCGTCGGATTTAAGACATTGCCTTTGTCGTCATAATAGGCAAACTCCTGTTCAAATCCTGATTCGCCGATTTTTACATACAAATTGCCTCCCATTTCTTTACAGGTCTGAGCATATTTGTATGTATTGCCATGTCCGATGCCAGACTCCAAAGTCTCCGTCTTGCCGAGCGGTATAAACTCCAGCTTCTTGTCAATCATATGCTCTCTTAGACTTTTTCCGTCAGCCAAAAGCACGGAAGCTGTCAAACGAACTGCTAAAATAGTCACCCTATAAATAATAAATCTTAATACTTTCAGAAACCTCAACTTTAAATTATATACACTCCTTTTATCTTTAATGACGAAAGGGGTGTGGTGCTTAAAAAAGGTGAAGTAACAATGATAAAGAAGATGCTGAAACAGGGTTTGAATAAAAGCGAAATAGCTAGGCGATTAGGACTTAGCCGTGATACCGTCAGAAAGTATGCCAATAAACCGGATGGATATGTTCCAATCATCAGCAGAGCGCCGGTAGTAAATAGTGTTGACCCATATTTACCCCACATAGGCAAGATGCTAGAAACAGCAGCCATTGAGGGTGTAGATATTCCAACTACGGTTATATATGAAGAGATTAGGCGACTTGGATATGACGGTACGCTTCGTTGGCTCCAAACAGTACTGCAACGATATGAACTACGCCGGAGAGCCAAAGAGCATGAGCCGCTAGTCAGGTTTGAGACCGAACAGGGGCAACAGATGCAGGTCGATTGGATAGAGTTTCCAGATGATAATTTGTCGGCATTTGTGGCGACGCTTGGATATAGCAGGGCAAGTTATGTGGAATATGTAGATAATGAGAAGGTAGAAACCCTCATAGGGTGTCATCTAAACGCATACGAGTATTTCGGAGGTACTCCGAAAGAGGCATTATACGACAACATGCGCACCGTTATAACCAAACGCAACGCATATGGCAGAGGTAAACATAAGTTTAATCCGCTATTTGAAGATTTCTCGCATCATTGTGGCGTACAACTCAGAGTATGTAGACCATATAGGGCAAAAACTAAAGGTAAAGTCGAGAGATTTAATCACTATCTTAGATATAGCTTTCACAACGCCTTATTGGTAAAGCTAGCCATGAAGAGATACACGCTAAACATAGATAATGCAAATGCGGAGGTATTGAAGTGGTTGGATGAAAGAGCCAATGTTAGGATTCACCAAACCACACTACAAAGACCATTTGAACTCCTTGCCGGAGAAAGAGCATTTTTAAACCCTATACCTAGACCGTATATGGGGATCTCGCCAAGAGTTCTGATAAAAAGTGTATCAAATAAACCATCAGAAAACAAACACTCAATATTTCCGCCGCCTATTATCTATATACCGTCAAGAGATATGCAAAGCTACGACAGTTTTATACCTTCGTTGCTATGTATGACGCCGATGCTTGGGGTCTATGAGGGGTTACTATGCAGATAAATGCGAATATAGAAACACTTTGCAGGGAACTTGGATTATCCACCCTGCAAGAACAGTATCACAGCGTAAGCACGACTGCCGCTAGCGAGGATTGGAGTTATGCGCAGTTTTTGGAGGAAGTTCTTCGTATCGATACCGAGGAGAGACTTGCTAGGTCAAAGAGTACGCTTATAAAGTTTGCGTCATTTCCGGCAGTTAAGACGCTGGAGCAGTTTGACTATGGATTTAGTATCGGCGTCAACCGCAAACAGATAGAAGAGCTCTCGAACCTGGGATTTATAAAAAAGCGTGAGAATATAGTACTACTTGGACAACTCGGCGTCGGAAAGACACATCTTGCTATAGCTCTCGGCTATAAAGCGGTACTCTCTAGGTATAAAGTCAAGTTTACATCTATAATGGAACTTCTAACCTCAGCAAATCAAGCCAAAAGAGACAAGAGATATGATCAGTTTTTAAGGTCAATACTTAGTCCGTCTATACTTATCATCGACGAAATAGGCTATTTCAATATGTCCAAAGAGGATGCTAATCACTTCTTTCAGATTATCTCAAAAAGATATGAGCGAGGCTCAGTGATACTTACCTCCAATCTAGCATTTAGCCAATGGGTGCAAATATTCGGAGGCGACAAGGTTGTTACTACTGCAATACTAGACAGAATAATCCATCACTCTCATATTATCAATATACAAGGAGAAAGCTATAGGTTAAAAGAGAAAAAAGATAGTGGAGTTTTAAGTTCTGACGCTTACAAAGCCAGAGCTTCAAAATTTAAAGCACAAGAAGAGAAAAATACAGAGGTTGTTTGAGGTTTCAAAAAGTGATAGTTTTTAAGAATTTATGAGTTTTTAGGTGACTAATTTAAGGGTTCGTTTGACAGCGGTTTTCTACGAGAGAGATTAGTTATCAAAGATAACTAATCGGTTGGGTGTTATATTAATCACTGCTAACATACTGCTAACACCTCGATAAAGCACGATAAACAAATGGTTTGTAAACTGCTAAGCTACTGCTAACAAAAATGACTATAGTTATGTTTTTGATGTTTTTGGAGTAAAAAAAGACGGTTTTGTGTGCCAAAACCGTGTGCCAGAAAATAGTAAAAAATTGATTTCCTAAAGGAAGAGAGAAGCAGCGAAGCCTTATTTCATCGAAGATTAAAATTTACACGAGAAATCGTAATAAACTCTGACTTGCATCACAAACCCCTTTATTAAAACCGTAAGTTTACCTCATAATATCCGTCTGCATCGCTAATTTCATACAAAAACCCAAGCTCCGAGGATACCCTTTTTAGTATTCTTTCGCCAATCTTGGAGCTGAACATATATTTCTCTCCACCTTTTTGGTTTTTGATACCGAGCGTCCGTTCGCTTTGATTTAGCGTTATTTCGATTTTACTGCCCTCCTTGGCATACGTGACGGCATTTTCAAGCAATGCCGCAAAAAGCTTGCGAAACATTTTTTTCTTCGTATCCACAAACATAGTTTCGCATTTCGGCTCAATATTAATATTACGTCCGCTTGCCAGCACATCTATCCTGCCGACCGTTTCAAGAATCAGGCTACACATATTGAACTCTTCATTATCCTCGAAGTCAGAGGTCTCAAAAAATAATACATTTTTGAGCTCAGAAGATAGACGCTCCAAATCAGATGAAAATTCGGCGACAAACTTACTTTTTTGATATGTTTCATCGCCTTCGTATACATCTAGCCTTGCACGCATAATGGCTAGCGGGGTCTTTAGCTCATGAGCGGCTTCTCTAAACAGCTCTTTTTCTTTTTTTCTATACCCCTCCAATCTTCCGACAAGTGCATTAAAGGCGTTTGATACCGAATTTATCTCACTTGGATATGATTCGGCACCACTCAAAAAAGCTCCTCCGTCTTTATAGTCTCTACATTTTGCGGCTATATCTTTTAGCGGAGCCATGAGTTTTCTCAAAACCAAAATGCTAACAATCAACATAACAACCAAAAAAACAACATATTTTAGCAATAGCTTTTCAGAGTATTTTATAAGCGAGGCATTTATTTTTGCGTCCAAGCTTACAAAATTTAGATAGTTGCCGTTGTCAAGCCTGATATACTCGGCGATTTCATTCTCAAGCGGCACATGAGGGGTTTTAGAGATTGAGATTTTGAGCGAATCAACCTCCGAATCACCGAGTATAGAGATATTGTGCGGGACTTCATACAGATACGACAAATCAAGCTTATCGTCCGGATTCGACGGGAGATACTCGTCTCTGGTTTCCTCCATTGCGTGAGATAATACTTTCCTTAAATCATTTATCTTTTCGGCTCTTAGCGTATGTATGGCAATAGCTAGATTGAGGGCAAAACCGCATCC
Organism: uncultured Helicobacter sp.; assembly: GCA_964630205.1. Lineage (GTDB taxonomy): Bacteria > Campylobacterota > Campylobacteria > Campylobacterales > UBA6016 > UBA6016. Next base: position 19,964 of record CAZVTM010000024.1, on the reverse strand, counting down.
GATTATGACAAAAATCAAAATCGCTATTTTACCCCTTAGTGAGGCGACAGGATTAAATCTCAATTACGAAACCCCTTGTTTTTACCGTTTTTATAACATTTGAAGATAGTTTTTTCCTGACCCTTGCCACCAGTTCATCAATAGTGTTTTGCATCTTATCTTGAGGGTTTTCGTATATTGCATCCATAATCTCTTCTCTTGACGCTATTTGACCGTTTTTTGATAATAGATAAAACAACAAAGCATCTTCGTTTTTGCTCAGAGAGACACTTTTGCCGCCTTTTAGCACGTTTTTTGATGATATATCGATCTCTATGTCGTCTATTTTTACGCTTTTTACCGCATATCTTCTGGCTAGCGCTATGATTCTGGCTTTCAACTCTTTCGTATCAAACGGCTTTTCAAGATAGTCGTCAGCCCCAAAAAATAGTCCTTCCACTTTATCGTCTACGCTACCAAGGGCGCTGAGTATCAAAACCCCGCAGTTTGGATTTTTCTTTTTTGAGTACGCCACGAGTTCCCTTGCCATATCGACGCCGTGAAATGTCCTATCAAATACGGCAACCTGATAACAAAACGCATCGAGACAGGCCTTCGCCTCATCGGCATCCGAAGCGGTATCTACTATAAAATCGTTTTTCAATGAGACCGACAACAAAAATAACAACTCTTTTTCGTCGTCCGCTATCAAAATCCTCATCTAAAAGAGCCTCTGAGCGTCATAAACGAACATCCTGACATCCTCTTTCGTAAACTTCCCTTTTATTGTCTCGAAAAAACCATCAAAAACGGCAAAATCTACAAAAATTCGAAACATCCCAAAATCAACCCTTCCGCTCACCTTCTCCTTGTCGCTTCTGAGAAGCGATGCCATAGAGTACCTCTTGCAGTCAAAATAATAAAAGTCGGAAATCTCGTTTTCAAGTAAAAAATCGACTAATAAATCTTTGATATCGGCGTTAAAATACAAATCAACGATTTTTTTATCCATTGTTTTTTACCCCTCTGTTGTAAAGCATTCTAAATGCCGGCGGTAATATCAGCAAAGTCAGGGCGGTCGATGTCACTAGCCCACCCAAAACTACGGTCGCCAAAGGCTTTTGTATCTCGCTTCCTACGCCCGAGGCAAAAAGTAGCGGCAAGAGCCCTAGAGCCGCTATAAAAGCTGTCATCAGAACAGGTCTAAGCCTTCTTTTTGCGCCCTCTTTGACCGCATCGTCTATGGAGTAGCCCTCTGATAATAAAGATAAAAAATAGCTCACCATAACGACACCGTTAAGCACGGCTATACCAAATAAAGCGATAAAGCCTACCGAAGCCGGTACGGAAAGATATTCTCCCGATACAAACAGCGATATGATTCCGCCCGTAACCGCAAAAGGTATGTTGAGCAAAATAAGCAAAGTTATCGGCACCGACCTAAACGTAAAGAACAAAATCATAAATATAACCGCAATACTTATCGGAATTACTGTCATTAGTTTTGCGGAGGCTCTTTGCTGATTTTCAAACTGTCCGCCGTATTCTATTTTATACCCGTGCGGAAGCTTTATTTGTGAGGCTATTTGGTGTTTCGCATCTTCGACAAACCCCACCAGATCTCTCCCTTCTACATTTGCACGTACGACGCTCACCCTTTGCATATTTTCCCTGTCTATCTTGACCGGCCCCTCTACCTCCCTTATATCTGCTATGCTCGATATAGGTACCGACAATCCATCTTCAAGAGGAACCTCTAGCGCCCGAAAGAGCTGCGGATCGTTTGATATGTTTTTATCCATTCTGACGACAACCGGTATCCTAGAGTTGCCGGTGGATACATAATCCACACCGATTCCCTCTACAGATGCTTTTAAAAATTTTTGTAGCTCGGTAGTACTAACACCTGTTTTTGCGGATTCAATTCTATTTGGTTGCACCACCAGATAGTTAACACCCTCGTTTAGCGTGGTAAACACCTCCGAAGCACCGCTTGTTTTGCTAAGTATCTCCTCTATTTTTTGGCTGAGTTCGTTTAGCTTTTGTATATCTGTTCCGTATATTTTTACAGCCAAATCGCCGCGTGAACCGGTAAGCATTTCGGATATTCTCATCTCTATGGGCTGCGTAAAGCTAAAACTTATTCCCCCAAAACCGGAGAGCGCCTTTTTTATTTTCTCTTTTATTTCATCTTTATCGTTTGCTTCCCACTCGCTTTTCGGTTTTAGCGAAATAAACGTATCTGTCTGATTTAGACCCATCGGGTCAAGCCCAAGCTCATCCGAACCGCTGCGGGCGACTATGGTTTTGACCTCCGGCACATTCTCTTTTATTGCTTTTTGGACGGCCAGATTTAGCTCTTTCGATTTTTCAAGCGATATAGAGGGGACGCTCTCAACACTGAGTATCAAATCACCCTCGTCAAGCGTAGGCATAAAAGTCTTACCGACAAAAAAGAACAACCCAAAACTAAGCGCCAAAAATACTACGGACATAGCGAACAGTTTTTTTGTTTTATTCATTGCAAAGAAAAGCATAGGCTCATACGCCTTGCTAAAGAACATATTTAGCTTTGTATCCTTGTGTGGGGCAGACTTCAAAAGCACCGAACAAGCTACGGGGATAACTGTCAAAGATAGCACGAGCGAGCCAAACAATGCAAATACTATAGTCATAGCGACAGGAGCAAAAAGCTTACCCTCAAGCCCCTCCAATGTCAGAAGCGGCAAAAATACTATGGCAATAATCAAAATACCGCTGAATACAGCAGAACTAACCTCTTTTGACGCCCTATAAACAAGATGGAGTTTGGGCAATTTAGCATCTTTTGAGCCGAGCCTGGAAAAAGAGTTTTCGACCATAACCACCGCCGAGTCGACCAACATACCGACAGCTATAGCCAGACCTCCAAGGCTCATCAAGTTGGCAGTAATTCCAAAGCACTTCATCATCACAAACGCAAAAGCAAGAGATAGCGGCAAAATAATACTCACCGCTACGGCCGCTCTAATATCTCCTAGAAATAAAAGGAGTAGTACTACCACCAAAACAACGGCTTCTAAAAGTGCTTTTGAGACTGTATTTACGGCCTGTTCGGTCAGATGACTCCTATCATAAAAAGGCTCTATGTAGACGCCTTTCGGTAGCGATGATTTGAGGTTTTCTAGAATTATCTTGATTTCACCTATAGTCTCTTTTGCGTTAGCCCCTTTGAGAGTAAGCACAAGCCCTTGCGTTGCCTCACCCTCTCCGTTTTTTGTGACAAAACCCATTCTGGTTAGCGAATCGTCGGCAACTTGGCAAAAATCGCCTATACGCAAAAGTCCGTTGTGCGAATGTATCGTTATATTGGCTATCTCTGATGGACTTTTGACTCCACTCTCGACTTTTACCAAAAACCCCTCTTCATCTTTTGTCACCCTGCCGGCTCCGTCATTGGAAAGGTTTGCCTGCAAAGCTTCTTCAAGTGCGCTTACTGTAACGCCGAGCTTTCTCATAGCTGCAAAGTCCGGTTCGACGACTATCGCCCTAGCCTCTCCGCCTAGCGAATTAACATCGGCGACACCTTTTGCGCCCCTGAGGGCGGGCCTTATGACAAAATCAAGCAATTCTCTTTTTTGTTTTTGGCTTATATTGCCCTCGACGGTAAACATAAAAGCTTCGCCAAGCGGCGTAGTAATAGGAGCCATGCCACCAGTGACGCTCTTTGGCAACGAAGATAGAGCAGAGGATAGTTTTTCGGAGACTTGCGCCCTTGCTCTGTATATGTCCGTACCGTCGTTAAAATCTATGGTAATATCGGCTATCCCGTATTTGGAGGTACTTTTGAGAAGTTTTTGGTTTTCAAGCCCCAAAAGCTCAGCCTCCAAAGGCTTCACCACCCTGCTTTCGACCTCTTCGGGGGCCATGCCCGGAGCTTTTAATATGATTTTTACCTGTGTTGAGGATATGTCGGGGAAAGCGTCTATCGGTATCTTAAGGAAAGAGTAGACGCCAAATCCAAAAAGAGCCAAGGACAGGAGTATTACGACTATTCTCTGCTTTAGCGAAAACTCAATGATTTTATTTAACATTATTCAAAACCCATTCCGCTTAGAGCGCCTTTTAGATTTACAATGCCTCCTACCGCCACGCTCGCCCCATCCGCTATATCGTTATTTTTGACATAAACGCCGTCTTTTGTCTCCTTGACAACCGAAACTCTTTTCGGCACAAAGCCGTCTTTTGTTCTAATAAAACATACGTCTGTATTTTTGTATTTTGTAACAGAAGATCTAGGGAGCATCATTAGGCTTTGCGCCTTAGGGGTTGAGATGAAAAATTCGTAAGCCGTGCCGGCTCTGAAACTTTCGTTTTTAGCCGTTATCTTGGCGACGGCCCCCGCGGAATTCGTAGTTTCATCCACCCCGCCGGAAACCGCAATCAAAACACCAATCTTATTTGAAGTCCTATCTGTTACGATAGCCCCTTTTTTGATGTTTACAAGTTGGGTCGGAGGTATCTTGATGTAGGCCGCAAGAGATGATGATTCTGATATTTTCAGATACGGGATAAACGGTTCTATTTTTTGCCCTGCTTTCTTAGGGGCCAAAGAGAGCACGCCGGAGGTTTTGGCTTTGACGGCGAACATCCCGTCACTGCTTGAGCTGACTCCCGCCACCGAAAATCTACTTTCAAGTTCTGCTACCCTGGAGGCTAGCATTGAGGCTTCGAATGCGCTCTTTTGATACTCTCTTTGCGATATGACGCCGTCTTTATATAACGCTTCATCTTTTTTTGCGTTTGCGTCTAGTATTTTTAGCCTTGACCTAGCCTCCTTAAGCTCAAATCCGTTTGCAGCAAGTTCTGCGGACGATATGATACATAGCACGTCACCCTTTTTGACGGTATCTCCGGCCATTTTCACGCTTCTTACGACGACCCCATCAGAGGGCAATATGTAGTTCTTGCTCTTGCTGTCGTCAAAGTCAAAACTCCCGACAAAAGGACCGACGGTTTCGCTATTGACCAAAACGGCGGTTTTTAGAGCTATCCCCATCTTTTTCATCTGCTCTTCGCTCATCTTTATGTCCGCAAACAAAGATGCCGCCATAATTGCCAACAAAACAAATTTTTTCATCTAATCACCTCGGTAAAAACCTTTTCAAGCTTAGCTATCTCTTCAATATATTCTTTTTTATACGATACGGTTTTTGCCAAAGCGTCAAAATATCCATTTTTGGCATTTAGATACTCGAACACCGAAACAATGCCGCCTTCATACCCTTTTGCGGTCATCTCGAATACAGATTTGTAGAGACGCTCACTTTGCATAGATGTCAATATTTTCTTCTCAAGCTCATACAGCCTTTGGGTCTCTGCTTTTGCCATCATCGCAAGCGTATCTTGTATTATTTTTTGTTTTTTTGTAACGGCAAATAGCTTGGCTCTGGCAGACGCTTGCATACTCTCGTTTTTTCCGGTTATATTCAGAGGGAATGAAGCCCTAAAGTCAACGCTTCTTTGCGCAGCCTCCTTGGTGAGACCAATCCCTAGCTCTACTTTATCTATAAGGGCAAATCTATATGTGCCGATTTCCGCCTGAAGCTCTTGTTTTTTGGCCTCCAGCTCTTTTATCTGCAAAGATTCTTTGGCAAATCCTCTTAACTTCTCCTCCAAATTTCTATAAAACACAAATTCTAAATCGCTAATTACTATTTCATCATGCGATAAAATCATATGTGATAGGGCATGATGTAGCTCTTCTTTTTGCGCCGAGGCAGATGCTAAATCTATCTCGCTTTGGGAAAGTTCGGCTTCAAATCTAGCAAGCTCCATATTTGATATACGGCCGCTTTCAAATTTCTTTTTTGCCCCCTTGTATGATGCCTCGGCTATATATTTTTTCTGAGAATAGATACTTTCAAGCTCGCCCGACAATAAAAGAGATATATAAAGTCTTTTGACTTCACTCTTAAGAACAGTTTTTTGAAGCTGCTCGGTGATATGGAGACCTTTTTCTCGGCTGAGATAAATTTTTTTCTCACTAGCCCTAAGCCATGGCATCTTTGTAGAAAATCCAAGCATAGCGGAGCTTTCCTGCTCTTTTTTGGATTCATCGGTTGTTATTCTTTTGTTGCCAAGCTCCAAGCTAAGCGGCTCAAAGGCCAAAGCAGCTTCTTTATCATACTTTACGGCAAGCCTCTCGCCTTCTAGTTCAACCACGAACAAGTCATGCTTATAAGCCTCGTCGCAAAAACTCTCTAGCGTATACGCAAAAGAGTGGGAACTAAAAGCAAGCAAAGTCACCAAAACGAGTTTTCTCATTTTTTAGTTTGCCCTCTTTTCAAGTACTTTTGCGTTCCCGGCGTCTATATATAGTTTATAGCTTTTACCAGACTCGTCTTTTGCATATACTTCATATACAAGCTCTTGATGCAAGTCGATTAACGAAACGGCGGTTGCGGACATTTTGTCCTGAGTGATTATTTTTTTTATCTCATCTTTTGAGAGTTTTGCCAAAGAGGCAAAGTATCGCTCCCCTTCAAGTCTTATCGTAGGGTGGTTTTTTTGGTTTCCAAGGGTGTATTTTTGATGTTTACCGTACGGTATATCAATTGAAGAATCAACGTCGGCAAAAGCCGCAACACAGAGTAGAGTGGCGCAAAGAACAAATTTTCTCATAGAAAACTCCTCGTTTTTTTAGAGGAATTTTATGTATATGCTATGAGAAAATCTTGAGAAAACTAAGAGGTTTTTCTAGTCGAAAAGCTCACCCCAAAAAGACTCTTTTTTGTGGTATTTTGGTTTGTGGTCGTCGTACTTTCGACCGTATAGGTCGTTTTGGTATTGCTGCTGCGGTCTTTGTTGCTGTGCGGCAGCCCCTTCGGCTCTCTCTATAATTTTGTCGAGTTCGCCTCTATCAAGCCAGACGCCTCTGCATTTTGGGCAATAATCTATCTCTATCCCGCTTCTTTCGCTAATAACAAGTCTTTCGTCTTTACAAACAGGACAATACATAAAAGGCTTCTTATTTTGAAATTAGTTTTTCTTTTTTAGTTTAGAGAATATACTTACCGCAACAAGCGCCAAAATACCGGCAGCTACACCTATCGCCGCATCCAAAAGCATCACCGCCAAAGTGCCGACAAAAGGTATCGCCTCCAAGACATGGGCAACATCGGCCACAAAAGAGAGCCCGTGCGCCAATATGCTACCGCCGACAAGAAACATAGCGGCTGTCCCTACAACGGATAAAACCTTCATTAAATAAGGGGCTCCGCTCAAAAGTGCGTTTCCTACTGCTTTTTTGATACCGCCCTCGGAATTTGTAACCAGATACAGTCCGGCATCATCCATCTTGACAATCATCGCCACTATACCGTAAACGCCGATCGTCATAATAAGAGCTATAGCGCTCACAACGGCTATTTGCGAGCTAATTGCTGCGCCTTGAACGGTTCCAAGGGCTATGACTATGATTTCGGCAGAGAGTATAAAGTCGGTCTGTATGGCACCCTTGATTTTATCTTTCTCAAACTCGACCATATCGACGCTCTCATCGCCAATAGCCTTCGCAAGCTCGGCGTGATGAGCCTCTTCATCTTTTTTGTGAAATAAAGCGTGCGCTATTTTTTCGACACCCTCAAAGCATAAATAGATACCGCCTATCATTAAAAGCGGTGTTATTAAAAAAGGGAGAAATGCGCTCAAAAGTAGAGCCGCAGGCACCAATATCAATTTATTTTTGAATGAGCCCTTAGCGACGGCCCAAACAACCGGAAGCTCTCTATCGGCTCTAACTCCGGCCACTTGTTGGGCATTTAACGCAAGATCGTCGCCCAAAACGCCGCTTGTTTTTTTGGCGGCGACTTTGCTCATAGCTGCCACGTCGTCCAGAACAGCCGCTATATCATCAAAAAGTACAAAAAAGTTACCTACGGCCATACTTTATTCCAATGTTACGAGAACTTGCCCGCTCTCTACAGTACTTCCTTGCTTGACATGTATCGCCTTGACTATCCCGTCGGCAGGAGCTTGCACCTCCATCACCATTTTCATAGCTTCAAGTATCATCAGGTCTTCACCGTCTTTGACCTCGTCACCGACTTGAACCAATACTTTGATAACTTCCGATGGAAGCGGAGCGTGTATATGGATATTGCCGTCCGCATCCACACCGCCTTCCCCGGTGCCGCTATCGGCTTTTGCTTTTTTCTCTAATTTAAACTGTATTTTTTTGCCATCCCATGATTTTTCAAGCATCTCCGACATAAGGGGAGACGAAGACACTTTCAGCTCAACGTCTGCCGCGCTAACCGAATACAAATCAAATCTCTCAAGCATATCGTGACATATTTTTTCGTCTGATGTCTTAGGGCTAGACTCTGACGCATGATGGTCTACTTTTCTTACGTTGACTTTTGCTTCGCCCTTTAAAAACGCTATACCCTTATCCGCACAAGTTCCGACGATAAATAAATTCTCTTCCGTAATAGGGAGATTGTGATGCCTTAGCTGCTCCTCAAAACAAGCGAGACTTTTATTAAAATCCCTATCTGCTACATCAAGCGGATTTTCAGTTGTAGGCTCAAGATTTAGCTGCTCTTTTGCTATCGCAACAAGTTCTGCATCGGGAGCAACGGGAGTCTTACCGAAATACCCTAAAAGCATTTTGCCGTAGCCGTCGGCTATTTTTTTCCAAGGACCGAATACCACATTATTAAACGCTTGTTGGAAATAAAACTGGCTAACAGGCGTCACGGATGTACCGAATCCACCTCTTGCAACCACTTCGCCCATAGCTTCAAGAGCGGCAGGGAGCTTATCGAGAGTCTTTGTGTCTCTCATCATTTGAGTATTTGCGGTTAACGCTCCTCCAGGCATAGGAGAGAAAGGTATCAGGGTGCAAACCTCTTTTGCCTCAGGCGGTACAAAATAGTCTTTTAGACACTCTTTGAGTACTTTTTGAGCCTCAAGAAGTCTTTTTGCCTCTAGCCCCAGGTCATACTCACTCCCTTTTAGGGCATGAAGCATTGTTAGCGTATCCGGCTGGCTAGTGCCGCCACTTACAGGATCCATAGCAAGATCGATACCGTCCGCACCTGCGTCAAGAGCTGCCAAATAACAAGCAACGCTCACACCTGCCGTCTCGTGCGTATGAAATCTAATATGCATATCGTCGCCCAAAAAAGCTCTGGCGGCTTTGATAGTCTCAAATATTTTGCGAGGTCTTGCCGTTCCCGATGCATCTTTAAAGCATACAGAGTCAAACGGAAGCCCGCTGTCAAGTATGTTTCTAAGAACGGTCATATAAAAATCGGCCTCATGAGCTCCGTAGCACTCAGGCGGCAGCTCCATTACGGTTACGCACACTTCATGGTTTAACCCGTATTTTTTTATACACTCCGCAGGATATACAAGGTTTTGAACATCGTTTAGAGCGTCGAAATTTCTAATAGTCGTCATGCCGTGCTTTTTGAAAAGCTTTGCGTGAAGCTCTATGGTGTCTCTAGAGCCTGTATCGAGACCCACATGGCTGACACCCCTCGAAAGAGTCTGAAGTTTGATATCAGGACCGACGATAGAACGGAAAGTATCCATCATATCGAAGGCGTCTTCGTTGCAATAAAAATACAGTGACTGAAATCTAGCGCCGCCGCCGCACTCAAAGTGTCTTATGCCGGCATCTACGAACGCTTGTATCGCGGGCTTGATATCTTCAAGAAGTACCCTTCCGCCGTACACCGACTGTAGTCCGTCGCGGAAAGATGTATCCATAACAGAATATCACAACCTCACCCGCGACCGGTGAAGAAGAGATTAGTTTTTTTGCCTTCAAAATCTATTGTCCTAAATAAAATAAATGCTTTTAAAATGCTTTTTTACGCCGCTTTGCTTATCTTTATGAGTCAAACAACAACATAAATTTGGATGTTTATTATGATAAAAACGCGGGTTTTTAACCGCTAATCATATCGTTTGCAGGCTTATAGAACGCTATATGGCGTCATTTAAGGGTGAAGGGAGCTCTATTACCATCTCCAATCCGTCTTTTATCTTTTTCGCAACAAGCCTTCCGCCCATGTTTTTTTCGACAGATACCTTGGCCAAATAAAGCCCCAAGCCAACGTCGTTTGTCTTGAATTTTGTAGAAAAATACGGATCGAATATTTGATGGAGCGTTTTTTCATCCATTCCGCCACCGTTATCGACTACGGAAACGGCTATGGTTTTATTTTTTTCGTACACTTTTATGGTTATTTGACCTTGTCCGCCCTTTTTTGTCTCAATTGCCTCTTTCGAGTTTTGCAGTATGCTTAGCAAGGTTTGGGAGAGCTCATTTTTGTAGTTTTTGACCATATGCTCTTTGTCTGTGTGAAACTCTATCGTAATATTGGAGTTTTCCACATAGTCACCAAAAAAAACTAGAGTATTTCTAATCTCATCCTCTACGCAAAACTCCTCTTTAAAAGACTTTTGCCCATAAAAATTCCTGAGGCGGTCCAGCGTACCGGACAAATCTCTTGCGGTGTCGGTAATTCTTTTAACGCTTGAATCTATGTATTCATCGTCAAAATCCCCCTCTTTTTTGGCAAATAACATATCCTGCGCAGTTATAGATATCACGTTTAACGGCTGCCTCCAATGATGGGCTATATTTGCTATCATCTCCCCCAGGGCGACTACCCTCGATTTTTGCAGTAGATATGCTTCGTTTCTTTTGTTTTCTTCGAGTATTTGTATCGTCTCTTCCATGCTTTCGTTTAGCGTAGCCCCTATAGCCCCTATCTCGTTGTGCAGCATAGGCTCTATATAGGTAATATTGTGCGTATCGCCCCTTATGTATGCAAAGAAATTAACAACCCCTGCCCTTATTTTTCCTATCGGCACCAATATCTCTTTTTCTATCCCGCGCCTGACGCCATAAGCTAGCAAAAGCACAACAACAAACATCGAAACAAAAATAAAAAGATATTGCCTATGGGCCGTTTGATGCAAAGCGGTATGCTCGGCGGTAATCAAAAATACCCCGGCGTATTCACCCTTAGCGTCTTTTGCTTTTTTGTGGTAGCAAAAATAATCCCTATCGCCTACTTTTGTATGTTCAAAGCCCACTTTTTGAAAGTCTGTTTTTTTGTCGGTTGACAATATCTCTTTGGCTAGGTTTGCATTTGAGCTGTTGAGCACAACAAAACTACCGACCTTTTCACCGTCGGGAATAATCTCGGATTGCATCGACTTTTTGTATGATTGTATATATTTATCATCGAGCACCAAAGATATATCAAATCCGGTCTGACGCTTGAAATTTGGGAAAAAATGGTCTATCTCTCTCAAGCTCCACGTATCCGACAAGCTCTCCCTCGTCATATACGGGAGTAACTGCCCTCAGAGAGAAAAAGTTTCTACCCATTTCAAGCCCTGCAAATTCAGCTTTTGACTCCATCGCCCCCTTGAGCGTTATGCGCTCTATCGTATCACCGTATTGCTCTGGTTTGTGGACTCTAAGAAAACATTTTTTATCTGGGGTAATAAAATAAAAATGCGTTATCTGGTGCTTGGCCTTGATTTCGTCAAAAAACGGTTTTGCAGCCGCAAGCAAGGCGTCTTTGTTTTTGCTTTTGAATATACGGATAAATTCACAATTGCTTTTGACAGCCAAAAGTGTCTGCAAAAGAGAGGTTTTCTCAAAATTCATATTTGTCTCTAACGTACTTTCGGCTATCGACATATCATATTCAAGTCTTTGTTTTGTGAAACTCTCGGTACTCCAATATATGGCAACGGCGACTAGTAAACAAAAAAGAAGTACGAAAGATATAATCGTTGAGTTAATTTTTTTTTGAAAGAGTACGGTTATCCATCATTAACATCTCAAACACCATCCGAAACGGCTATTCTAATGACAAATTCCGCACCGCCTTCTATATTGCGAGCTTCAAGCTTGCCTTGCATCTTCTGCTCTATAATTATCTTGCTAATAGACAATCCGATGCCGGTACCGCTCTCCCCTTTGGTTGTATTGTAAGGTTCAAAGATTTTGCCGCTTCTAAGGAGATGCTCGTCTATTCCGCCGGCATTATCCCTGATTGTTACGACAACTTCAAACTCTTTTTGGGTGACAAAAATATCTATAACTTTATTTTGCGAATTATTTTGTGCCAGAGCTTCTCTGGCGTTATTGATGATATTTAGCACAACCTGTTTAAACTCGCTTTCAAGACCGTTTACAAGCAGCTTATCGTCTGCTTTTAGATTAATCGTTATCTCGTCTTTTTTGAGCTGACCTTCCAATAGTGCGAGAACCGTACGAATGGCCAGAGCAACAGAAAATAGACTTTGCTGAACCGAAGGCTTATAGAAATTCCTAAAATCTTCGATGGTATCAGTCATAAACTTGATTTGTTCACCCATATTTTCTTTAAATTTTGCCATAGCCTGAGGCGTCATATCGCCGCAATCATAAGACATCTTAGCCTCTTGCGTCATAATCCATATCGCATTCAAAGGCTGTTTCCACTGATGCGCAATAGCGCCTATCATAGTCCCCATTTCTGCAAGTTTGCTTTGCTGTATAAGCATCGCCTGCCCAAGCTCTTTCTCTTTTTCAAGCTGTTTTATCTGCGTAATATCCCGCCATAAGACTAGAATCTCTTTTTTGTCACCCCTAAAAACAAGGGATAGCATGACTTCAAAGAGCTTTTGGCTGCCGTCTTTTGCGAGATGAGTCCACTCAAATCTCTGTATCTCCCCTTTTAGAGTATTGGCGATGAACATTTTGGCGGCATTTTCGCTAAAAAATCCGCTTTCCGGCTGTATATAAGGCGATATATCGCAAGGTCTCTTGCCGACTATCTCAGACTCTTTGTATCCAAGCATACGCGAAGCTACCGGGTTGCACTCTTTGAATACGCCGTTGTCGCCCAGTATCAAAATCCCCTCAGGGGAATTTTCAAAAATACTTTTAAATATCGCATCTGTTTCTATTCTCTTGGCAACCTCCGCCTCCACCTTATCTTCGAGGCTTTTATTTAGCTCTCTTAGGCTCTCCTCTAGCTTTAGCCTCTCCGTAATATCCCTAAATACGACTACCGAGCCGATAATCTCATTGTCCTTTTTTAGTTGCGAACTTATAACGTCGACCGAGAAAATCTCGCCGCTTTTTCTTTTGAAAAAATCTATCCCTTCATATCTTTCGCCCGTATGAGTCGCCATATATATAGGACAGTTTTCTAAGGTCACATTTTTATTTTTATCATGTACATGAAACATATAATGCGCCACGGCCCCTACGGCTTCATCGGTCTGCAATCCAAGCATATTCAAGGCGGCTTCATTGATGAATTTTATCCTGCCATCCACGTCTACGACATACATCCCCTCGCCCATTGTCTGTGAAATGGTCAAAAGTCTCTTTTTTTCATCGTCTAACATTTTTTTGCCATAGACAAATCTAACCACGGCTCCTACGGCAATAAGCATCATCAAAGAAAAATAAGCTACTTTCGATTTGAAGTCATCATCCATCGCCTCTAGCTCAAAAGCGTGCGAAAACCCCAAAACTGCAGCGGTATGTCTGCCTGTCACGTCAACAATAGGGGTAACGGTGACTACATATTTATGCTCACCAACGGTAACCTCGTGCGCAAAAGCCAGAGGAACTTCTAGATATTCCAAAAACTCCCTATCGGATCTTACAGCGTTTAAAATATTTTTGATGTTTTCGGAGAGACCGTTATTGCGTATGTCTTTTTCAAAAAGCCAATTATCGCTAATGGGCGTCTTGAGGTAAAACTTTTTATTTTCGTCAAAAAGCTTCGGCATGATAGCCTCTGCTTTAATTATCATCAGATACTCTTTATCGACGTCTAACTCTTCAAGCGCATTTTTCATGGCGTCAAAAGGCTGGCTAAGCTCTACGCTACCTATATGCCTAGAGTCCCATACAACAGGAAACACATTTCTAAAACCGCTAACGACCTTGCCCGTCTCAAAACCAAAAACAGGCTTTAGGTTTTTGTTTGCCATAACTATTGACGGTCTGCTGGCATTCAGGGAATCTCCAAAGTTGTGCGGCTGATGAAATCTAAGGAATGAGTTATTTTCTCTGTCTTGAAAGTGGAGTTGCTTTACGTTTCTAGTTTGAAGTTTGTCGTAGACCGGCAGCAGCAGTTCGTATAGATTTTTTCTGGCTTTTTCTTTTTTTGCCTCGTCCGTGCCGTTTGCGGCAGTTAGCTCTTTTATCACATCCGGCTTTAGTATGTAAGCGTCAAAATAGGCCGTGATGCCCGCTTTGTGGGTATTCACCACCGATTTCCAAACAGCCTCTTGAGTTTGAGAATATTTCTGAAGATAAAAATCTCTCTGTCTATCCCTCTCAAATGAGATATAAAAAAAACCCAATGTCCAAATAAACACCGCCAGAACAACGGTGAGAACGGTCAATGAGTAGATAACTTTTTTTTTCGCCAAACTTCAATTAAAACACTTTTTTCGCATAATTTTATAAATTTTAGAACTAAAAAGATTAATTGTGACTTATTTGTAACCTTTAGCATATTTTTATAGCCAAAGGTTGCTTTTTGGCAAGGGTTGCGCTATCTAAGAAGTAGGTCTTTTATATTTTCAAACGGAGCGTAAATACTATTTATTCTGTACTCAATCCCGTTTCTCTCAAGGATCGAATTTGCGACTACGTCCCTTACATACTGTTCGCAATCATCTACTATAAAACGGTCTCCCCATATTCTAAAAATCAATTTTTCCGGTATATTTCTCATAAGGTATTCGGCAAATTCTAATAGCAGCTTATTGCCACCCTCCCATGTATGCTCTTTGTTATATCTCGTAAAATTGGATAGCGATATAACGGTGAGACACTCCGGCGTTCTGTGTTCCGAACGACCTTGAATCACAAGCGTCAAATAATCCTCGTTGTATAGCTTTGTCAAGCGATCTTTAAAAAAGTAACTTAGCCTCTCTCTGTCTATATCGCTATGCCCCACCGCCTGATCTGCACCTACGTCTATATCGATATTAGACAACACTTTTACAGCCGCATCCACGACTGCCGGATGATACCAAGCCCCTTTTAGCGTTTTTAGCTCCGATATGGACTGTAAAACGGTTTTTTTCGGTTTATATATTCTGTTCGTAGTCATAGCATCAAAAGAGTCCGCTTCCCCTCTTTTTTCCCTTTGGATAGCCGCTTCCGTCAAATCTTTCATGATGATGAACGATAATATCGGCCAATTCATCGTACGAGCCGACATTGGATAGGACCTGATACCAGACATTTACATGCTCTTTTATCAGCTCATACTCAAGCCTGGTCAAAGCCCCCGGTTTTAAAAGTACCGAATCAGTCTTTCTATGGTCTCTTTTTGAATAAATGAGTTGATTGCGAAGCCTATGTCGCCGGCAAGCTCATCAAGCATAGCCCTCTCTTTATCGCTAAAACCTTCTTTTATTTTTGTGCAAACAGTCAAAACGCCGACGGCCGCTTTCGCAAAATTGCTACTTTTTAACGGTACGGAATAAATTGCCTTTAGCCCGTGCGCTTTGGCTTTTAATCTGCAATGTTGCGGCACGCTGTCATTATCAAAATTGGTAAACATTAAGCTAGTGTTTGAATCAAAGACCATTTGGTCTATCTCGGTAACGCTCCACTCTTCCGATATTCCGTAAGAGGCCTTGACCTCAAGCGTGCCGTTGATTTCTACAAGTATTTTTACACTAACGAAAGACTCGTTTGATGCCAACGTTTGGGCCGACTTTTCTATCAATTCGTCCACATCTTGTGAGGTAATAAGGAGTTGATTTACATCCGCCACGGTTCGTAAGATAGAGGCGAGATGTTTTTCATACAGATAAGCTTTTTGCAATTCAAGCGTCTTATCCTTAACTTGGCTGGCAAGCTCGTCTTTTATCTACTCTTCTCTAGCCGTCACTTTTTTAATGGCTGCATAGACTATCCCCAACAAAATAATAGAAACAAGAGCGGCGAGAGAAGCATTGATGTCGTAATAAGCAGACTCCGAAAAAAAACTCGGCGACAACCCGAAAACACCTAATTTTATAAAATCCGTATAGCATTCGCCATCTCGTCATTTCTGTTACTTGCCGTTTTTACGATGTTTTATTTTATCCAAGAGCATTACAAGATGATGGAGCTCAGAGAAAGACTGATACACGCCTCCAAAGCCGTCAAACACTTGTCCGATGAACCGGAGGAGGTAAACGAGCGTTTGCGTGGATTGGAATTGGAGCTCATCCAAAAAGATACCGGAATCGCCCTGCTATCCGACAATCGCATAAAAGAACTTCGGATGCCTGGTCCGGCAAAAATATTTTTGCTTGAAAAAGACGGCAACAAATACATAATCATAGTTCACCCGAGAGGAACTGCCGCCTTCCTAGACAAAAAACCTACGGCTCCCGTCTCTTTACTGCTTTTTGTTGCTTTGTTTGCCGTACTCGGAGTGCTTGCTCTTTTTTATCGCTCTATTTTACGGGGACTATCTCCGCTCGATGAGCTAAAAACTCCGCTTTCAAAAGGTAGATTTTTGGCGGAAATGGTACATGATGAGAAACTACAAGAGAGATTTCACTCATTATTCGTACATTTCGATACCCTCATAAACGAACTTTTGCAAGTGGAGAGGCTAACGGCATCCGGAATGCCGCTTGATAAAAAAGAATATTTACTTCAAGACTGTATTGATGAGGCTTTGGAGCTTGCCTTTGTGGATGACGGGCAGGTAGATATAAGTGAATCTAAGCTGCGAATATGTGCCGATTTTAAGCTCTTTGCCTTGGCGCTCAAAAATCTTATCTCAAACGCAGTCAAATACTCTGCCGACAACAAGGCGACCATAAGGATAACCGACGACTCGATAACAATAAGCAATAAGGGTGAGCCGTTAACCCGTCCACTAGAACAGTTAATACAACCTTTCGTAAAAGAGATGAGAGCTCCGACGGATTGGGTCTTGGATTTTATATTGTCAAACAGATTTTAGATGCCCATGGGACAAAACTAGAGTATAGCTATAATAACGGTATACATTCATTTTTTATAGAGTTGGGAAATTTGTCTTGCAAGAGCTAAAAAATATAGTCAAAAAAAGCGGTACACTCTTCAAAAAAGGGTTTTTTGAGAACAAACAAATAACTTATAAGGGCGCTGTAGACCTACTGACAGAGTATGATGTAGCAATAGAAAAGGAGCTAACTGCGGCTCTTGGCGGTTTTGGGTACGAGATAGTCGGAGAAGAGAGCTGGAGAGGCGGGGAGCTGCCGAAAAACGCAATATTCATAGACCCGATAGACGGCACGACCAACTTTGTCCACCAAATCCCATTTTGTGCCATATCGGTAGGCATCTGGGAGGATGGTAAGCCCAAATATGCCGCTGTTTACAATCCGATTTTGGAAGAATTTTTTTGGGCAGAAGCAGGCAAAGGTGCATATCTAAATGATGAAAAGATATGCGTATCTGCGGAGTCGCAGCTGCAAAAATCGCTCATAGCCACTGGCTTTCCGTACACCAAAGCGGAAGCAGGAGAAGATTTCGAGTGGGCAATAGCCAAAATGCGCTCCATTCTCCCATACACAAGAGATGTGCGTAGACTAGGTGCCGCCTCGGTAGACCTCTGCTACACCGCAAAAGGGGTATTTGACGCATTTTACGAGATAAACCTCAAACCGTGGGACACGGCGGCAGGCGTACTAGTCGTCACGGAAGCGGGCGGTAGAGTATCGGACGAGCTAGGCGGTAGATTTGAGCTAACATCCAGGGGTGTCGTCGCAAGCGGCGCAAATGTTCACGATAATTTCCTAAAACTACTCAATGAAGCTCGCTAACTCCCCCATTACCGAGCTTGAAGTATTTGGGAGAAAGTGGTTTATCAAGCGAGATGAGCTCCTAGATCTGCAAATCAACGGCAACAAAGCCCGCAAGCTATACACTTTTGCCGCTCATGGATTCAAAGCCACTACCGTCATCAGTTACGGCGGAGCGCAGAGTAATGCCATGTATGCCATCTCTGCCCTAGCAAAATCTCAGGGGGTAGAATTTGTCTACTACGCAAAGAGGCTTCCATCACTTTTAGCCGCCTCTCCGACCGGTAATCTCAAAGCCGCTCTTGAAAACGGTATGAACCTAGTAGAGCTAGAACACAGTGAATACGGCGCAAAAATAGAGGAGCTTCTAGCCTCAAATGAGCCTGATACACTGGTTATTAGGCAAGGCGGAGCCGACGAGTACGCTAGAGAAGGGCTGAAGCTTTTGGCAGATGAGCTAAACGAGTTTGTCCGCTCGCACAATCTCAAAAATCCGATAGCTATTGCAAGCAGCGGCACGGGGACAACGGCCGGATATCTCAGTGATTATCTTGATTTTGAGTGTCTCACGACCCCTTGCGTATCGGATGCGCAGTTTCTAAACGGTGAATTTGAGAGGTTAGAGGTGAAGAAAAAACCGACGATACTGGAGACAAAGGACAAAATAGCCTTCGCAGCCCCGCATCCAAAACTTTTGGCCGTGCACAAAGAACTTCTATTGGCGGGACTGGAATTTGACCTTATTTATGATGCAAAGTGCTGGCTTGCAATAGTCGAGAATTTGGGGTATTTTGAAGGGCGAGATGCGATATTCATACACTCCGGCGGACTGTTGGGCAATGAGACCCAGCTCGCCAGATATGCACACAAAGGTTTTTTTTAGACTTCTATTCTATTTTCAATACTGAGCCCGAAGCCGGAAATGCCGACAAATTCCTTGTTTTTTGAATGAGATAGGAGATTTATTTTTTTTATCCCCAGGAGCCCCAGTATCTGAGCCCCTACGCCAAACTCCTTAACCTCGGAGCTTTCAGGGTGGCTGGCATCTACAAATATTATCACCCCACCCTCTTTTGCCAACAAATCAACACTCCTAATAAGAGAGGCAAATCTAGCCTCATTGGATAGCAAGTCTATATCAGTCGATATATTATTAAATCTTACGTTAGCGGTTTCGTTTGGCGTACCGAATACAAAAGCCGTATGCACCTTGCCGGCATGGTCTTCAAAGCTTTTTTTGACAGCCGCCCTGCCCATAAAGCTAGAGACTTCAGAGTTTATCTCACGCACCAATTTCTCTCTCTTGAGGCGATACTCTATAAGGTCGGATACAAATACGATTTTGAGATTGTGTTTTGCGGCGAACAACTCAAGGTCGTCTCGCCTTGCCATCGTACCGTCTTCTTTCATTATCTCGCATATCACCCCCGCCGGATAGACCCCTGCAAGACGACATATATCCACTGAGCCTTCCGTGTGCCCTGTGCGTACGAGCACTCCGCCGTCTTTTGCAATAAGTGGAAATATATGCCCCGGGCGAACCAAATCATCCGGCTTTGTATTTGTGTCGGCAAGGAGCCTGATTGTGTCATCTCTCTCATATGCCGATATTCCAGTCGCACACCCTTTGGCATCTACGGAAACGGTGAAGGCTGTCTCATAAGATGAGCTATTTTTTGCCACCATAGGCGCTAGCTCCATCCTTGCGGCATCTTCTCTTGTGATTGCTACACAGATAAGACCCTTTGCCTCACTAGCCATGAAGTTGACTTTCTCGGGCGTACTGAACGCCGCCGCATAAACCAGATCGCCTTCATTTTCGCGATCCTCATCATCCATCATAACGACCATATTGCCTTTTTTTATCTCTTCGATAGCATCCAAAACCCTCTGAATAGGCATACAATCTCCGTACTTTTCATTTTTGTACGAAAATTTACCGTTTTTTAGTTGACAAAGCGGTTAAGTTCCGCTATAATTTCGGTCTCAAAAATGATTGGGGTATCGTCTAGTGGTAGGACAGGTGGTTTTGGTCCATCTAACCGAGGTTCGAATCCTTGTACCCCAGCCATTTTTTGATTCTTTCTTTTTTGGTCACCGCAGGATGGAGCAGTCCGGTAGCTCGTCGGGCTCATAACCCGAAGGTCGTAGGTTCAAAT
>CAZVTM010000023.1:0-28426 GCA_964630205.1 uncultured Helicobacter sp. | reverse complement strand
TCTTGCGATATTCTCTGCTCTTGGGTGTGCGTATAGGTCGGCTCCGAGGATGAGAGTCTTGTTTTTTGCCCTTGTGAACATTTTGACTATCGCTTCTTGCTCCGCTTCGTCAAAACTAGATTCTGAGCTTACATATCCTACATCGAGTTCGTCAAAAAAACTTTTTTGCTCGTCACTCAAAGCGTTTTTGTCCACAAAGATGGATGCAAGTAGGGCCATTACACCCTCTTCACTTTTTGGCTCGTATTTGACAAATTTATTGACATTTGTATTTAGTGCAGAGTCCTCTATTGGGTGCAGGTAAGCGACTTTGGCATTTCTCTTTTTTGACGCTTCATTTAGCGCATATCTTACCATCGGATTGTCGGTTGTTATCATTGAGCCGACAACGATAATGCCATCAGAATTTTTCAGATCGTTTAGAGTTGCCGAGTAGAGGCTACTACCGCTTACCGATGAATACGCATCCATAAACTTTTTGAAGTTGTAAGCGTCGTTATTTACTAGTTTTACACCGTTTTTCTCTTTTATCGTTTGAAGTATTTTTGCCTCTTCGTTTGTGATAAATGAGTTAAACTTGATTGTTCTAGCCGATTTTAGAGCGCCTACGGCTTTATCAAACGCTTTTTGGTCTTTTGAGCCTTTGTTGTCAAAGTCAAAACCGAATCTTCCGGCCTGACAAAGGGTGCTAAACTCAAAGTCGTTTGAGACTCTGTATATTTTTTGTCCCAGCGACTCCGTCCCTTCTGATTTTGATTCGTATGTCAGGTGGCAAGCGGATGAGCAGTGTGCGCAAGATGAAGGGACTTTTTTGAGCTCCCAAGCGTTTGAGCGGTACTTAAACTCTTTTGATATTAGCGCGCCGACCGGGCAAACCGCTATACACTCGCCACAGAATGTGCAATCTAGCGTGTCGGAGTTTTTTGGTCCTATGATTGATTTGTAGCCGCCGACTTTTATCTCTATTGCGTCATCGCCGATGATTTCGTTGCAGGTGTGGACACATTTTTCGCACAAGATGCAAAGAGACGGGTCGTACTGGATAAGACCCCAATCTTTTATCTCTCTTTTTTGGTCAACCGCCATAAATTGCTGAGCCGTTACACCAAACTCGAGCGTTTTGTTTTGTAGTTCGCACTCGCCGGACTTGTCGCATACGCCGCACTCTAGCGGATGATTGACACAGTAGAGTTGCATAATTTTTTTGCGCTCTGCGGCCAGTCTCTGTGAATTTGTATTTACGACAAGCCCGTCAACTACTTTTGTTTGGCAGGCGAGGATGAGACCGTCATGGTTCTCAGCTTCCACAACGCAAAGTCTGCATGAAGATATAGGCTCGCATTTTGAGAGGTAGCAAAGGGTGGGGATATATACTCCCGCTTTTCTTGCCGCTTTTAGTATCGTATCGTTCTTATCGGCGGCAATTTCCGTGCCGTTTATAGTGATTTTAACTTCCATTTTACACCGCCGCCATAGCTATATAATAACATCTCATGCAGCGATTAGCTTCATCTATCGCCTGCTTCATCGTAAAGCCACAATTAACTTCGAGATTGTTTGTTTTTCTGGTTTCAACTTCAAGCTTTTCGCTGTGCTCTCTGTGAAGACCTTTGAGCCATCCTTTGACAACCTCTTTTTTGTCGTAAACCTTGAGCGCCTTGAGGTGGTCTTCCATTATCTCCTCTTCGGTGCGGTAGATTTTGCCCTCGAAGATATATCTAGTCATCACGCTAGCCGCTCTTTTGGCTTGACCAACGGCGTTGACGATTGTCATTGGACCGTATTCGCAGTCGCCGGCAGCAAATATCTTCTCTCTGTTTGTCTGATATGTTTTACCATCTGTTAGTATCGTATTCCAGCTTGTTTTGGCTATCTCCCACTCTTCAGGCAGTAGCGACAAGTCTGCATCTTGGCTAACGGCAGGAATTAGGATGTCGCACTCCATTTCAAAGCTTTTACCATCTACCTTTAGAAGTTGCGGCTTGCCGCCCTCAGGGTCAGGGGTTAGCTCGTACATATCTATGACTAGCTTTTTGATTTTGCCATTTTCCGCAATTATCTCGTCGATGGCGCTATAAAATATAAACTCCACACCCTCTTCGACCGCTTCGCGATACTCTTCGTAAGATGTGTTGTTGATGATGGTTTTTTCGTCTCTTCTATATAACATTACGACTTTTTTTGCGTTTGCACGGATTGAGCAGCGGACGACATCCATAGAGGTAAAACCGCCACCTACGCATACGACAGTCTTGCCGGTTAGGTCTACGGGGCTACCTATGCCGTATTTTTCGTATAGGTTTATCTTATCAAGGAAAGAGATGGCAGGCCAATACCCCTCGTCTTTTGGATTTTCATTTTTGGCTCTTATTTTTTTGGACAGTCTAGCCCCTGTGCTTACCATGATAGCGTCATACGACTTTTCAAACTCTCTCATCATGTCTGCGGTAACTCTTGTGTTCATGATAAAGTTTGTGCCGACACTTTTTACGAGTTCAATATCTTGATTGTATTTGCCGATAGGCATCCTGTACTCAGGTACGCCGACCGCCACTTCGCCGCCTAGAACCGGGAGCTCTTCGTATACATCGCAATGTATCCCTTCAACCCCTAGATAATATGCGGCGGTTAGACCCGCAGGACCTGCGCCGATTATGGCTACTTTTTTGTCCGTTTTCGGCTTTGGCTCTACAGGGTGGAACCAGCCAAGCTCTCTATCGGTCTCATAGTCCGCACCTATTCTTTTTAGCTCCATAATGGCTATAGGCTCGTCAAGGTTTGTTCGTCTACAGGCGTTTTCACAAGGATGTGGACATACCCTGCCGCAAGTATGAGCCAGCGGCATAGTCTTGCGGGTGGCTTTTAGGCTATCGTCAAATCTAAGGTCTCTTACGCCTTCGATATACGCCGGAATATCGACATGCGTCGGACAGGCGTCCATGCAAGGGGCTGTGATTTTGGCGATGTATGAAACATCATTTTTGTGAAAATCAGGCGACGCTTTTTTCTCTTTTATGAGTGTCGTAAAATCTGATTCAAAATGCTCTAAAAGTGCCAAAATCGGGTTTGGAACTGTCTTTCCTATCTCGCATTTTGAGGTCTCTTTCATAGAGGTGCAAATCTCTTTTAGATGGAGAATATCGCTATCGCTTCCCTCTCCTCTACCTATCTTGTGCAAGATGTCATAGATTATTCTACCACCCCATCTACCTGGTGCGCATCTGCCGCATGCTTCAGAGTATTCCTGGTATGTTTTTGCGTATTCTACGGCGAGTTTAACTACGTCAACTCCTTCGCCAAATATTGCTACGCCAGCCCAACCTATGAAGGCTTTGGTGTTTGTGCCCGCTTCGAATTCATACGGGAAGTGAAACTTGCTTTTTGCCCGTTCTTCTTCGCTCTTACCGCGGTTATCTATGATTTCGTCTTGCCAGAGGCTAAAAAAGATATTTGCCATTCTACTTCTTTACCACAATAGTCCAGTCAACTTCGTTAAACTTTAGGCTATTCATAAGCGTCCAGCCGTTCTCTTTTACCAAATCCGCGCTTTTTTGCACAGGGCTAAAGTCGCCGAGTTCAAACAAAAATATCGCAACTTCATCTTTTGCTACCTCTTTGTTCATGAGTTCTACCATGCGACCGTAAAAGTCGTCCTTTAGATGTCTAAGATCGAATCTTTTCATTACCTGTCTACCTCGCCGAATACGGTATTTGAGCTACCTATCATCGTTACAACGTCAGCTAGCTGAACGCCCGGAAGCCACGCTTGTAGTATTCCGGTGTGCCAGAAGCTTGGAGCTCTAATTTTGAGTCTGTACGGATACGGTTCGCCGTCAGAGTAGATGTAGTATCCAAGCTCCCCTTTAGGCGATTCGGTAGCCACATACACTTCGCCCTTAGGCGGTCTCATCCCTTGCGTTACAAGTACAAAGTGCTGCATCAAAGAGTAGTTTTGGGTCATTATCTGCTCTTTTGGTGCCGATACATAGTTTGGCGCATCCGCCATGATCTTTGGCTCTGTCGTGTGGTATATCTTGATGCATTGGTCGATTATTTTGACCGACTCTCTCATCTCAAGCATATAACACTTATATCTGCCGTAGCTGTCGTTCGTTTCAGCTACCGGCACATCAAAGTCGAGTTCGCCGTAAAGTTCGTACGGCTCCTCTTTTCTAATATCCCATTTGATACCGCTTCCTCTTAGCATAATGCCGGAGCAGCCCCAATCAATAGCCATCTCAGGAGGCAATATACCAACATTCTCAAGCCTCATTCTCCAAATTCTGTTTGAATCGAGAAGCCCTTCGTATATTTGGATGTTCTCTTCCAAGGAGTCTATGTATTTTTTGAGACCTTCAAGCCACGCAGGCGTAACATCTAGCGGCACACCGCCTATTCTGATAGACGAGTGCGTTAGTCTTGCGCCACAGTAGTCCTCGATAAGGTCCATTGCGTGCTCCCTCTCCCTAAAGGCATAGAGAAATACGCTCATTGCGCCGATGTCAAGGGCGTGCGTAGCGATAAAAAATAGATGCGAGCAGAGTCTGTTTATCTCTAGAAGCATCGTTCTGATGGCTTTTGCCCTTCTTGGCACTTCTAGACCGACTAGCGTCTCTACAGCAAGGGCAAAACCGTAGTTGTTTGCAGAAGCTGCGATATAGTCCATCCTATCCGTCGTCGGCAAAAACTCGTTGTATATCATGTTTTCCGCCATCTTCTCCATACCTCTGTGTAGGAAACCGATGTTCGGATACGCTTTTGCAACCTGTTCACCCTCTAGTTCCAATATAAGGTTAAGAAGACCGTGTGCGGACGGGTGGTTTGGACCGAAGTTGACAATCATTTTGTTGTCTTCACGGTCAAATGTGATATTCTCAAAAAAGGGCTGTAGTTTGTTTGATTGTTGCATTTTTCGCCCTCCTATCTTTCTCTATCCGCAAGTGTTGTTTTACTTGGGTCAAATTTGTCTATAAGAAGAGGTCTGTTTTCCTCTTGGTATGCTATATCGGTAGTCGTCTCTTTGTACTCTTCGCCAAAACCGACCTCTTTGCCTAGCCTTGCAAATCTAGTCGTATCGTATCTATCGACGAACGCCGCGTCTCTGAGCTCAGGTCCGATAACCTCTCTTGCCTCTTTGCCGTAGATTTTGTCCACTTCATACCAGCTTGCAAACTCGTCGCCTTGAAGCGGATATGTCTTGCGTAGCGGATGACCTACCCAGTCGTCCGGGAGCATAATTCTTTTTAGCATAGGGTGGTTGTTGACCCTGATACCGAACATATCGTACATCTCTCTCTCGGCCCAGTTTGCAGAGGAGTAAATGCTAGATACCGACTCTACATTCTCGCCGTCTTTAATAAAGCACTTAACCCTTACTCTCTTTTTCTTGCTCATAGATAGAAGTTGATAAAACACCTCAAATCCACCCCTTTGAGCAACAAAATCGACGGCACTCATTTCGCTAAGTTGGTTATAATCAAGCTTTTCTTTGAAAAATTTAATAACCTCTACGTTGATAGCGGCATCCACTATAACAACCAATTGCCCTCTTTGAATATAAGCCTCTTTAATTTCAAAAGCAGCCTTTAGCGCCTCTATCTCTTTTGCGTATACCGCATCGTTTTCGACAGGGTCTTTTGGCAGTGCATCCGCAACCCTAAATCTATCCGTATAATAAGATTGTTTTTGAACGTTATCTTTTGGCGTATACCTTCTCATTACACAAACCTCTTTTGTATCTCGGCTCTAGATGCTTTATTTTTTCTGATGTGTTGCTGGAGCATCATGACTGCGTATTGAAGAGTCTCAGGTCTTGGTGCACAACCGGGCAGGTAGATATCTACAGGGATTATTCTATCTACCCCTTGAACGGTACTATATGTGTTGAACATACCGCCCGTATTTGCGCATGAACCCATAGATATTACCCATCTAGGCTCCGCCATTTGGTCGTATAGTCTTCTGATGAAAGGGGCGTATTTTTTTGTTACCGTCCCAGCTACCACCATTACATCCGACTGCCTAGGGGACGCCCTAAAGATAGTACCAAAACGGTCAAAATCGTATCTTCCGGCGCCGGATGCCATCATTTCTATGGCACAACAGGCAAGACCGAATGTAAACACCCAAAGGCTGTTAGAGCGACCCCAGTTTACAAGCTTATCAACCGTAGTTAGTGCGACCGGAAGTCCGCCGCTTGCCGCGTAGTTTACTTTATGCTGTGCCATTGAAGCGCTCCTTTTTTCCATGCGTATACGAAACCGATAGTAAGAAGCGTGAGGAATATCAGCATCTCTACCATACCGAACCATCCGAGGAGTTTAAAGTCAAGCGCCCACGGAAACATAAAAATAATCTCTATATCAAATAGAATAAAGAGAAGACCGAACAGATAAAACTGAGCCGAGAGTTTGTTTGGCTGTAGGTTTGCTTCCGGACCGCACTCATATGTAGATAGTTTTAGTTTTTCCGTATCTTTTTTTGCCATTAGGCGGCTTACAAATCTTGCAAGATTCGTAGTCGCAAAAAAAGCGACAAAAGTAAAAACCATCAATATGAAGGCGCCGAAATACGGATGCGCAAAATCCGAGTGAGTCATCACAAAGCCCTTTTTTTGGTATGAATTTTGGGGCGGCACAAGACCTTTAAACCCCTGTTTTAAGCGGTCGTAAATATACCGTTATAATAATTAAGTTTACTTTACCCAAAAAAATGGATATAAGTAACTTAAGGTTACATATATTTTTAGATTACTATTTATAATTGTTTATTTTGGTAACGTTTATTTTGTGACTTTTTTACGATAAAAATCCCATTGATTTCTCGTTATCAAAGCTTCCGCTGAGCTCTTTTTTGATTTCGTTTACAAAATCTTCCATTGTCAAAATAGGCTTCTCTTTTGCCGCAGCGTTAAATGCCGCATTTTTAATCACTAAGGCTATCTGTCCGCCCGTCAAAGTGTATTTTGCAAGCTCGTCAATGCTAAAGTCCTCCGAGTACGGAGCGTGCTTCGGCAAGCTTTTTTCCCATATTGAGACTCTTTGTTTTAAGTCCGGCTTTTCAAATTTAACTTTATAATTAAATCTTCTAGAAAACGCTTGGTCTATATTCTCAAGCAAGTTCGTTGTAGCAATGATCACGCCGTCAAATCTCTCTATTTGCTCCAAAAAGATATTTTGCATTTGGTTGTGCATCTTGTCTGCACTTGAAAAAGCGGATGAACTACGAGAGGAGAGGAACTGATCTGCTTCATTTAGTAGCAATACCGGCTCTGTTTTTGATTTGTCTCTCAGTTCTTTATATGTATCGAATATTTTTCTGACATTTTTTTCGCTTTCGCCTATATACATAGATAGTATCTTGCTGCAATCAAAGCTAAGAACTTGTTTTTTGAGCGATTTCGATAGACTTAGCGCAGTCATTGTTTTACCCGTTCCTGGAGGGCCGTGAAAAATTATTCTAGCCTCGACGCCGGTCTTTTTATCTTTTAAACCCCAGTCTTTGAGTAGATTTGAAACATTTTTATCAAGTTGTCTTAGTACCGTGTCTAGCATCTCTCTGGTCTTTGGATTTAGCACCACATCGTCTAGCGAACTTTTCGGCTCTATCAGCTCAAATAGCTCTTGTTCTTTCATCAAAGATTCTAGTTTTACTTTTATTTTCTTTTTCTTTTTTTGAGGATAGACGATATGCTTTAATATCTCTTCCGAGATAAAAAATGAACGGCTTATCCCTCCAAACGGAGTTAGCACCTCTTCATAATCTATTATTTCTTGCTCTATTAGTTTTGCGCCGTCTTCTAACAGGCTTCTATTTTTTATCCTCTCATAGTCGTCGGAGCTAACTATGTCGATTAGGGTGTTCATCTCCCTTAGGTTGTCACCCTCTCCCGAATATTCCTCTTTTAAAAGTGCCAAAAAGATGATTTTTTCTTTGTCGCTTAAGTGCTTGTCTTTGAAGAAGTGTTCAAGTTCGAGATGTATTTTTGTCTGCTTGATTTTTTCCATAATCCTTGCCTCTAGTTCGGCAAGTTTTGTTTGTAGCCTGGATATATTCGGCGAGTCGCTTGAGAAGCTATGTCTTATGGCGGCTATTTTTTGGTAGAGCCCTATCCTAAAGAACTGTTCTTGTAGGTACTCAAGGTGGTCTGTATAAGGTTTTATGTCCGGCAGGCTCATCTCAAAGCTTCCCTCTTCGAGTAGCTTTAGAAAAGAGGAGCTAAGCGACAGCGATGAATTAAGAAGTTCTAAAAGCGGCGTATCGGAAATTTTTTGCATACCGAAATTGTCGTTGTTGCTTACCCATCCGAGCTCTATCAAGTTTTTGACTAACGGCAGCTTCTCTATATGTTTATAGTTTTTTGCCGAAAAAAGCTCCGTCAATATATCTGAGCACACTACGCTCTCTTGTCCTTTTAGAAACTTGAGCGTCATATTTTTGAGAAACATAGAGGATTCCACGTCGCACTTTACTTGTGAATGGACAAAAGTCTGTTCTATATGTTCGTTTTCGATAAAATCTACAAGATATTTCAAGCTATTTTTCCTAAATTTGCTAATTATTTGCATACGATTTTACAAGAAAATTCTTTTGGAGCGTTGAATTGGTTTTTTCATACGATGAGCGTAGCGGCGCACAAACTTTAAAAATAGAAGGAGATACTTTTCGGCACCTTTTTTTGTCTAGGCGCTCAAAAGAGGATGAAGTTTTTTTATTTAGAAATCTAATTGACGGTGTTTTATATGAATATAGGGTTCAGGCTATAGGAAAAAAAGATGCGATACTGACGCTAAATGGGCAATGCAGTGATGCCGATACCGACTTTGTTGGTTGCGAGATAGCCTGGTGTGTCGTGGACCCTAAAACTATAGAAAAAACACTTCCTATGCTCAATGAGGTCGGAGTGTCAAAAATATACTTTATATACTCGGATAGAAGCCAGAAAAATTTCAAAATAGATACGGATAGGTTGAATCGGATACTTATAAGTTCTTGTTGTCAATGCGGTAGAACGGCGCTTATGAAAACGGTCACCTATAAAAATTTGGACGAATTTTGCGATATGAATATTCCTTTTTTTGCTTTTGATTTTGGGGGTGAAGGTATTGGCAGCGTACGCAATGGAACTTTTTTAATAGGACCTGAGGGGGGTTTTAGCGAAAGGGAGCGGGAGCTTATTAAAAAAAGAGCGCAGAAAATTCTATCTTTTGGCGCCCCAAATGTGTTAAAGAGTGAAACCGCAGCTGTTGCTGCCGCAACTTTGGCACTAATATAAACTTTATATAAAGCTTTAAAAAACTTTTTGATAAAATTTCGCCTTAATTTTCTGAAAATTTTTTAGCTTTTAGATAAACCAAAGGAAAAACAATGAGAAAAGATATTCATCCAAACTATGTAGAGTGTTCGGTAAGCTGTGTTTGCGGTAACAAATTTACAATTAAATCTCTTCAATCAGAGATGAGAGTTGATATTTGCAGCAAATGCCACCCATTCTTTACAGGTGAAGAAAAACTAGTTGACGCAGCCGGTAAAGTAGAGAAATTCAAGAAAAAATATAATATGAACTAATCCTTTGCCTCTTACTTTTATCCCAACGCCTATAGGCAATCTGGAGGATATGACCTTCAGAGCCGTAAAGGCTATGCAAGACGCCGAAGTGGTGTTTTGCGAGGATACTAGAGTCACAAAAAAACTTTTTGACCTTCTAAATCAGCGTTTTGATGCGCAAATTTCAAAAAAAACTTTTTATTCGCTTCACTCCCATAATGAAGAGCGGATACTTCAAAACATCGAACTATCAATATTTGAAAAAAATTGCGTATACATGAGTGATGCGGGAATGCCGTGCATTAGCGACCCCGGCGCTTTGCTGGTCGAGTATGCTCAAAAAAACAACATAAGCTACGATGTGCTCCCAGGGGCTAGTGCAGCCGTTACGGCGTATGCCGCAAGCGGATTTTTAGATAGCAAGTTTATTTTCTACGGCTTTTTGCCACACAAAAGTAGTGCTAGAATAGAAGAGCTAAGAAAACTTCAATCCTCAAAACATCCTGTAATATTTTACGAAGCGCCGCACAGGATAGAGCAGCTTGCAAAAGAACTTTGCGAGATAGATAGGGATGCTACGATTTTTGCCGCAAAAGAGCTGACAAAAATGCATCAAAAATATATCACCATATCCGCTGTAGAATTTGAGCAGACCCTTAAGGTTATTTCCACGAAGGGCGAGTGGGTAGTGGTTGTTCTATTTTCAAAAAAGGAATCTGGTTTTATCGCATTATCTTTGGATGAAGTTTTGGAGCTTGAGCTACCGAAAAAACAAGCCGCAAAATTGATAGCAAAAATTACAGGCGAAAACCCAAAAAATGTTTATGAAGAGCTCATAAAAAAAGACTCCTAGCGCAGACCCTCTGATTTATATTATTTTCGTTAGAATTTATCTATGTTTATATACGGAAAACAGGTTTTTTGGCATCTTATTAACAAGCATCCATCATTGGTGGAAGAGGTCTATCTAGCCAAAGAGATAGATAAAAAAGAGTTTGCCCAAATAGTAAAACTAGGCAAAAAAGTAGTCAAGCTTGACGAAAAAAAAGCCCAAGCTATGGCCAGGGGCGGCTCCCATCAAGGGTTTTTGGCCAAGGTTACGGATCCTGAGTTGTCATCTTTGGATAAGCTTAAAAAATCAGGTTTTTTGTTGGCACTTGTCGGTGTGACCGATATGGGCAACATAGGTTCTATTATTCGTAGCGCATATGCTCTTGGTGTAGAAGGTATCATAATATCGCAAATCAAAGATGTCAATCTTGAGGCTGCGGCAAAAGCCAGTAGCGGAGCTATATTTGATATGCCGATAGCGGTTATTCCAAACGCCTTAGATATGATAAATGAGCTTCGTCAAACTGGATTTACCGTGGTTGCGGCCGGTCTTGGCGGAGATGAAAGCAAGCAAATAGGTGCCAAAGAAAAAACTTTGTTAATGATGGGCAGTGAGGGCGAAGGTTTGCCGAAGAAGGTAATGCAAAAAGCTGATAAAATAGCCACAATAAAAATGCACAACGGCTTTGATTCGCTAAATGTGGCGGTGGCGGCAGCAATTTTAATCGATAGGATGAGGTAACTTTAATGAAAAAAGGTCTCGAAGAGCTCAAAAATCTTGACCCTGAGGTTGTAGTATCAAAAGCCCATATCGTACAGACTACGCTTGAAGATATAGTAAATAAGCGTTTTGACAGACTAAATCCTGTTAAAGCAAAAGGGCTTATTAAGATACTAGAGCGAGAGTTTGACCTTGATTTGTCGGAATGGACAAGGGAATTTGAGGCTTTTCGCAGCATAAAAGAGACGGAAGTTCCTACTATTGATAGATTAAATGCCGAAGCTGCAAAAAATGATAAAAAACCGACTTCTAAAATCGCTCTTGTAGCATTGGCTGCCGCAATAGCAATAGGAGGCGGATATATGCTTTATGTGCAAAGCAATAGCGTTTCGCCTGAAACCAACGGCTCGACCGGACTCCAAAATGAGATAAACGAAACAAACGCATCAATATCTTTTAATGTTGCGTTTGATCAAAATACAACCGACCAAAATACGACCGATAAAAATGTAACAGATAAAAATGTAACAGATAAAAATATAACGGCTTCTTCCGCTGACAAGAATATTACCGCCGCTCATCCAAATGCACCTTTGGGGGCGCAGGGAAGTTTTTTTGTTGAGCCTACTAAAAAAGTGTGGCTTGGAATTAGATATTTAGACACTGCTACCAATAGATGGTTTGAAACAGTCGCTGAACATAAGTTTGATTTTAACGGAAGCAGAGAGCAGTTGATAGCTTTTGGGCACAGCCAAATTAAAATTGTCGCCGGAGACTCAACCATAGAGTCTAAGGCTGGAGGCAAAGTAAGATACCACTATAAAAACGGTAAACTAAGAGAGATTAGCGAAGAAGAATATAACAAGTTGGCTGGCAAGACTGATGCCAAAAAAGAAGCTAACGCAACAAAACCAAAACAATAAATATTATCAAGCAGGTTACGGAGATAAAAATGTTTGAAGAGATAGAATTTAATAGAATAAAAAGATTGCCGCAGTATGTGTTTGCACAGGTAAACGATCTAAAGATGCAACAAAGATACGCCGGTGAAGATGTAATAGACTTTAGTATGGGAAACCCTGACGGTGATACGCCTCCGCACATAGTAGACAAAGCGGTGGAGGTACTTAAGCGGACAAAAACGCATAGATACTCCGCCTCAAAAGGTATCTACAAGCTTAGAGAGGCAATATGTAAATGGTATGACAGAAAATACGGCGTTATACTAGACCCTGAGAGCGAAGCGATAGCGACTATTGGCTCAAAAGAAGGGTATGTCCATCTTGTCATGGCTATAACCGATCCGGGCGACCTTGCGATAGTGCCGGATCCGAGCTATCCGATACATACTTACGGAATAGTACTTTGCGGCGGAAATGTAAATAGAGTTCCTCTGAGCCCTGAGGACGGAGACTTTTTTAGTAAGCTCGAAAAGGCGATTAAAGAGTCGACGCCAAAACCAAAATATGTGGTCGTAAACTTCCCGAATAACCCTACGACGGTTTGCGTTGAACTTGATTTTTACGAAAAACTCGTAGCGCTTGCTAAAAAAGAGAGATTTTACATTATTTCCGACATAGCTTATGCGGATATTAGCTTTGGAGATTATAAGACGCCGTCAATTATGCAAATACCTGGCGCGAAAGATGTGGCGGTTGAGACCTTTACCCTTTCAAAAAGTTATAACATGGCTGGCTGGAGAGTAGGTTTTGTTGTCGGGAACAAAAGACTTGTAGGGGCTCTTGCAAAAATAAAAAGTTATTTTGACTACGGTATGCACACAGCCGTGCAGGTTGCAGCTATTGAGGCTCTCAACAATGGCGCTGAAGATGTAGAGCAAATCAGACAAACATATGAAAAAAGGATGAATTGCCTGATTGAGAGCTTCAATGAAGCCGGCTGGAAGATAGACAAGCCGAAAGCTTCGATGTTTGCGTGGGCAAAAATACCTGAGAAATACAGACATCTAGGGAGCCTAGAGTTTTCAAAAAAACTTCTTCTTGAGGCAAATGTTGCTGTAAGCCCGGGGATAGGCTTCGGTCCATATGGCGATGAATATGTAAGAATCGCATTTATAGAAAATGAAAAAAGAATAAAACAAGCGGCAAAAAATATAAAAGAGTTTTTGAAAGATGGATGATAAGCTAAAAATTGGTGTACTGGGGCTTGGTGTCGTAGGCGGTGCCGTCGTAAAAATACTAAAAGAGAACGAAAGCATCATAACGGCAAGAGCCGGTAAAAAAATTGAGGTCGTTAAAGGCGTCACAAGAGAGCCTGAAAAAGCGGCACATCTAGGGATAGATGTGTCTACGGATGCGGACTTTGTACTTAAAGATGATTCCATTGATGTTGTAGTTGAGCTAATGGGTGGGATAGATTTTCCGTATGCAGTCGTTAAAGATGCACTCAAAAGCGGTAAGTCGGTAGTTACAGCAAACAAAGCGATGCTTGCGTATCACCGCTCAGAGCTTGAGGAGCTGGCAAAAAACCTGCACTTTGGATATGAGGCCAGTGTTGCCGGTGGTATCCCTGTCATTTATGCCCTTAGAGACGGCCTGGCGGCAAATCATATTCTATCTATTAAGGGTATCGTAAACGGTACTTGCAACTATATATTGACTCGTATGATGAAAGAGGGCGCCGGATTTGCGGGAGTACTTGCAGATGCGCAAAAACTAGGCTACGCAGAGGCTGACCCTACGCTAGATGTCGGCGGTGGCGACGCTGCGCACAAGCTCCTTATTCTTGCGTCAATTGCTTACGGCATAGATGCAAAACCTGAGGATATACTCATAGAGGGCATCACAGAGATAGAGTCTGATGACATAGAGTTTGCCAAAGACTTCGGGTATGTGATAAAGCTACTTGCCGTTGCCAAAAAAAGAGGTGGCACGGTAGAGCTCCGTGTTCACCCTGCGCTTATAAGCGAGGAACATATACTAGCAGACGTAGACGGTGTCATGAATGCGGTAGCTATCACGGGCGATAAAGTCGGAGAGACGATGTTTTACGGAGCAGGAGCGGGCGGCGATGCTACGGCAAGTGCAGTTATAGCAAACCTGATTGAGATAGCAAGGTCTGAGAGCCCTGCGGCAATGATGGGCTTTAATAGACCGCTTGAGACGGGGCTAAATCTGGCGTCAAAAGGCGATATAGAGGGCAAATACTATATCCGTATAGAGGCAAAAGACGAAGTCGGGGTGCTGGGCAAAATAGCCGCAGTTCTAGCAGACAACGGCATCTCTATAGAAAATTTCAAGCAAAAAAACAAAGGCGATTCCGCAAGCCTACTCTTTAGTACCCATGAAGCTAAGGAAGCGAATATTCAAAAGGCGCTTGAAGAGGCTTCAAAACTATCTTGCATAGCCAAAAAACCGAATATGATAAGGATAGAAGGCTAAGCCTTGATCGTCGTAATAACGGGGGCGTCTAGCGGTATAGGCAGAGAGCTTGCCGCAAGATACGCGCCCAAAGCCTCAAAACTCTATCTCATAGCTAGAAGAGAAGAGAGCTTAAGAGAGCTCGCAGACGAACTTCGTAACAACAAAACAATCATAAAGACTTTTGGCGCAGATGTCACAGATTTTGAGACGCTCCGTAGCGTATGTCAAGCGATATGCGACGAGTGCGAGAGGGTTGATCTTGTCATAGCAAATGCTGGAATATCGAGCGAGCACAAAGCCGAGCTTTACGATTTTTGGGATTTTAAAAAAATCATAGACACAAACCTTCTTGGCGTTGCCGCCGTATTTGACATTTTTGCCCGCAAGATGGGTGCGACTGGTGGCGGAAAGCTTGTCGCCGTATCGTCTCTCGCTTCTTTTGTTGCCTTTCCTACTACCGCTGCATATAGCGCTTCAAAGAGGGCGGTCAACTCATTTTTGGACTCTATGAGGCTGCTTCTGGAGCCAAAAAATATCAAAGTCATCAATATCCAGCCGGGCTTTATAAGGACGCCGCTAACAGATAAAAACGGATTTAAGATGCCTTTTTTGATGGAGCTTGACGAGGCTGCTACAAAAATAGTAAAAGCTATAGAAAAAAATAAAAAAGAGTATGCGTTTCCGTTTTTGTTTTCACAGGCGGCAAAAAACATTGCAAGACTCCCAGTATCAATTCGAGATAGAGTTGTAAAAATGGCGCTAAAATATGAAAAACACGACAACAAAAGGGCTTGAAGCCGAAGGCGTAGCCTGCGAATATTTAGAAAATCTTTATTATCAAATAATAGCCAGGAATGTTCGTAAAAAATTTAGCGAGATAGATATAATCGCCAAAAAAGACGGCGTATACCGTTTTATCGAGGTAAAATCCGGCGATAGTTTTGACCCTGTATATAACATGACGCCTCAAAAAATAAAAAAAATTATAAAAGGGGTGCTTTCTTATATGGCATCAAATAAAATTGATGCCCCTTATTGCATCGATTTGGTGGTTGTGAGAAACGGAGAGTGCGAACTTTATGAAAACGTTACGTTTTAACGCACTAAAAATGCTAAATGAACAAAGGCAACAGCGGATATACCGTTCTATGCACAAAAGTGCGTCTACCCCTTATGAATCTGTTGGCTGGATAAGCAAGGAGCGTCAAAACTTACGCTTTGAGAAGCTGATTGTAGGTATAACAGATAAAGATTCCGTGCTGGATTTTGGGTGTGGGCTTGGGGCGATGTTTGGATATTTGCGAGAGTTAAACATCGAATGTGAATATACAGGTATAGACATTGTTGCGGAGTTTGTCAAAAAATCAAAAAAGACCTATGTATGCGGTAATTTTTATACGGCTTCGATTTTTGACGTTACGGATTGTTTCGATTATGTGTTGTCTAGCGGAGTTTATGCTTTTTATAAGAAAGATATTTTTTTCGAATCCGTGCAAAGATGTTTTTTGCTGTCAAATAAGGAGTATAGATTTAATATTCTGATTGATGCATGTGGTGACGGATATCTGAAGATAGACAAAAGGGAGTTGGAGGAGTTTGTTCTTAAGATTTCACCGAATGCTTCTTTTGAATACGGATACCTGGAAAACGATATAACAGTCTTTATGCCCAAGTTATAATTTTTTGCTAGTAAAGCATTGTTAAAGAATATGGGTCGTATAATCATTAAATAAACCAATAACAAGAGGGAAAGCAGAATGGGAAAATATATAGACTTGACAGCCGCCAATTTCGAAGCAACTGTTGCTAGCGGTGTAGCCGTAGTTGACTTTTGGGCTCCTTGGTGCGGACCGTGCAGAATGGTTGCCCCTATTATAGAAGAATTGGCAGAAGAGTATGACGGCAAAGCGAAAGTGTGCAAAGTGAATACTGACGAAGAGCAAGATCTGGCCGTAAAATTCGGTATTAGATCAATTCCTACGATTCTTTTCCTGAAAGACGGCAAAGTTGTAGATCAGATGGTAGGTGCTGCCGCAAAGCAAACTTTCAAACAAAAAATAGACGCACTTTTAGCTTAATAAAATTCCTCCAAAACCGTCTAAAACAGACGGTTTTTCTCTTATTAAATTCAACCTTTTTTTGATACTATCGCTTCCAAAAACTAGACAAGGATAACACAGTGTTGGAACTTGCTATTATAGGCGGCGGACCGGCAGGGCTAAGTGCCGGACTTTATGCCTGCAGGGGCGGACTAAAAGATGTTGTGATGTTCGATATGGGTATGCCGGGCGGACAGATAACTCAAAGTAGTGAAATAGAAAATTATCCTGGCATCAAAGAGGTCAAAACTGGGCTTGATTTTATGGCGGACTGGCTTCCCCAGGCTGAACATTTTGGGCTCAAATTTGAGATGAATGGTGTCAATAAAATCACAAAAAATGACAACGGAAGTTTTAAGATTTCATTTTTGGACGGCAGTTCAAAAGATGCGATTAGTGTAATAGTAGCTACCGGTTCTATACCAAAAAGAGGCGGTTTTAAAGGCGAAGAAGAGTTTTTTGGGCGAGGGGTGAGTACTTGCGCTACTTGTGACGGCTTTTTTTATAAGGGCAAAGAAGTTGTTGTGCTCGGCGGCGGCGATACTGCTCTTGAAGAGGCACACTATTTGGCAAAAATCTGCAAAAAAGTATATCTTGTCCACAGAAGAGAGACTTTCCGTGCGGCTCCATCCTCGGTAGAAAGGGTAAAACATACAGAAAATATCGAACTTATCTTGAGCGCTTCCGTAAAAGAGGTTGTAGGTGACGCGATGGGTGTAAGCGGAGTTATCCTTGAGACCAAAGACGGCGAGCGAAAGCTCGATGTTCCCGGAATATTTGTTTTTGTCGGGCGAACGGTAAATAACGGCTCATTAATACAAGAAGACGGAAGCAGTCTGTGTGAACTGGTGGCAAGCGGAGAAGTAAAAGTGGATTTAAAAATGAGAACGAATGTTCCCGGGCTTTTTGCGGCTGGCGATGTCAGGGGCGAAGCAGCTAGACAAGTCGTGTGTGCGGCGGCAGACGGCGCAGTTGCCGCTCTAGAGGCTATATCGTATGTAGACAACTTTAAAGGTGGGCACTAATGGTGAAAGTTGGAGTTTACGGCGCTAGCGGCAGAGTTGGAAAACTTTTATGCTCAATAGTTAAAGAGAGCGGAGGAATGGAGCTTTCATCTGTATATTTTAAGGGTGAAAACTGTGGATATCCGGATGCTTTGCTTTCAAAAACTGCCGAAGATTTTTTGACAAAATGTGACGTAGCTATAGACTTTACGTCTCCGGAAGGAACGGAGGAGCTCTTGGAGGCGGCCGAGAAGAATCCAACCCCTTTGGTTATAGGTACGACAGGACTTAATACGCATCAGCAAAATCTCCTTAGAGACGCCGCCAAAAGTATGCCGATTCTTTATGCAACCAACATGTCCCTCGGTGTCGCCCTCCTAAACTCTCTCGTTAAAACGGCTTCCGAGAAGCTAAGGGAGTTTGACATAGAGATAGTGGAGATGCATCATAGGCACAAAAAAGATGCCCCAAGCGGTACTGCACTGACCCTTGCAGAATATGCGGCAGCCGGAAGGGGCCTTGACCTTGACTCTGTAAGAGTGAGTGGCAGAGACGGCAACATTGGCGCTAGAACAAAAGATGAAATAGCGGTTATGGCTTTGAGGGGCGGAGATATAGTCGGTGAGCATACCGTTGGATTTTATAATGACGGGGAATTTTTACGACTATCCCATA
Organism: uncultured Helicobacter sp.; assembly: GCA_964630205.1. Taxonomy (GTDB): domain Bacteria; phylum Campylobacterota; class Campylobacteria; order Campylobacterales; family UBA6016; genus UBA6016. The sequence goes on along the minus strand of CAZVTM010000023.1, from coordinate 10,167 downwards.
CCGCGACAAGCAGGGATACTTTCGCAAAAGGCGCCGTTAAGGCTGCAATGTGGCTATCCGCTCAAGAAAAGAGCGGTCTTTATAAAATACAAGATTGTCTAGGTATATAACAATGCACGATTTAAATGAAAAGTGCGCCGTAGTCGGCGTATTCGGTGTCCCGTCGGCTTCCAAAATAGCTTATTTTTCTTTGTTTGCAATGCAACACCGTGGACAAGAGGCGAGCGGTATTAGCTCTTCTAACGGCAAAAAGATTTTTACGATTAAAGACAGAGGGTTGGTAACCAGAGTTTTTAATGAGGAAAAATTAGAAAAGCTAGCCGGTGCAATGGCTGTAGGGCACAATAGATATTCTACTGCCGGAGAGGATAGTATATTAGATGCGCAGCCTGTATTCGCAAGATACGATCTCGGAGAGATGTCTATCGTCCACAATGGTAACCTCACAAACGCAAAAGAGGTGCGAGACGCTCTAATCAAAAGTGGCGCAATCTTTCAATCATCAATGGATACTGAAAACCTCATCCACCTTATCTCTAGAAGCGAAAAAGCAAGACTAAAAGATAGAATAATCGACGCCGTCAAAAAAGTAACGGGTGCATACTGCTTTGTATTTTTATCCCGCACTAAGATGTTTGCGGTAAGAGACCCACACGGTTTTAGACCGCTGAGCCTCGGCAAACTAGGCAAAGGGTGGGTGGTAGCATCCGAAACGTGCGCTTTTGACCTTGTGGGGGCAAAGTTTGTCAGAGATGTAAATCCGGGCGAGATGCTGATATTTGAAGACGGCAAAGAGCCGCAATCTATTCAAGTTTTTGAACCTACCCCTAAAAAATGTATATTTGAGTATGTATATTTTGCAAGACCCGACAGTTTACTGTTTGGTAAAAGCGCATACGCGGCTAGAATAGAGATGGGAAAAGCTCTTGCAAAAGAGATGCCGGTTGACGCCGACATGGTAATACCTGTGCCTGATAGCGGTGTACCTGCGGCGCTTGGATATGCTAGAGAGAGCGGTATACCGTTTGAGCTTGGAATAATCAGAAATCACTATGTAGGCAGAACATTTATCGAGCCTGCGCAAGAGATAAGAGACCTAAAGGTCAAGATGAAACTAAGTCCGATAAAAGAGCTGATAGCCGGCAAAAAAGTTGTTATTATAGACGATAGTATCGTGCGCGGTACAACAAGCAAACAGATAGTAAGGATGCTTCGTGACGCAGGAGCGGCGGAGGTGCATATGAGAATATCATCCCCTCCTACAAGCGACCCTTGCTACTACGGTATCGATACGCCTGACAAAAGCCATCTTATCAGTGCATCAAAAAATGTTGACGAGGTAAGAAAATTTATAGGAGCCGATTCTTTGGCTTATCTTTCTATAGACTCCCTACTTACGGCTTGCGGCGGCGAAGAAGATAGTTATTGCCGTGCCTGTTTTGACGGAAAATATATAATTTAGGGCGCATGAAAAATATTCTGACGTTCGGTAGGTATTTACGGAAAAAATTTGGTAAAAAAATCTATAAAATTCCGGTTAGCATACCTGGTTTTACCTGCCCAAACATAGACGGCTCGGTGGCCGTCGGAGGGTGTTCTTTTTGCGAAAACGAATCCTTTAGTCCAAACATCATGCAATCCCCGAAAAAAAGATTTACACTAAGCCCTAGCTCAAAAGAGAATCCACTTTTGGAGCTTCAGTTAATTTCGCTTGACGCTCAAATACAAAAAACCAAAACTAGACTAAATAAAAAATTTAAAGCTTCGTCTTTTATTGTTTATTTTCAATCTTTTTCAAATACATACGCTCCGACTGCAACGCTAAAAACGCTTTACGACAAAGCTTTGCAAGCGGAAGATGTGGTCGGTCTAAGTATAGGAACGAGGAGTGACTGCATAGATGAAGAGATTTTGGTTTTTTTGAAAGAGTTATCCAAAACAAAAGAGATATGGGTTGAGATAGGGGTCCAAAGCGTATTTGACGAGACTTTGGAGCGGATAAATAGAGGCCATGACTTTGAGAGCGTGGAGAAGGCAATAAAGCTCGTTAAAAGTTATGGTTTAAATTTGTGCGCACATCTTATTTTTGGCTTGCCGGGGGAGTCTGAAGATATGATGTTTGAGACGTTTGAAAAAACGGTAGCGCTAGGTGTCGACTCTATCAAATTTCATCCGCTTTATATCGTCAAAAATACGGCTTTGGCAAACGAATATAGAGCTGGAAAATTCAAACCGATAGACGAGGAGTCATATATTCGTATACTCACTAGATGCATGAAAAAATTACCGCCGAATATAAACGTTCAAAGGGTGACGGCCGGAATAGACGATGATACCCTCCTTTCTCCGCAGTGGTGCCGTGTAAAACATATTCAGATGAAACGGATAAGAGACGCGCTCGCCGCCGCCCTAATAAGCTACTAGCCAACTTCGATTTGCCCAAAAATTAGCTTTTTTTCGCTAAGATAACGAAAAAAACGGGGGTTAAACGACATGAGAATTAGAACCACGCACGCTCCCTACATAGCAAATAAAATCACTTTAGACTTACTAAATAGCGGGCTTGTCCAGATGAAGCACGGTGTAGACCCTGTAAAAGCCGCTTGTCTAAAAGTAATAGACGCTGATATAGATCTTGAGTATTCCGTGGATGAAAAAGTAAGAAAACTTTTGGAGCAAAACGAAGAGGAGATCGAGTTTTTAAGCCCGGATAGAAAACAGCTATTTTGGATGGTAAAACGCAAAGTTGCCGGTGAGATGGGGCTTATACTCGAGCAAGAAGAGCGGTTTAACTCTATGGCACACAAAATACTTGACGAAATCTGGAACGACGACCTGGCCGACTACTCTGTTTCGGAGACGAGAATAAAGACTATTATAGTTAAGGCGATGCTTGATTTTGTAAAAAGTCAAGACAGTATCGAAGATTCGGTAAAAGAGAAAGTTCGAAACTATAAAAGAAGTCTCATAGAGGGTAGCGAAGAGTACGAAATAGTCGTGCAAAAACTATATGAAGACGAACTAACAAAAAGAGGAATGCTGTGAAGGTAGCTCTTTATCTTGAAAACGGAATATATCTTGAGGCCGACTCTTTCGGTGCCGAGGGGACAAGTGTCGGCGAGATAGTATTTAACACATCTCTTACCGGCTATCAGGAAATTATCTCTGATCCAAGCTACGCAGGGCAGTTTATTACTTTTACGATGCCTGAAATCGGTAACGTAGGGGTAAACGACGATGACCAAGAGAGCCGTGGGGTATATGCAAAAGCGGTAATCGTAAGAAATTATCAAGCCGACTACTCAAACTTTAGAGGTACCGAAAATCTATCCGATTATCTCAAAAGACACGGGATTATCGGCATTTGCGGTATCGATACTAGATTTTTGACAAAAATTATGAGAGAAGAGGGGGCTATGCCCGCTATCGCTTCTACCGAGTGTTTTGACAAAGAAGAGCTGGCAAAACGCCTTGCCTCGAGTCCGAAAATCGGCGACATCAACTATATCAAAGAGGTCAGCACGACAGAGGCTTACACCCATAGCCAAGCGGCTTGGAACGAAGCGCATTTTTGTTACAAAGACTCCTGCGGTGAGCTAAAAAAAGTAGTCGCTTACGACTTCGGCGCAAAGCTAAACATCCTAAACGAGCTTGTTGAGGCGGGGGCAGCTGTAGAGGTAGTCCCTCATCATACAAAAGCCGAAGGCGTCATAGAGAGATTTAAAAGCGGTGAAGTTAAGGGCGTTTTCCTATCAAACGGTCCGGGCGATCCGCTTGTGCTAAAAGAAGAAGTGGCGGAAATCAAGAAGCTAATTGCCGCAGACATCCCGATATTCGGTATCTGCCTAGGTCATCAGCTACTCTCTATCGCATTTGGATATGAGACATACAAGCTAAAATTCGGTCACCACGGCGGCAACCACCCGGTCAAAAATCTAAAAACCGGCGGTGTAGAGATAACGGCCCAAAACCACAACTACAATGTGCCAAACGAGATACTAGAGGTCGCCGAGCCTACACATATCAACCTTTTTGACGATACCATAGAGGGACTAAGATACAAAAACAAAAAAGTATTTAGCGTACAGTTTCACCCTGAGAGCTCTCCGGGGCCGCATGAGAGCAAATACCTATTCAAAGAATTTGTCTCCAACATCTAATGCTTTATTCTTTACTATCCCCCGCCGAGACAAAAGAGGCGGGTGGAAACCTTCCACCTGTAAATCCAAAATCTTTTATTTTTCCCACGCTTTACGAAAAACGGCTTGAGCTATTAAAGAAGTTTGAAAACTACAAAAAAACTTTGAGCGAAAAAGAGCTACTGGAGTTTTTTGAGCTTAAGACGCTTGATGAGAGAAGTGAGTATCGAGATAATGTATTTGAGCTAGCTACAGAAAAAGCAATACTACGATACTCGGGGGTTGCATACAAAGCGCTTGATTTTTACTCATTGCCCCAAAGCGCAAAACAATACATCTTTGAGAATACGGTCATCTTCTCAAACCTATTCGGTCCGCTATTGGCAAAGGACGAAGTTCCAAACTATAAGCTCAAACAAGGGGCAAAAATAGAGGGTGTAGACGCTGCAAAACACTACAAAAAAGAGTTTTCAGGCGCACTTGATGAAATGTTTGAAGGGTGTGAGATAGTCGATTTGCTGGCTGGGTATTATGAGAAGTTTTATACGCCAAAGGTACGGACGTTAAAGCCGAAATTTCTAAAAGGCGGCAAAGTCGTAAGCCACAACGCCAAGGAGCACAGAGGGCTATTCTTGCGAGAAATTGCACTCTCAGGAGCAAGGTCGATAGATGATGTCATGGGTATGCAGATAAAAAACCTGAGACTAATCGAGATAATAGAGAAAAATAACATACTAGAGCCTGTATTTGAGACATCTATCTTGTAGAAATAACGCGTAATCTTTTGGTCACTAAGCTTTTTATACTTGCTAATAGTAAAATAAAATATAACCATTAAAAACATCAAAGGGTTACGAGATGATTATCCAACCAAAACCCCAAGTCCCTAACGATCCACGATACAAAGCCCTCGACCGCGCAATGAAAAAACTCGGCTACGCCAGATCCTCCCTCATAGAATCGCTGCATGCGGCTCAAGAGGCTTTTGGATTTTTGGATGATGAGCCTATGAAATTCGTGGCCGCCTCTCTTCGTCTGCCTCTGTCCAAGGTGTATGGGGTGGCGACTTTTTATCACTACTTTACGCTAAAGCCCGCAGGCGAACACACATGCGTCGTCTGTACGGGAACAGCGTGCTACATCAAAGGCGCCAACAGGATAGTAGACGCAGTCTGTAAAAAACACAAAATCAAAGCCGGCGAGACGACAAAAGACGGCAAACTATCGCTTCTTACCGCTAGATGTATCGGTTGTTGCGGTATCGCTCCTGCCGCCGTGTTTGACGGAGAGGTGCTAGGCACGCTGGACGAAGAAAAAACTCTAAGCAAAATAGAAGGGATGCTCTCATGATAACGCATATAGAAGAGCTAGAAGAGATAAAGGCAAAAATCGAGGAGCGGGACGCCGGATATGAAGAGGTCATATCGGTCTGCACGGGAACGGCGTGTATAGCCGTAGGTAGCGACAAGCTGCTAGAAGGTATCAAAGGCGAGATAAAGAGGTGCGGTCTTGAGAGATGTATGGCAAAAGGGGTTGGATGCAAGGGGCTTTGTTCCAAGGGGCCTCTCGTGAGCTTGGACAAAAAAGGTGAGCTATATGAGGGGATGACGCCAGATGAGGCGGAGCCTTTTGTCAAAGCAATATCCGAGAAAAAAAGCTACGAGCCACGCCTTGCCGATGCAAAATCCAGCTTTTTCGCAAAGCAAAAAAAGATAGTTCTCGAAAACTCAGGTCTCATAGACCCTGAAAACATAGAGGAGTATATTGCTAGAGATGGCTATGTGGCGCTTATCAAAGCCATCACCGAGATGAGCCAAGCCGGAGTCGTGGACGAGGTGAGAAACAGCGGACTTCGTGGTAGAGGGGGCGGGGGCTACCCTACCGGACTTAAGTGGCAGACGGTCGCAAAATCCTCGGGAAGCCAAAAATATGTCATCTGTAACGGCGATGAGGGAGACCCAGGTGCGTTCATGGATAGAAGCGTCATGGAAGCCGATCCGCATAGAATAATAGAGGGTATGGCGATAGCGGGATATGCGATAGGCGCCGATATGGGGTATTTGTATGTTAGAGCCGAGTATCCGCTAGCGGTCAAAATGCTCAAAAAAGCGATAAAAGACGCCGAAAAATACGGGCTTCTAGGCAAAAACATAGCCGGAACAAACTTTAGCTTCTCTCTTGAGGTGCGCCTTGGTGCGGGGGCTTTCGTATGCGGTGAAGAGACGGCGCTAATAGCGTCCGTAGAGGGCAAACGGGGAATGCCTAGACCCAGACCTCCATTTCCGGCGATGAAAGGGCTATTTGGCAAACCGACCCTTATCAACAATGTAGAGACATTCGCAAACATAGCCCCTATCATCAGAAACGGTGCATCCTATCTAAACTCAATAGGAACCGAAAAAAGCAAAGGCACAAAGGTATTTGCGCTGACCGGTAATATTGTAAATGCCGGAATAGTCGAGGTGCCGATGGGTATGAGCCTACGAGAGATAGTCTTTGACATCGGCGGCGGGATAGCTAGCGGCAAAGCGTTTAAGGCGGTGCAGACGGGCGGACCTTCCGGTGGGTGCATACCTCCTGAACACTTAGACCTTCCGGTGGACTACGACTCTCTCATCTCTATCGGCTCCATGATGGGCTCGGGTGGTATGATAGTTATGGATGAAGCGTCAAATATGGTGGATGTTGCACGCTTTTTTATGGAGTTTTGTATGTCGGAGTCTTGCGGCAAGTGCGTGCCGTGTAGGGTCGGAACGGTGCAGATGTACAACCTACTAGGCAAAATCATAGAGGGCAAAGCGGATGGATGCGATATGGATAGGCTGGAAAAGCTCTGCTATACGGTCAAAAATACGAGCCTTTGCGGGCTTGGGCAGTCGGCGCCAAACCCGATACTTAGCACTCTAAAATTTTTTAGAAGCGAGTATATGGCATTTGAAGCGTGCGAGAGGTAGGCAATGAACGAAATAAAAACACTAAAAATAAACGGAATGGATGTGAGCGGCCGCTCGGACGAGACCATACTAGAGGTCGCCAGAGAGAATAATATCTTTATCCCGACACTCTGCTACTTAGAGGGACTCAGCAGTTACGGCGCTTGTAGGCTCTGTCTTGTGGAGGTTAAAGGCTCAAACAAGCTTCTCCCTGCTTGCACCGCCTTTATCGAAGAGGGGATGGAGGTAACGACAGAGACCGAGACTCTAAAAGAGTATCGCAAGACTATTCTTAGCATGATGTTTTCAGAGCGAAATCATACCTGCTCCGTGTGCGTCACAAACGGCGACTGCGAGCTTCAAAGCATGGCGGTGACGCTGGGTATGGAGCACTCCGAGGTGGATTATCTCTATCCGAAAGTTGAGGTGGACGCTTCACATGAGGAGTTTATCCTTGACCACAACAGATGTATTCTTTGCGCTAGATGTATCAGGGTGTGCGATGAGATAGAGGGTGCACATGTTTGGGACCTCAAAAACAGGGGCGTGAACGCCAGAGTCATTACTGGGTTTAATGAGCCGTGGGGCGAGGTGGATACTTGTACGACTTGCGGTAAATGCGTAGCGGTTTGTCCGACGGGTACGCTCACACACAAAGGCAGGTCTGCGGGCGAAGAGCACAAAAACCGTGCACTCCTCTTAAATCTACTAAGGGTCAGGGGGGCTAGAGATGAAGCTTAAATTTGCGACGGTCTGGCTGGACGGATGTAGCGGATGCCATATGAGCTTTCTTGATATGGATGAAAAACTGCTGGAGCTAAACGAGAGAGTAGAGGTGGTTTGCTCACCGTATGTGGACGCAAAAGAGTTTCCCGAAGGCGTTGACCTTGTGCTTGTAGAGGGTGCGGTCAGCGGCGAAGAGGATATACACAAGCTCAAAAAGATAAGAGCTAGAGCCAAAAAAATAGTCGCTTTCGGCGATTGCGCCGTCACCGGTAATGTAACGGCGATGAGAAATATTTGCGGGCTTGAAGAGGCGTTTGAGACTGCCTACCAAAAAAACACCAATATAACATCCGAGAGTTTTCCAAATGCGGATTTACCCGTGCAGCTAGAGCATGTCGTGCCGCTCAATGAAGTGGTGCATATAGACTACTTTTTGCCGGGTTGCCCTCCTCCTGCGGCGGCTATCGAGGAGCTACTTTTTGCCTTACTTGACGGTAGAGAGCCGAACATCACACACCTAACTCGTTTTGGAAAGTAACAATGAAAAAAATAACGATAGACCCGGTAACAAGAATAGAAGGGCACGCCAAGATTACCATTGACCTAGACGATGCGGGCAATGCCGTTGACGCAAAAATCCATGTGACGCAATTTCGTGGATTTGAGACATTTTCGCACGGCAGACCGTTTGGCGAGATGCCCTCCCTCATGGCTAGAACTTGCGGTATCTGCCCTGTCAGCCACCTAGTATCAGGCTCCAAGGCGGGAGATGGGCTACTGAGCGTGAAGGTGCCAAAAACAGGTGCAAATCTAAGACGGATAATGAACCTAGCGCAGATAATGCAGTCTCACGCCCTCAACTTCTTTCACCTCTCAAGCCCGGATATACTGCTCGGCTTTGACTGCGACCCGAAAGAGAGAAATATCTTCTATCTGATGAGCAAAGAGCCGGCAATCGCAAAAATGGGCGTAGGACTAAGGGCGTTTGGTCAACATATCATCGAGATACTGGGCAAAAAGCGGATACATCCGGCGTGGATAGTCCCGGGCGGCGTGAACGCTCCGCTTGACCCTGCTTTGAGGGAAGAGATACTAAGCAAAATAGATGAAAAAAAGAGCGACGCACTAGCGGCAATCGAACTCTTCAAATCAAAAATTTCATCTTTCCCAAAAGAGATAGCCGCTCTTGCTAACTTTGATACGCTATTTATGTCGATGGTGGGCAAGGACGGTGAGCTAGACCATTATGACGGCAAGATAAAGTTTATCGACGCAAAAGGCAACACGATAGCCGAAAACCTAGAGCCTGCCGACTATCAGGAGTATATTGGCGAAAAGGTAGAGGATTTTAGCTTTATGAAATCGCCTTATTATCTGCCGTTTGGTCCTGAAAAAGGGGTGTATAGGGTGGGGCCGCTCGCTAGACTAAACATCGCAAAAAGATGCGGCACCCCTCTGGCCGACAAAGAGCTAGGGATATTCAAAAGCTACGGTCCGACGCAAAACGCAAGCTTTTTCTACCACTATGCAAGGCTCATCGAGGTGCTTTATTGCATCGAGAAGATAGAGGAGCTGCTAAACGACGCCGACATACTGAGCGACCATGTAAGGGCGGTTGCGAAACTAAACGAATTTGAAGCGGTGGGAATGAGCGAAGCCCCAAGAGGCACGCTACTGCACCACTACAAAACTGACAAAAACGGGCTTATAACATTTGCCAACCTCATCATCGCCACAGGACATAATAACCTAGCGATGAATGCCGGTATCACGCAGGCGGCAAAAGAGTTTGTAAAAGCGGGTTACAAAGAGGGCGCTCTCAACCGTGTAGAAGCGGTCATCAGATGCTTTGACCCGTGCCTAAGCTGTGCCACGCACGCACAAGGCAAAATGGGCTTTGAAGTCGCCTTCAGACAAGGCGGCAACATAGTGGACAAAAAGTTTATTTGACCACGCTTTTTATCTGCTACGGCAACGACCTTATGGGCAACGACGCCTTCGGGCTGGCAGTCTATGAGGCTTTGCCAAACTCAGTAGAGAAAATATTTACAGTCCAACTCCTCCCCGAACTACTAGAAAAAATCAAAGATTATGAGAGACTCGTCTTCGTCGATGCCGCACACGGAAGCGGCGGCGTAGAACTATACGAAATTCACCCTAGCGATGACGACACCGCCGACTTCCACCACCTAGGCGCAGAAACTTTCTTGCGGTTACTTAAAACTTTGTATGCCAAAACACCGTATGCATATATGTGTGCAGGGTATTTTGAGAGTTTTGAGGTTGAGATGAGGGATGGTGATTTTGGGGAAAAGGTGCGGGAGGCGGTAAAACTTATAACTCTTTTTATAGAATAGAGCAATGAATAC
>CAZVTM010000022.1:0-28542 GCA_964630205.1 uncultured Helicobacter sp. | reverse complement strand
ATTGCGATTCTGAAGGTCACAGGTTCGAATCCTGTCGGGCACGCCACCTCTATCAACCACTAAAAATCCACATTTTATTCATATTTGTTGTGTTATTCTTGATTTGAATTTTAGATTAAGGAGAAGAAATGAAATTTCTTGTATTTCTTTTTATGTTTGTCGGACTTTTGTTTGCAAAAGTTGATCTCAATACAGCTAGCGAAGCCGATTTACAAAAAGTGAAAGGGGTAGGTCCCGCAAAAGCAAAAGCGATTGTAGAATATAGACAAAAAAGCGGCGGCTTCAAAAGCGTAGATGACCTAAAAAATGTAAAAGGGTTCAGTGAAAAAAGCGTTGCCGCTCTAAAAAATGATTTAGAAGTTGCCGCCACGCCTACAAAAAAATAAGACATCAAAGAGGCCGAAAGGCCTTTGTGTTATTTGCCGCACATACACATTATAAAAGCTTTTAAAATATCTACATCCAAATGATTTCCCATCTGATTTTTCATCATCATTAGCGTATCAAACGTAGACATCGGATTTTTGTGGCATCGTTTTGTATTTAGGGCGTCAAACACGTCCGCTATTGTTACCATCTTTGCGTAAAGCGATATGTTGCTTCCGGATGTGCCGTCCGGATATCCGCTGCCGTCTAGTTTTTCGCGATGGTGTCTTACTGCGGTTAGTATTTTGCTGTCGGCCTCTTGCGTTGTATCGCACAATATTTCAAATCCAAATGCGGCGCGTTGCTTGATATGGTTAAATTCGTCGTTGTCAAGCTTGCCTTATTTGTTGAGTATGTTTTGGTCGACTTTGCTTTTGCCGACATCGTGCAATACATTATCCATTATAACTTCTGCCACCCCTTTGACATCAGAGATTGCAGCCGGCAAATCCTCTCTTTCAAAAAGACCCTTCATTACGCCTCTCGCAGCGTCGTACATTAGTCTTGATTTTTGGTCTCTGTCTAGCTTTCCATCTTTTGCAAACTTGGCTAGATTTTGCCCTAGATATTGTCTGTAAAACGCTTCGTCGGATGCGTGTATATAAACACTTTTCATATATACGTTACTTAGCCCGGCCAATAAGCTTTTTTCAATCGTTATATTCTTGGCCGCATATAGTGTATATCCATCTTGGGTTTTTAGATAAATATCAAATTGATTTGTAGTATCGGGCTGCAATATTGTTGTCGGTATCTCTATGTATCTTTGCCTCATTGCGTGCCCACTTAAATTATATTTTATTATGATTCGTATGATTATTAAGAATAATATTAATTAATCTTTATTTGGTGTATTTTAATTAAAAAAAATGCTTTTTTAATGCTTGTTTTTGGAGTTTAATGTAACCGATTTGTGGCTAAAGGGGAGCCACAAATTATTCGATTACGGAGAACTTAAATTTTTTAGCCGCTAGAGCCTCTTTGATAAGCTCTTGATGCTCCTTGCCTTTGGATTCTAGTGTGATGATGATATTTGCATCCCCGTACGCTAGATTTGACGCCGTGCGGTCGTAGTCGATGGATACGATGTTTGCCGCCGTATCTCTAAATATCCCCGTTAGCTCCATGAGGCTCCCCGGCTTGTCTATTAGCGTGATGATTAGTTTTAGTTTCCTGTGCGATTTTTCAAGACCTTTTTCGATGATGAGAGATAGCGTGTTGACATCTATGTTGCCGCCGCTCAGCACCGCCGCTATTTTCTCGCCGTCTCTTATGGTTATCTTGTCGTGCATTAGCGCCGCTACGCCCACAGCCCCGGCACCCTCCACGACTATCTTGTGCTTTTCCATCAAAAACAGTATGGCGCTAGCGCACTCCTCATCATCCACCTGTATCATCTCGTCCACATATTGCTCTAAGATGGAAAGCATTTTTGGCGAGGTGTCTCTCACGGCGATACCGTCGGCTATTGTCCGTACGCTTGTGGAGTCTATCGGGGTATGTGCCGCAAAGGACTGATACATAGCAGGGGCGCCTTTGGCGGTTACCCCTATCACCCTGATCGAGGGTTTGACGGCTTTTGCCGCTACGGCTATACCGCTGATTAGTCCGCCACCACCTACGGGTACCACTATAGTATCAATCTCCGGATTTTTGGCGAGTATCTCAAGAGCGATAGTTCCTTGTCCGGCTATCACCTCGTCGTCCTCAAATGGATGTACGAATGTCATGCCGGTGCTCTTTGCCAGCTCTTTTGCGTGAGCGTACGCTTCATCGTAGTTGTTGCCTTTTAGCACTACCTCTGCGCCGTGGCTTTTGACTCCGTTGACCTTTAGAAGGGGTGTGGATTCCGGCATTACGATTACCGCTTTGATGCCAAAATGCTTTGCGCTAAAGGCGACGCCCTGTGCGTGATTGCCGGCCGATGCCGCTATGACCCCCGCTTCTCTCTCCGCTTCACTAAGCAGAGAGATACGGTTGAACGCCCCCCTTATCTTGAACGCCCCTGTGTTTTGGAGGTTACATTTTTTTAGCCATATTTCGCAGTTTTTACCCTCACTTAGGTATTCCGAGCGCACAAATGGCACTTTGGCGATTACCGCTTTTATATTCTCGGCAGCCTCTTTTACATTCTCTAGCGTTATCATCTCTTATCCAAATAATTTTCTATGTTCTACCATTAGGCATCTGTGCGTCACTATCTGCACCCCTGCTTCTCTCGCTTTTGCCTCCGCTACGTCGTCGTAGCACCCTATCTGCGCCCAGATGAGTTTCGGGTTTATCTTTAGCGCTTCATCCACTATTGCCGCCAAAGCATCGGCTTTGCGAAATACATTTACGACATCCACAGGCTTGTCTATTTCGGCTAGGCTTCTGTATACTTTTTGACCCAGTATCGTCTCCCCTTTCGGGTAGACTGGGATTACTTCGTAACCGACGGCTATTAGGTATTTTGCCACTCTGTTGCTATCTCTATCTTCGTCTGGAGATAGACCCACTACGGCTATTGTTTTGGCTTCACCAAGCAGTTTTTTTATTACCGCTTTTTCTTCTTCGCCCATAGCAAACTGCATTTTACACTCCATTAGTGGCTCCTTTTTACTAATCTCACGCCACAACATTATAATTGTATCGTTTATAACGGCAAAGCCGCCATAAACGGCATGGACGCAAGCGTCCCTGCAACCCCCTAAAGCTACGCCTTACGGCGAGATAGTCTTACTCCGCACTCAAGATGATTGGTGTATGCAAACTGGTCGAACGCCGCAAAAGCCTTGATGTCGTGCGTCTGTGTCAGATACTCAAGGTCGGTTTTTAGCGTCTCTGGGCTGCACGAGATATAGATGATTTCATCGTAATTTGCCGCAAATTCCCTGCCTTTTTCGCCAAGGCCGCTTCGTGGCGGGTCTACGAAAATAGTGTGAAAATCAAACTCTTTTAGATTGATTCCTTGTAGTCTCGTAAACTCTCTGACCCCCGTCACCGCTTCGGTCGCTTCCTCTGCCGATATCCGCCCTAGATATAGATTGTCTAGGCTATTTAGTTCTCTATTTTTTTTTGCGGCGTCTATCGCCTCTTTGACGACCTCGGTGGCAAATACTTTGCGGTACTTTTTGGCAAAAGCCATCGTGAAGTTGCCGCTGCCGCAGTATAACTCTATCAGGTCGCCTTCGCCGCTAGCGTTACGGGTAGCCCAATTCAACATCTTTTCATTCACGACGCCGTTTGGTTGGCTAAAGCAGTTTTGCTTGATGATGTATGTGAGCTTCTCGCCCCCAACATCAAAGCTTCTAGTCACAAAGTCTTGACCTACCGTGTGTATCTCGCCTTTTGAGCGGCCCGTAATAGATACGCCGTGCTTTGCCGCTAGAGCTTTCGCAGACTCCATCCACACCCCGTCTAGCCGTCTGTGATAGACGAGATTTAGCACGCATTCGTTCTCGCCGTTTCCGAGGAATTCCGCAGAAAAGAGCCCGTTTCGCATTGTTTTATCGCTATTTAGAGCCTCCGGAAGCGTCTTTATAAGGGTGTTTAGCGGAGCGGAGAGTATTTCGCACTCACACACCTCAAAAAATCGCTTTTCACGGTTTGTCAGGGCAAAATAAAGCTCGTCGTCACCCTCCTTATAAACTCTAAACTCAACTCTATCGCGAAAATTTGCCTCAGGACTCTCAAAAACTTCAAACTCCCCGTTCCAAAGCCTGCCAAATTCGGCCTTTAGGGTCTCTAGTTTGCGCTCCAGTTGCGCCTGATAGCCGCCTTCATAGTTGACGCAGGCGTTGCAGAGTCCAAAATGTACGCAATTCATCTATTTGAAGCTCGCCACTAGATTTTCGACAATGAGGTTCCATCCATCTACCATGACAAACAGCAATAGCTTCAAAGGGAGCGATATCATAACTGGCGGGAGCATCATCATACCCATACTCATTAGCACCGAGCTTACGACCATATCGATAACGAGAAACGGCAGAAACAACAAAAATCCTATTTCAAACGCCGTTTTCATCTCGCTTATCATAAAAGCGGGAATTACGACGGTTAGCGGTATGTCTTCGATAGTTTTTGGATTTTCCATCTTTCGTATCCGAAGGAATAGGGCGAGGTCTTTTTCGTGGGTATTTCGGATCATAAAGTCCTTAAACGGTGCCATCGACTTCGTGAACGCCTCTTCATAACCGATACGCTCCTCCATATAAGGCTTAATCCCTTGATCATACGACTTTTTACCTATCGGCTCCATGATAAAAAACGTCAGTACCATAGCGAGAGAGACGAGGACCTGGGTCGGAGGCATCTGCTGAGTACCGATGGCCTGTCTAAGAAATGAAAATACGATAATAAGCCTCGTAAAGCTCGTCATCACAAGCACTAGAGACGGCGCAAGGACGAGAAGCGTGAGGATAATGACGATATTTAGACTTTTGACCAGCTGTTCAGGTTTTTGAGGTGTGTTGATGGTTAGGTCAACGACTGGAATCTGCGGTATTGTCGGTGCAGCAGGAGCCGCATACGCATAGAGTCCGAACAGTACAAAAACGAAGAACACGCCTAAAAGTTTTTTCATAAAAAGGATTTTACACAAAACCCCATTTAGCTTCGGCTATTAATCCAAAATTGTCTAAAATCCAGCAAATAAATATAGGTTTTTACAAAATTTTTTGAGCTATTAATTCTGCCGCTAGCTTTAGTGGCACAGCGCCCAGCGTAGCCAAACGGGCTTTTTCTCGTTTGAGCGTATTTTAAAGGTTTAAGATGAGTGTTTCAGTAATAGTTATGGCGGCGGGACAAGGGACAAGGATGAAGTCCAAAACGCCGAAAGTCCTTCACAAGCTCTGCGGCAAGCCGATGCTTTATTATGTCCTCAGGGAGGCAAAAAAACTAAGCAGCGATGTCCAAGTGGTGCTCTACCACGAAGCCGAGATGATAAAAGAGGCGGTGCAAAAAGAGTTTGCGGATGTGAGCTTTTGTATCCAAGACCATGTGAATTTCCCGGGGACTGCGGGCGCCGTGATGGCGGCAAACCCAAAATGCGACAAAGTGATAGTCCTCAACGGCGATATGCCGCTAGTCTCCGCCGAGGCGATAAGCCCTCTACTAGAATACGATGCGGACGCCGTGATGTGCGCTATCAATCTACACAATCCGAGCGGCTACGGCAGAGTAGTGACCGACGGCGACGAAGTGGTGCGGATAGTGGAAGAGAAGGACGCAACCGTCGTCGAGAAAAAGATAAGCCTCGTAAACGCAGGTGTGTATGTTTTCAAATCCTCGTTTTTGAAAGATGCGCTCGCTACTATAGATGCCAACAACGCCCAAAAAGAGTACTACCTCACAGACACGATAGGATACGGGGTCAAGAGCGGCAAAAGCGTCAAATGGGTTAGCGTCACCGAAGAGGAGTTCAAAGGGGTCAACTCCAAAGCCGACTTAGCCCACGCCGAGGAGATAATGCTAGACAAAATCCGCCTCAAATGGATGAAAGAGGGCGTCACGATGAGACTGCCGCAAACCATCTACATAGACGACGCCGTAGAGTTCGTCGGTGAGTGTGAGGTGGAGAGCCACTGCGTCATCAAGGGAGCTAGCCGCATAGAGAGAAGCGTCGTCAAAGCGGGAAGCGTGATAGAAGACGCCGTGATGATAGATAGTGACTGCGGACCGATGGCTAGACTACGACCAAAGACGCATCTAGTGGGCACACACATAGGCAACTTCGTAGAGTGCAAAAACGCAAGGCTTGACGGTGTCAAAGCGGGACATCTAAGCTATCTTGGCGACTGCACGGCGCAGAGCGGGACAAATATCGGAGCAGGGACAATCACCTGCAACTACGACGGGGTCAAAAAATACGAGACCGTAATCGGCAAAAATGTATTTATAGGCTCCGACACACAGCTAGTCGCCCCCGTCACGCTAGAGGACAACACCATGATAGCGGCGGGCACTACGGTGACCAAAGATGTAGAAAGCGGCTCTCTCGCACTCTCTCGCACACCGCAAAAGAACATCACAGGGTTTTTTGATAGGTTTTTTGGGAAGAAATAATGTATAATATGCGCATTAATAATGCGCATTAGGAGTATATGCAATGACTACAAGTTTTTATAACACTTCAGCGCCCAAAAAAGCCGCAAATGTAAGTATAAATAGCGAGATTTTGGCGTTGGCAAAAGAGTATAAAATAAATCTCTCAAAAGCTTTGGAAGAAAAAGTTGCTGAAATGTTAAGGCAAAAAGAGGCGGCAAAGTGGGAAAAAGAGAACAAAGCAGCCATTGAGGAGTACAACGAGCGTATCCGTAAAAACGGCGCTTTTGGCGACTCTTTCAGGAGTTTTTAGTGGCGCAGTTTGATGTTTATGCCAATCCAAATCCAAACACAAACAAAGAAGTGCCGTATCTGCTAGATGTTCAGGCTGATATTTTATCCTCACTTGAAACAAGAGTTATTGTGCCGCTGGTTATACAGTCCAAAACAGCAAAACATCTCAACCCTGTGTTTGAGGTAAAAAATAAAAAAGTTGCAATGTCTACATCACAAATTGCTGGTGCCCCGTTGTCTGTGCTTGGCGAAAAGGTAGCTTCTCTAAAAGACAAAAGAGCGGAAATAATAGCCGCAATAGATTTTTTGATAACTGGATTTTAATGAACTACACAAACCTCCTAAAAAACAGACGGATAGGGCTAGCTGTCACAGCGTCGGTGTCGATATATAAGGCTTTGGAGCTTGTGCGCCTATATACCAAAGCGGGTGCCGAGGTGCGGGTCGTGATGAGCGAGGAGGCGAAGAAGTTTATTAGCCCGATAATGTTTGAGAGTTTGAGCGGTCATGTCGTGCTCCACTCCGAGACTGAGAGCTGGGCTAGCGAGGTGGACGGCGGAGTGAGCAACCATATAGGGCTCGCCAAATGGGCGGAGGTGTTCGTCGTGGCTCCCGCAAGCGCAAACACAATAGCAAAGCTCGCCAACGCCATAGCGGACAACCTAATGCTCCAGACCCTGCTTGCAAGCACGGCTCCAAAGGTGCTAGCCCCTGCGGCAAATACCAATATGATAGAACACCCAATCACAAAGGCAAATATCAAGATGCTCACCCTTTGCGGCTATGAGGTCGTGGATAGCGTGAGCAAGCTGCTGGCGTGTGGCGACGAGGGCAAGGGCGGACTGGCGGATGTAGAAGATATATTTCTGGCTACCGCTAGGGCGCTGATGCGTGAAGAGTTTTGGGAGTATAGAAACGCCGTTGTTACGGGTGGGGGCACTATGGAGCGCATAGACGATGTGAGGTATATCGGCAACTTCTCAAGCGGCAAGATGGCAGACGCTCTCGCCGTGGCGCTGTATGTGAGGGGGGCGGATGTGAGACTGGTGTCCTCTAAAAGCTCTCTAAACTCTGCTGTTATCAAAAAAATAGGCTTTGAGAGCGGAGAGGAGCTAAAGAGCAGGCTTGAGAGCTTGATGGAGGGGGCGAAACTGCCCAAATCCACAGCCCCAAGTCTACTGACAAGTGAGCCCGTGAGACCCGTGCCCAAAGAGCCGTATCTCATTATGGCGGCGGCGGTGGGCGACTTTGCCCCGAGCGAGAAGTGTGATGGCAAGATAAAAAAAGAGGGCAAAGATGCGCTCTCTTTGGAGCTTGCAAAAACCGTCGATATAGTGGGTAGTCTCAAAAAAGAGGGGATAAAGACCGTCGCCTTTAAAGCCGAAATGGACGGCGATAATGCTCTATCTAACGCCAAAAAAGCTCTTGTGGATAAGGGTGTGGACGCAGTCTGTCTAAATGTGCTAGGTGGCGAGATAAACTTCGGAAGCGATGAAAACGAGGTAGTTTTTGTGGATAAAGAGGGTGAAAATAGATTGAAACGAGCGGACAAGCTAAGCGTCGCCTTAGAGATATTGGAGAGCGTAAAAAGGCTATGATAGAAGGGCTGAAGGGCGCCGCGGCGCTAAAAGAACTTGCGCCGCTGAGCCAAAATCTGGAAAAAAAGCTAGGACTTCCCGTGAGCGTCGAGGCTCTCCAAAAGCTACTAGAGACTAAAGACGGCTACAAATATCTAGCAAATATAGACGGTAAACTGACCGAAATCCTCTCCAAAAAAGAGCTTGACACGGGTGTGAAGTATTGGGCGGACGGTGTCAAAAATCAGCTTAGCAATACTCTGACGCTTGAAAACTTAGTCCAAAAACCTCACATCCTCCAAAGCGATATTTTCAAATCCGATATCCTCTCAAAGGCTCTCGGCTTTGAAAAGCTCGTAGAAGTGGTGAAGGCTGAGATGGCCAAAATAATAGCCGCACCGCAAAAGGGTGCAGACACAACCCCCGTGGCTACACAGCAAACAGCCGTACAACCGGAAGCAAACAAAAACACACCAAATGCTATAAGACTAGTCGCAGCCGAAGCCGAGCTATCAAAACCGCTGGCGCAAACCACTCAGACGCCGACGGAGAGCGTAAAAACGGCTGAGCCAAAGCAAACGAGCATACAAAAAGAGACCACAAAAGCAGAACCACAAAAATCGCAGGCGCAGGAAGCTGCGGCGGCAAAGAGCGAAACAGCAATAGCCAAAGAGACGGTGCTAAAAGAGCTAAAAGCCGCCGTAAATGCCCCTGCTCCTACGACCGCCACAACGATACAAAGCGCAAAGGACGATCCGAGAGCCGCAAAAGGCGCTTCGCAAGAGAGTGCGCAAAAAGCAGAAACCCCAAAAGAGGCACAAAAAGAGGCGGGTGCGCAAAGAGCATCAGAAAAACTGAGCGGCGAGACGCTAAGAGATAAGCTGCGGGAGTTTAAAAACATAATGGCGAGCCTCCCTAGCGTGCCTAGTAAAGCGGAGACGCAGGCGGCGAGGGCGATGGAGCAGTATGCAGCATCAAAAGAGTCGAAAGTAGTGGCGCAAGAGCGTTTGCCTGAATCCGTAAAAAGTGAAAACATAGAGAAGCTGATAGCCGTATTGGCGCAAAATTTTGAAGGCGTGCCACAGGGTGCACTACAGGATGCGGCAAAAAAAATTGCGGATTTATTGTTTGGCAAGCTATCTGAGGGCGAAGCGGATGAGGCTGTATTAAAAGCGTTAGAGCATTTGGAGAAACAGCTAAATGAAAAAGAGGCAAAAAACGTAGGCAAAAAAGCGTCAAAAAATGTGAATGACGGTGCCGATGAGCCTGCCGCAAAAGCAGATAACGAACAGCAAAGTTTTGATGAGGCAATATCCAAGACAGATAACCCCGCCTCAAAACTCAAAGCGCAACTGCTAGAAGAGATGGCAAAAACGGTCACAAAAAACGACTTTCAAATACTCTCTCAAGTCGCAATGTCACTAAACAAAGAGGTTTTCACATTTGTGCTTGAGGACAAGGGGGTGTTGCAGTTCAAAAAGAAGGGCAACAAGGAGTTAAACGCCAAAACGGTAGAATTTTACAGCGCTTTTGAGACTTTGGGACCCGTCAGCGGCGAGATAACGCATATTGACGGTAGCACTTCGCTGGCCCTAAATGTCGAGTTTGAAAGCACATATAATTTTTTGAAAGAAACCCTAAAAGACCTCTCCTTTTTTGACCACAAAAATGTCTCCATTATGCACGGAATCAAAGAGATTGTGGAAATAAGAAGCTCTTTTTTGGATACTACAGGATAATCTAAATTTGACTAAAAAACTAAGTTACACATACTTGGCGCTTGCCATCTCTGCTGTTTATGCGGTATTTAGCATCCTCTATAATGCTTTGTTGCCAATATATGTGGATGAGGCGTATTACTGGTTATGGAGCAAGCATCTCTCTCTTGGTTATCTCGACCATCCGCCGATGGTAGCGTATGCCATCAAGCTATTTACGCTTTTTGGCGACTCTGTTTTGCAGATACGGCTTGTAAATATCTTCTGTTTTTTCGGTGCAGCATTTTTTGTTTTTAAGAGTGCGGAGTATTTGTTTGACGAACAGAGCGCATTTTTTGCGTTTTTGATTTTTATCTTCTCCCCTGCCGTCACCATGGGGCTTACTATTACCACCCCCGATAGTCCGCTCGTATTTTTTTGGGCGGCTTCGTTTTACTTTGCTACTCGGGCGTTTTTTGGCGGCAAGACGATAGATTTTGCCCTTGCGGGGGCGCTCGGCGGTGCGGCGCTCGCTTCCAAATATACGGGGATTTTGCTGTTTTTGTCATACTGTTTGTTTATCATTTTCAAAAGACCTAGATTGTTTGCGGATTTTAGGCTCTATCTTGCCGTCATCTGTGGTCTTTTGGTGTTTTCGCCCGTCATCGTCTGGAATTTACAAAACGGTTTTGAGAGTTTCGCATTTCAGTACGGACACGGCACGGCAAGTATAGAGACGCCTATCAATTTTGCGTTTAATGCCGAGTTTTTGGGCGGGATGTTTGCGGTATTCGGTCCCGTGTTTTTCGGCGTGCTTTTGTATTTGTTTGTCAAAAAAGAGTTTTACAAGGATGAGAGACTCTTTTTTGTACTGCTTCCCGCACTTTTTACGCTACTTTTTTTTCTATACAAAGGGCTTTACAAAAAAATGGAGCTCAACTGGGCTGCTCCGGCCTTCATATCGGCTTCGTTGGTTGTTGCGGCGTATCTGGCAAAAAACAAGATGAAAAAGACGCTTATCGTGGGGCTGGCGCTATCAATGCTTATTGGCTCTGTGGCTAGATTTCCATCCGCTTTTGGGTTGTCGGGGGCGCAAAATCCCCATGAGAGGCTTTTTGGGTACGAGGAGGTCGCAGCTAGAGCGGCAGAGCTTGGCGGTCCGGATGTGTTTGCCGATCATTTGACTTTGGCGGCTGTACTAAGTTATCATCTCAAAAAAGAAGTATATATCCCGACAAACACCAGAAAAAGCGAATTTGACAGGTGGCAAAAAGGGGTCGATCTCTCTCAAAAATCAGGGGTTTACATCTCCAAAGACGATAGGCTCTCGGAGCTAAAAACGATATGGAAAAATGTGTCGCTCGTAGAAGAGTTTAAGGCGAAAAAAACGGGATTTAGAGATAAAACTTTTTATATTTACAGGGTTTCAAATTGACAAGACTTTTAAAAAACGAACTATTCAAGACGGGTGTCAAAATCGGCTTTGCCGTCCTTGCATTTTGGTTTTTGTCCAAAAAATTAGACTACGAGCAGCTGCCTGAACTGTTTTACTCTATGAATCCGTGGATGCTCGGGTTAGCCGTGGTGTTTCAGTTTGCATCTATTGCCATCGCCGCTTATAGATGGAAGTCCGTCATGCATTCTCTGGGCTTTGGCGAAAACTTCAACTTTTATCAGACTCTCTACTTTAAAGGGTTTTTCTTTTCTCAGGCATTGCCGGGAAGCGTAGGCGGTGACGCTATAAGGCTACTTGCCCTCAAAGATGCCGGTTACAAGGTAGGCGATTCGCTGTACGGTATATTTATAGATAGGGTCATGGGGCTTACGGGACTTCTTGTTATCAGCCTTTTTGCGCTCCTTTTTGCTCCGGCGTACCTTACCGAGCCTATCAAATACACGGTGTTTATGATTAGCTTTGGCGGGCTTGTCGGTTTTGTTGGGCTACTCTTTGTGCACAAGCTTTTTGATTTTAAGAAGATGCCGAAACTTCGGATGCTAGGCGAGCTGTCTCGTAGATTTTACATCGTTTATGAGGGGACATATAAAGCGACAAAACAGATACTGCTTTCCGTCGCCATTCATCTTTTGTCATTGCTTTGCGTCTACTCCATTTCGCTCTCCGCAAATCTCGGTGTTGAGTTTGGAGCGTTTTTGTGTCTAATGCCGCTAGTTATACTACTGACGATACTCCCTATTTCGTTTGCGGGCTGGGGTGTTAGAGAGGGCGCTATGGTTGGTCTATTTGCCATGAGTGGGGCGTCTAAAGAGGCGATAATGGCGGTATCCATCGCATATGGCGTGATACTAATAGCCTCTTCACTTCCAGGGTTTTTTGCCTGGATAAAATCAAAAAATATAGCGTAAGGGGCCCTTTATGAATATAGATATGATGAGGAAGGTGGATTACTGGGTCGGGGTGCCACTCTGTTTTTTGTCCACATATCTTTTAAAACCCATTCATGCTTTGCAAGCCCCGAAAAAACCAAAAAATGTGTTGCTTATAGAGCTAAGCGAGATGGGGAGTACGATA
This sequence comes from uncultured Helicobacter sp., assembly GCA_964630205.1. GTDB lineage: Bacteria > Campylobacterota > Campylobacteria > Campylobacterales > UBA6016 > UBA6016. The sequence goes on along the minus strand of CAZVTM010000022.1, from coordinate 15,991 downwards.
CTTTGCGACCCAATGATGCAGATGCTCAAAGATGAGGGGTGCAATCTGCATTTCGTCATCTTCCGAAAGAACGAGCCGAGCCTCAGACTCCTAAACACCGTATCCAAAGAGAATACATTTACCATTAGGGAGGATTCGCTCTTTACGCTTATTTTTGATGTCCTCAAATTTCTGGTGTGGTGTAGACAAAAGCGGATAGACTCTGTCATTGACCTTGAGCTTTTCTCCCGTGTTACGGCGCTTTTGACGGGATTTAGCGGAGCGGCGAACCGTGTAGGCTTCCATGCCTTTCACAACGAGGGGCTTTACCGAGGAGACATGCTAACGCACAAAGTGGCGTACAATCCGCATATGCACATCGCCAAGACCTTCATTGCGCTAGCAAACGCCTTGATGAGTGAAAGAGAAGAGACCCCATACTCCAAAAAAGCGGTCAGCGACGATGAGATAAAACTCAAAAAAGCGGAGATTTCAGACGAGGCGAAACAAGGCGTAATAGCAAAGATAAAAGCCGCAATGCCCGTGTTTGACGGCTCGCAAGAGATAGTCATCTTTAACGCCAACGCCTCCGACCTCATGCCGCTTCGTAGATGGCCCAGAGAGTACTACATAGAGCTAGGGCACAAACTGCTTGAGAGCTACCAAAACATCGTCATCCTACTCACGGGTGCGCCAAGCGAGCGAGAGGGGCTGGATGTGATAAGGCAGGCATTGGGAGATAGATGCGTCAACTTCGCAGGCTCTACCACATTCGCCGAGCTTGCCCCGCTCTACGCCGTTAGCCGCCTGATGCTCACAAACGACAGCGGTCCCGCACACTTCGCTGCAGTCACAGAGCTTCCGACATTTGTATTTTTTGGCCCTGAGACCCCGGCGCTTTACGGCAGCCTGGGCAACTTCACCCCGATATATGCAGGATTGGCGTGTTCACCGTGCGTATCGGCGGCAAACCACCGCAAAAGCGCATGTGACGACAACCAGTGCGTAAAGGTGATAACCCCTGAGTTTGTATACGGTGTGTTAAAAAAAGAACTAGATAGCTGATGGCGCAAAAAAACATCTTCGTCCTCATAGCCTCCCTCACTCTTTTGCGGCTTGTTACAGCCCCATTTTTCGGGTATGGTGTGGATGAAGCGCATTATGTGCTATACGCCAGACACCTCGCCCTTAGCTACTTTGACCATCCGCCGCTTGTAGGGTGGACACACTATATTTTTTCTTTTTTCGGCACGGGCGAGTTTTGGGCAAGAGTGCCTGCTATACTGCTCGGCGCTATAAATAGCTATCTTGTCTATTTGCTCTTAAGGGACAAAGACGATAGGGCGGCTCTTTGGGCCGTAGCGGGGCTAAACGCTTCGCTTGTGCTTGGCGTGCTCTTTTTGACCTTGATGCCCGACTCTCTGCTAATTACTCTGATGTTAACCGCTCTTTTTGTAATAAAGAGAATCGAGGCTTCCAAAACCGCTACAAATTACCTGCTTCTTGGCGCAATATTTGGGCTTTTGGGGCTTTCCAAATACACGGCGATACTTTTTGTTCCGGCGTTTGTCGTCTATATTTTTTGGGTTCGACGCTCGGATATACTTTTTTCGCTAAAGCTTTTTATCTCGTTTTTTACGGCTCTTCTTCTTATCTTACCCGTTATCGTCTGGAATGTGCAAAATGACTTTGCGAGCCTAGCCTATCAAGCGGGACACGTCAGCGGAGGGACAAGCGGTAGCCTCAAAAATTTCCTTTTATCTCTTGGGCGACAGTTTGCGGCTTACAATCCGGCGCTATTTGTCATCGCATTTTACGGGCTTTATGCGGCGGTCAAAGCAAAAGAGTTCAGGCTTGAAGTTTTGTTTGGGGTTGTCGTACTGCTTTTTATGTTTGTCTCTCAGTATAAGCAAGTCGCATTGCCGCACTGGATTAGCCCATTTTTTGCGTTGTTTGTCCCTATTGGAGTGTTTTATCTTTACCGTGCGAGACCAACTCTTACTAGGTGGGCGGTCGGCGTCAGCCTTATCCTTGCCGTTATCGTTCATGTGGAGCTTATCGGTAAGTTTGGTAAATTCCCAGATATGAACTCCCCGTTTCGTGACATCTATGGATGGGATAATGCGATAAAAGAGGCGGACAAAAGACTATCGGAAATAAACGGTACAAACAAAGCGATAGGCGTCACGAATTGGAGTATGGCGAGTCGCGCTATCATTTACTCATCTTTACCCGTGTATCTTGTGGATGAGCGAAAAGACCAGTTTGACATTTGGCAGAGCGGAGAGGCAAAAGGCAAAGATATACTGTTTGTAAATCCAAAAAGTTTTAACATAGATATTAACGGCTCTTTTGTGTGCGCTGATTTTGTAAGATTGGGTGAATACAACGCTACGATAGAGGGCGGACTGGTAGATAGTTTTTCATATGAGCTTTGTAGAGGCTTTGGCGGTAAAAAATGAAAAGTAAGATATTGTTTACACTCTCTTTTGCGACGGTCATCATCTTTTGCGTATACAGTTATCTTTATTTAGACATTGCCGTTGCTTCGTATTTTTATGAGACAAAGCCGTTTAACGGTTTTTTTGAGGTGGTTACGGCTTTTGGCAAATCAAAATGGTATCTAATCGCATTTGCCATCTTTTTTCTGCTGTTTCGTTACATATTTCGGCTCCGTGAGGCGGCAAATAGGTTTTTGTATTTTTTTATTGCCGTCGGGGCGAGCGGGCTAATCGTAGATATACTAAAATTTGTTTTTGGAAGGGCGAGACCGAAGCTGTTTTTTGAACAAGGTATTTACGGAATAAAATTTTTAGGTACAGAGCATTTATATTTTTCGATTCCGTCCGGACATAGTGCTACGGCGTTTTCCCTCGGTGTGGGGGTGGCGTTATTTTTTCCAAGATTTGCTCTGCCGGCTTTTGCGGCGGCCGCTATTGTGGCTTTCAGTCGTGTGGCGATAACCGCACATTACCTTAGCGATATAGTTGCCGGGGCTTATATAGGGGCTGTATTTGCTATTTGGCTAAAACATAAAATGATACAAAAAGGCGTTAGATTTTGAAATCTCCGAAGCACATAGCTATTATCATGGATGGAAACGGCAGATGGGCGAAACAACGGGGAAAAATACGGACAAAAGGGCACGAAGAGGGGGCAAAAAGAGTACGAGATATTACTCAAGCTGCGGCAAAGGCTGGGGTAAAGTATCTTACGTTATATGCTTTTAGTACGGAAAATTGGGCTAGACCGAAGAGCGAAGTAGAGTTTTTGATGAAGCTTCTGGAAAAGTATCTTGAAAGCGAAAAATCAGAATACCAAACTAACGGAATAAAATTTGAAGTTATAGGCGATATGTCCCGTTTTTCCGATTCTCTTAATAAGAAGATTTCAGAATTAAGAGAACTTACAAAAAACAACAAAAAATTAACACAGCTACTAGCTATAAATTACGGTTCAAAAGACGAGATAGTAAGGGCTGTCAAAAAAATGATGGATTCTTCGGTAGAATTGAATGAAGAAAATCTAAATATCTCCCTTGATACTGGTGATGCTCCTGCGGTAGATATGATGGTTCGTACCGGAGGCGATAAGAGACTGTCAAACTTTTTGTTGTGGCAGAGCGCATACGCAGAGCTGTTTTTTACCGATACACTTTGGCCTGATTTTGGAGAAGCGGAGCTGCTATCTATGATTGAAGAGTTTAAAACGAGAGAAAGGAGGTTTGGAAAAGTATGAGCGCATTTGCACTTTTGCTAGGGGCTATTTTCGGCTCTTTTTTGAATGTTTTGATTGCCCGCATTCCGCAAGGTCAAAGCATTATGCTTCCAGGCTCCCATTGTCCGCTATGTAAAGCTCCGATCAAGTGGTATCACAATATCCCGATTCTTTCCTATGTTTTACTAAAAGGCAAATGCGCCTCGTGCAACGAGAAAATAAGCCCGATATATGTGACGATAGAGCTGCTGAGCGCTTTGTTGTTTATGCTTGTGTTTTACAAATCGCCGAATATTTTTTACGCTCTTTGCGTGTCTGTCGCTTTTGGTCTTTTGTTGGCGCTGTCTGTCATAGATATTAGATATAAAGAGGTCCCAGACTCCATCAATCTTTCCGCATTTGCAGCCGCCCTTTTGGCGGCTATGTTTCATGCTCCTATGCCGACGTTTGTCAATTTGATCAGCTTGCTTGAATTTGGGAAATCGGCATTTTTGCTTGCCGGATTTTTTGTAATGCTACGTTTTACCCTGTCGTATTTTCTCAAAAAAGAGAGTTTAGGCGAGGCCGATATTATCGTAGCGGCGACACTCGGCGCATTGCTTGGTAGCATGAATGGATTTTTGGCTATTTTTGTAGGAGCTCTTTTTTCCCTTATTCCAGCCTTTATTTACCGCAAGAAAGGGATAAACGAAGTGGCTTTTGTCCCTTATCTTGCGGCAGGCGGTTTTGCCGTGTTTATGCTCAAATCACAGCTTTGGTTTATGGGCTAGGCACGGCGTGAAAAGAGTAGAGAGCTATATACTTCGTAACTTTTTGGCCTTTTTTTGGCCTTTGTTTTTTACGCTGTTCGCAATATCGTCCCTTGTTTTGGTTATTAGACTTGCGGATTTGACCGGGGTTGTAAGTGTCAATTTTTTGGAGTTTATATCTCTTTATCTTTTTGGCGTACCGCAGCTGCTTTTTTATACTCTGCCGATAGCGTTTTTTTTATCTGCCGGACTTGTGTATGCAAAATTATCTTTTGATAGAGAGCTTGTAGCTATTTTTGCCCTAGGGGCAAATCTAAAAGAAGTTTTGCGACCCGTTATAAAAATAGCTTTTTTATTTAGTTTGACACTGTTTTTTATGGGATATTTCGTTCATCCGTATAGTACCGCGGTCGCAAAGAATTTCATAGAGAGCAAAAAAAGTCTCTCAAGACTAAATGTTAAGCCGAGCGAAGCGGGACAAAAATTCGGCGATTGGCTTGTTTTTATATCCGGCGAAAAAGATGGTGAATTTGTGGATGCGGTCTTGTTCTCCGCTAGCTCCAAGGCTTCTTTGGTGGGGGAGGGCGGTAACGATAAAAATCAAAGTGCGACATTTGTGTCTGCAAAGAGCGCAAAAATAGTAACGGACGCTGGAGTATCGACTCTTGTGCTAAGTGACGGCAAAGGTTATAGGCTTGAAGACCAAAACAGCTCAAAACTCATTTATTTTAAAGAGATGGGGATTCGTTCTCAGCCTCAGAAAGCGGACTTTGAGCCTTCAAACTTCATAGACTATTGGGCGCATATGAAAGATGACAAAAAGCGGGCAAAAGATTTTAGCGACGTATTTTTAACTTCTATTTTCCCTATTGCGTCTATATTTTTTATCCCCGCCTTTGGGATACTAAATCCTAGATACCAAAAAAATAGATCGGCTTTCTTTTTCATTGTCTCGGCGGCTGTCTTTTATACTTTTATGCTTACCGTTAATCCGATTTTGACATATTTTGGCATTATGGTCGTTGCCCCTATATGGTTTTTGCTCGGCTATTTCTTGTATAAAAAGAGCGGGGCGGTAAGGTTTTAGCCTTTGAGAGTCCTTGCTGTTACGGCTTATGACGGTAGCCGCTTTTTCGGCTCTCAGATACAAGATGATGGCACGCCGACCGTTATGGGAAAGTTTGAAGAGGTTTTAAAGAGTGTTGGGATATTCTCTTCGCCCACGGCTTCCGGCAGAACCGATAGCGGAGTTCATGCTCTTTGCCAGCCGATAGCCTTTGATATACCGCACTACTGGGAAAATCAGCTTGAAAAACTAAAAACACATTTAAATGCCAAGCTTCACCCATACATTAAGATAAAGAGATTGTTTGCAGTTGCAGACGAGTTTCATCCTAGATTTGACGCCAAAAAAAGAGTTTATCGATATATCGTAAAGATAGGGGAGCCAACGCCTTTTGGCTCGGATTTTGTGACATTCGTTTGCAGTTTGAACACTCTTGCAATCCATGAAGCTATGTCTCTATTTGAAGGGGAGCATGATTTTTCTTTTTTCAAAAAAACCGGAAGCGACGAAAAAAGCAGTGTAAGATTCATTTATAAAACATTGTTCTACGAACACGGTGACTTGCGGGTTTTTAGATTTGAGGGCAATGCTTTTTTGAGAAGTCAAATACGGCTTATGATGGGGGCTTTGTTTGATGTTTCAGACGGCAAAATAACAACTGAGCAGCTAAAAGAGCAGATAGACGGAATCCGTCGGCATACAGTCAGAGTTGCTCCGCCCAACGGCCTTTATCTGTCACAGGTGGTTTACTAAACCACAAACTCTGTCATTAATACGGCTACCCAAACCAAAAAAGTAAACGCTACGCTCACCAGCACTACTGCCGCTGCGGCGTCTTTGGCTTTTTTTGCCATTTCGTTGTACTCCATAGTGACAAGATCTACCGTACGCTCTATGGCGCTATTAATCATCTCTGCTATTATGATGGGGAACATCGAGAAAAAAAGAGCGGCTTTGGATATGCTAGATATCTCAAGCAGCGATATAAGAACCGTCGCCCCGATAAATAGCGCAACCTCTATTTGAAGCGGCGTTTCGTTTTTCAGTACCTCCAAAAAACCCTCTATGCCGTGACTTGTATTTTTAATAATATTAAATCTTTTACGCCTCATTCAAAGCCCCCTGTTTGCAACTATTTTACCTCTTTATATTATAATTTTATGATGTTTGAAGGTCTTTTTTTAATTTTTTGCTTTTTGGCAATCGGCTTTGGGATGAAACTTGCCAAAAAAGATTACTCCAATGTTCTTATTCAATTTTGCATATTGGTTGCCTTCCCAGCTCTTATTTTGGAGAAGCTATATCCTCTAAAACTCCATTTCTCCGACCTATCGGTTATAGGCATAGCTATTTTTTCAATACTTTTTGGATTTTTTGTAGGATTTTTATTATCTCGTTTTCTAAAGCTAGACAAAAAGTCGGCGGCGGTCGTTATATTGGCCTGTGGACTTGGCAATACGTCTTTTGTGGGATTCCCTTTTGTGGAGGCGCTTTATGGAGAGGGCGCTATTGCATATGCTCTTTTGTTCGACCAGTTCGGTAGTTTTTTGTTTCTCTCCGTATTTGGCTCTCTTATAGCGGCTTGGGGTGCCGGCAGGGAGTCTAGTTTTAAGAAATTGGCAATTAGCGTTTTTTTATTTCTACCGTTTGTTGCCATATTAGTTTCTCTTGCTCTAAAAACGTTCGAGCTTCCGTCTTTTGTGATGTTCGGCGCCGACAAGCTTGCGGCTACGTTGCTTCCCCTTGTGACGATAGCGGTCGGTATGAAAATAGATATCAGGCACATAAAAGAAAATATCAAACAAACGATGGCTATACTTGCCGTCAAAATGGGTGTCGTGCCATTGGCCGTTCTTGCTATATTGCCGTCTATCGGCATAGGTGCAAAAGTATCGCTCATAGAAGCGGCGATGCCACCTATGGTTATGGTTGCGGTATTTGCCCATAGATATGGATTGAATGAAAAACTAGCCGTATCGGCTGTAGCTCTTGGAGTATTCGGATCTTTTGCGGTTGTTCCGCTATTTTACTATTTAGGATAAATATGGGAATTTTTGAAGCCATAATACTCGGTATTTTAGAGGGTTTAACGGAGTTTTTACCTATATCTTCCACCGGACATTTGATACTTGCTTCTCATCTTATGGGTATAGAGCAAACCTCTGTTCATAAAAGCTTTGAGGTTGCGATACAGCTAGGCTCTATCTGTGCGGTCATATTTATTTATTTTAAAAAGCTTTTCGGCGACTTCAATCTGATGAAAAAACTTGCCGTTGCTTTCATCCCTACGGGTGCTTTGGGATTTTTATTTTACAAGCATATAAAAGCTCTTTTTGCCCCCGAAAGCGTTGCTTTTATGCTCATTATCGGCGGTATCGTATTTATAGTTTTGGAGTATTTTTACAAGCCTAAAGAGCATCATGTGCATAGTGTAGATGCTGTTAGCTATAAGCAAGCGATTTTGATAGGTTTTGCTCAGGCGGTATCGATGATACCAGGAACTAGCCGCTCCGGAGCCACGATAATAGGCGGTCTTCTGAGCGGGCTCAATCGTAAAACAGCCGTTGAATTCTCATTTTTGCTGGCTGTTCCGACAATGGTTGTGGCTACTGCTTACGATGTATTAAAAAACTTCTCTACTTTTGACGGCGGCGATTTGTCAAATCTTGTTGCCGGATTTATTACGGCATTTTTTGTGGCTATGCTTGCCATTAAATGGTTTTTGAAGTTTGTGGCTAAATTTAGCTTTGTCTCTTTCGGTATTTATAGAATAATTCTTGGTGTTGCGTTTTTGTATATTCTGTTTTAGGGGATAAAATCTTGGGGCAAAATAAAGTAGAAGATAAAGAGCAGCTAGAGCCGGCAAAGGAACGCGAAGCTGTCAAGGAAATCGTTAGAAGCGCTATTTATATATGTGTTCATCTCAAAAGTGCAAAATCGTTATTTGATCCTTTCAATTCCGAATCACTCTGCTACGGAGGGATATGTATAACGGATATTAGCGAGTCGCCGCTCGGTTTCGTGGTCGAAGAAGAAAAGACAAAGAGTTATATTTATTACAATTCCAAATTGGGCAAAGTAAAGTATTCATGCTCTACCGCCGCAGTTATAAATATCTTTGCCAGCGCAATAGAGGGTATGAAAATTCAGCTCGAAGCAAGAATAAACGAAGAGATGAAAGATATGACCGAAGAGATAAAAGAGCTTATACTAAAAAAAGTAAACAAAGAGATAGCGATGGCGAACTATATTTAATTAAATATGTTCCAAAAACGCTTTTTTTACCCTTTTGTAAATCTCGCCAAAATCCACCGAATAGACCCTTGTATCGCCTATCGCGGTGATAAAGTTGCTATCCCTGTGCCATCTAGGGAGCAGATGCAGATGTATATGCTCCGCTATTCCCGCTCCTGCGGCCTCCCCTAGATTCATCCCGATGTTAACGCTATTTGTGTGAAACTCAGATTTTAGAGCCGCAACACCTTTTTGGGCCAGTGCGGCTATGTGAAGCCAATGTTCGCTTGGCAGAGCCTCTAGCGAGTCGGTATGTTGATGCGGTATTATCATGAAATGCCCCGGTGTGTAAGGGTATTTGTTCATTACCGCAAAGCATATTTCATCACGATAGAGCACCGTATGTTCTTCGTCTTTGTCCGGATTTTCGGATATATTACAAAAAACGCATCCCCCTTTTTCCTTACCTCTGACGTAGTCGTTTCTCCACGGTGCGTACAAATGTTTCATTATATATATCCCGGCGCATCGTTGGCAAAGTAGACTACCGAATTCGGAGCCGTTTTTTCTTTGAGCATATTTTCAAGTTCATTTTTATCGCTCAAAAACAGTTTTTCGCATTTTGATAGATTTTCGTCAAACAGCTTTTTGTTCAGCTCCCCCGTGATGATGGCGACGTCAAATACTTCGTCTATTAGTTTTGCAAGCTCTATATTTAACTCATCTCTGCTCTCTACGAGTCCGCAAGTTACTATTACTTTTTGATGCGGATGCACCCTGCAAAGCTCTATCCCCTCTTTTATCCCGTCTATGTTTCCATTGAAACTATCATCCAGGATGATTTTCTCGCCGACAACTATCTTTTGAAGTCTGTGTGCCACGCTAGGTAGGCTTTCTACGGCTCTTTTGATGCTATCTATATCCATCCCCAGCTCTTTTGCCAGCAAGATGGAGGCCGTTATGTTTGTGGCATTGAAATTGCCTAGTAGATTTGGGGCGCAAAAAGCTTGGGTTTGCCCGTCTATTTCTACTTCAAACAAAAGTCCGTTTGTTAGCGAAGAGCTTACATTTTTGATTTTTATGCCGTCTTCATAGCCGTAAACCGTGATATTTTCGCCTCTTGCCGTGACGTTTTCAAATACGAAGGCTTTTTGGAGGTTTTTTGAGCCGAGTATTTCAGCCTTGGTGGCTTGTATCTTTTCTGTAGTCTTAAAATATTCAATATGAGCTTCGCCTATTTTGCCTATGACGACGTATTTCGGCTCTACGAGTGAGGTTATCTCTGCTATGTCGCCTTCGGCTCTAGCGCCGGCCTCCACTATGTATATCTCGGTATCTTCAGGCAACGAATCGTTGATGTCCTTTATTATCCCCATTGTTGTATTGACGCTAGCCGGAGTGGCATATGTGCGAAATTTTTTTGAGATTATGTGGGCGGCAAAATTTTTGATACTTGTTTTGCCGTAGCTTGCCGTGACGGCTATAACTATAGGGTTGATAGAGCCAAGTTTTGTAAGTGCTTTTGTCTCAAAACCTTTTGCTATTATCTTTGTCTCTATAATGGCGGATATGTAGTAGGCTCCAAAGATTGCGATAATTGCCGAGGCGAGTTGATAGTCGGCATGCAAAAGCAAAAACGGCGGAGCCATGAGTGCCGCAAAAATTCCGCCAAGTCTTTTGACTCTAGCAGTAAATACAAGTTTTTTATCAAGTTTTTTGACCCACGAGGCAAAATAAAACATAAAAATAAATAGATAAAGTCCCGCCCAAATCGGTTTTTCAAAAATTCCGGCTATCCCTATCATGGAGAGTGGCAGCGCAAAAAACCATATGTGCCAAATCGGTTTTGAAAAATGGAAAATAACCCTTTTTAACTTGTATGAATACCACTGTAAAGCCGTAGCAAAATAATAAAAAACCGGGATGGTTAAAAGTAGGTAAATGGATTTTTCAAGCATTGCGGACTTGCCTCTTTGTTGTTATATAAAATAGTGTAAAATCTTTCAAAACAGCGTTATTTTAACTTTTTAGCTTTTAATTGTACAAAGGTGCGCAATGAACGACTCTCTATTATCCAAAATCAAAACGCTTCCGCCTCTGCCTGAGACGGTAACGCAAATACAAAGAATATGTGCAGACCCTGAAAGCTCGGTCGGAGACCTGATAAAAGTTGTTGAAAAAGACCCTATGATAACAGCCAATCTCCTTAAGGCCGCAAACTCTCCGTTTTATGGTTTTAGCCGTGAAATTAAGACTGTTTCGCAAGCTGTTTCGCTTTTTGGCATGTCTACCGTCAAAGGTCTTGCGTTATCCGGCGCAGTCAAAAAGCTTTTAAGCGTAGATTTGGATCCGTACGGGATTACGCCGGAGTCGTTTGCGGATATATCTAGCCTTCAAAATGCCCTCATGTATACATGGTACTCAAAAGTCGATAGAAGTAAACTCGATGTTTTATCAGTGGCTAGTTTTTTGCAAGAGACAGGCAAAATCATCATAGCCCAAGAGATAACAAAAGAGGGCAAGGCGGCTGAATTTAAAGCGGCTATTCTCGGTGGCAAAAGCATTACCGAGGCCGAGACTGAATTTATCGGCGAGACGACCGCTACCGTGACGTCTGCAATATTTGAACATTGGAGATTTGAAGAGAGTCTGATAGAGGTCATCAAATATTCAGATTCGCCGCTTGACGCTCCGGAAACTATAGCGCCATATTCAAAAGCTCTTTGCATAGTCAAAACCGCTCTTCAGCCGCTAAATACATTTGGCGAAGAGCACTTCAAAGACGCTTTGCAAAAGGCTGCCCTGTTCGGCTTTGACGAAGCACTCCTATCCGAGTCGCTCCAAACATTTAAAGAGAGAAGAGGAATCTCAAACTCGTAGTTTTGAGATTTCATCCCTTAGTCTAGCCGCCTCTTCAAACTCCAGTTCTTTGGCGGCCTTGTGCATCCTGACGGTCAGCTCCTTGATTATCGCATCTCTCTCCGCTTTAGGCAGCTTCGCATTGCGCTTTTTCATCTCTAGCGTCGATACCGTCTCATCCTCCATTTTGAGGCTCTCATCTAGTCTTCTTACGGTGCTTTTTGGCGTTATTCCATGCTTTTTATTGTAGGCGTCTTGTTGCTCTCTTCTGGCGTTTGTCGTGTCTATCGCCTTTCTCATTGACTCAGTCATCTTGTCGGCAAAGAGTAGCACCCGCCCGTTGAGATTTCTAGCCGCCCGCCCGATGGTTTGTATGAGGCTGGTCTCGGAGCGGAGGAAGCCCTCTTTGTCGGCGTCAAATATCCCTATCATAGAGACCTCCGGAATATCTAGCCCCTCTCTTAAGAGGTTGATGCCCACAAGCAGATCAAACTCCCCTCGTCTAAGCCCCCTGATTATCTCCGTTCGCTCCACCGTGTCGATGTCGGAGTGCATATATTTGACCTTCATCCCTAGGTCGTTTAGGTATTTGGTCAGCTCCTCCGCCATTTTTTTGGTGAGTACCGTGGCGAGGACTTTTTCACCCCTTGCAATAGTCTTTTTTGCCTCATCGTGAAATATCTCTACCTGTCTTGAAGCGGAGTGTATCTCCACTACGGGGTCTAGTAGCCCCGTCGGTCTTACTATCTGCGTAGCTATCTCTTCGCCTGAAAGCTCTAGCTCCAGCTGTGCGGGGGTTGCGGAGACAAATAGATAGTGCGGGGCTTTGTTGATAAATTCGTCAAACTGTAGCGGTCTATTGTCAAGTGCGCTAGGCAGACGAAAACCGTATTCTACGAGCGTCTCCTTGCGGCTTCTATCCCCTGCGTACATCCCCTGAAACTGTGGCAAGCTCACATGCGACTCATCCACGATGACTAGATAGTCCTTGCCCATCGCCTCAAAATAATCCATCATCGAGTAGGGTGTCTCGCCCGCTTTTTTGCCCGTTAGATACCTAGAGTAGTTCTCTATCCCCTTGCACATCCCAGTAGACTCCATCATCTCTAGGTCAAACTCCACTCTTTGTTTGAGCCTCTGATACTCTACGAGCTTATTTTCTTTTAGAAAAAAGTCCAACCTCTCCTCAAGCTCCTCTTTTATCTGCTTTATGGCGTTTGCGAGTCTGTGGTGTCCGACGATATAGTTGCTTGCAGCGTATAGCGTAAAAGCCGTCAAATCTTTTGTTTTTTTGTTTGTGAGTGGGTCAAATTCGTATATTTTTTCACATTCGTCGCCGAAAAACTCTATCCTGACGGCGCTATCCTCAAAGTATGCGGGGTAGATATCGACGGCCTCGCCTTTGACACGGAAATCTCCACGGTCGAAGAAGTTGTCGTTTCGTTTGTAGCCCATTTCGACAAGCTTAAGAAGAAACTCCCTTTGCGAGTAGTTCATCCCAAGCTCCACCGTCTGCACCTGCGCCCTATACTCTGCTGGGTCACCTAGACCGTAGTTTGCCGATACCGAGGCGACTACGATACAATCATCAAACTGCAGTAGGCTTGCCGTAGCCGATAGTCTGAGCCGCTCCAGCTCGTCGTTGATAGAGCTATCTTTTTCGATGAAGAGGTCTTGGCGAGGAATATAGGCTTCCGGCTGGTAGTAGTCGTAGTAGCTGATGAAGTATTCCACATGGTTTTTTGGGAAAAACGCTTTAAATTCGCTGTATAGCTGTGCGGCAAGGGTCTTGTTGTGCGTCATGATGAGGGTTGGCATCTGAAGAGTCTCTATGATGTTTGCCATTGTAAAGGTTTTGCCGCTTCCGGTAACACCAAGGAGCGTTTGGTAGCGGTTGCCGCCTCTTATGCTTTTTGAGAGCTTTGCTATGGCTTTAGGCTGGTCGCCCGATGGTTTCATATCCGTTACTATCTCAAATCTTGCCATTTTCGTGCTACTTTTGCCGTTATTTTGATGTCAAAATTATAACGAAGCTTTGATATAATCGTTTTCATACCAACAGGCACAACGAATGGAAGCTATAGAGAGATTAAAATCGCAAATAGATGATTTACTACAAAAGCTTGACCTCCAAAGAGAGGAGAGTAGCGAATTGCGTAATAAGCTAATAAAATCAGATGCCGAGAATAGGGTAAAAGATGAGTATATCAAAGCCCTGGAGCAAAAAATAAATATGCTTCAAAACGGGAGTGGTATCACAAAAAACCTCGATGCGAAAGGCTAACGGATGCAAAAACTAACCCTTCTAATCAACGGGAGCGCATTTGAGATTACCCTTGCGGACAACTATGCGGAAGCCTTCAGGAAGGAGATAGCAAAAGACCTCAATTTAAACGAGGATAATTCCGTTAAGACCTTGCTTTACGCCTTTATGCAAAAAAACTACGAAGTGCTGGAGCTAAAAAGAGAGATAGAAAAAATCTCCGACAAGCTTGACGACAAGCTAGGCAGACTCTTTTAACTACTCCATTTTCTCCCATTTTATTTGATTGTGCATGATGCCGACAATTGACGGCTCTATATTTTTGATTTTTCTGCTTACGGCCGTTATTGAGTTTGGCGTGTATAGAAAAATGTACGGATTATCATTTGCTATCAGCTTGTAAATCTCTTGATAATAAGCGGTTACTACTTTTTTATCTACCGATTTTTCCGCTTTTTCTATTAGCTCGTCAACTCTCGCATTTTTGTATCCTACAAAGTTAAACCCCGCTTTTTTCTCTATCTGGGAGCTGTGCCAGATGCTATATGCGTCAGGGCTTAGCGGCATCGACCACCCCATCAAGACGGTATCGAAATTTCTAGGGTCAACTACCGTATTCAAAAACGCCTGCCACTCCATCGCCCTTATCTTGACGATTATACCGACCTCACGAAGCTGCTTTTGGATGATCTCGGCGGCTAGCATCCTGATTTGGTTGTTAGAGTTTGTCGAGATTTCAAAGGTTAGCGGCTTTTGCTCACTATACCCAGCCTCTTTTAGCAGTTTTTTTGCTCCCGCTACATCTCTTTTTGGAGGCTTGACACTTGGATTGAACGCATAGGAACCTTTTAGGAACGGTCCCGTGGCGATGTCGGCGTGCCCGAAAAACAGAAGGTCTATTAGCTCTTGTCTGTCAATAGCCTTTGACACGGCGGCTCTTACTCTTGGGTCTTTGAATTTCTCTCTTTTGTGGTTGAAGCCTAGGTACGTGTAGTTTGACCCCGGGTTTTCTACTATCTGAAATTTAGAGTGAAACTCTTTGTCGGTTTGTAGCTTTAGCTGCATCGGCGTAAGGGTGCCAATATCAAGCGCCCCTGTTTTTAGCATCAAAAAAGAGCTTGAAGCGTCCGGCAAGAACTTGTACTTTAATTTCTCAATTTTCGGCTCGCCGTCAAAGTATCGTTTATTGGCGACAAACTCTATATCTGAGCCTTGCTCTAGTTTTTTTAGTAGATATGGACCGCTCCCCGTAGGCGCAAAGTTAAACTTTGACGTCATCGGCTCTTTATCATTCTCCAAGATATGTTTTGGGATGAGCGGCATCAGCCATGTTTCAAGAGCCTTGAAGTACGGCTCTTTGTATTTGACCACAACCGTATAATCGCTCTTTGCCTTTACGCTCACTACTTTTCGGAAATTTTCGGCGTAAGGGGTAAAGACTTTTGGGTTTTTGGCAAAATCATATGTAAACACGACATCTTTTGCGGTTATTTTTTTGCCGTCAGACCAATATGCATCGTCTCTTAGCGTTATCTCCAGCGTCACGCCGTCCAAAAATTTGTAATTTTTTGCGATTTGAGTAGTTATCTGACCGTTTTTATCGTACTTAAAAAGTGAATCAAACACCCATCCCGAAATCTCGGAAGAAGTACTATCTGTTGCAAGCAGGGGATTTAGCCGCCCTACATTGGAGGAGTAGCTCATATAAAGCGTAGAGGCAAAAAGCGAGCATGAAATTAGTAAGAAAAAAAATGTTTTTTTCATTTGAAATTGACTTAGATTGGTTTTTGTAGATTGTAGATAAAACTAAATAAAAATCGGAGCCGAAGCTCCGATGTGAAAACAAGGAAAATAGATAAAAAATTATCTTTTTGAGAACTGCGGGCTTCTTCTCGCTTTTCTTTTTCCGTATTTTTTTCTCTCAACAACTCTTGAGTCACGAGTAAGTAGACCAAGAGGTTTGATAGTTCCTCTGAATGTAGGTTCAAACACGCAAAGAGCTTTTGATATACCGTGTCTAAGAGCTTCTGCTTGACCCGCTATACCGCCGCCGATTGTCGTAGCTTTGATGTCTACGCTTGTAGTTTGTTTTGTAGCCACTATCGGTTGAGTAACTTTCATCTT
>CAZVTM010000021.1:18397-30459 GCA_964630205.1 uncultured Helicobacter sp. | reverse complement strand
GACGGCTACAAGTCTGACACTGGTGGTTACGCCGCTTCTGTCTTGGCGACATCTAAAAAATAATCCTAGGAGAATTGATGGCATACTCAATGGGAGACCTTAAAAAAGGTCTCAAAATAGAACTCGAAGGCATCCCATACAGGGTTGTAGAATATCAACACGTCAAACCCGGTAAAGGTGCAGCATTTGTTAGAGCAAAAATAAAATCTCTAATCGATGGAAGAGTACTTGAAAAAACTTTTCACGCAGGCGACAAAGCAGACGAGCCAAATCTAGAGCAGAGGGTAATGAGCTTCTCTTATGCAGATGATGACTATATGTACTTTATAGAGCAAGAAACATATGAGATGTATCCGCTTTCTCATGACCAAGTCGGCGATGCAAAAGATTACATCATTGATAACACCGAAGTGGAAGTGCTTTTCCATAATGGCAAGCCTATCACTGTAGATGTTCCGGCTATAGTTGAATTGCTTGTTGTTGAAACTCCGCCAAACTTTAAAGGCGATACCACAAGCGGTAGCAGAAAACCTGCAAAACTAGAAACAGGACTGACTGTTCAAGTGCCTTACCATGTGCTGGAAGGCGACAAAGTAAGAGTTGATACGAAAACTGGCGACTATCTGGACAAGGTAAAATAAAACACGACAAGCCCATCTTTGGGGGCTTGTTTATTATGCCGCTCTGTGGCGGCTCACCTTGTATCCTCTTACATACCCCTTGACTATTCTCTCCGCCATCGCTTCGTCTATTGACGGCTCGTCAAGCTCCAAGATTGCAAATATTTTTTCTTCTTCGTCCAATTCTTTATTTTGAAGTATGGCCTTTATTTCGGCTTCGACTTGCGGAGATAATTCATTGCCACTCAATGCTTGCATATCACTTCCTTTTTGCAAAATCACTCAACGGTATCTATCTATTTCCTAGTACAATTATCGTTCCAAAACCTTTTTTATTTTAAAACCAAACGTCGACCCCATAGCTATTTTACTCTCTATGGTTAATTCGGTTGAATGTAGTTTGAGTATGTAGCTGACCAAAGCAAGCCCCAGGCCAAGGGAATTGTCCCAGCTATTTTTGGATAATCTATAAAACTTTTTGGTGATATTTTCAAGCTCTCTTTCCGGAATTCCGAGTCCAAAATCCTTCACTTCTATTTTTACGTCTTCGCCGTCCGGAATTATTTTGACGATAATACTTTCTTCTGAATATTTGAGCGCATTATCCATTAGATTTACCAGGACTAATTTGATCATTGTTTTGTCAGCGTTTACAATCGCATTTTCGCCTTGAACGCTTATCTCTCGTTTGGAGTATTTGTGCCCAAGCTGTGTTTTTGCATCTTCTACGGCTTCCATTATCGAGAATTCCTCGAAAGTCGGACTTAGAGAGTTGTTTTCGAGCTTAAGCGACAGAGAGAGCCTGTCTATCATCGATGATATTGTTTGTGAATTCTTATATATTTTTTCAAGGAATTTTTCGCTTATTTTTTTATCCAAATCCATATCACCCAGCAGTGTTTCCGTGTAGCCCATAATTGATGATA
Organism: uncultured Helicobacter sp.; assembly: GCA_964630205.1. Lineage (GTDB taxonomy): Bacteria > Campylobacterota > Campylobacteria > Campylobacterales > UBA6016 > UBA6016. The sequence goes on along the minus strand of CAZVTM010000021.1, from coordinate 28,913 downwards.
TGGGGTTTTTAAACTCGTGACTTATGGCTTCTATGATTTCGGTTGTTTGTTTGTTTTTTAGTTTTAGTTTTGCAGTATATTTGCGTTTTTGCCTCTCTTTTTTTTCTAGCTTTAAAGCTAGTATTTTTAGCATTCTAGCTATCGAAAAAAACTCTGCGGCAAAAGCCGGTTTAATCTCCGCCTTAAAATTTTTTGCTTCTATGGCTGTCAGATATGCCGTGATTTGGGATATTTGTAGTTGGATTTTTTTGTTGACTTTATATGAAAATATGATACCGATAAGTCCTGCTAGCGCGAATACGATAGCTATTTTGAGCCAAATCGGGTATAAATAGTCATCCACTATGCTTGTAGGGTAGGCTATTCGCAAAAATAGTTTTTGTCCGCTTAAATGGCTTATTTTCGCATGATAAATATAGTTTTTGCCTGTTGATGTGGAAAATCTAACGCTAGTACCTTTCCCCTCTCTCATTGCTTGCATGATTTCAGGTCTGGTTGCGTGGTTTGCCATCTCTTTTGTATTTTTATCGGTCTCAATCAAGACGGTACCGTTTTCGTCAACTATCGTAATTCTAAGTCCGGTATCTGTTTTGATTTTTTGTGCCGTTTTACTTATTTCGACAAGGGAGTTTTTTTGTTGAAGTAGATTTTCTATTAGTGTAATATTTTTTGGTAGCTGACCTTTTATGGTCTCTATATCTATCGTTTTGATGTAGTAGTAACTGACCCCCATTACCGCAGTTAGAACTATAAGGAGGAGAGCTATGAGATTGAGAAGAAAAATATGGTGAAGTCTTAGCAAAGTTTGTATCCAACCCCGCGCACAGAGGTGATATAGTTTTTGCTTTTATCCGGATCTATTTTTTCTTTTAGTCTCTTGACGGCAACGTCTACGGTTCTGTCTTGATAAAACTCTTCTTCCTTCCATACGGATGAAAGCAAAGTGTCGCGGCTTAATACGATATTTTTGTTTTTAATAAGCTCGCATAGTAGGTTGAACTCCAATTTCGTAAGCGAAATCTCTTTGTCGCCTATAAAAACCTGTTGGGAGTCAAGCATCATTACTATGTCTTTATGTTGCAAAGTCTCTTTTTTGTTTGATGTTCTACGTATTACGGCTTTGACACGCAACAAAAGCTCGCTGATATTAAAAGGTTTGACTATATAGTCGTCGGCTCCGGCCTCAAGCCCTTCTATTTTATGCTTATCGTCCGTTTTTGCAGTGAGGAATATTACCGGAGTTTGAAAACCTTTTTTACGTAAACTCTTGACAAATTCAACACCCTCGATGTGCGGCAAGTTTCTATCCATAATCAGCAAATCTACATGTTCGCTACCAAGCAAACTCTCAACGCGAGAGGGCTCCAAAAAGCCCTCTACGTCATATCCGTCTTTTTTTAGAGAATACTCGACAAGCTCCAAAATATCAAGCTCATCTTCGACTATAACGATAAATTCTTTCATCTTTTTCCGTCTTAATTTTAGATGTTAACGCTGATTTTGCCGCCCTCTTTTGCATAGTGGAGAAGTTTTGCTATATTTTCGCAGTGGTCGGTGACCCTCTCGTGTTTTTTTATAGTTTTGATGAGTCTTATATATGTCGCAGTCAGCTCGTCGGCATTTAGTGAGTTTAAAATTTCTTTTTGGATAATGCCGAATATCTCGTCACTTTTTTCTTCTTCTATATGTATTGCTCTGTATGTCTCTTGGGAGAATGACTTGAAGCCTTCTATGACAAGCTTAATTGATCTTATTGATACAGAATGTAGCTCTATAATGTACTGTTTTACACTACTGATATCCGAGCCGCTTTCTACGATTTCTTGCATTCCCCTTGAAAACTTCTTGGAGGCCTCCGCTATTCTAACGAGCTCGTTTGTTATTTTAAGAAGGGCTATCATCTCCCTTAGCTCCCCGGCCTCCGGTGCATAGAGAGCAAGAGCTACGATAATGTTGTTGTCTACGCTGTCGGCCATATAAGTAAGGTGTTTGATATTTCCCTCTCTAGCCGCTTTGAGATGGTCAATATTTCCTTCTTTTATACCTTGAAGTGACTCTTCAAATGAAGAGAGTACAAACTCTCCCATCGTAACTATGTCTTTTCTTATTTCGTTTGCTTTTTGTTCAAAGTTTGGCAACATCGCTAATACCTTTTTTGATAAATTTGTAAGTGATTTGTTACAATGTTAACCGTCAATGGTTACGGCTTTGTTACAACGAAATCTTTATTGGCGGCTTTTTGCCCTATGTCATTCTATTGTAACACACTCTATTTAAAATGCTAAGACACAAAAACAACAAGAGGAGAACGATTTATGAGAAGAGGTTTTTTATCCCTTTTTGCAGCAGCGGCACTGGCAACAGGCGCGATAGCGGCAGACAAACTAAGCGGAGCGGGCGCCACATTTCCGGCACCTTTGTATTATGATTGGGCACATGGATATGCTGCAAAAACAGGAAATCAAGTTAACTATCAATCAATAGGTTCAGGGGGTGGTATCAAACAAATCCAAAAAAGAACGGTAGATTTTGGAGCTAGCGATAAGCCACTAGAATCACAAGAGCTTGCAAAAGACAATCTTCTGCAATTTCCTGCGGTTGTAGGCACAATCAACGTCGTATACAACATCCCTGGTGTTGCCGACGGTGCAATCAAACTATCTAACGACGCGGTAGCCGGAATATTTCTTGGAACCATAACTACATGGAATGATCCAATAATAAAAAAAGATAATCCGGGCGTAAACCTTCCTGATAAAAGAATTACGGTTGTTCATAGATCTGACGGCTCCGGTACTACTTGGAACTTCGTGTATTGGCTAGACAAAATAAGCCCTGTTTGGAAATCGAAAGTCGGCGTAGGTACAAGCGTTAACTGGCCGGTAGGTATCGGCGGCAAAGGCAACGAAGGCGTGGCTAACGTGGTTAAACAAACTCCATACTCAATCGGTTATGTAGAGTTTGCATACGCAAAACAAAACAAAATGACATCGGCTCAGCTTATGTCGTCTGCAAAAACTTGGGTAGCACCCTCTGTTGCTACTTCAAAAGAAGCTGCAAAAAATGCTAAATGGACAAAGCAAGACCATTTTCACGAAATCCTAGTGCTTGAGCCTGGTAAAAATTCATACCCTATAACGGCCGCTACTTTTATACTTTTACCAAAAGAAAAAGTTGATAACAATAAAAAAGTTGTAGCATTCTTTAACTATGCGTTTGAAAACGACGCTGCAGCTGAGAGACTCGGATATATACCACTTCCTGAAGAAACAGTCAAACTTATACAATCTTATTTCAAAGATAACGGTCTTTAAAAAAGAGTGGGCTTTTGCCCGCTCTTTCGTATCACTTCAATAATCTCGCACATATTCAAAAATCTTATTTTATTTTTTATAGTTACCATGAAGTAACAATTTTGCTATATTATTAGGTATAATTATCTTTTAATAAAACGAGCGGTAAATTCGTTCAAAAGAGAGTTTTAGACTTTTTAATAATATTAAGAGAGGCGAATATATTGGAAACTCTACACGGCGCAAGCATAGACCCGAAATACTCAAAAAAAGTGGCATACTTCTCAATGGAATTTGCCATACACCAAGCCCTAAAAATCTATTCCGGAGGTCTTGGGTTTTTGGCCGGCTCCCATATGCGCAGCGCGCATGACTTGAGGCAAAATATGGTTGGCGTCGGCATACTATGGAGTTTTGGCTATTACGACCAGTCCAGAAATGAAGATAATACTATGAGCGTGGTATACAGGCGCAAATCGTATTCATTTTTGGAGGAGACCGGAATCATCGTCAAAGTCCGCATAAGCGGTGCCGAGGTGTTCGTAAAAGCGTATCTTCTTAAGCCGGAAATATTCGGAACGGTGCCAATCTATCTTTTGACTACGGATATCCCTGAGAACGACTATCTTGGCAGAACTATTACGCACAAGCTATACGAAGCTCACGAGGAAACCAGAATAGCGCAAGAAATAGTACTGGGCATAGGCGGAGCCAAGGTGCTTGAAGAGGCCAATATAGAACCGGAGATATATCACTTAAATGAAGGGCATGCTCTTCCCGTTGCATTTCATTTGTATTCCAAGTTTGGCTCGCTCGCCGAAGTTAAAAAAAGAATGGTATTTACCACACATACACCTGAGGCCGCCGGCAATGAAGAGCATGATTGCAACTTGTTGCATAGAATGGGCTTTTTCAACGGCATGAGCCAAGAAGAGGTGAGGGCTATTACCGGGCACGAAGGCGGTAAGTTTTCTCTTACGCTCGGTACGCTAAGGGTGTCAAAGATAGCTAACGGCGTATCAAAGCTTCATGGCGAAGTGGCGAATAAAATGTGGGGGAGTTACCCGAATATTTGTCCGATAATTTCAATAACAAATGCCCAAAATAAGAAATTCTGGGCAGACAAACCACTTCAAAATGCATATGACGAGTATGATGACTATGGACTTTTAGCTCGTAAAAAACATCTAAAGAGAAAGCTATTTGACGTAGTTGCCGATCAAACTGGCAAAATGTTTGATCCGGAAGTGCTCACGATAGTGTGGTCGAGAAGGTTTGCAGAATATAAAAGAGCAGGCCTTATCAAAAGGAATTGGGAAAAGTTTCACGAGCTGGTCACAAGAAAAGATAAACCTATTCAGGTTATTTGGGCAGGCAAGCCTCACCCGGCGGACATAAATGCTATCAAGCTGTTTAACGAGCTTGTATACTCTACGGAAAAACTAAAAAGATGTGCCGTATTGGTAGGATATGAGATAAACCTTTCAAATCTTCTGAAAAAAGGGGCGGACATATGGCTCAATACTCCCAGGGTGACTAGAGAGGCATCCGGAACTAGCGGTATGAGTGCCGCCATGAACGGTGCGGTCAACTTTTCAATCAATGATGGATGGCATCTTGAGTTTCAAAACCATGGGGTAAACAGCTTTACTATTTTCCAAGAAGGCGGACAGGATACTATTATCCAAGATGAAGAGGATTCGTTCAATCTTATGAAGATTCTTGAAAATGAGATAATTCCTACGTATTACGATGAGCCGGAGAAGTGGCTAGGGATAGTTAAGAACTCCATGAATGACATAGCGCCGTATTTTGATACCGGTAGAATGGCAAACGAATATTACGAAAAGCTCTACAAATACAACTGCTAACGCAAAAAGGCCGATGATGAGAAAGACAAAAATAGTCGCAACGATAGGACCGGCAACCGACTCAGAGGAGATGATAGAAAAACTGATACTCGCCGGTGTCAATGTTTTTAGATTTAACTTCTCGCACTCTACGCATGAGTATCACGGCAAAAATCTCGAAAAGGTCCGCAAGGTGTCTGATAAGCTAGGTGCTTGCGTGGCTGTGCTCCAAGACATATCGGGCCCAAAAATCAGAGTAGGCGAAATAGCCGGTGTGATGGAGCTTAACGAAGGTGATATGCTCAATTTTTATCCGACTGCAAATTTTGACGATAAGTATGGCGTAACTATAAATTATCCACAGATACTACCGTCCCTAAAAGTAGGAGACCTTATATATCTAGCCGATGGAAGCATAAGATGCGAAGTGGCGTCAAATATTGACGGAGTGGTAAAAACTAATATACTGGTAGGCGGAGACCTTACTAGTAAAAAAGGGGTTAATTTTCCAAATGCTTCGCTTCCGATTTCAGCCATAACCGAAAAAGATAAAAAAGATATGGAGTATGGTGTAAAAATAGGCGTTGACATGATGGCCATATCCTTTATTAAATCAAAAGACGATGTTGAAGAGGCTAAAAAAATTGTTGCAGGATTTGGCGGAGACTGCCCTATATTTGCAAAAATAGAAAAAGGCGAAGCGGTAGAAAATTTATCTTCTATAGTTGACGTTGTTGACGGGTTGATGGTGGCAAGGGGTGATTTAGGAGTTGAGCTTGGACTCTCCAAAGTGCCAATAGTACAAAAAAAGATAATCAGAGCCGCAAATAGAAAGGGAATTCCTGTAATTACCGCCACCCAGATGCTAACCTCTATGATAGATTCTCCTTTTCCGACGAGAGCCGAGGTGAGCGATATAGCAAATGCCGTTCTCGATGGTACCGATGCCGTAATGCTCTCTGATGAAACCACCGTCGGTAAGTACCCGATAGAGGCAATAAGAGTATTGAACGAAGCAATATGCGAAGTTGAAACCATATACCCTTTTTATCGCAATTTGGACAAAATACACAATCCTGCGGACGCAATAGCCGTAGCAGCCAATAGAATGGCCGAGGATATGGAGCCGGACGCATTAATTGCTTTTACAAGCGGCGGAGGAAGCGCTAGAAGCCTTGCCAAATTCAGACCAAAGTCTGACGTGCTTGTGCCGGTGCATACTATAGAAACCTATAGAAGGCTTGCCGTCGTATGGGGCGTAAAACCTCTTTTTGTCCTTGACGAGCACGAGAGCACGGATAGAATGTTGTGTGAATTTACCATTAAAGCCTTGGCTAGCGGAGCAATAAAAGAAGATGGTACGTATATCGTCACAATCGGCTATCCTACAGGCCAAAAAGGGACTACGAACCTTGTGCGCATAATGAGAGCTGCCGATATCAAGCATGCAAAAAACGTTTACAAAATAAATTAAAGGATCCTTTATCCTTCAAAAACGCTGTCGTTTAGCGTATTATATAGTTTCAAATGATAATATTTTGGATATAACTTGAAATATAGGGGTTTTAATGGCATTAAAAGTAGCAATTAACGGTTTTGGTAGAATAGGTATGATAGCGGCAAGGATTATAGCCGCAAGAAGCGATATGGAACTAGTAGCGGTAAATGCGACTATGAAGCCTGATATGCTTGAATACCTGCTTAAATACGATTCTGTGCACGGCAGGTTTGATGGTGTAAAACTCATAGACGACACTACGTTTACAATGGGTAAAAATAATATAAAAATATTTTCCGACAGAGACCCTAATAACGTAGATTTTGGTTCTTGCGGCGCAGAAATCGTCCTTGAGTGTACGGGTGCGATACTTAGCATGGATAAAGCCGATGCCCACCTTAAAAACGGAGTCAAAAAAGTCCTTATGTCTGCTCCGGCAAAAGACGATACCCCAACTTACGTATATGGCGTCAATCATACAGAATACAAAGGCGAAACTATTGTCTCAAACGCCTCTTGCACAACAAACTGCCTCGGTCCGATAGTAAAAATACTCAATGACACAATCGGAATAGAAAAGGGGATTATGACTACTGTGCATAGCTATACGAACGATCAAAATATACTTGACGTCAAACATGCAAAAGACAAAAGAAGAGCGCGTGCCGCAGCTATAAACATCATTCCTACCAGTACGGGGGCTGCAAAAGCGATAGGCAAGGTAATTCCAGAGTTAAACGGCAAACTAAACGGCTTTAGCCTAAGGGTTCCTACACCTGACGTATCTGTAGTTGATTTGAATTGTTTGGTCAAAAAATCTGTAACCAAAGATGAGATAAACGCTATTTTTAAAGATGCGTCACTGAGTGGTTACAAAGGGTTGGTAGAGTATGATGAAGACATGAGGGTTTCATCCGACTTTATCGGCTCGACGCAGAGTGCTATTTTTATCCCGGATTCTACTCAAGTAGTTGACGGCAACATGGTAAAAGTAGTCGCCTGGTACGATAACGAATGGGGCTACACGTCTAGACTTGTGGATATGGCAAAACATATAGGGGGATAATATGATTTCTACCAGGCTCTTTTTTGAGGACGCCGCAAACGAGGTAAAAGACGAAACTATTAGCGGTCTTTTTGGCAAAATCAAAGAGGAGCAGGGCAAGATAGGCTTTTACGACCTTCCGACAAGCTCTGACGCCACACTGGATAAAATATATAAATTTATAATCTCCAACAATGCCGTATATAAAGGTAAAATAAAAAACCTAGTAGTTCTTGGTATAGGCGGCTCAAGCCTCGGTACCAAGGCTATCGATACGGCACTTAAACACACAAAAAACCGTAACGATATTAATCTTATATTCCTCGAAAACTGCGATCCAAACGAGATAAATTCTTCGTTAAAAGGGCTTAGCGCTAAAGATACGCTTTTTATAATGATTTCAAAATCAGGCTCAACGATAGAGACCACGAGTCTTGCAAAGCTAGTCATAGATAAATTCTTTGACACAACCGCAAATCCAAAACTCAAAAAAAGGTTTTTGATAGTTACCGATGAAGGATCCCCGCTTGATAAATTTGGAGCCGATGTTGGACTAGAGAGGTTTTATATAGCTCCAAACGTAGGCGGCAGATTTTCTGTCCTTAGTGCTGTCGGGCTGTTGCCGCTTGCGATACTTGGGTATGACATAAGGAAACTCCTTCTTGGCGCTGCAAAATTTAAAAAAAGCTTTTTTGACGGCAATGAAACAGAGATGATAAAAAAAGCCGCATTTTATGTCCAAAACTATGAAAAATATCCGATAAACGTCCTCTTTTCATATTCAAGTTCGCTGGAGAAACTGACGGCTTGGTATATTCAGCTTTGGGCGGAGAGTCTCGGTAAAATAAATCAAAGTGGACAAAATGTTGGACTTACTCCGATAGGTCTTATAGGGTCGGTTGATCAGCACTCTTTTTTGCAGCTCATTATAGAGGGCCCGAAAAATAAGACCGTTACTTTTATACGCGTAAAAGACTTTAAAAATAATTTAAGAGTTCCTAGCGTTACTATCAAAAACTTAGAAAAAACCGACTTTGTAAATGGATTAGAATTTTCGCACGTCATAAATTCCCAATGCGATGCTACGCTTGAGACATTGGTTGAGAGGGGCGTAAAAGTAGATTTGATAGAGCTGGATAGTCTAAATGAAGACAGCATAGGGGCTCTTATATTTTATTTTGAACTTTTAACGGCTCTTGCCGGCGCTCATTTTGATATAAACACCTATGACCAGCCTGGGGTCGAGTTTGGCAAAGTAAAACTATTTGAAAAACTAAGCAACAAGTAAAACATCAAACAGGAGTTGTTATGTCTATAGCCGTTATGTGTTCTGGTGGTGACGCCGCAGGTATGAACCCGGGTATTAAGCAGTTTGTGGAGTATAGTTTTGAACTCGGACTTAAACCTTATTTGATATATGATGGGCTTGAAGGGCTTATAGACGGGGATATCAAAGAGGCTACGCATGAAAGAGTCGGCGGTATCATTCACAGGGGCGGTACAGTCATACGCTCTTCCCGCTCAAAAAGATTTTTTGATATTGAATTCAGAAAGCAGGCTTTTGAGAATCTCAAAGCAAAGGGGATAGATAAACTCGTTGTATTTGGCGGAGACGGATCATTTCGAGCCATGAGACAGTTTTATCATGATTTCGGCGTAAATTTTGTCGGTATTCCGACTACGATAGACAACGATATATTTGGGACAGACTATTGTCTTGGCGTCGATACCGCACTCAACGTAATTAGGGAGTCTATAGACGATATTAGGGATACGGCAGCTTCGTTCAAGCGTGCGTTTGTTATCGAGACGATGGGGAGAGACTGCGGTTATTTAGCCCTCGTTTCCGCCCTTACAAGCGGCGCCGAAATGGTCGTTATACCTGAGATGCAAAATGATTTTGGGGCATTGGCGGCAAGGTTTAAGCAGCAGATAAAAGAGGGTCGGAGCTATATCTTGGCGATAGTTGCCGAGGGGAGCGGCAAAACCGATGAAGTATGCGAATGGTTCAAGACCGATATCGGCATGGATTCTAGAGCAAGTACGATAGGGCACATCCAAAGAGGCGGTAGTCCTAGTGTCTTTGATAGATTGATGGCTTTCGAATTTGCAAAGCTCTCTATTGACAAGCTAATGCTAAAACCAGACGATAAAAATGTCATAGTCTACAAAGATTCAAAGTTTGATTTTGTAAGTATCGACTATATAGGTTCACAAAAATATCAGATAAAACCGGATCTTATCAAGTTAGCCGAAAAACTTGTCGGGTAGCGGTATGAAGAAAAAAGTCCTAATCATAGGGGGCGGATACGGCGGTATAAGAGCTGCACACAATCTATCCAAAAATAGTGAATTTGAAATAACAATCATAGATTCTAGGCCGTACCACTATCTGCAAACAGATGTGTATGATTTTATAGCCAATAAAACTACGATAACCGATATTAGCGTCAGCCTTGTAACGTTGTTTTACAATAGCGGTATAAACTTTTTGCAACGCAAAATAGTAAAAATAGTTCCAAATGATAATAAAATAATTACGAGCCTCGGCGAAGAGCTCGCATATGACTATCTTGTGATAGCTAACGGCTCAAGAACTTTTTTCCCTTCGTTTATCGAAGGGCTATCCGAACATGCGCACGGTGTTAAGAGCCTAAAAAGAGCCTTTGAGTTTAAGCAAAAATTTGAAGAAGCTATTTATAAAAAAGTTGAATCGGAAGGGGTTTGTGAGCTAAATCCTGATTTTAACGTAGTAATAGGCGGCGGCGGATTATCAGGCGTTGAAATAGCGGCAGCAATGGCGGAGTATTCAGAGAGGTTTTTTGCTCTT
>CAZVTM010000021.1:0-18357 GCA_964630205.1 uncultured Helicobacter sp. | reverse complement strand
AGCTATACATCTAATAGAGGCATCTCCTACCATACTCCCAGGCATTGACGAGTATCTAATGAGAAAAAGCAAAAAAAGGCTAGAGGATCTGGGCGTCAACATAATAACCGGGGATAAAATCCTTAAAGTGGACGAACATGCCGTACATTTGGCAAGTGGTAAAAGTATAGCCATGAACTTTATGATATGGACGGGCGGTGTAGAGGTGCGCCGAATAGATGGCGATGGCTTTTCGTACAATCAGAGAGGGCAGCTAAAAATAGATGAATACTCAATGGTGCAAGGTTTTGATAATGTATTTGCGATAGGCGACTGCGCCGAGGTCGTGAACACAAAAGGCAAAACGCTTGCGCCTACCGCCATGGTGGCTGAATTTGGTGCAGATGTCGCAGCTTATAATATTGAAGCTCTGGCGAACAAAAAAGAGCTCAAAAAGATAGAGTTTGATTTGCCGGGGATGCTGGTGGCGCTTGGCGGCTTCTACACGGTAGGTATTGTGTATGGTGTTAAGCTGGGCGGTATAATGGGCTATTTGGCAAAAAAAGTCGTAAGCCATATGTATAAATGGCCTTTGACACAAAAATGCAAAAAATCTCTCGTACAATCTTGTAATAACTAAAGGATACGCTATGACCGAATCCCAAATATACTCAATGCTTACCGCGCAAGGGATATCTACTCCAAAGTTTGTTTCGTTTGGTCTGGATGATACCCCAAGCGTTGATTTTTTCCCCGTAGTTATCAAAATAGAGTCTGAAAAAGTCGTACACAAAAGCGATTTCGGTGCAGTAAAACTAAACATCAACTCCAATGAAGACCTTCAAAAAGCCAAAAACGAAATAATTGCAAACATAGCGGCAAAAGGGGTGACATTAGATAGCGGCGATAAATTCATAGTTGTTGAGATGCTGAGCGGTCTTGAGGTGTATGCCGGACTCGTAGATGATGAGATATTTGGCAAGACTATAGTGTTTGGCAAGGGCGGCGTATTTTTGGAGATGTACAAAGATGTTTGCTTCATAGATATACACGCAGGTGACGATGAGATAAAAAGAGCCATTAGGCTAACCAAAATATCAAAAGTATTTGACGGCTTCAGGGGGTTTGAGTACGGTATAGATATGGCGGTCGATTTTGTCAAAAAAATGCAAGCTTTCGCCAAATCAAATCCTGACATCATAGAGCTAGACTTCAACCCCGTACTTATCACAAAAGATGGGCTAAAAATAGTAGACGCCAGGATAAAAAGAGGGGAACCGAAACCCGAAAAACTCGGAACACTCAGAAAAGATAGACCAAACTTCTTTAGAAACGATAGGGTGGTAGTGGTAGGCGCCTCCTCAGACCCGACCAAAGTAGGGTATGCGATAGCCAAAAACTCTCTTGAGTACGGTGGCGAAGTGTTTTTTGTCAATGCAAAAGGTGGCGAGCTATTCGGTAAAAACCTATTTACGAGTATAGCCGAGATAGAGGGTGATATCGACACGGCGGTCATCACCATACCTTCCAAGTTTGTCGTAGATACCGTAAATGAGCTAATCAAAAAGAAAATCAAAAACCTAATCATCATCTCCGCGGGCTTCAAAGAGGTGGGTGACTATGACAGTGAGCGTATCATTGCTGAGCTGGCAAAAGAGCACAACTTCAATGTCATAGGACCAAACTGCCTAGGCTACCTAGAGGGGACAAAAAGTCTCAATCTGACATTTGGTATCGGGGGACTCAAAAAAGGCGAACTGGCGCTTCTATCGCAATCCGGAGCCGTATTGTCGGCGCTTATGGACAAAGCGTATGATGCCGGAATAGGCTTTTCGCATCTAGTATCTTGCGGAAATATGGTTGACCTTGATTTTGCAGAGATGGTCGACATGCTAAACGAAGAGAGCTCTTGCAACTACATCTCCATCTATGCGGAGGGTATCCAAAACGGCAAAGAGTTCCTCCGCGCGCTTAGAAACAGCAAGAAAAAAGTGTATATCTTTAAAACGGGCAAGTCCGCAGAGAGCAAAAAAGCGGCGTTTTCGCACACGGGCAACCTAAGCGGCAACTACGATATGTTTAAAGGTCTTATAGAGTCTGTCGGGGCGAAGATAGAGGACAATATCGAAGCGCTGCTGTTTAACCCGCTAAATGAGGTAAACAATATCCTGATAGTCACAAACGCCGGCGGTCCTGCTACGATACTAACCGACTATATCATAGACCACGGTAGAAAACTATATCAGCTAAACGATGAAGAGCTAAGGGCTCTTGATGCCATACTGCCTAGCAACTGGTCAAGGAACAATCCGGTTGACATCATCGGCGACGCAATGGCTGACAGATATGAAAAAACTCTTGAGATAGTGACCAAGTTTGACAAAGTAGACCTCATTTATTTACTTATAACACCACAGTTTATGACGGATGCTCTCAATATTGCCAAGCTGTGCGAGAGGGAATGGGGTAAAAAGATATATCCGATACTTCTGGGCGGACATGAGATGGATGAGGCAAAAAGCTATCTTAGGGTTAAGCAGAGATTGTTTTTTAAAACTCTCCAGTCGGCTACATCATTTCTATAAGAGGTAAAAATATATGCCGACAAGTGAAAATAGCGTAAGCGTATTGGATGAGGTAATAGCGCTCCGTGATTATGTTGCGGACGCACAGATAAATCCAAATAACTGCAAAAATCCGAAAACCCTCGTCAATATGCACCACTATCTGAGACTGAGACAAAAAGATAACACGCACCTGCAAGATAGTCTTACAAAAATGGGGTTATCTTCACTTGGCAGGTCCCAGCCGCATATTATGCATTCACTTGAACTGCTAATAGAGATACTATCTAAATGCCAAAATAGAGAATATGCCAAAAATCAAGATATATTGAGCATAGATGAAGCGGAAGAGATAATGTCAAAAAGGGCTGCGATATTCGGCGGAGAAGCAAAACCCAAAAAAAGGGCGGAGACCAAAATAATGCTCACACTCCCTTCCGAGGCGGCAAAAAATCCTCAAATGATAGAGGAGTTTGCGAGTGCGGGGGTTGGGATATTTCGTATAAACACTGCTCACGACAGCTCTTTGGAGTGGGGGATAATGGCGGCAAAAATAGCCGAGCTAAACCAAAATCTCCATCCGCAAAATAAACTAAAAATATACGTTGACTTAGCGGGGCCAAAAATAAGAACCGGCAAAATCAGAAAAGTAAAAGGCGAGTTAAAGCTTGATAGCGACAAAAAAATATATATTACAAAAAAAGATAGCAAGGATAGTTTTGTCAAAGTGCCGGTCGATGCTTACAATATAGAGGTAAGCGACGAATTTTATAAAAAAGCGAAAAAAGAGAAAGAGATTGCGATATCAACCGGGGACGGCAAAAGTAGAAGCCTGAAAGTGGTTGCTTTAGAGAAGGGTTTTATTATTTGTGAACTCAATAAAAAAGTCAAAGTTAATGAGAATACTCTAATAAGCATAGAGAAAAAGAAAAAATCTTTCGCCGGTGAAATACTCAATATCCCATATGTTACGGAAACTATTAGACTCTACGAGGGCGATTATCTGTTTTTGTCGCTAGAGGAAATTGAAGGGCATGCGGCTATTGTCAGCGAGGGCGGACGAGTCAACGCACCCGCAGCCATCTATTGCACTCAAAAAGAATTCGTTATGGATGCAAAAGAAGGAGACAAGGTTTTTATCGATGACGGCAAAATAGGCCTAAAAGTCATCCAAAAAAAAACAAAACGGATTGATGTGCCAAGTGGTGCAGGTAAAACCTGGCGGCGAGACGCTTAAAGAAGAAAAAGGAATCAACTTTCCGGATAGTAAAACATTGGTGGATGCCATAACCGACGAGGATGCTAAAAATCTAAACTCCGTAGTTGAGTTTGCGGATATACTCGGTATCTCTTTCGCCCAAAGCGACAAGGATATTATTGCTCTAAAAGATTTATTGAAAGCGAAGAACAAAGAGCACGTGGCGATAGTTGCGAAGATAGAGACAAAACTAGCCGTTCAAAATCTGCCGTCTATTCTTGAGGCTTTAATGTATCATGAGTATAGCGGCATTATGTTGGCGCGAGGCGATTTGGCCATTGAGGTCGAGTTTGAAAATATGTCTTATCTACAAGAGGAGATACTTGATCTTTGCGAAGCGGCTCACACCCCCGTGATATTCGCTACTCAAGTCCTTGAAAATCAGATGAAAAACAATTTGCCTAGCCGTGCGGAAATTACGGATGCCGCTTTTGCACAACGTGCCGATTGTGTTATGCTTAACAAAGGTGCTTTCGCCCTGAATACCATCAAAAAACTAGAGTTTATTCTAGCTAGAATGCATACTATTTTCAAAAAAAATAGACTCCTGCTCGGTTCATGTGATATCTGGAGGGGATAAACGTTATAGATTCGTCATAAAAATAGGCTAAAAAGTGGCTTTTTTAATATATTATTTAGTTAAAGAGTGCGAACATAAGGAAACAAGCATAATACAGGAGGTTGGATGAAAGCAGTAGTAATGGCGGGTGGTTTTGGAACTAGGATACAACCTCTGACACATTCGGTTCCAAAGCCGATGCTTCCTATACTTAATAGACCTATGATGCAGCATATTATCGAAAAGGTAAGAGATGCCGGCATTAAGGATATAGTGATACTCCTGTATTTTAAACCAGAAGTTATAAAAGATTATTTTAAAGACGGTAGCGAGTTTGGCGTAAACATAGAGTATGTATTGCCGGATGACGATTACGGTACTGCGGGCGCCGTCAAATGTGCCGAGAAATTCCTGGATGAAGAGTTTATCGTTGTCAGTGGTGATCTTGTAACGGACTTTGATTTGGGGGAAATAATCGCATTTCATAAGAAAAAAGAGTCCCTGCTTACTATTACATTAACTCCGGTCCCCGATCCCCTTCAGTTTGGGGTTGTCATATCGTCGCCTGAGGGCAAGATACAAAGATTTTTGGAAAAACCGAGTTGGGGCGAAGTGTTTTCGGATACTATAAATACGGGTATTTATATACTTGATCCACAGATACTTGAGCATATTCCGGAGGGCGCCAACTACGATTTTGCCAAAGATCTTTTCCCGTCCTTGATGAAATCAGGAATAACACTATGGGCATGCTCTGTTAGGGGGTATTGGAGGGATGTCGGTAATCCGGAGAGCTATAGAGAGGTGCAAAAAGACCTTTTGAGCGGCAAGGTAACACTTTCTATTCGCGGTGAGAAAAAAAGCTTCGAGCATGGCACGCTATATGCGGAAGAGGGCGTAAATGTCCCGGATTCGGTATCGGTGGAGGGGATAGTTGTTCTCGGTAAAAACAGCGTAGTTAGAGACGGAGCTCAGCTCAAAAACTGCGTTGTCGGCTCTCGTAGCATAATAGGCAAAAGTTCTATCGTGGACGAAGCAACCGTATGGGATGACGTATCTATAGATGAAAAATGCGCTATACGAAATAGCGTAATATGCTCCAAAAATAGAATAGGCAAAAAAGTAAAAGTATCAAAAGGTCTTATTTTGGCGGAAGGGTGCGAAGTAGGCGATTTGTCTTCTTTTGAAAACGATGTCGTCGTATGGCCGGACAAGATAGTAGAAGAGGCCAGCATAGTTAGTAACAATATCGTATGGGGCAATAAATATAAAAATTCTATTTTTGAAGGCGGTGTCGTTAGCGGCAGAACAAACGTGGAGTTGTCCTGCGAAATGGCAATAAAGCTTGCCGAAGCCTTTAGCTCAATGCTTCCGGTAGGCAGTAAAGTATACCTATCAAGGGACTACCACAAGTCTTCAAGAATGCTAAAGCGGGCATTTCTCTCAGGACTTTTATCTTCCGGCATAGATGTTGTGGATATACATATAGTTCCATCTAATATCGCCAGATTTGGGATAAAAGAAGGGAAAGATATCGTTGCGGGTATACACTTTAGACAGTCTGTGACAAACCAACAAAATACGGAAATTCTATTTTTTACCAATGAAGGTTTGCATATAGATACCAATACTGAAAAAAACTGCGAGAGGGTGTTTTTTAGAGAGAGCTTTAGACGGGTAAACTTCGATGAAATAGGTCAAATATCGGAAAAAGTAAACCTAAAAGACAAATACAAAAAAGCGGTATTAAAAGCCCTAAATACCGATGCTATAAAAATCAAAAAGCCAAAAGTGGCGGTAGATTTGCTATTTGGATCTACGGCCGATATTTATCCGGAAATATTAAATGCTTTGGGTGTCGACAATATAGTCCTTAATGCGTATGCAGACGACAAAAAGCTAAATAGGCTTCCGGCTCTAATCGAAAAATCAAAAGATGAGCTGTCAAAAATAGTTAAGCACCTTGATATGAATATGGCTTATGTCATATATCCAAACGGTCAAAAACTTGAGATGATATCCGGAACTGGGGAATTGTTTGAGGCACATACCCAACTCTTAACGGTTTTGAAACTTCTCGATATGAGCTCAAAAGACGGCAGATCAAAAGTTTACCTACCTGTGAGTACACCGGATTTCCTTGATTTGCAGTTTGAAAATCTTGTAATAGAGAGGGGCAAATTTAACGGCGTTAAGGCAAATAAATTAAAAGAATATGACTTGATTGCAAATCTTAGCGGAAACTTCGCATTTTGCGAGTTTGCGTACAGTTATGATGCTATTTTTGCAAGTATCAAAATACTTGAGATGTTATCTCAAGCGGATATGTCGCTTCAGGATGTCAAAGAGTCACTACCTTCTTTTTATTTTCACTACGAAAAAGTGCCGTGCGCATCAAAACTAAAAGGCAAAATGATGCGTAAATTTATGGAGGCTTCGGTTGGCAGGGAGGCCTCATTTATAGACGGCGTAAAAATAATGGTCAGAAAAAATGACTGGATATTGATGCTCCCGGATCAACATTCGGATCATTTGAATATATATGTCCAAGCCGGTGATGCGAATGACGGGGAAGCTATATTCAATGAGTTTGCGGCAAAAATAGTGCAATGGTCTAGAGAAGACTGATGAAAAAACTCCACGTAGCGTTTTTATGGCATATGCACCAGCCTTACTACAAGGATGATATGCAAAATGAATATAAGATGCCGTGGGTTTTTTTGCACGCCATAAAAGACTATTATGAGCTGCCGTATTATCTCTCCAAGTTCAACAATATCAAAGCTACATTCAATCTTGTTCCTTCGCTTATAGAGCAGCTGGAGGAGTATGGCAAGGGGTTTGTAAACGACATCTTTTTGTCGTGCGTGCAAAAAGATATCTCTCTTTTGACGACTAATGAACGAATGTTTTTGGCTGAAACGCTTTTTTTTGCAAATTTAAAAACAATGATACATCCGCTTCCAAGATACAGGGAGTTGTACGCAAAAAAAAATAGATACAAAGACCTTTCCTCTTTTGCAGATGAACTTGAAAACGGAGAGATACTGGATTTAGAGGTATTGTTCTTGCTTTCCTGGTGTTCCAATGCGATAAGGGAGAATTCCAGTCTTGTTCAGAGTCTTATAAAAAAAGAAAGAAATTTTAGCGAGTCCGACAAGGCCGCTCTTTTTTCTGAGCTTTTTTCTTTTGTGTCGACGATAATCCCATTTTATAAGAATCTCCAAAAACAGGGCAAAATAGAGATTGCCACGACCCCGTTTTATCATCCTATATTGCCCTTGCTGCTTGATAAAAATGCGGCAAAAGAGGCGGATAAGTATGCGGTAACTCCCAAAGTTTTTGCCGATTTCAAATCTGACGCCGCCAGACACGTAGATATGTCAATTTCAAAATATGAAGATGTATTCGGTGTTAAGCCCTCTACTTTTTGGCCCGCCGAAGGCTCTATCAGTAATGCCGCTTTGGAGCTTTTGTCAAAAAGCGGCGTCAAATATATAGGAGCCGATGAGGACGTGCTTTTTAAGAGCTTGGATTCCAGATATAGGTTTGGTATATACAAGCGATACAAAGTAGGCAAAGATGATAATAAAATCGGTGTATTGTTCAGAGATAAAGCACTTAGCGATCTGATAGGTTTTACGTATTCTGGAAAAGATGCCAAAGAAGCCGTATCGGATTTTATGGGAAGGCTAAAAGAGCTTTATGATTTGATCAATTTTGAGGCCATCGTCCCGATTATACTGGACGGCGAAAATGCGTGGGAATACTACGAAAACAACGCAAAAAACTTTTTTGAACTGTTGTATGCCGAATTTGAAAAAGCCGATTGGTGTGACACCCTTACTTTTAGTGAAGCTTTTGAGAGAGAAGATATAGAGTCCGCTTCAATAGAATCCATTAAGCCGGGCAGTTGGATATACGGCACATTTTCGACATGGATGGGGCATGAGGAGAAAAATAAGGCTTGGGAGCTCCTGTCTGAGACAAAAAACGCCTTTGAGGAAGCTAAGCACTCTTTGTCTCAAGAAGCACTGGAGAAAGCTAGAAAAGAGCTTATGATAGCCGAGGGCTCCGACTGGTTTTGGTGGTATGGCGACGATCACTATACGCCGCAAGCGGATGAGTTTGACAAGTTATTTAGAAAACATCTTCTAAATATCTACAAAATAATAGCCAAAGAGCCGCCAGCGAAGTTGTTTGAGTCCATCAATAAAGCAAAAGCGGCAAAAATCAAGCAAAAACCAAAAAACTATATCACCCCCGATATAGATGGCAAGATGACAGATTTTTACGAGTGGCTCGGAGCGGGAAGCATAGACCTTGATGCTGAGTTTTCTGCCATGGATTCGAGTGGCTTTCACTTTGAAAAACTATTTTGGGGATTTGATGACGAAAATATATGCTTTGCAATCAGCGGCAAGTTTGCGGAGCTAATAGACAAGGGGTATGATTTGTGTATAGAGCTTGTGGGGACGCAAGCCATAAAAGTAAAACTACCATTCGCTTCAAAACCCCATAAGATGGAGTGTGCCGAAAGCGGGATAGAGGGGGTTATAGAGTCTGCGGTGGACGAAGTATTTGAGGTTAGCCTGCCGAAATCATATCTTGAGTGCGGGTGCGATATGTTGCTTCAGGCTTCTTTTGAGATACAAAAACAAGGTAAGGTTATAGAAAAAGCACCGCTGTACGGTTCTTTGCAGCTAGAGGTGAACGAAAAGTTTTTGGAAGATTGGTATATATAAAAAGGCTTTAAAATGCAGACAAAACTACTTCTTGGCCTTCACTCCCACCAACCGATAGACAACTTTGACGCCGTAGTTTACGAGGCGATAGAAAAAAGTTATAAGCCGTTTTTTGAGACGGTCAAAGACGATGAGTGGTTCAAGTTTTCGCTTCATATTAGCGGCTGGCTTTTCGAGTTTATAAAAGAGCGCGATAAAGAGCTGTTTTCTCTTATCAAATCCTGCCATGAAAAAGGGATGATAGAGTTTTTCTCCGGCGGTTTTTATGAGCCGATTTTGGCTGCAATACCGAAAAGGGATAGATCGCTGCAAGTCAAAAAAATGAATAGATTTTTATTCAATAATTTCGGCGTAAAGCCAAGGGGGCTTTGGCTAACCGAGAGAGTTTGGAGCGAATCTATTGTCGAGAGTCTATGCGAACAAGGAATTGAGTATATTTTGACGGACGATTATCACTTTGTTGCTGCCGGATATAACGAGGACAAGCTAAAAGGATATTACTATACGGAAGAGGGCGGCGATAGGCTAGGGGTATTTCCTATATCCAAAAAACTTAGATATTTGATGCCGTTCAAAAAGGCATCATCGGCTATAGCCGAGCTAGAGTCTGAGGCTATGACGGATAAGGCGGCTATCATATTTGATGACGGCGAAAAGTTTGGTCTTTGGCCAAATACTTATGAGTGGGTTTATGAAAAGGGTTGGCTAAGGGAATTTTTAGACTCTCTAAAAGCTAGCGAAAAGATAAAAGCAATGCATTACGGAGAGTATTTCGACTCCGAGAAAGCGCTCGGTCTTGCCTATTTGCCGGAGGTTTCATACTATGAGATGGGCGAGTGGTCGCTAAACGCCGACGATGCCGAGCTCATAGAGCATGTCAAGCATCATGCGGCAGGTGGTTTCGGCTCTTCGAATGCCGATAAATTCGTAAAAGGTGGGATTTGGAAAAACTTTCTCGTCAAATACGAAGAGTCAAATAGGATTCACAAAAAAACACTCCGTCTCTCTGAGTTAGCCAAAAAAATAGGCTCCGAGCAGTTTGACGAGATGCTTTTGAAAACAGAGGCTAACGACGCATTATGGCACGGCGTATTTGGCGGCGTATACCTCCCGAATCTGAGAGATAACTGCTATAAACACATAATAGAATGCGAGAAAAAACTCGGATTATCCAAGAGCGTTGAGATATCGGATGAGAACTTTGACGGCTACATGGAGGCTAGATTAAAAAACGATAGTTTTTACACGGTTTTTGAAGAGAAAAACGGCGGACAGATGACGGACTTTAGCTCGTTTGGCGGATTGTTTAACTATCAAAATACCCTTACCAGACGCAAAGAGGCGTATCATTCAAAGTTTTTTGAGAGCAAAGGGGCGCCAAAAGAGGCTACCGATGAGGGGATTGATACAATTCACGATATAACGGTCGAAGGCACCGAGGTTTTAAAAGAAAATTTATTTTACGACTGGTATCAAAAAAATTCATTTATTGAGCATATAAGCGATGACTCGTTTGATTTGCATTCTTTCTTTGCGTGTTCTTTTAGGGAGTATGGTGATTTTGCAAACCAGCCTTTTAAATTGGCGACTAAAGACAAAAAAAGTGTCGGCTTTGAAAGAGACGGAGGAATATATATATTCGGCGACAAGCATAATGCAAAAATAACAAAAACATTCAAAATAACAGACGAAGCATTGAAGTTTGACATAGTTTTAAAGACAGATTTTGATGCGTCTTTTGTGTTTGCGGAAGAGTTTAATCTCCATTTTTGCGACTACGAAGAATTGTTGGTGAACGGCGAGAAATTGTCTAACGGCAAGCTTTCGTTTGAGTCTATATTTCATTTAAAATTTGAAGATACGGTCAATCAAAAAGAGATACTTTTTGAGCTGGAAACTCCTTTTAGCGCCTTTGTTGTGCCGACTATTACGGTAAGTCAAAACGAGCGCGGGGTAGAACTGTGTACGCAGGGTGTATCAATAGCGTTTTTCTCCGAGTTTATACGAGAACATAGCTTTGTCGGCAAGCTAAAAATAAAAGGATAGATAAAAAGTGTCCCACTATAGATATTGTAAGCTCAAAGACAATTGGGTAATCATCTCCCCAAAAAGAGTGCGTAAGCCATCCGACTTTAAGCTCTCCTCATCCGAAGCTTATGACGTAGATTCGCCTTTTGTCTACGGCAATGAACACAAAACACCCCCTGAGATATATGCAATAAGAGAGTATGGCTCAAAAAAAGATACCCCAGGATGGAAAGTTCGCGTCATTCCAAACAAATATAACGCTCTTGAAATAGAGAAAAATCCTTTGAGCGATTTTAACGGTATTTATGAAGAGATGGACGGCTTTGGGGCGCATGAAATAATTATAGACACGCCTAGATTCCCTTCAAAATTCCAAGAGCTAAGTGCGGATGAGATATCTCTCGTACTAAAAGCCGCTAGGGACCGTATAGCCGACCTTCATAGAGATACTCGCATAAAATACGTCAATGTTTTTAAAAATCAAGGGGCGCTAGCCGGCGCTAGCATATCGCATCCGCATACTCAAATTATCGGTATGCCGTTTATTCCGAAAAACATTTTAACTGAGATAGAGCAGAGCAGAAAACATTTTGAGGCCACCTCAAGGTGTCTTTTTAGTGATATAATAAAAAGCGAGCTAAAAAGCAAAGAGAGGATAATCGAAGAGAGCGACCATTTCGTATCTTATTGTCCCTATGCATCTTTTTGGCCTTTTGAGACAGTCGTTGCGTCAAAACTCCAAGAAAAAGAGTTTATGACGCTTAGCGATTCATCGCTTTTAGAGTTATCGACAATACTGCTATCTTCTATAAAGAGGATAAACATGGCCCTAAAAGATGTCTCGTATAATATTTTCTTAAAAACGGTGCCGCCAAAAAGAGAGGGCGTAACGCCAAATTTTTACTACAAACTGGATGAGTTTTATAGATGGCACATAGAGATAGTCCCAAGAATTCCGGTTATAGGCGGTTTTGAGCTTTCAAGCGGCGTTTTTATTAATACGGTGGCTCCAGAGGATAGCGCCAAATTTTTGCGCTCCCTTGTAGCTTTCTAGTTATAAAAGTTTGATATAATGGGTTCAAACGCACAAGAAAAAGGGTTCTGCTATGGCTGACAAAAATATATTGGTTCCCGTAGAGGCAAACTTAAGTGATGGAGGCTTTTCGTCGAATACTCATCCGACACTTCTTTTTGGAGAAGAGGCAAAAGATTACTCGGGCGCAGACTATAAAATACCCGATAAATACCACATCGATACTCTCAAATTAATGCCGGTGAATGTAAATACGGTATTCGTATATTGGGAGATTACGGACAAAGCGGTCGGCGATAATGTATTTGAGACTTTTGCCCTAAAACTATTTGAGCTAAGCGACACCGGCGAAAAAGAGGTGCTTGGTTTTTACTTTAAAGATAGAGTTTCTAGCAAATACGCCAATGCACATATGCCATCCAAAAAGCTAATAGCCGTAGTCGGCGGAATAGACGCTAATGGAAGATTTGTCGAACTGCTAAGGTCAAATCATGTTGTAATGCCTAATGATTCGATAAATATTATGGAGAACGACAAACAGACTTGGATGACCAAACAATCAGAGTGGATAGAACTTATCAAGGCAAGCGTGGCGCATTTTTCTCATGCAAAATCTTCCGTCAGTCTTGTTAGAGAGATGGACTTTTTGCGTAAATATAGTGAGAAAACAGTGCTCGGCGTGTCAAGCTCAGAACTAGTAAAAAAGGATTAAGTGATGCCAAAAGGGTATTTTGCTCCGGTTCTACATTCACATCTTCCTTTTGTTAAGCACCCGGGATATGAGTATTTTCTTGAGGAGCATTGGCTTTTTGAGGCTATCGACGAGACATATATTCCACTTTTGATGGGCTTTAAAAGCCTTGAAGAGAGAGGGGTAGATTTTAAGATTACCGTTTCCATGACCCCGCCTCTTTGTGAGATGCTCTCCGATGATTATTTGAGAGACAAATATCACAAACATCTAGAGAGAATGATAGAGCTCTGCCATAAAGAGGTTGAGAGAACAAAAGATGATGCCTATTTTAGAGATATTTCTAGATTTTATTTAGAGAGATTTTCGACAATTAAGGCTTTTTTTGAAGGGTTTTTGAGCTATGACGTCTTAAATGGCTATAGACATTTTAGCGACTCCGGGAAAATGGAAATTATTACGTGTGGCGCTACGCACGGCTTTTTACCTTTGATGTCATCCAATAAAAAAGCGGTAGATGTACAAATAGAACTTGCCGTAACCACTCACAAAAAACATTTCGGTAAAGCTCCAAACGGTATTTGGCTACCGGAGTGCGCATATTACGAGGGGCTAGACGAGATACTAAATAAAAACGGTATTAAGTTTTTCTTTATGGACTCGCACGGTCTCGTGTATGCTAAGCCTACCCCTAAATTCGGCGTATTTGCCCCTATATACACTCCAAACGGTGTAGCCGCGTTCGGTAGAGACCCTGATAGCTCCAAGCAGGTGTGGAGCTCAAAAGAGGGGTATCCCGGCGACGTGGACTATAGAGATTTTTATAGGGATATAGGCTATGACCTGGACTTTGAGTATGTAAAACCGTATATCTGTCCGGACGGTACAAGGGTGTTTACCGGTCTTAAGTATTTTCGTGTTACTTCCGCATCGGAACACAAAGAGGTATACAATAGGCAAAACGCTCTTGCAAAAGCCAAAGAACATGCGGCAAATTTCCACTTTAACAGAGAAAAACAAGCCGAGTATCTAAGCAGCTTCATAGATAGGCCACCACTAATAGTAACCCCTTATGATGCCGAACTTTTCGGGCATTGGTGGTTTGAGGGGCCAGACTTTTTGATGCACGTATTTGAAGAGATGGACAAACACGGTGTTATCCAAGCTGTAACGCCTATGGAGTACATGGCTATCTACGATACGAATCAGGTAGCCGAGCCAAATCCCTCTTCGTGGGGCGATAAAGGCTACTACGATGTCTGGATAAACGGTGGAAACGACTGGATATATAGACATTTGCATTTTATGGCAGACAAAATGACGGAGTTTGCCGATAAGTATTACAACCTGCAGGATTCTATGACTTTGAGAGTTTTAAATCAGATGGCAAGAGAGCTTTTGCTTGCACAAAGTTCGGACTGGGCATTTTTGATGACTACAAAGACTGCCGTCGAATATAGCACGAGACGGACTAGGGAGCATATATCAAACTTCGTAAGACTCCTTGATATGCTAGAAGAAAACAATATCAACGAGCCGTTTTTGTCTGATTTGGAATATAAAAATTCTATATTTCAGGGTCTTGATTTTAGGATTTATGCCTCTTGAGCATCGGTTATATAGATTGGGGCGGTACCCACTTTAGGTGTGTAGTTGAGGGTTCCCGTCCGGTATCTTTTGAAAAGCCGAGCCAAGACGTAGATATAGTTCACGAACTAAAAACTCTTTTTCTAACACAGCCCGATTTATCCCGCATCGGTATATCTTTTGCGGGTCAGGTAAAAGATGACGTTATTCTCTCTGCACCAAATATAGCGGCTAAAGAGCTTGATTTGGGGGCTATATTCAAAGATAAGACCATACATGTGCAAAATGACCTCAAATGTGCAGCTTTGGCGGAGGCGGCTTATTGGAATGAGAAAAACATAGCCGTGCTTTATGTTGGCACCGGAATCGGTAGCGCGTATATAGACAACGGCGTATTGGTTCAAGGATGCGATAATCTGGCTGGAGAGATAGGGCATGTTCCATATCTCAAAACCGGCGGAATATGCGGTTGCGGCAAAGATAATTGCCTGGAGCTCTCGGCATCAGGAAGCGGTATAGCCAAGAAGGCGGCCGCAAAAGGTCTTCAATCCAGAACACTGAGCGAGTTAAAACAAAGTGAAGCTGGAGAGGTGATAGTGGGTGAATTTATAGAGGCTGTCGGGTATGGAGCCTCTATGATAGTGACGCTATTAAATCCAAAAATATTAGTAATCGGCGGTGGAATAGTCCACGCTAACGAATGGTTACTCGAGCACATAAAAAAATACATTTTAAAAAACGGATTTCAAAAAAGTGTGGAAGCGTGCGATATAAAACTTTCAAAGCTAAAAAACGGCTCTTTGGAGGGAGCTAGACTGTTGGCAATATGATCTCAAAACTTATTTTTCTACACCGATTCTCGTATTAATTTTTGCACTGTTTAACATTTATTTCTACAAAAATGGCGCCCTGGTTTGGTAGAACGAAATATCTATTGCTTGGTATTTTTGTGTGTTTGTAACGGACATACATCTGGATCCAAGCAAAAAAGAGTTTGCGACGTCGATAATCTCTTAAATTAATAATTTAAATGCGGATATGGTGCTGATAGTCGGCGATTTATTTGACGGTAAAATGACCGATCTTGAAGGTGCGGCGGCCCCGTTGGCTGAACTTAAGAGCAGATATGGCGTGTTTTTTGCCCCAGGTAACCATGAGTATTACTACGGTGATTTTGATGCAAAAATGGACTATTTGCGCTCAATCGGGATAAATACCCTTATTAACCAAAATGCAAATGTAATGGATATTTCCATAGTGGGGGTCGCCGACTTGGCGGCTGTGAGAGCCGCAGCGGAGGGGTCAAATCCTCAAAAAGCTTTTGCAAATACAAAAAAACCGACAATTTTATTGGCGCATCAACCTAAGACGGCACAAGATGCATTATTTTATTCGCCAGATATAGTTTTTTGTGAGCATACTAAGTACAAAAAGCACCAGCGACACAACGACTATAGTCGCTCCGCTAGGTAAAGATGCGTAGTATGATATAAAAAGCCCGCTAACTACTGAAATCAAAGACAAAGATACGGATACGGCGGCCGTAACGAAAAAACTTTTACAAAACTGCATCGCCGATACTACGGGAATTATCATCAGCGCCCCTATTAATAGCGCCCCTACTATTTTGATAGATAGCCCTATGGTTACGGCGACTAGCGATACTAAAATATAGTTTAGAATTTTTGTGTTTATTCCCGCAGAACGTGCGCTTTCCTCGTCAAAGGCCGTAAAAATAAGTTTTTGATAGTAATTGGCTATTAATAAAATACTTAGAATCCCGAATACAAAAATGCTCCATATATCACTCTCTTCAACGGCTACGATAGAGCCGAACAAATAATCAAAAAGCGAGGTATTGAAGGAGTTTGACATGGACACTATAATAATTGCCGTAGCTAGCGAGCCGGATAGAAAAATAGAAAGAATAGAGTCCGAGTATAGATTGTGGTTTTGGCGTAGGTATTCTATAAGCCATGCCGCCAAAAGCGTTATTAGTATGGCGCTCCATGATGTCGAAACGGAAAATAAAAACCCGAATGCTACCCCCAAAAGAGATATGTGTGCAAGCGAATCGGAGAGCATCGAATATCTTCTGACAACGACAAACACCCCCAAAGATGAAGCGAGCGCCGCTATGATGATTCCTGCCGCAAAAGCCCTAATCATAAAAGAGTATTCAAAAATTTCCATATTAACCTCTAGTGGTGGTGACAGACTAAATGTCCATCAATGCCGTATATTTTGCTCATCTCTCTACAGTTTAGCAGTTCATGTGGGTTGCGACAGGACAATAGAGACTGGTTGATACATAGTACGCTGTTGACGTCATCGGCTATAACTCCCAAATCATGCGTAACAAAAAGTATGGTGATATTGTCTTTTTGGTTTAGATTTCTTAGCAGCCCATAAAAGGCTCTCTGAGACGCAGTATCCACTCCGGTATTCGGCTCGTCTAATATTAGTATCTGCGGACGTCCGACCAAGGCCCTGGCTATCATAACTCTTTGCGCTTGTCCTCCTGAAAGCTCAGATATATGTCTCTCTTTTAGCTCCCAAACGCCCATTTTTTCCATAACCGTTTTTATGTGTTCTTTTTCTTCTTTGGTTATTCTTTTGAAAAAAGAGCTTTTGTAGGCAAGACCAAGAGTGACGGTTTCGTAGACGGTAATAGGAAAGTTTTTGTCTATTTGCGACGCCCTCTGCGCTACGTATCCTATTTTTTGGCAATCTTTGTAATCTTTTTGTTTTTTGCCAAAAAGCTTTATTTCGCCTGAGCTTGGCTGCAATAGACCGAGAAGTAGCTTGACGAGAGTGCTTTTTCCGCCACCGTTTGGTCCTATGATGGCTACGTAATCACCCCTTTTGACGGCGAAGCTTACGTCTTTTACGGCATTTTTATAGGATAGCCCCCTAGTTTCAATGACCACATCTACGAACTTTATTTGCAATCCATTGCACCTTTAAGTTTTGCCAAATTGGACCTCATGATATCTATATACCCTATGTTTTTGCGGCTCTCATCCGGCGTTATATTCTCTATGGGTCTCAGGGCGTCAGTCTTTATGTTTGCCTCTTTGGCTATAGTTTTTGCAACTTTATCGCTCGCAAATTCTTCAAAAAAAACAGTGTTTATTTTTTCTTTTTTTGCTATGTCTATGAGCCTTGCTATCTGTTTTGAACTCGGTTTTGCATCCGGCGACATTCCGGATATCGTATATTGTGTTATTCCGTACTCGCTGGACAAATATCCAAAGGCGTTATGATTGACGATAACTTTTTTATTTTTGCACCCTCTTAGGGTTTCGTACTCTTTTTTTAGTTCCGTTAGTTTGGCTATGTATACAGATGCTCTGTCGTTATAAAATTTGGTGTTTTGCGGATCTTTTTTTGAAAATGCGGAGGCAGTTTCTTTGGCTATCGTTATCTGGTTGTCTATATTTAGCCAATAGTGCGGGTCGTATGCCGCATGGGAATGTTCATGTCCATGGTGGTCGTGCCCACCGCTTGTATTTTGAGGTTTTAATAATTTGACTTTTGTGCTCATATCTATAGTTTTGTTTTTAATCCCAAGAGAAGATATGACCTTTTTGCTCCAAGGCTCAAAGCCTTCCCCGCTTGTGATAAACAAATCACTTTTTGATAGCATGGCCATATCTTTTGCTTTTGGCTCAAAGTCATGTGCCGGGGCACCAAAGGGGATTAGGCTTGATACTTCCGCCTTATCTCCGGCTATACTTTTTGCCGCATCATACAATGGAAAGACAGTGACAAAAACTGATATTTTGGCGAATGCCGCCGTTGTCAGCAATGCTCCAATCAGTATAGTTTTTTTAAACATGGGCAGCCTTGTATTCGTAAAATTAATAAAATACTACTATTTTGCGACTTAGTTGCATATAAAATAAATTTA
>CAZVTM010000020.1:5262-30557 GCA_964630205.1 uncultured Helicobacter sp. | reverse complement strand
TTGGCAAAAGAAAAGATTACGGCAAAGCAATATTCCCTTCTTCTGTTACGCTAACGGTTCTAGGTGCCATCCTTCTATGGTTTGGTTGGTTCGGATTTAACGCCGGAAGCGAACTTGGAGCTGATGCAATAGCTGCCAATGCGTTCTTAGTTACTAATACAGCTGCGGCAATAGCGGCTCTTTCTTGGATGGTAGTTGAGTATGTTGTATACAAAAAATTCACCCTTCTAGGACTTGCGTCTGGTCTTGTTGCCGGTCTTGTTGCTATTACGCCTGCTGCGGGCTTTGTAGATAACTCTGCGGCTCTTATCATAGGTGCCGTTGCTGGTATCGTTGGCTTTGTAGGTGTAAACGTAATCAAAAAAGTGTTCAAATTTGACGATGCACTAGATGCATTCGGTATCCACGCTCTTGCCGGTATCTGGGGTGCTATAGCCACTGGTATATTTGCAAACCCTGCAGTAAACAGCCTCGGTAAAGGTCTGCTATACGGCAACCCTGGTCAAGTAATGATCCAACTCAAAGCTCTACTTGTAACAATAGTATTTACTGCGGTCGGTACTGCGCTAGTATATGGCGTGTCTTCACTTCTAACAGGCGGCGGAAGAGTGTCTGCGGAAGATGAAAGCATAGGTCTTGATGAAGCTACGCACGGTGAAAAAGGTTTTCATATATAATTTAGTAAAATGCCCGTAACAACACGGGCATAAAACAAGGAGTGAACAATGAAAAAAGTTGAGGCTATCGTTAAGCCATTCAAACTAGATGACGTTAAAGAAGCATTGTCGGCTCTAGGTATCAGCGGTATGACAGTATCTGAAGTAAAAGGTTACGGAAGACAACAAGGCCATACTGAGCTATACAGAGGCGCTGAATATGTAGTTGATTTCCTGCCTAAAATAAAGATAGAAATGGTAGTTGAAGACAGCATGGAAGACAAAGTCGTAGATGCGATAGTTCAAGCTGCCAGAACAGGTAAAATCGGTGACGGAAAAATATTTGTTTCCGATGTGAGCAAAGTAGTTCGTGTAAGAACGGGCGAAACCGGAGCCGAAGCTATTTAATCAAAAGAGAAGCGAGAGGGTCAAGCCCCTCCGCTTATCAATCTTTTAATAACCTCTTTTTGTTTTTTCTCTATTCCGCTAGATTTTTCAATCAAAAACATATCTTTTGCTACATTTTTGATAGTTCCGACTTTTGCCGTGGCTATATCCACCCCAAGCTCATCAAACACCTCTATAACAAAAGCCAAAAGTCCTTGTTGGTTTTTTGCCGTCAAAAGCATCTTTGCATAAGTCTCAGAGTGTTCGAAGTCAAAATAGATATCAGACTTTTTAATGGTAGGCTTCTTGGCAACGCTTCCTTTTTCATCGCTTTCGGCAAAGCTTTGGAGTATATCTCTTGCTATCAATAGCTCTTCCTCGCCCACCGCAGACGAAAACGAAACTTTAAAATATTTTGCCCCGTCGAAAAGCTTGAATATATCCATGGATACGATATCCAAAAATGCAAATCTAGATAGAAGCTTTCCGAAATTTATCCACTTTTTAGAAATTATTTCAAAACTAAAATACGGCTCGTTGCTTGTAGCAAAGCTAAATTCGCCTTCATCTTTCGCCCTTTTGCAAATATCTATTATCTTGGCACTTGAAAACTTGATAAAAAATAGATTCGAAGCTATTGATATGATATTTTTTTGCAACGCATACGGTAAGCTCTTAAACTCTTCACTTTTGAGTAGCACAGCCTCTTTAGTAAGCCTTGTTGCAGCTTCACTTACAAGCTCAGAGCGAGATAGCTTACCGGTGGACTTATAGTACAACTCCCTAAGCAATGTTGCATTGAACGAACTATATATATTTTGTCCCACAGCCTGCAAATCCGCATATGTGAGAACGAACAAATAATCGATTGCTTGTTTACTTTTTAGGTTTGCAGCAAAAGAAAGTATCGTCTTTTCGCTATTTAAATCTTCTCTGAACGCAGTATTTGACATTAATGTATGATAAAGAATAACACGTCTTATAATCTCTGATTTTTGCTCGTCGAGGCCTATTTTTTTTGCAAAAGAGGCAAATATTCTAGCTCCGACCACCGAGTGATTGCCCCCTCTCCCCTTGCCTATGTCGTGAAACAACGCCGCAAGCTTGATATACACCTTCTCTTCCGTATCAAACGAGTCAAAAACCCTTTTTACAAAATCGTCTTTTATGTTTTCAAGATGTTTTATCGTCTCCAAGGTGTGGACATCTACCGGATATGCGTGATACCCGTCAAACTGGGCCAAAAACATTATTTTCTCAAAAGGTGGGAAAAATCTCTGTAATATACCGGCTTCATACATCAGCCAAAGAGTCTTATAAGAAGAATCGGCAGACAGCATCGATATTATTAGTTCTTTTGTGATTTTATTCTGCTTTTTCTGGGCTGCCGAACTCATAATAAACTGATGCACGCTGTAGTCAAAATTGTCCGCAACAATACCCAGCAACACACGGGTCGCATCCGCCAAAGAGCGTGCTCTATTCCCAAAAGTCGTATAGAGGGTATTATCAGCAATATAGAATTTATTTTTCACACGGGCATTTCTAATCTCGCAAAACGGCTTTTCCCCAAATAGTATTTTTCTGGTTAACTTAGCCGAATTTATTGATGAAAATATATTAATTGCCTGCATAGAGCGAAGAGTTTTTGCCATCAGAGCGCTTTCAGCTTTTTGGCTTTTCATATCCCTAAATCCAAGTTTTAGCGCAGCTTCTCTCTGAATTTGCATGGGCATCTCGTCTTGCTTTTTCCCGGCCAGCAAATGAAGAGCATTGCGAAGCTTGAACAGAAATTCTAACGCTATTCTATATTCTTTATACTCCGACTCGGTAAAGAGCTTACCCATGAGCTCTTTGTTTGCGTTTACTCCGTAAATACAGGTGGCAAGCCAAAATAGCGTATTCGAGTCGCGAAGACTCCCTATACCCTCTTTTATATTCGGCTCCATAGAAAGTTTATATTTTTTATGCCTTTTTTGCATCTCTTCAAGCTTTGCAAAAACAAACTCTTTTCTATCCGTACGCCGCACTTGAGATAGCTTGTTTTGATACTCCATCCATAAAAATTTTGAGCCCCAGATAAATCTAGACTCCAAAATGGCAGTTTTAATCGTAATATCGGCCTTGACGGCTTCTGGAATTTCTGAAACCTCATGAACTCTATGCCCTATTTTAAGACCCGCATCCCACGCAAGGTACAAAAATCGCTCTAGTATTGGCTTGAAGGCATAACCTTTTACCTCTTTGTACAAAAGCATAATGTCAATATCCGAATACACTGCGAGCTGCTGCCTACCGTAGCTACCGAGAGCTATCATCGAAACGGGGATGGAGTTTATGAGGGGTTGGTAGTCACCGAAGCTATCTCGCAAAATATAGCGGAACATTTCGATAAGGATGGAGTCAAGTTCTTTGGTGTGGCGATATAAAAATTCGCGGCCGAAGTCTGCCTCGAACATTTCGTCAAGAGAGCCCAAATATGCCCTAATGTGATTTTTGAACTCTTTGGAAATCTCAAAATCGCTAGCGCCTGAGCCTACGAGCAACTCTATTTTTTCCCTGAGGCTTACCTCGTTCACTTTTTATTCTGCGATAAACTTCGACAAAGGCTCGGCCGCCAAATACTCGGTATAAATACCTTCATCCAAAACGACTTGCGCCATAGTCTTATTGTCGACGTTGAATATTATCGGAGCCAAAAAGTTTGCCAAAGACTCTTTAAATGGCTTTTTGACTATTAAAATCAGATAAATAAGCATGTTGGTATCGTGTGTTAAGTCCATCAAAGTCCTAACAGCAACCGGAACGTCAAAGGCATAGTCTCTTAATACAAAAGGGTTTACAAGCGTAAAAGCGGGCATTCCGCCCTCTGAATTTCTAATCGTTGCAAAATTATCGTCCACAGCCTCAAACTCATAAGTGTGAACATTTTCAAAACCTAAAATAGGATACTTTGCTTCAAAAACCAATGTGCATTTCCTTTTTTGGTTAGCTTTTGGTTTCATTGTAACCCAAAACGGTTTAAATACAAATGGATATTTATCAAAACAAATGTTATAATCGGCTCAAAAGCAGCATGGGTGGAGATTATTTTGAAAGTTTTGATTACTGGAACGGCCGGTTTTATCGGCTTTAACTTAGCTAGAAAACTACTTGAGAGAGGTGATGAGGTCGTAGGCATAGACTCAATCAACGATTACTATGACGTAAACCTCAAATATGCCAGACTAAAAGAGCTTGGCATCGAAAATAGCGAAATTTCGTACGGCAAACAAACAAAAAGCAAGACAAGCGGCAATCACTCCTTTTATAAGGTGAACTTGGAAGACAAGGATACGGTGTTTAAAATCTTTGAAGCCGAAAAACCGGACGCTGTATGCAATCTAGCGGCGCAAGCGGGGGTAAGATACAGCCTCACGAATCCTTTTGCATACATAGATAGCAATATCACTGGCTTTATCAACATCCTTGAGGCGTGCAGGCAACACGGCGTTCAAAATCTCTCATACGCCTCTAGCTCCTCAGTGTACGGC
Source organism: uncultured Helicobacter sp. (assembly GCA_964630205.1). Taxonomy (GTDB): domain Bacteria; phylum Campylobacterota; class Campylobacteria; order Campylobacterales; family UBA6016; genus UBA6016. The sequence goes on along the minus strand of CAZVTM010000020.1, from coordinate 25,981 downwards.
CTCAACGAAGAGATGCCTTTTTCGGTGCACGACAATGTAGACCACCCGATAAGCCTATACGCTGCAAGCAAAAAATCCAACGAACTAATGGCGCACACATATAGCCATCTGTTTGGTATCCGGACGACGGGACTTAGGTTTTTTACGGTTTACGGACCGTGGGGACGCCCTGATATGGCGCTGTTTTTGTTTACCAAGGCTATTTTGGAAGGCAGGCCGATAGATGTCTTCAATAACGGCGATATGCGAAGAGACTTCACATACATAGACGACATCGTAAGCGGCGTCATAGGCGTCATCGATAATCCGGCTACGCCAAACGGACTATGGAGCGGCAAAACTCCTGACCCATCAAGCTCAAAAGCCCCATACAGAGTCTACAACATCGGCAACAACTCCCCAGTCAGCTTAATGGAGTTTATCGAGGCGATAGAGGAAAACTTAGGAATTAAAGCCGAGAAAAACTTTTTGCCGCTTCAACCTGGAGATGTTCCGGCGACTTATGCCGACATATCAGACCTCACGAGAGATACCGGATACATGCCAAAAACCGGAGTCAAACAAGGAATTAAAAACTTTGTGGAGTGGTATAGAAGTTTCTATAACGTGTAACAAAAACGAAGCCGAAAAAATTTAATATAAAACCCAAAAAGGACGGACAGATGCAATCTATCTTTAGAGAGTACGACATTAGAGGGATTTTTGAAAAGGAGCTGAACGAAAAGACGGTCAAGGCAATCGGTTTTTATCTAGGAGAGGCGATAAAAACTCAACTAGGAGCCAAAGAGCATTTCGTATCTATCGGCTTTGATGCACGCACGCACTCACCGACGCTTTTTAAGTGGCTCTCTCTCGGATTTCTCTCCAGTGGGGTGAACGTTCTAAATATGGGGATGGTAACGACGGGAATCAACTACTTTACAAACTTTTTTGAGTGGGAGGTAGGCGACAAAAAAGTATCCACGTCGGCATCCGTCATGATAACAGGCTCGCACAATCCGCCGGAATACAATGGTTTTAAAATCACGATAGACAAAGCTCCTTTTTTTGGACCGCAAATAGAGGCTCTCGGCAAGACGATAATAGCGGCAGGCGACACCGAGCATCCAAAAACAGAGGCGAAAATCTACACGATTTACGCCAAAAAAGCCTATATAGAATACCTTGTAAAAGAGTTTGACAACCTCAAAGGAATGGATACAAAAATAGCCATAGATTGCGGCAACGGCGTGGCTGGACTCTCTATCGTAGACATACTAAATAAGCTCGGTTTGTCGTTTGAATCTCTATATGAAAATCCTGACGGCACTTTCCCAAATCACCATCCAGACCCGTCAGAGGAGCATAATCTAGAAGACCTCAAGAAGCTAATGAAAGAAAAAGATTATAAGCTTGGATTTGCTTTTGACGGGGATGCCGACAGAATAGCTGTACTAACCGACAAATACAATATCAAAGGTGATCAACTAGCGCTCATATTTGCAAGAGAGATGGCAAGGGAGGGGAAAAAGCCGACGGTTATCGGTGAAGTCAAATGCTCAAAAGTGATGTATGATGAAATAGATAAAATCGGCACAAGCATAATGTACAAAACAGGGCACAGCAATCTAAAGGTAAAGCTGAGAGAGACCGGTGCCGACTTTGCAGCCGAAGTGAGTGGACATATGTTTTTTAACGACAAGTGGTTTGGCTTTGACGACGCGGTATATGTAGCGATGAGGGTGCTAGAACTTGTCAAAAAAGGGGTAAATCTCAACGCCGAAATGGATAGCATGCCGCATCTTTTCTCGACCGACGAAATAAAAGTCAAGGTGACCGAGGAGGCAAAGTTTGGCATTATCGCAAAAATAAAAACTGCGTTACAAAATCCACCGGCATATCTTCCTAAAATCACGGGGATTGTCGACATAGATGGTGTGAGGGTAAGCTTTGATGACGGCTGGGGACTAATCCGCGCCTCTAATACCACTCCGGTACTTGTTACGAGATTTGAAGCATCAAGCGAAGCGAAGCTTGCAGAATACAGAGACTCTCTCAATAGACTAATAGAGGAATCAAAAAACTAATGCAAACCTTTACTCTAAAATCCCCGCTCGATATGCACTTGCACTTAAGGGACGGCGATATGCTCTCTCTTGTGGCTCCGTATTCCGCAAAGGAGTTTGCCGGCGGGGTCATCATGCCCAATATCACGCCGCCCATCATGACGCTAGACGCCTTGCATGCTTATCGCAAAAGAGTTCTCGCAGCTTGCGGAAATCACCTTTTTTTGCCGTATATGACAATGTTTTTGAAAAACTACGACGACTCATTCATCGAGGAGGCGGCGGCGCACATAATAGCCATGAAGCTATATCCTGCCGGAGTTACGACAAACTCGGAGGAAGGGGCAAAAAGCATAGACTCGCTCGAGCCACAGCTAAAAGCAATGGAGGCGCTAGGGGTGCCGCTATCCGTTCACGCCGAAACGCACAGCCCAAATCTTTTTCTTAGAGAACAAAATTTTATTCCGATACTAGAATACATCGCCAAAAAATTCCCGAAGCTAAAAATAATGTTTGAGCACATCAGCTCAAAAGAGGGGCTTAAACTAGTAGAGGAATATGAAAATATCTACGCAACAATCACGCTACATCATATGTTGCTTACCGTTGATGATTTGATGGGGGAGAAATTAAATCCTCATCTTTTTTGCAAGCCGGTAGTCAAAACCGTAGCCGACAGAGACGCCGTGTTGGAAGCGGCGCTAAACGCCGGTCCAAAAGTGATGTTCGGCTCCGATAGCGCCCCACACCCAAGAGCTGCGAAAGAGAGTGGATCTGCGCCGGCCGGAATATTTAGCGCCCCGGCTCTTTTGCCGAAACTCTTAGAGATATTTGAACGCCATGGAAAACTGGAAAACCTGCAGAAATTTATATCCGATAACGCACAGGCAATATACGGGATCAAACCTCCTGAAAAATTTGTAACGCTTGAAAAATCATCTTCTAAACTACCATCGGTATGCAAGAGCAAAGAGTCGGAAGTCGTGCCTATGTTTGCCGGAGAAAATTGTGAATGGAGAATTGTCGGCGTTGAATAAAATTTTATTCGTAGATGATGATTTGCTGTTTCGAGAGAGCACAAAAGAGTTTTTAGAGCTAGAGGGCTTTTGTGTCAGTGAGGCAGGAAGTTTTGAAGAGGCGCTAGAGATAGGATACAAAGAGGTATTTGATTTGTATCTTTTTGATATTAACCTTGGAGCAAAAAACGGCATTGACCTATTATCTGAACTTCGAAATTTCGGTGACAACAAGCCGGCTCTTATGCTCACAAGCCACAAGTCTCCAAAAATAGCAGCCGAATGTTTCGAAAAAGGGTGCGACGACTTTATCAGAAAGCCTTGCGATACCATGGAACTAGTCGCAAGAATAAAGTCAAAACTTAGAGACTCTTTTGGGCAAAAGAGTCGAAAAATAGAGCTAATCGGTGCGCTTACATTCGATCTTGACGCAAAAAAAGTGACAAGCGTTGACGGCCCGGTGGATCTTAGCCAAAAAGAGTTGGAGCTTCTATCGTTGTTAGTTCGAAACAAAAACTCAACCGTCACGATAGATGAAATAGAAAGGGAGCTTTGGCCCGCATCCAAAGAGCCTAGCTACGGTAGCATAAGGGTCTATATAAATTCCCTCAAAAAACTGTTAGGACGAGAAGCGATCGTAAATATCAAAGGCATCGGCTACCGTCTTGAAATTTAAAAAAGAGCTGCTTTTATTCTCGCTGGGTATCATCGGGATAAATACTTTTATCTTCGGTTTTGCCGTTTTTATGCTTTCAAAAATAGACGGCATGGGAGATTTTGAATACATCATACTTGCTACGCTATTCGTATTTTCTACCCTCTCATCCATTTATTTGGTCGGCGAACTTATGGAGTTTATTATTGCGCCGATAAAAAATTTCAAACTGCTCATCGAAGATACCATGCACGAAATCAATACCCCGGTAGCAACAATCAAAACCAACGTAGCAATGCTCAAAAAAAACGCCGACGAAGCAGATCTAAAAAGATGTGAACGTATAGAGCTATCATGCGACAAACTTTTGGATTTATACGAAAATTTGGAATATTTTGCAAAAAAAGAGGCAAAAATTAGCCAAAAAAGTGAAAATAGCCTCAAGGAACTTATAAAAACTGAAATGTCTATTTTTGAGGATCAATTTACAAAAAAAGGTGTTTTGCTGACATGCGACATTGAGGATGAAACTTTTTTTATAGACAAAAAAGGGTTTTCTCTAGCACTGTCAAACCTTTTATCGAACGCTTTAAAATTTAGCCCCACGGGGCAAACCGTATCTATAACGCTAAAAAATGGAACGTTAAAAGTAAGAGACGAGGGATGCGGAATCGCAAAAGATGAACTAATCAAAATATTTGACCGCTACTATCAAGAGGACGGGAGCAAAGAGGGGCGAGGAATAGGGCTATTTCTCGTAAAAGAGTTTTGCGATGAAAACGGTGTCGAGCTGTTCATCCGCTCAGAGGTCGGCAGCGGCAGCGAGTTTAGCCTAGATTTTGGTAAAATTCGCAAAAAAATTTAGGACTTCAAATGGTAGTAACAAGATTTGCCCCCTCTCCTACGGGCTTTTTGCATATCGGTGGTTTAAGAACCGCACTATTTAGCTGGCTCTGGGCTAGAAAACAAAACGGAAAATTTCTCCTTAGAATAGAAGACACCGACCTTAGCAGAAACTCGGAAGAGGCATTAAGGGCAATACTTGAAGCGTTTGATTGGGTGGGACTAAATTACGACGGCGAAGTGGCGTATCAATCAAAAAGATTTGACATATACAAAGAGTATATCAAAAAGCTGCTAGACGAGGGCAAGGCATACCACTGCTATATGTCAAAAGAGGAGCTAGATGCCCTCAGAGAAGAGCAGCAAGCCGCAGGACAACAACCTAGATACGACGGTAGATATAGAGACGGCAAACTGCCTCCCGTGGATGGCGTAGAGCCGGTAGTCCGTATCAAAGCCCCGCTTGAGGGTGTGATAGAGTTTGATGACGGTGTAAAAGGGAAGCTATCTTTTGGGGCAAAAGAGCTTGATGATTTTATCATAGCTCGTTCAGACGGCACACCTACATATAATTTTGTCGTCGTAATCGACGATGCGCTCATGGGTGTAACAGAGGTCATCAGGGGTGACGACCACACTAGTAACACCCCAAAACAGATAGTCCTATACGAAGCGCTAGGCTTTAAGGTACCGAAATTCTATCACGTACCGATGATACTAGGCGAAGGAGGCAAAAAACTCTCAAAAAGAGACGGTGCCGCCGATGTAATGGAATATAAGACGCTAGGCTACTTACCCGAAGCTCTCCTAAACTTCCTAGTACGTCTAGGCTGGTCTCACGGCGACCAAGAGCTATTTACTATGGATGAGATGCTTTCTCTGTTTGATCCAAGCAACATCAACAAGTCGGCAAGCCAATATAACCTTGAAAAACTAAACTGGATAAACGGTGAATATCTCAAAAAAACACCTACTTCAAGACTCAAAGAGCTACTAAAAGATTTTGGATGTGATAGCTTCGGAGAAAATGACGAGCTACTGTTTAAAAATGCTTTAGAGAGGGCAAAAACACTTGTCGATCTCTCTGCTACGATAAACTCAATGGCAAAAGCCCCGACAAATTATGACGAAGCGGCGGTCGCTAAAAATATTAACGACGAGGCAAAAGATATACTAAAAGGCTTCTCGGCCGCTCTGCAAAACTCAAATGCAAAAGACGAGCATGAGTTTAAAATCGTGATAGACGAATTTTTGGCGGCCCGCAAAATCAAAATGCCAAAACTCGGTATGCCGATAAGAATAGCCCTTACAGGATCCACTCAAAGTCCATCAATCAATGAGCTTTTAGCAATAGTGGGCAAAGATGAAAGCGTAAAACGAATTCAAAACTTTTTAAAGTAGCGTAACCCCGCCGTAAACTTTTTAGGGTAAAATCTTTTTAACCCACAAAAAGAGCGCGATATGCAAATATATCTTTTGACTCTATTTTTATTACCATTTGCCGCCGCTTTGGCGGCTCTTGTATTCAAAAGGCAAGCCGGTTATATAGTCGCTTTAGCCTCTGCTTTTTTGATTGCCGCCTCTACACTTTCATATATTGATTATACATCTAGCATCAAACTTTCGCTTGGCGAGCTAAATACGCCATTTTTATTTCTGGACGTTCTGCTTCTTGGCTACTTCGCATATATCGGCTTTAAAAGGCAAAACAAAAAAATACTTTTTTTAAGCGTCGCCCAAATGGCAATTTTGTTTGCGCTTGAGAGTTTCGGCTCCAAAGATGGCTTTGATATAGTCGTGGACAAACTCTCCGTATTCATGTTTTTGCTTGTCAACATCGTAGGCTCACTCATCCTCATCTATGCCGTCAGATATATCAAAGACGAGACTGCCGACACAACAAAGCAAGCTACTTTTTTGGCTATTCTTACGGCGTTTTTGGGAGTTATGAATCTGCTTGTATCGGCGGACAACATTAAATGGCTATTTCTATTTTTTGAAATGACTACGCTTGCGAGTTTTTGGCTTATAGGTTTTAGAGACAACGAAGAGTCCAAAGAGAACGCCGGCACCGCCCTCTGGATGAACCAAATAGGCGGAGTAGCCCTGCTATTTGCCGCACTCATAGCAAAAAGCCAGCTTCATACGGTCTATATCTCCGACATTTTAACTCACGGCGGCGAATATCTGATGTTTTTTACCGCCCTTGTATCCATAGCCGCTCTCATCAAGGGGGCGCAGATGCCTTTTTCGGCGTGGCTTCTTGGAGCGATGGTGGCGCCAACGCCGGTCAGTGCCATACTGCACTCGTCCACAATGGTCAAAATAGCACCTTATCTAATACTCAAAATCTCTCCGGCAATAGCAAATACAGCAGTAGGTGCTGCAATAGCCGTTATAGGCACGCTCTCGTTTCTCATCTCCGCCGCCCTTGCGCTAAGAGAAGAGAGTTTCAAAAAAATCCTCGCCTACTCCACCATCTCCCTGCTGGGTCTCATGGTGATGACCGCATCGCTGGGTACGCCTCTAACTATTCTCGCATGTATGCTTCTTATTATTTTCCACGGCGTCTCAAAGGCGATGTTATTCATGTGCGCCGGGATACTAGAAAAAAAATACCACATTAAAAGCATAGAGGCCATCGAAGGTCTGATAGGTAAAGCCCCTATGCTTAGCTCTCTTGTTATCCTCGGCTTTTTATCGATAGCATTACCCCCTTTTGGGGTGTTTTTCGCTAAATGGTTGGCATACGAAGGAGTTATCGGTGTCGGCGCTCTTTTGGTTACCGTGCTGATATTTTTTATCGCTGTCGGCAGTGTCGCGCTTACGCTTCTTTATTTCAAAACAGTCGGAAGGTTTGTCGCAGGCGGTGGGCAAAAAGAGAACGAAGACTACTCATATCTATTGCCGCCTCTGTTACTCGGCGTTTCGCTTCTAGCTTTTGCTTTTTTTATCTCCCCTATTATCGGCGGCTTTTTCAAAGAAAACGCTTCGTTTATAGCGCATGCCGCGGTTCCTATAAGCGGTGATTTTTGGGGTATTATATTACCTTTTGGAGAGCTAAAATTTTGGCATATACTGGCAGCTTTTGTGTTGCTGGGTCTGTCGCCGATAATAGCATCTAAAATTAAGTTAAAAGGCGTAGATAAAACTACACCGTATACTTGCGGGGAGAGAATAGAGGCAAAAGCCTACTCCTTCTATTTTGATCCGGCAAAAAATATCGAAAAGATAGCAAATATAGCTGCCACTGCACTGTTTGGGCTTATTATCTTATTGGGGGCTTTAAACATATGAGTTGGTTATTAACCATTTTGGCACCCCTAATTGGCGGATTGCTGTACGGCATGGAGCGAAAACTAAAGGCAAGAATGCAGTCTCGCATGGGACCGCCGCTATTACAGCCGTTTTACGACCTATTCAAGCTAACGGATAAGCGCCCGATGATGCTGCACTCATACCACGCATTTATGGGTATTATGCACTTTGTCGCCGCATGGGTCGCCCTCTCGGTACTATTTTTCGGCGGCGATTTGCTAGTGGCTATATTTTTCCATCTGTTATCCACCTCTCTTTTGATAATCGCCGGATACTCCGCAAAGTCTACTTACAGCCGCATAGGGGCAACGAGAGAGCTTATAGCTATAGCCGCCTTGGAGCCTGTGCTTATACTTACCGCGGTATCTTTTTATCTGCATACCGGAAGCTTTGAGGTATCAAAGATTATTGAGAGCGGCCAAACGCTTGGCGTCTCGTTTGTCGGGTTTTTGGCACTTCTTGTAGCGATGCCCGGCTTGCTTAAAAAATCGCCTTTTGATGCGGCAGAGGCTCATCAAGAGATAGTAGGCGGGGCGGAGATAGAGTTTTCCGGCATCTTTTACGAGGCTGTCTATACGGCAAAGTGGCTTGATATGCTTTTTGTCTTTACTCTTATCTTTTTATTCGGCGGCTCAAACTTCGCACTTGGCGGCATACTCGTTCTTGCAGCCTTCTTTACGATGCTTCTCGCCGACAACTCTACGGCACGGGTCAAATATCAAGACCTCGTAAAAATAGTCTATAAAATATCCTTCTCCCTTGCCGCATTCAATATCATACTAGGCGCACTCTCATGATAAAAGAGTTTTTAAAAAAATTTCGCAAAAAATCACCCTGGCTACTTCACTACAACGCCGGAAGCTGTAACGGCTGCGACATAGAGATACTAGCCTGCCTCGCCCCAAAATACGACCTTGAGAGGCTGGGCATCAAAAATACCGGGAATCCGAAACAGTCGGATATATTTTTAGTTACGGGGCCAGTCACGAAAAGAAGCAGAGAGAGGCTAGTAGAGTTATACTCTCAGATGCCAAAACCCAAAGTCGTCGTAGCGTGCGGCTCATGCACGAGCACGGGCGGCGTCTTCCGTGGAATGTACAATGTCGAAGACGGGATAGATAGATATATTCCGGTAGACGTATATGTAGGAGGCTGTGCGCCCCACCCCGAACAAATAATAGACGGCGTAGCGAAGGCTTTGGCGATTTTGGAGCAAAAAACAAAAGAGATAGAAAAACCAAAAAAACTGCTCGGTGAAATCACCGCAAGAGACGGCGTAACAGATAGAACTAATATGGCTGGCAAAATATGAAAATAGCAAAAGAACTTGTAAATATAGGCGATATCAAAAACAAGATAACAGAATTTTACGACAACGGCATTTGGCACTTTGTCTGCATCAACGGTCTTTTTGAAAATGACGAACTGGAAATCCATTGGTGTTTTACGAAAATAGGCGCAAAAGAGGAGTGGAAAGTGTTTGCCGCCAAAGCCCCGGTCGACGAGAACTTGCCGAGCGTTGCCGATATATTGCCGACCGCTAGAATGTACGAGGGCGAGCTAAAAGACCTACTCGGCGCAAACTTTGAGGGAAGCGTTAAAGGTATGTTCATCGAGGTAGACGGTGTAGAAAATCCGCTAAGGATAAAAAGATGAGCAAAACCATAAACATTCCGCTAGGGAGCCAACATATCGCCTTGCTTGAGCCCGTCCGTTTTAGTTTTGAGTGCGAAAACGAAAAAATTATCGGTGTAGAAGCGGATGTTGGATATGTGCATAGAGGTGTGGAACTTGCCTGCACGACAAAATTCAAGTTCAAGCAAGTCGGCTATGTCGTCGCCCGTGTGTGCGGACTCTGCGCTATCATTCACTCTACTTGCTATACATTGGCTTGCGAGGAGCTGCTGGATATTGAGGTACCCAAAAGGGCTTCATATCTGCGCCTTATCGCTAACGAGTTAGACCGTGTTCATTCGCACCTGCTCTGCCTTGCACACACAGCAGAAAACGCCGGTTTTGAGGCGCTTTTTATGAGGACGATGAAAGACAGAGAGCTTGTGATGGAGGCGCAAGAGACGATGACCGGCAATCGTGTACAGTTTGATTATGTCTCAATCGGCGGCGTCAACAAGGATATCAGTGTTGATATAGAAGCCGCTATACGAAACAAACTAAAGATTCTAAAAGAAAAAGTCGGCGAAATCGAAGAGCTATTTTTGAACAACTGGAGCCTGTCCCTCAAATACAAAGGGGTTGGTATTATCACAAAAGATAATGCCTTGCGCAACTCAGCTCTGGGGCCTCTCGCCAGAGCTAGCGGGGTAAATTTTGACGTAAGAAACGAAAGTGACTACCTGCCTTACGCCGAACTCGGATTTAAGAGCGTAGTAATGGATGGCGGCGACGTGCATGCGAGAAACATGGTGCGACTGAAAGAGATTTTTGAAAGCATACGCCTCATCGAAGCGGCACTTGATGGAATGCCCGAGGGTGATATAGGCGCAAAAGTACGAGGCGCACCGGATGGAGAGAGCTATATGAGAGTCGAGGCGCCAAGGGGTGAGTGCTTTTACTACCTCAAAGGCTCAAAAGCCCAGTATTTAGATAGGGTGCGTATCAAAACACCGACATTCGGCTCCGTACCGGCAATGGTGGAAGCGCTCAAAGGACAAAACTACGCCGACGTACCGGCTATTATAGCCTCCTTTGACCCATGTTTATCGTGCACTGCGAGATAAGAATATGATCAAGTCAATGGTAAATGCCCTTTCAAATATGTTTTCAAAACCGGTCACTATTAACTACCCTTTTGAAAAAAGCCCAAAAAACAAAGAAGCCAGAGGGCTTATATTGTACGATGTAGAAAAGTGTATATTTTGCCTAAACTGCGAAGTTGTATGCCCCCCAGGAGCGATACTTTTTACACAAAATAGAGAGAGTTTTGAGTTTACATACCACTATAATCCGTATCTTTGCATCTACTGCGGTGAGTGCGTCAGAGCGTGCCCCGACAAAGCGGAAGCGCTGAGCCAATGCGATGAAAAAGCGGCGCCGACGGATGACAAGAGCATGAACGATAGATGGTTTACGCTGGAGATTGAGGCAAAAAACTCCAAAGAGGAGTGTAAAGCCCTTAAAAAAGCACAAAAAGAAGCTGTCAAGCAAGAGGAAAATTTAAACGCATAGTTTGGTATCCTTTAAATAAAAAAGGATACCGATGTATATCCAAAGAGTCTTAGATGATTTAGCCGGTAAATACTCACATCAAGCTGAGTTTCTGGAGGCTGTCACTGAAGTGTTTGGCTCCATCACTCCGCTACTCCAACGAGAGTCAAAATACGAACAACATAAAATCCTAGAGCGTATCAGTGAGCCTGAAAGAATTATCAAATTTCGTATCGTATGGGAGAGAGACGACGGAACAATAGAGATAAACAGTGGCACTAGGGTGCAATTTTGCTCGGCTCTAGGTCCATATAAAGGCGGGCTGAGGTTTGAAAAAGGGGTCAACCTATCAACTCTCAAATTTCTAGGCTTTGAACAGGCGTTCAAAAACTCTCTAACGGGGCTAATGCTAGGCGGTGCCAAGGGCGGAAGTGATTTTGACCCAAAAGGCAAATCGGATAGAGAGATTATGCGATTTTGCCAAGCGTTCATTAGGGCGCTTGCCCCACATATAGGAGCGCACACCGACATACCTGCCGGCGACATAGGCGTGGGCGAGAGAGAGATCGGCTATATGTTCGGCGAATACAAGAAAATCACAGGGCTTTTTGACGGTACGCTAACCGGCAAATCTCCCCTCTTTGGCGGTAGCTACGGCAGACGAGAAGCGACTGGATACGGAGCGGTATATTTCGCACAGGCGATGCTTGAGAGTCACGGACTCGGATTTGAGGGCAAGAGGTGCATAGTCAGCGGGAGCGGAAATGTAGCGATATATGCGATGGAAAAGCTAGCGGAGCTTGGGGCCAAAGTGATAGCCTGTTCCGATAGAGGCGGCGTACTCATGGACGAGAGTGGCATAGACATAGACATAATCAAACAGATAAAAGAGACGGATAGAGCATCTCTAGCCTCATACGGCAAAGGCTCGTATACACCGACAAAAATCACTGATTTGGCGTGCGATTATGCGTTTTTTTGCGCTACCCAAAACGAGGTGGATACTGATGGGGCAAGAGCCATGATAAGTAACGGTGTCAAAGCCGTTGTGGAGGGTGCCAATATGCCTCTGACCAACGAAGCTGCCGATATGCTGATAAGCTCAGGCGTACTCTACGCTCCATCCAAAGCGGCAAATGCGGGCGGCGTAGCAGTCAGCGGGCTGGAGATGGGGCAAGACGCTTTGTTTTTACAATCCACGCACACAGAGATAGACGCAAAGCTAAAATCAATCATGCAAAACATATTTGAAGAGTGCAGGAAAACGGCCAAAGAGTTTGGAGATGAAAAAAATCTCAAAATGGGGGCGAATATCGCAGGATTTAGAAGAGTTGCGGATGCAATGATAAAGCAGGGGCTTTTATAACCCCTGCTTCTTTATGCGCCGATTCTAACGGCCATATCTACAAGTCTATTTGAGTAGCCCCACTCGTTGTCGTACCACGCCATTACTTTTATCGTATTGCCGATAACTTTCGTCGTGTCCGTCACAAAGATGCAGCTTGAAGGGTCTGTTCTAAAGTCCATAGAGACTCTTTTTTCGTCGTCTACGGTAATGATATTTTTGAATGCCCCTTTTGCGGCAGCCCTGAAAAGCTCATTTACCTCTTCAACGCTAGCTGGCTTTTTCAGTGTTGCGCTTAGGTCTGTCATAGACACATCAGGAGTCGGAACCCTAACAGACAAGCCATCCAATTTGCCTTTTAGGTGTGGGAGCACTAAGCCGATAGCTTTTGCTGCACCTGTAGTCGTAGGGATAATGTTGGCGGCACCGGCTCTACCTCTTCTTCTCTCTTTTTTGTGGATGATGTCAAGAATCGCTTGGTCGTTTGTATATGAGTGGATAGTCGTCATAAGACCGTTTTCGATACCAAAAGCATCGTCAAGCACTTTTACCATCGGAGCTAGACAGTTTGTCGTACAAGATGCGTTAGAGATGATTTTTTCACCGTTGTATGCACCATCATTAACTCCTAGAACAAATGTAGGGGTATTATCTTTTGCCGGGGCAGAGAAAATAACCTTTTTAATACCGTTGTCTAGGTGGCACTGTACTTTTTCTTGTTCAAGGAAAAGTCCCGTGCACTCAAGCATTATCTCGGCGCCCGCATCTGCAAATCTTAGAGCATTAGGGTCTTTTTCACTAAATACTTTTACTTTTTTGCCGCCTATTATTAGGTTGCCGTTATCCACTGCTACATCTTGGTTAAACTTGCCGTGAATGGTGTCATATCTCATTAAGTATGCCAGCTCTTCGATGTCGGCAAGGTCATTTATCGCCACAAGCTCGACGTCACTTCTGTTGGCTATGACCCTAGCCACGCACCTACCTATTCTGCCAAAACCGTTAATAGCAACTTTCAAAGCCATCTTATCCCCTTTTTAGGTAATTTGTTTGATTGTAACAAAACTTTGTTTGCCAAAACGTTACGACAATAAACTTTTAGCTCTGGCGGCTACATTTTCCGCCGTAAATCCAAACTCTTTGAATAATGCGGAATCCTTGCCGCTAGCCCCGAAACTCTCCATGCAGACCACATCATCCGCAAATCTATACCACTCTGCGCCGCTCGCCGCTTCTACGGCGAGCACTTTTGTGTCCCCCAGTAAGCTTGCATGATACTCTTTACCGGCTTCCACAAACAGGTCAAAACACGGCACACTCACAACGCTAGTTGCAATGCCGTCATTTTCAAGCGCTCTTGCCGCAGCGATAGCCGTATGCACTTCGCTGCCGCTTGCCATTAGAGTAACTTTTGCACCCGCTTTTTCTACCACTTTGTATGCGCCCTTTGAGATGTCGGCGTTTCTACTTATCTCAAGCGTCTCAAGCCCCTGTCTTGAACATACGAATGCACTAGGCGCTTTTAGCGATAGAGCTGTTTTCCAGGACGCAATATTTTCGTTTGCGTCACACGGTCTAAACACATAAAGACCCGGAAGCGCCCTTAGTGAGCTTAGATGCTCTATCGGCTGATGCGTAGGACCGTCTTCGCCAACACCGATACTATCGTGCGTAAATATGAAGTGCTCTTGTGCCCCCATTAGAGCCGCCACTCTAACCGATGGCTTGAGATAGTCGGAGAATACAAAGAATGTTGCGCAAAACGGTCTAAACAGTCCGTATAGCGAAATAGCGTTTGTGATAGCCCCCATAGCATGCTCACGGATACCGAATCTAATATTTCTACCTCTAGGGAAGTCGCCAAGCCCGTTTAGCTCGGTTTTGTTGGACGGAGATAGGTCTGCGCTTCCGCCGATGAAACCTGGGTATGCTTTTGCTATTGCGTTTAGAATTTTACCGTTTGAATCCCTTGTCGCTACTTTTGAACCTATTTCAAACTCAGGGTACGCTACATTTGAAAAGTCCGGATTTAGCAAAGCCTCAAGATAGTCGTTCTTTTCTCTCTCCGGAAGCTCAAGAAGCATTTTATTCCAGAGCTTCTCTTCCAACTCCCCTTTTTCTTTTGCGCATCTAAATCTAATGAGTACATCTTCTGGGATATTAAATTTCGACTCACCGTCAAATCCGGCCGCAATTTTTGACGCTTTTATCTCATCTTCGCCAAGAGGCGCCCCATGTGTATGATGTGACCCCTCCATCGTAGCGGAGCCTTTTGCGATTTTTGTTTTTGCGATTATCAGCGTCGGTTTACCGGATTTGCCGCTTACCGCTTCGCTAAATGCATTTTCTATCTGCGCATAATCATGTCCGTCTATCTCAAGCACAGCCCAGCCTTGAGACTCAAATCTACCCCTGATATTTTCAGATAGTGCAATAGTCGCCTCACCCTCTATTGTGATGTTATTGCTATCATACACAACTACAAGATTTGAAAGGGCGTGGTGCCCGGCAAGGCTTGCCGCTTCGTAGCTAATACCCTCTTCAAGGTCACCGTCGCCGCAAAAACAATACACTTTGTGGTCAATCACTTTTGCAGTCGGAGTATTGAGCAGGTGCGCCGCATACGCAGAGGCAAAAGCAAAACCTACGGCATTCGCAAAACCTTGTCCGAGAGGTCCCGTAGTCACCTCTACGCCAGGGGTGTGTCCATATTCAGGATGTCCTGGAGTTTTTGAGCCAAGTTGTCTAAAGTTTTTGAGATCATCTAAAGATACATCGTATCCCCAGAGGTGCAAGAGGGAATAAACAAGCGAGCTTCCGTGGCCTCCAGAGAATACCACCCTGTCTCTATTTAGCCACTTCGGATTTGCAGGATTGTGTTTGTAAAAAGAGTTAAACACGCTCATAATATCACTAAGACCCATCGGCATCCCAGGGTGTCCCGAATTTGCCGCCTGCACCATATCGCAGGCCAAAAACTTAATCGTATCTGACATCTTTTTTAACATCGTAGTTCCAGGCATCGTATAATTATCCTCCAAAATCTTCTTTAAAATATCTATCACATACTGCTAAAAGCGCATTTGAAAGTTTAGGTTCAAATAAACCTATTTCGCCTGTTAGCTCATTTTTTAAACTCTCAAATTCACCCTTAGCTCTATCGACGCCGAGTAAATTGACAAAACTATTTTTAAACCCGTCGTTTTGTACTTTTTTCCCCTCTTTTTCTTCACTAGAGAGCGCATCCAAAAGGTCATCTCTCACTTGAAAAAAAAGACCAAGCTTAATCCCAAAACTATACAGTCTCTCAACAAGCTCCTCTTTAGCTCCAGCAATTACTGCACCCATAGCAAGAGAGGCCGCTATTAGCTTCGCCGTTTTGTGAATATGCAAAAATTTCAGCTCATCCAAAGAAAGCTTTTTCTTCTCAAAAAATAGATCAATCGCTTGACCTAGCACCATTCCGTATATACCGCCGTCACGGCTGAGAAGCTTTATTAACTCCACTTTGACATCACTAGATAGTCTTGCATTTGAGATCAAATAAAAAGCGTGTGTATTGAGCGCATCTCCGGCAAGCACCGCCGCAGCGTCGCCGTATATAGTATGAAGCGTCGGATGACCTCGTCTAAGAGGTGAATCGTCCATACAAGGCAGGTCATCGTGTATAAGCGAGTAAGTATGCAGACACTCCACCGCAAGGGCTGGATCATAAGCATTTTCGATCATTCTATCGTCAATTGCATCTACAACAGAGAGCATGAGCAGCGGACGAAACCTTTTGCCGCCCACATCCAGCATTTTGTTCAGCGTATCTTCAAAAGAGGGGTGGAACGAGGATACTTTTATTGGATTATTTTTTAAATATTCTTCAAATTCGGCTAACATAACGGCTATTAACCGTTTTTTGCGAATGGATTGAAGCCGCTGAGCATTGACATAGCGTCATTCTTTTGGTTTTCGATAGCAGATTTTATAGCGTCGTTACAGGCGCTCATAAGAAGTATTTGGAGCGACTCTTTATCTTCCAAAAGCGAATCGTCGATAGTTATGTCAAGGATTTCAAACTTGCCATTAACGGTTACAGACACTAGCCCACCACCGCTTTTTGCGGTAAAACTGAGAGAGGAGCTTTTTTCTTCAAGCTCTTTTGCTTTTTTTTGAGCCTCCTCTATCATCCCGCCAAGTTTTGACATATCAAAACCCTCAAACATTACAGACCGCTTCCTATCTCTACTATATTGTTTTTATCATCCACGATAACTATGGTAGGGGCATAGTTCTTTAACTCTTCTTCTTCAAAAGATGCATATGCAACTACGATTATTTTATCACCTACGTGAACTTTTCTGGCAGCGGCGCCGTTGAGACACATATCTCTCTTACCCCTCTCGCCTTCTATAACATAAGTAGAAAACCTTTCACCGTTATTGATATTTAGGATTTCTACTTTTTGCCCCACTCTCATTTTTGCGGCATCCATAAGTTCTCTGTCTATAGTTATGGAGCCTACATAATTCAGGTTCGCATCCGTAACTGTCGCCCTATGGATTTTTGAGTAAAGCATATCGATTCGCATAATTTTTAACTGACTCCGGCCATTTTTCTCATTTGTTCAGGGCTGATAGCGTCTGCCCACATCTCTTTCGGGATTACATACTCTTCAACAACGCTTCCGCCGATGATATGTTCTTTTATAATTTTATCAATTTTTTCTTTAGTGAGCCCGACATACATCGTGTGTCCAGGCTCTACCATCATGACAGGACCAAGGTTGCATCTGTTTTGACAGCCGCTTTGTACAGGCACTACGGTACCTATTACGCCGTTTCTCATTAGAGCTTCGCTCAAATAGCCAAAAATATCTCTATTATGAGGCTTAATACAGGATCCTTTTGGAAAACCTTCCGGTCTTTCGACCTGACACATAAATAAATAAAACGCCGGTTGTGGTATGCCCGCCATGACTAACTCCTAAAAATAATTTTTTATATTTTACAAAAATAACTGTTTAAATAGGATAAATTAAGTCTTAAATATTAGGCACTTTGGAATTTTTGTTTCAAAATATCTCTGGCGATTTCCCTATCGTCAAAGTGGATGGTACGGTCTTTGAATATTTGACTCGTCTCATCGCCCTTGCCCAAAATAGCCACTATTTCGCCCTCTTGCTGCTCAATTATCGCTTTTTTGATAGCCTCGTACCTATCTTCTATCACACAAACTTTCGACCTATCTTCTATGCCGGTCAAAATATCTTCAATAATCGCAGACGGATTTTCGCTTCTAGGGTTGTCGCTTGTAACAATGAGCTTGGCCGCCCTAAGAGCCGCTTCTTTACCCATAAGCGGTCTTTTGCCTGCATCCCTATCGCCGCCTGCGCCAAATACTACGGTTATTTTTGAGCCGCCCAGCGCCTCAAGTACCTTCGCTATGCCGTCGGGCGTGTGGGCAAAATCCACCACTACAAACGGATTTGTGCTTACCATCTCCATCCTGCCGCCGACACCGCCGAAGTTTTCGACATTTTCGCATATAACCTCCAGCTCATCGCCTGTCAGCATGTGTACTGCCGCTATAGCCGCCGTAAGGTTGTAGATATTAAACACCCCTGCCATAGATGCGCGAAACGAACACGGCTTGCCCTCGTTTTCGACAACCGCAAAAATACCTTCGTTAAGCGAATACGCCCCCACTTTGTAGTCTGCGTGTTTTTCAAGACCGTATGTTTTTGCGTTTTTTTGGTTAAAAACTATATTTTCATCGTCAATATTGATAAGCTTGGGGGTCTCATCCGCCAAAAACTCGTTTTTCGTATCACGATAGTTTTCAAATGTTTTATGAAAATCAAGGTGATCTTGAGTGATGTTGGTGATGATTTTAAGCGCAAAGCTAAGACCCTCGATACGCTTTTGCGCTATTGCGTGAGAGCTTACCTCCATCACAAAGTACTCACATCCTCTCTCTATTGCCGTAAGTATATTTGCAAAGATATTTAGCTGCATAGGAGTAGTAAGCGACTTCTCCTCCAACCTTTCTTCATTTACAAAAAAGCCTCTTGTCCCCTGCAAGGCAACTTTTTTGCCGCTATCAAGAAGCAGGGAGTATATTGCGGCGGCGGTAGTTGTTTTGCCGTTAGTTCCGGTTAGCCCTATGATTTTGATAGATGAGAGATCAAAAATATCTTTTAACTCATTTGCAGCCACAAAAACAGTAGCACCTTTGGCTTTTGCATCATCGACATATTTAACCGATAGAGGTGTAATCAAAAACGCCGTATCGCCGTCGCACTCTGCGGAGTTATCGCTTATATACGAGGCTTGTAGGCTAGAGTTTTTTGGGAGTTTTAGCTTCAAGTGGTTCTCTTTGCTGATTTAGTTTGTCGAAAAGCTCTCTAATTTTTTTACTCGACGGAAATATTGCGCTAGCGCTCTCTAAATAGTTAAGAGCCATATCATTAAATCCACTCATGACAAGGGCATCTAAAAAATTTATAAAATCTTTTTTCTCCGAGATGATAACCCGCGTAGAGAACATAATGTCTTCAAATGCCCTTTTAAAATCGCCACGTTTTTTGACTATTTCCTGAAAATCTTCATATGAAATCGCATTCTCATAGTCAATTCTGTTTTTTATAGAAAGCATCAATATCTCAGCTGTTGCGCTCAGAGCACCATCAATTGATAGTATTATTTTTTCCAGTAGCTCGGAGGCATTTTCGGCATTCTCTTTTTTTGCAATCATGTAATAATCAAACAAAGAGTGCGCTTCCATCTCCATCTCATAAGCCAAATCGCAAAGCAAAATACCTACTCTAACATCTTGGCTGGTTGGGTCTTCTGCTCTTGCCAAAGAGTATTCAAAAAGCGCCTTATCGTAGTTTTTAGCAGAAAAATACCTCTCTGCGCTCTCTAAATGTTTTTTAAAAACCTTTTTCTTCATTCTTTAGCTCTGCAAACCTTTTATAAATTCTTCCAAATTCATCTCTGCACCTATAGGCACGTTAACAACGGTAAGTTCCTGATGAATATCTTCTTTTATTTTTTTCTCGACGCCATACTTAAGAGTGTTGCCGCTGCTTGGGCATCCTATGCATGCACCTTGAAGCTGCACATACACCACATGATTCTTAATTCCGATAAGCTTTACACTACCTCCGTCAAGGGCCAACATCGGTTCTATTTTTGATATACACCTAAGAACGGCCGGCAATAACTCTTCATCTGTAAAGGGAATAGGCATTTTATAACCTTGCATAAGTTTTTGGTGTAATGTATTGGTTTAGCGCTTAAAAGTCGTTTAATGAAGTAAGAAGAGGCCGCCCGTGGGGGCGAGACTTATTTAAAAGATTAGCCCTTGATTATTTCAAGAGTTGCCATTTCAGCGGCATCGCCTCTTCTTTGGCCTGTTTTGATGATGCTTGTATAACCACTTGTTCTGCCCCTAAGAGCCGGAACAAGTTCGTTTATAAGTTTTTTTGTAGATTCTTTGTCTTGCAATAGGGCAAAAACTGCTCTATGAGCGTTTAGGTCGCCTTTTTTTGCTTTTGTTACAAGTTTGTCGAAATAAGGTTTCAACTCTTTTGCTTTCGGCAGAGTCGTCTCTATTTTTTCATATTGTATAAGTGATATTGCAAGGTTTTTTAGTAGAGCAAGTCTGTGAGACGTTGTTCTACCGAGTTTTCTATGTGCTACTCTATGTCTCATTATCTATCCTTTAGTTGTGCTAGCTTCGTCTTAAGAGAAGCCAAAAGCTCGTCAGGAAGTTCGGTACCAACAGGATATCCCATTTCTTCCATTTTGTCTTTTATCTCGTCAAGAGATTTTTTACCTAGATTTCTTACTTCCGCAAGTTCTTTTTCACTCATCAGTACAAGGTCGCCGAGATATTTTACAGACGCTCTTGTAAGACAATTATGGCTTCTAGCGGAAAGATTTAAGTCATCTACACTAATAAGTAATTTTTTAAGCTCGCCATCGTTTTCACTTTTAGCAGATGAGCCGCTAACGGCTACGCCGCCAGTGATTGCAAACTCTTTATTGAATATGCTTAGTTGCTCATAAAGAGTCTTCACAGCTTCTCTAAACACTGCTTCAGCTTCGCTTTGACCGTCTGTACAAATAGTGAAAATTAGTTTTTCGTAGTTAGGATTGTCCTCTACCAACATATTTTCAATATCGTATACAGCTTTTGTTACAGGCGTAAAATATGCGTCGAGCGGGATGTAATTTGGCTCTACCAAATCTCTAATCTCTTCGCTCGCAACATAACCCATACCTTTTTCAATAACAATGCTAAAGTTTAGTGTAGCGTCATCATTAATAGTTGCAAG
>CAZVTM010000020.1:0-5239 GCA_964630205.1 uncultured Helicobacter sp. | reverse complement strand
TTCAACTTCATCGTTTTCAAGATCTGAGCCCTTGATTTCTCTATGTCCTGAAAAAGAGTAGTTAGCTACAACTCTTTTTGCGTCGCCTTTTATGCTAAATCTAATATTTTTTAGGTTTAGAATAAACTCGGTTACGTCTTCTAGCATACCCCTTACATAGTCAAATTCGTGAGTAACACCCTCAATTTTGACAGCCGTAGGAGCCGAGCCTACGCTCGAGCTTAGAAGAAGCCTTTTGAGGGGATGAGCGATAGTTATCGCATATCCTGTCTCAAATGGAAAAATAGAGATTTTAGCTGAGTTTTTATTCTCGCTTTCAACCTCAATATTGCTTGGTATTAAAGGTGATACTTTTATTTTTTTCATGCTTTAAGCCACCCTATTATTTTGAGTAGAATTCGATAATAAGTCTTTCGTCAACCGGAATAGTCACTTCGCTTCTCTCCGGAATTCTAGTAAATATACCAAATAGTTTTTCTTTGTCTACATCAACCCAAGCAACCATACCGGTTTGATTTGTAAGTTCCATAGCTCTGATAATTTGTGGATTATTTCTTGATTTTTCGCAAACTTCAATTTTTTGACCCGGTTTTACTCTGTAAGAAGGAATCCCTACTTTTTTACCGTCAACAAGTATGTGCCCGTGGTTTACAAGTTGTCTTGCAAATCTTCTAGTTGTAGCCATACCCATTCTGTAAACTACGTTGTCAAGTCTTCTCTCAAGAAGTTTTACAAAGTTCTCACCCGCATTACCGCTAGCTCTTGAAGCTTCGTCATATATTCTTCTTGTTTGTTTTTCAGATAGCCCGTACATAAATTTTATTTTTTGTTTTTCTCTTAGCTGAGTTCCGAACTCGCTTACTTTTGCTTTTCTTTGCCCGTGTTGACCCGGAGCGTAAGGTCTCTTATCAAGCGCAGATTTGCCCGCAAGTCTTCTCTCGCCTTTCATATCAAGGCTAACGCCTAGTCTTCTTTCTAGTTTCTCAACTGGTCCTATATATCTTGCCATAATCTATTCCTTACACTCTTCTTCTTTTTGGAGGGCGGCATCCGTTGTGCGGAAGCGGAGTAACGTCTTTTAGGTAAACAACTCTAATATCAGTTCTGCCGCCTACAGCTTTAACAGCCATCTCTCTACCGTTACCCGGCCCTTGGATTTTGATGCCGAGCTCTTTAAGTCCGTGTTCTTTGGCTTTAGTTATAGCGTCTTCTACGGCTTGTTGAGCGGCGAAAGGGGTAGCTTTTTTGCTACCTTTAAAGCCCAGGCTTCCCGCGCTTGACCAACAGATGGCATTACCCATTTCGTCTGTTACAGTTACAAGCGTGTTGTTGAAAGAGGCTACTATGTGTATAACGCCTCTAGCAATATTTTTCTTTACTACTTTTTTCTTTACTTTTCTTTTTGCTGCCATTTTTGCTTTCCTTTAAATTACGCCTTACTTAGACTTAGAACCTACGGTTTTTCTCTTACCTTTTCTAGTCCTAGCATTAGTTTTTGTTCTTTGGCCTCTTACCGGAAGTCCTTTTCTGTGTCTAAGACCTCTGAAGCTACCAAGATCCATAAGAGCTTTAATGTCCATAGAAACTTTTTTTCTAAGGTCACCCTCAACCATATAATTTTCTTGAATCTCTTTTCTTAGAGCCGCAGCCTCATCTTCTGTAAGCTCGTGAACTCTTTTATCGATTGAGATGCCCGTAGCCGCTAGTATCTCAAGGGATTTTGCATGGCCAATCCCATAGATATACGTTAGAGCAAACTCAAGTCTTTTTTTCTTAGGAAGGTCAACGCCCGCTATCCTTGCCATTTAATTATCCTTGTCTTTGTTTGTGTTTTGGGTTTTCGCAAATTACGCGAACAATGCTTTTTCTTTTAATGACTTTACATTTATCGCACATCTTCTTAACCGACGGTGCTACTTTCATAAAAACGCTCCTTAATATAATAAAACCTATACGTTATCGGCTTCTCAAAGCTTATAAACGGAAAAAAGAACCGAATTCTAGCAGGTTTAACGTAAAAACTTACTTATACCTGAAAGTGATTCTGCCTTTGTCGAGACTATAAGGCGTGAGTTCAACTTTTACTTTATCGCCAGGCAAAATCTTGATGTAGTGCATCCTCATTTTACCGGCAATGTGAGCAAGTATTATATGACCGTTTTCAAGTTCCACTCTAAAAGTTGCATTCGGCAACGCCTCTACAACTACGCCGTCAATCTCAATGACATCGTCTTTCGCCATTTTTCCTCCCTAAATCTTTGACAGAACTTCGGCTCTGCCGTTTACGACAGCAACGGTATGCTCAAAATGGCTACCGCGAAGTCCGTCTACCGATACAACGCTCCATTTGTCTTCAAGCACCTTAGAGTTGCCGCTTTTTTGGCAAATCATCGGCTCTATGCAGAAAACCATTCCGTTTTTTATTTTTGGACCTTGAGAGGGGTTCCCCTCTACATAGTTTAGGATAGAAGGCTCCTCGTGAGGACTTCTCCCTATTCCGTGTCCGCAAAAATTTTTAAGAGGTTTATAGCCTTTTGCCTCTATAAAATCCTCTATAAGCTTGCTTAATTCCTTGAATCTCATACCCTCGCGAATTGAGGATATCGCAAAGTTCAGGGACTCCTCGGCGCAAGCCAATAGCTGCGCATCCTCTTGCGAGATCTGAGACACCGGAACAGTCACGGCGGTATCACCATACCAGCCGTCAATCTCCGTCCCTACATCCAACCCAACAATATCACCCTCTTTTAGAATGGTATCGTTTGGGATTCCGTGTATTATCACCTCGTTGACCGAGATGCATATAGCCTCCGGAAAACTGTAAAGCCCTTTAAAAGATGCTCTAGCGCCTTTTGAGACTATAAACTTCTCGGTCTCTTCGGAAATAAATCTTGTAGACACACCGGGTTTTATAAGTGATTTGGCGAACAAAATAGCCTCCGCGGCTATCTTGCCCGCTTTTCTCAAAGCATCAATCTCGCTCTTGTTTCTTATTTGAATAGCCATAAAAAACTAGAGTCCGACGGCGCTTAGAGTTTGGTATTTTCCGGTGTATACTTGAGCTTCTATCTTTCTCATCGTATCAAGGGCAACTTGCACGACAATCAAAACTGCAGTACCGCCAAAATAAAACGGCACACCCATCATCTTGACAAGCAAGAAAGGTAATGTCGTAATAATTCCCAAGTAGAGCGCACCAAAAAGTGTAAGCCTACTAGCTATCTCATTCAAAAACTCGGCAGAGTGCTCGCCCGGCCTAACACCAGGGATAAATCCACCTTGTCTTTTGAGGTTTTCGGATATATCTTTTGAGTTGAATGCGATTGACGCATAAAAATAAGCAAAAAAGACTACGAATAGAAATGTAAGCGCATTAAACGCATACCCTTGAGGATGTATAAAATCCCTAACAGCTATAACCCAAGGATTAGAGCTGGCTTGCATAACGGTTGACGGAAACATCAAAATTGCGGAAGCAAATATCGGAGGAATAACACCGCTAAGGTTTAGCTTTATAGGAATATAGTTCATTATCCTCTTATTTTGGTTTGCCATAAGCGTTTTTCTCTGATACGAAACAGGAATTCTCCTCTCCGCAAGTTCAACATAAATAACAGCTCCCACCGTAGCAACTATAAGAACTACTATAGCCACTAGGGTCAGGAAGTGCATTTCACCTGTATTTACAAGTGAAACCGTATGTCCGATAGCACTAGGAATAGCCGATACGATACCGGCAAAAATTATAAGGCTTATACCGTTACCGATACCCCTTTGAGTTATCTGCTCACCAATCCACATCAGCATCATAGTTCCCGCAAGCATAGAGACCGCAGATATAGCCACAAAAAGTGAATGATCTATAGATACAGCACTCTCTCCCGCTCTGCCCGTAAGACTTTGAAGTCCAAAAGAAACGCCTACCGCCTGAACAAGAGTAATAGCTATGGTCGCATATCTAATAATCTGCATATACTTAACTATTCCATCGCGCTCTTTTTTCATTTTACCGAGCTCAGGGAAAGTTGCCGCTAGAAGTTCCATAATGATTGAAGCTGTGATGTAAGGCATAATGCCTAGAGAGATAATACTTAGTCTTTCGAGTGCGTTTCCGCTAAACATATTGAAAAGACCGAGGGCATTTGCCGAGTTTGCGTCAAAAAACTCTTTGACGACTTCTATATTAACACCCGGTACCGGCACATAGGCTAAAATCCTATATGCCAGCAAAAATCCAAGTGTAATAAAAATTTTATTTACTAAACTTTTATCCATTGACTTTGCCGCTGCTTAGTACTGCTTCATCTTTTATTTTTGAAGCAAGTTCTTTGGCTTTTGAACCAATCAGCTTAACTTTTACTACATAGTTAGGTAGTCTCATAACGCCTTTGATGCTATCCATAGTGATTTCACCAAGAGCGGCTACAGCTTCTACTCTGTCTACGTTTATTATGTAAGGTTTAACAACTTTACTGTTAAAACCTATTTTAGGAAGTCTTCTTTGAAGCGGCTGTTGACCACCCTCGAAGCCTCTTTTTGCAGTATAGCCGCTCCTTGCAGTTTGACCTTTACCGCCTCTAGTAGCAGTCTTGCCCATTCCTGAACCTTGACCTCTACCTACTCTCTTCGTTTTATGATTACTGCCGACCGCAGGCGTTAAATTTTCAAGTGCCATTTTTTATTCCTTTACAGCAGTAAGCGCCTTGATAGTAGCTCTAACCACATTTGAAGGGTTAGTAGAACCAAGTTGCTTAGATAGAATATCTTTTATTCCCGCAAGCTCCAGAACAGGTCTAGCAGCTCCACCGGCTTTAACACCGGTACCTTCTTTTGCAGGCTTTAGGATAATTTTACTTGCATTATATTTTACTTCGATATCATGCGCTATCGTAGTCCCTTTTAGGTCGATAGTAACAAGGTTTTTGAAAGCGTCTTCTACCGCTTTTTTAATAGCGTCCGGCACCTCTTTGGCTTTACCGAATCCGTATCCTACGGTTCCTTGTTTGTTACCTACTACCATTAGGGCGTTAAATCTAAATCTTCTACCGCCCTTTACAACTTTTGTTACCCTGCCGATGTTTACGACGACTTCTTCAAATTCTTCTCTATTAATTTCCATCATAAACCCTTAAAAACTAATTCCGTTTTCTCTTAGCGCATCGGCAAAAGATGCTATAACGCCATGGTAAAGGTAGCCGTTTCTATCAAATACTACCGCTTCTATTTTTACGGCTTTAAG
>CAZVTM010000019.1:0-30585 GCA_964630205.1 uncultured Helicobacter sp. | reverse complement strand
TGTTTGATAAGTTCGGACAGGCAAGAACAAAAGAGTTGATGGAAGAGCTAGCCAAAAATAGATGCTACAAGCTAACGGCAGACGAGCTTGCAGTTATAAAGAGCGATTTTGAGGCGGTTTACGGCGATGACGGATACTCCAAAGAGATAATCGCAAAATATGCCGCAAAAGGGTATTTGATGGACCCACACACTGCCCTTTGCGTCAAGGCATATAAGGCTGGAGATAAAAAGACCGTGATGTATTCGACTGCGGAGTGGACGAAGTTTTCCCCTAGCGTGCTTGAGGCGCTGGAGCCTTCAAAAAGCGGAAAAAGAGATAGAGATGCGATAGAGGAGATAAAAGCAAGCTTCTCGTTTACGCTTCATCCTGACATCGAAAAACTACTAAGCTTTGAGCCTGAGGCAAAAACACCGCTAAAAGTAGAAGAGCTACAAAAAGCAGTAATAGATTTTATAAAACTATAAAAGCCCCTTGAGCCTGACGACATCTTTGTTGTCGGCTGGCTTTACATAAGCTTCTTTTGAATTTTTCCTAATAACCACAACTATCGTACCTATAGGGAGAGTGTCCTTGTCGTATTTACTTTTTTTGATAATAAAGTAGTCTAGCTCCTGCCCCTTGATTACCATCTTTTTTTCGCTAACGATTTTGCCGAACTCGCCTATTTCAACCTTTATTTCGTCTTTTAACGGGGGCAAATGCATTTCATGTTTTATCTCTACGTGTGCAGGAGCCCCTTTTCTTAGTTTTGCTATTGCGGCTGCGGCTAGAAAAAAAGATATTAGACCGACGGCACTATATGCAAAAGTGCCGCCAAAGATAGTGGCATCATATGGTTCTAACCCAAAATTACTAGCTAATATCTCGTTGAGATCAAACAGAAACTTTTCCATAAAACCCTATCAAAATGAATATCGATAGGGTATATCGAATTTTACGCCGCTTTTGTTAACTCGTTTTTATATATTTTTACCGTTTTGGCCATATTTACACCGAGAACCAAGAAGCTGATCATGCCAATTAGAGAGGCCGGCGCAAAAAGCGGCGGAAAAAATATTGAACATAGAAATAAAAACATTGAGCCTATATGCAGATACAGTTCTATATTTGCCGATTTGTCGGTTATCATTTCTCGTACGCTAGGTGCATCCCATTTTCCGCTATTCGTCAGATGGAACCATGCTAGAAAAGGGACTATTTTGTTTGACATCGCCTTTACTATTGAGCCTAAAAATCCCACCCCAAAAAACAAAGCAAACAAAAATTCTTTATGCGGCACTCCAAAAACTGAATCTAACGCCCATACAGCTAAGCCGACAATTAGCGATACAAGGCCGGTTTGCCACAATTTGAGCGAAGCGTCGGACATTAGCCTTTTTCGCTCTTTTAGTTTTTTGAGCGCCACTACACCAAAGGCTAGCATTGCGGTCCATATTATGACTTTAGCCGCCATGCCGACAACCTCGATTGGAATAAAAAGAGACAGGGAGGCTATAAATATAACGGCTGGCCACACTCTGCAAAACTTTGGAAATTCGGGAGCTACATAAAACATAGGCAGTACCTGATGTGATATTGCGATGACAAGCGCTCCAAAAAAACCAAATATCGCCGTTGTCAAATGTATGTCAACAAATTTGAGGTGTGAAGCAGCAATATTCATAGTAGCTTGCGAAAACAGAAGGTGTCCACCAAGAGCAAAGGCGACAAGAGAGATAATTAGAGCAAACCTGACCCCTTTTACGGTTTGGCTGGTTAGCTGTTTATTTGTCTGTATTTTTAAAAGCAGCATTCCAAAGCCGGATAGAAGAGAAAAACATAGAATAGGGAGCGCAGCAAATAATAACGGCCTATAAAATGCAAATCCCGCAAAAAACAATACGGCGCCGGCGCTAATTCCAAATTGTGTTATTCTGATTACTTTCGGGCTCTCTATTTTGACGCCGCCGACTACTGGGAGCATTTGCGAAAGAGCTCCAAAAGCCGTATTTAGCAGGAAGCCAATGGTAAAAAGGTGTATTGAGGCTATGATGTATGGATCATATCGGTCGGTTGTTGCTGCAAATGATAGTGCAAAAAAAGATAACGCCCCAAATACGGCAGAAGCGATAAAAAACGGATGTATCCGTCCGAATGGAGGCGCATCAGATAGCGAAAGTCCTGCCGTATTCATTTTTGATTTTCTCCAATATATATTGCTTTGTCGCATTGTCGTATTTGTGCCAAGCAAACACATAATGCGTGTGATTGTCCTCAAAATACAGATGGGACATACCCATGGCGTCCAAAATTTCACCCAGCTTGCATGGCCGCATACGATGCCGCATTTTCAAGTATTCGTTTTGTTTGAGGCTTCTTGCGGTTTTGATTGCATACTCAAGCGGCAAGGGGGCTTCTAGCTTTCTTGCATCTACGCTCTTTTCAAGCGGCGCCGATGACACTCTTCATGTCCCCGATTACACTTTCGGTATCAGAAGACAAAACCTGATCGCACATTGCGTAGAGTATTTGCTCTTCTTTTGAGTTGTGCTGCTGTGTTAAGATATTGAACGATTCACACATACCCAGTAGTTGCGATTTATTGCCGCTTTCAAGGGCTTTTTTTATCATTCCTAGATTAAATCTCATTTGCTCATGCTCCCTTCTCATGACCTCTGTCGGGCCGCAGCTCATGCCGCTTTTGGCCTCAAAGGCGGGAAATAATGACTTCTCTTCCATTGCAAAATGCTCTTCAAATTCTTTTGCCATTTTTTCAAAAGCCGCCGTAGCGTCTCCGCCTTTTACAACCGTGTTTTCAAAATCCGCAAAGCTCTCGTCGCATTTTTTGTGGTCAACGCTCATAAATTCTCTTATGCTCATAGTACTTACTCCTTAAAATTTGAGAGAAGTTTACGGCAAAAAAATCAATTTTTTATTGACGCATGTCAACTATTTAATTATGTCTATATCTGGTGACGGGGTAAATTCGAAAGTTTTTTGCGAAATCTGGCTATTTTTTTTCCGTTCGCTAAATACTATTTCTATGTCGTTTTCAAGTGAGTCTTTATACGTTAGACGCTCTATCATGTTGTCTTTAATTTTGAATTTATAGGTTATATCCCCATCTTTGGCGCTATACTCATCGCCGCCTTCAGGTTTTGCTTTTTTGAGTATCGCATCTAGCGATACGGAGTTTTTCTTTTTTAGATATTTTGCTTGCGACAGAAGCGGCTCATATACGATAATGGTGTCATTATTGACATACACGCTTTTTTTGACCGGCTTTGTATATTCCCAAAGGGCATAGTTTGGCTTTTTGGCTGTTATTTTGCCGCTATAGACTATCTTTTTGCCGGATTTGTTTTTGATGCTTTGGACAAAATTTGCCTCAAAGGTTTCATAGTCGAAGTTGAGAGCAAATACAGAGATGCTCAAACTTATAAAAACAAATATTTTTCTTATCATGTAAAAGCGTACCTTTTTTTGCTTGACAGTATATCTTTTGGGGGTTTAAGCTTTTATTGTTGTTTTGGTAATATCTGTGCTAAATTCAACCATTTTGGGACTTGTCTAAATGATTAAAGCTATCGTAAACAAAATAATGGGAACCAGAAACGAAAAAGAGCTAAAGGCTTACAGAAAAAAGCTGGCTCAGATAAACGCTTTGGAGCCTAAATATGCCGCGATGAGCGACGAAGAGCTGAAAAATGCTTTTAATGCGTTAAGAGCTAGAGTGTTGGACGGAGAAAGCCTAGATAATGTGCTGTTTGATTCCTTTGCGATAACTAGAGAGGCATCAAAAAGATTACTTGGAATGCGCCATCATGACGTTCAAATAATAGGTGGGATGGTTCTAAACGACGGACGTATTGCTGAGATGAAAACAGGGGAGGGTAAAACCCTTGTGGCCACATTGCCCGTAGTGCTCAATGCAATGAAAGGCGAGGGGGTGCATATTATTACCGTTAACGACTACCTCGCAAAGCGTGATGCTACAGAGATGGGCGTGCTTTATAACTTTCTAGGGTTTACCGTTGGGGTGATACTATCCGACGAAGACGACGAAGAGGTCAAAAAAGCCGCATATGATGCGGATATTACATATGGAACTAACAACGAGTACGGCTTTGACTATCTAAGAGATAATATGAAGTACTCCAAAGCTTCTCAAGTCCAAAGAGGTCACCATTTTGCGATAGTGGATGAAGTAGACTCTATTTTGATAGACGAAGCTAGGACGCCGCTTATTATATCTGGGCCTACAAAATCATTTATGGGGCAGTACGAAAAAGCCGACGAGGTGGCCACTAAACTTGAGATAGAAAAACACTTTACCGTTGACGAAAAAAATAGAGTTGTATTGATGACGGAAGAGGGGATTAGGTATGCCGAAGAGCTTTTTGACGTCGGCAATCTATATGACCTTGACAATGCCGTTCTCTCACATAGACTAGACCAAGCTCTTAAGGCTAGGTATCTATTTAAAATAGATGTGGATTACGTTGTTCGCGACGGCGAGATAATAATAGTTGACGAGTTTACAGGTAGGCTATCCGAGGGCAAGAGATATTCCGAAGGACTTCATCAGGCTCTTGAGGCCAAAGAGGGTGTGCTAATCAAAGAAGAGAGCCAGACTCTTGCCGATATTACATTCCAAAACTACTTTAGGCTTTATGACAAGCTAGCCGGTATGACCGGTACGGCACAGACAGAGGCGACAGAGTTTAGCGAAATATACGGTCTTGACGTTATCTCAATACCTACCAATGTTCCGGTTGCTAGAATAGATATGAACGACCTGATTTTTAAGACTGAAGAGGAGAAATTTGAGGCTCTTGTCAAAAAAATAAGAGAGCTAAACGAAAAAGGGCAGCCTGTACTTATCGGTACGGCTTCTATTGAAAAGAGCGAAGTTGTGCATGAATTTTTGAAAAAAGAGCGAATAGCCCACACCGTGCTAAACGCTAAAAACCATGAAAAAGAGGCTGAAATCATCAAGCTTGCCGGTGTAAAAGGGGCGGTTACGGTTGCCACCAATATGGCAGGCCGTGGTGTTGACATTAAGATAGACGATGAGGTGAGGTCGCTTGGCGGCCTAGCTATTATCGGTACGGAAAGACACGAGAGTCGCCGTATAGACAATCAGCTAAGGGGTAGAAGCGGTAGGCAAGGCGATCCGGGCTTTAGCCAATTTTATTTGAGTCTTGACGATACGCTTCTTAGGATATTCGGTAGCGATAAAATAAAAACAATTATGAATAGACTCGGACTCGAGCGCGGTGAGCATATAGACTCCAAGCTTGTAACAAACGCTGTCGAAAAAGCGCAGAAAAAAGTCGAGAGCATGCATTATGAGAGCAGAAAGCATCTTCTTGAGTACGATGACATAGCAAACGCGCAGAGAAAAATTATTTACGGTTTTAGAAATGATTTGCTTAGTGAAGAGTTTGATATTGACGGCAAGATACATGAAAACAGAAACGTATATGTCGAAAATATCCTTGCCGATGCCGGAATATACTACGGACTTGAAAAGGATGATTTTAACCTTGAGAAAGTAAGCGAATTATTGCTTGAAGACGTGGGTATGGGTGTTCCTGAAGCCGATATGTCTGGGCTTGAGTATGAAGAGTTAAAAGAGAAAATTATAGAGGCCATGAGTAGGCATTACGAAGCAAAAACCGCCGTGCTTGAAGATACTCAAAGAAAAGAGATAGAGAGAATACTTTATCTTCAGACTCTTGATGAAGCATGGAGAGAGCATCTATATCAGATGGATATACTAAAAACCGGTATAGGGCTTAGGGGCTACAATCAAAAAGACCCTCTTGTGGAGTATAAAAAAGAGAGCTATAAGCTATTTACGGAGCTTGTTGAAACAGTTAAAATAAATGCCGTCAGGGTGTTGCATTCGTTTAGGATAGGTAGCGATACGACCGCAGAGAGCATAGAAAACGAAGACGCTCCTATTGGTGTCGTGCCTGTTGCCAAGAAAAGAGAAGAGAGGCTCAAAAACTACAATAAAAAGAAGAGTTAATTGAATAAAAAACTTATACGATTCATCGTATCGAAATATCTACGATACGATCCGTCTCAGCCTTTTATTTCGATTACCGCCGGACTAGCCTTCGTGGGTGTCGGGCTTGGTGTATTTGTCCTTATAGTCGCCATGGCTATTATGAACGGTTTTGACAAAGAGTTTGAGAAAAAACTTTTTACGATGAACTACCCGATTACTCTCTATCCAAAACACGGACTTGGCATCTCAAAAGAATTCGTATCCGGACTTCAGACCGAGTATCCGCAGTTCAAGTTTAGCCCTTTTATTAGAAGTAGTGCAATAGCAAAAAGCGGTGAGTCGATGGAGGGGATAGTCGTATTTGGCGTTGAGAGTGCGGCGGAAAAAGAGATAAATTCTGTAGTTGCCCAGGCGCTAGGAAAAAACGGGCTAAACCCTTTTGAGGCATTGATAGGGCAGAAACTGATGGAAGATTTTTCGCTTGTCAAAAATGACAAAATAACTGTTATTTTTGCCGACGGGGAACCGCAAGGACTTGGGATAACACCTATCATGAAACGCTTTACCGTTGATAAAAACTTTACATCCGGCTTGCTTGCGTACGATAAAGGATATGTGTATGTAAATGCGCGAGACTTGTCGGCTGTGCTTGGGAGAGAGGAGGGGCAGTATGACGGTGTACATATCTATTCGCCAAAGCCTTTAGATGATATTAAACTCCTTGGATCAAAACTATCGGACGACTATGCTCTTATAGGCTGGTGGCAACAAAACGGCAACTTCTTTGCTGCATTGGCTCTCGAAAAAAGAGCGCTTTTTATCGTTCTTATGCTCATCATCCTTGTGGCGTCCCTTAATATCGTAAGCTCACTTTTGATGACCGTTATGAGCAGAAGAAAAGAAATTGCGCTTTTGCTTTCTCTGGGGGCAGATAAAGAAGAGATAAAAGCTATATTTTTTAGGCTTGGGGCTATCATCGGCGGTAGCGGAATAGTGGTAGGAATTACATTGGCCGCCGGCGCTTTGGCGCTACTTTCCAACTTTGACATTATCAACCTTCCAGCAGATGTTTACGGTAGTTCAAAACTACCCTTAGAACTATCGCTTGTCGACTTCGGCCTTATAACGTTGGGCTCTATGATTATAGTTTTCTTATCGTCCTACTATCCGGCAAAAAAAGCCTCAGAAGTAGACCCTCTTACAGTTTTAAGAAACGAATAATATGCAAGCTCATGTAGCGATAGTAATAGCTCTTTCGCTTTTTATTGCAATATCCCCTTTTATATCCAAGACTCTTAGACTCCCCATCGTCGTCGTTGAGATATTGCTTGGGATAGTTGGCGGATATTTTGGGCTTTTTGGGCAAAACGAATACTTTTTTACAATGGCAAAAGTCGGCTTTTTATTTTTGATGTTTTTGGCTGGATTAGAGGTCAATCTCAAAGAGTTTGCTAAGATTAAATCCACTCTTCTCAGGCGTGTCGTTTTGTATTTTTTCCTTCTTTATGCCCTTGCCCTTAGTATGGTGCTATATTTCAAGCTTTCTTTTATATATTTGGTTATCCTCCCTATATTTTCGCTCGGCATGATAATGGCGCTTCTAAAAGATTACGGCAAGGACAAACCGTGGCTGTCTCTGGCTCTTATCATCGGTATCGTGGGCGAGGTCATCAGTATTGTAGCCCTTACTATCCTTAGCGGCGCCGTCAGCTTTGGCTTTGGCAAGGAGTTTTACAAGGCGATGGCTACGCTGGTTGCGATAATATTTATAGGGATTTTGCTTTTCAAGCTTGCTAGGGCATTTTTTTGGTGGTTTCCGGAAGCCAAAAGGGCGATAATGCCGGATATCGCCTCCAAAGAACAGGATATTCGCTTCTCTATGGCGCTGTTTTTTGTGATGATAGCGATAATGCTCTATCTAAAAATAGATATGGTGCTTGGCGCATTCTTTGCGGGGATGTTTATAGCGGCGTTCTTTGCCCACAAAAAAGACCTACACGACAAACTCAGCTCATTTGGATTTGGCTTTTTGGCACCTATATTTTTTATATATGTCGGCTCCACACTCAAGCTTGACATAGTATTTTCTGTTGAAATCTTCAAAAATGCACTATTTCTTATAGCCTGCATGGTATCCATCCGTCTTATCGGCTCATTTAGTGCCTTTTACGGGTATCTCGGCTTCAAAAATACACTGCTTTTCGCTCTCTCGGACTCTATGCCGCTGATGTTTATGGTCGCCGCCGCCACACTGGGGCTTCAGTCTGGTACGATAGACAATTTTGAGTACTCATCCATAGTCGTGGCAAGTATGCTTGATGCTATTACGCTAATGCTTGTGATTAAGGTGTTGAATTATTATTTTGTAAAGAGCGAAGCCCAAAGCCGCTAGGCTAGGGCTATACACTCGATTTCGACGAGGGCGTTTTTTGGAAGAGTTTTGACGGCTACCGTGCTTCGTGCCGGTTTGTGTTCGCCGAAAAATTTGGCATATATTTCGTTCATTGCGGCGAAGTTGTCCATGTCGGATAGAAAAACCGTAGTTTTGAGTACTTTATCAAGTCCGCTTCCAGCCTCTTTTAGCACTGCCGTTAGGTTTTCAAATACCTGCGTAGTTTGGGCGGCTATATCGCCGTCATTGAAGCTCCCGTCAGCTCTTAGCGCTACTTGACCAGATGTATATATCATACCGCCCGTTTTGATAGCTTGCGAGTACGGCCCTATGGCTTGCGGGGCGTTTGGCGTAGATACTACTTGCATATTCTCTCCTCTTTAGTTTTGGCGGGATTTTACTTTGTTTTGGATAAACCTAGCCGCTTTTTCAAACAGCCAATTTGCCATCTCTTTTTTGTTAAGTACAAAATAGAGCTTGTTGATATTGTTGAGTATCTCCTCAAACTCCCATATCGCATCATCGGTTCCGGCAATTAGTAGTTTGTCTCCGGCTTCAAAAGCAGATCCAAACGACGGTCCCATGATAAACTCCCCATTTCGCCTTAAAACCGCAAGTATAATCAGCTCTAGCTCTCTGCCTTCTCCGTCTACATCTGCTACTAAATCTTTGTATGCTACGGCTCTCTCTTTTAGTATCGGCATTAATGCATACGCTTCGTTTTCGTCTATCAATATCTCTTTTAGCTGAGGCTTTTTATTGATGATTTCCGTCAGCTTTTCGACTATATTTCTACCCCATTCGTCGCTTTTATGTATCAGTTCATCGGCAAATCTAATCACGAGAGGTCTGGCTATGATGTTGTAAGCCCTTACCGCCACTATTTTATCCATGACAAATACGGTATTGGCTCTGAGCGCCGCAAAAACAGAGTTTTCCTCCATTTTATTTTCCCGCACCATGACGAATATTCCGGGATTTAGTTTTCTGGCCGTGATGATAGCCGATAGGTTGACGGCGTCATCCGGTGTCCCGGCTATTAGGCATCCGGCTGTTTCTATGCCGGCCTTGAGCAGTAAATCTCTATCGCTACCGTCCTTTGCTTTTGTCTCTTTGAATATGTCTACGATTTCATACTCTATACCGTTTTTTAAGAGAATTTCTTTTATTGCTTTGCCGAGTCTTCCACGGCTGCAGATGATGTATTTTCCACGGGTTAGTTTGGCTTTTCTGGATAGATTGAGATTGCCGCCGCCAAGCCAGTTTAGGAGAGCGTATAGATGCGGGGTGTTTAGCATATACTCTATTCTTGTGGCAATATGCTGGTAGGGGTCTATCACGTGTTCAACGCCGACGTCCTTTAGATTGTGAAGTCCGGCGGTAAAAGACGATTCGGCCACTATCTCTATGTTTTTATTTAGTATTTTTGCCTTTACGGCAACTTTTAGATTGAGATCGTCGTCCTCAAAAAGTACAAATAACGCCTTGCAACGCGGTAAAGCTATCCCGGCATCCTCAAGTACGTCCGTCGTCGTCGCATCTGCCGCCAATGCCGGAATGATTGGGTAATACCCCTTTAGTGTTAGTTCGTCTATTTTTTCCTCTAGTTTGTCAAGTACAACCATCCGATATTTGCCGTATTTTTGAAACTTGTCTATCATAATGCGGCTTGTCGAGTTGTATCCGCAGATAACGACGAAATCGTCAGTGAAATGCTCTATTTGGTGACGAAATATAATTCTTTTTAACTCTCTTTTGAACGCTTTATCGCTAAATAGTCCAACTATCGTACCTAGAGCGTAAAACCAGGCCGGAACAGTCATATATATCGTGATTGTAAGCATAAGTCTTTGCGGATAAGTCAGAGGATACGGTATTTCGCCAAAACCTATCGTATTGGCAGTATATGAAACTATGTAAAAAGCGTCAAAAAAAGATAAATGATAAACGTTTCCGTTGTTGTCTCTTCCTTCTACTAGCGTCAGAAGGATGATGGAGATGGTGTATGTGACTATTAGGGCTAGAATAGGCGTACGAAGACGCCTTATTACTATCCAGAATGCTTCATTTTTCCTCATTAAAGCTTATCTTTTTGAGTGAACCGTATCTGATATATACAGTATTACCGACACTATATTGGCGACCATTGCACCGGTAGCAAGAGATATAATTGTTGTTGTATGTTGAGGGGTGACTCCTCCGGCTACGTTGCTAGCAAAACCCCATACGGCAGCTGCGGCAAAGAGTTGCAAATCGGCAACCAAACTTGTGGCTAACAGCACAGAGCCGACTTGTGTTTTGTCTCCTAGTTTCATTGTTGTTGCTATTAGATTTACAGCTATCGCTGCGGCAAGTTCGTATACGCTATGGTGAGCTATGTTTTCTATATCGCCGTACACGAATCCTGCGTTTAAAGTAAGCGCCAAGACTATGAAAAATCCGGCTACAACCTTTTCAGAATACATTCTTGCCCTTTTTGATAATATTTCTTTATTCTAACACAAAAAAGGCAAAAACAGTTTGAGTGTAGTCGCAATAGACGTTGGATTAAAAAGAATAGGGGTGGCCGTTTTGGTGTCGGGTATAGCGGTCGCTAGCGAACCTATAATGCGCAAAAATAGAGAGCAGGCCAGCCGCGATGTTTCCGTGATGCTTAAAGCCAAAAAAGCCAAAAAACTAGTAGTTGGTTTACCAAAAGGTGGGGCAAGCGAAGAGGAGATGGAGAGGCGTATAAAGCATTTTATCTCTTTGCTTGAATTTGACGGAGAGATTGTTTATGCTGATGAATACGGTAGTTCAAGGGAGGCCCTTGAGATTGCAGGCGGAGGATTGACAAAAAACAAAGACGGTAGAGTGGATAGTCTAGCCGCCCTTGTAATACTCAAAAGATGGGCTAATCTTCTATAGGATAAGCATACAATCGCCATAGCTATAAAAACGGTAGTTGTTTTGTTTTGCTATTTCATATATCTCTAGTGTCCGTTCCAACCCTAGAAACGCAGATACCAGCATGATAAGCGTAGATTTTGGCAAATGGAAGTTAGTCAGTAGCATGTCCACTCTTTGCGGAGGGTTTTGTGGATTTATAAATATATCACACTCGCCGCTTGTGCGCTTTGTGCGGCGATAAAACTCAACCGTTCTTGTCGTCGTGGTGCCGATACATAGTATTTTTGCGCCGCTATCTAGAATATTTGCCGTGCTTTTTGGAATGTCAAAATATTCGGAGTGCATCTTGTGCGCATCTATATTGTCGGCATCGACTGGTTTGAAGGTGCCAAGTCCGACATGGAGTGTCAGTTCGAAAAAGTTGTGATTTTTCTTAAGCTCACTCAATAGCTCATCGTCAAAATGCAGTGAGGCTGTAGGCGCCGCAACACTTCCTGCAGTTTTTGCAAAGCGTGTCTGGTAATTTGTTTCGTCACTCTCTTCGTCAGACCTTTCTATGTAAGGGGGCAAGGGAATATGTCCTATTTTATCGAGTTTTTCAACGAGTCTTGCAAAGCCGAGCTTATCATCGCCCTCTAAAAACTCAACCTCTCTGCTGCCGTCATCCAGGAGGGTTTTTACCTCAAGTGATAATCCGTCGTCAAATATCACTTTATCGCCAACTTTGACCTTGCCTCTGATAAGTGCCAAAAATAAGTCGTTTTTAAGCGGCTTAATAAGGACGCACTCTATTTTACCTCCGCTTGGTTTATTGCCGAATATTCTTGCCTTGATAACTTTTGTATTATTGATAACTATCGATGTATTCGCGGGCAAGAAATCATTGATTTTTTCTACGTTTGAGTGTGCTATTTGTCCGCTTTGTCTGTCTATGACAAGCATTTTGGCACTTCGTCTAGGATTTGCCGGATAGTCTGCTATGAACGAGCTCGGAAGCTCGTAATCATAAGAAGAGGTAAGGTTAGGATCAAGCAGCGTCTGCTTCCTCTTTTGGGGCTGGGTTTATCATTGCGACTATTACTATGCCTGCGCCGTAGAGAAGTATCATCGGTATAGCCATCATCAGCTGGCTCATAACGTCAGGTGGCGTAAGTACAGCCGCTACTATGAATATAAATACTATCGCATATCTAAAAGAGGCCTTCATCTGTTTGTCGTCTACAAGTCCAAAAAAAGCAAGTAGTGCAGCGATTACGGGAAGCTCAAAAGAGAGACCGAATCCAAACATTAATTTTAAAAAGAAACCTAGATATTCGGCGATGCTAATCATAGCGGTCGTTTGTTCACCGCCAAAATTGACTAGAAATTTAAAACCGACAGGAAAAACGAAGTAGTACGCAAATAGTGCACCGGCCAAAAACATTCCCGTTGCGCCACCTACGAAAGGCATTATGTATTTTTTTTCATGTTCGTAGAGACCAGGGGCCAAAAACATCCATAGTTGATAAAATATAACGGGCAAAGATATAACGAGAGAGGCAAAAAAAGATACGCTAACGGCTGTAAAAAACTGCTCACCCATTTTTACCGCTACGACTTGACCACCCGCAGGTATAGCCTCTTTAAGCGGCATTGTTACCCAGGCCATTATAGGCTCCCAAACAGCAAAACAGGCAAAGAACGCTACTGCAACTACGATAACGCATTTGATGAGTCTATCTCTTAGTTCGGCTATATGTGGCTTTAAATCCTCAAGCATTTATTTAACTTCCCCTTGTTTTGTCGTATCCGTTATTTGTGGTGCTAAAGAGTCCGCAGGCTTGTCGAGTTCTTTTTTGACATTGTCTTCAAGCTCTTTGAACTCTTTTGTGATGTCGCCGAACATGTCGCTTACTTCCTTGTTGTTGTACATGCTTGATGGATTGTTGATATTGTCTGTTATTTTTTCTAATTTTTCTTTGTATTCTACGGCAGTGTGTTTTAGCTCGTGCAGATCTATCTCTTTTTGTATCGTATCTTTAGCTTCTTGAACGGTAGACTTTACGCTTCTGAAGAATTTTACAAATTTAACTATCAACTCAGGAAGCTTCTCGGGTCCCAAAAATATTATCGCCACAATCATGATTACTATTAGTGAGCCAAAATCTATTCCAAACATATATTATCCGCTTATTTCAAAGTGCCACAATTTTACTCAAACCTCTATAAAAACTGCTTAAAGTGGAGTTTATTTTGGGAATCAAAGTTGCTTAATAATTATAAATATGTGCCACGCTGGGTAAGGATATAAAAATGATAATGATGAAAATAGAGCAAAACTGTTTGGAGTGCCGACATTTAAAGTTTAACGGCTCGGTGAAAATGCCCAGCGAGGATGGGTATGATTGCGTAGTTTGCAATACAAGGGTAATTGATTTTTATCTTATCAAAAATACATCGGCAGAAGCGGCTATAAAAAAGCTTTATCCACCATACGGCATACCTGATTTTTGTCCAATAATGAAAGACTTTATCGTCGAAAATAAAGAGGAGATGGAGTTTGTGTGAACTCCTATTTTTTCAATGAGGCTATATATATTCGGCAACAGCTTTAATTTCATCTTCTTTTAATTTTGAAGCATTTAGATTCATAAAATTGCCCATGCCGTGCTTATCAAGGGTTTTGCTCTGATATCCTTTCATATCTTGCAAGATGCTCTCAGCCGTCACTCCTGCTATAGGATTTGATTTTCCGAGCGCTTTCATTTTTCCATCACTTCCGTGGCAAGATTTGCATTCTCTGTCGTAAATCTCTTTTCCGTTGGCTCCAGGTACGGAGGCTGTCATATTTTGTTCTGCTTTAGATATATTTGTGTCAGTTTATTTTTGTTCGTTTTTGGAGTCGCAACCGGATATAAAAAAACCGCTTATTAGTATCGCTAGTGCATATGTAAAACGCATAAATTTTCCTCTTTTATCGTGTTATTTGAGTTCGCTTACGTATCTTGAGATGGCCTCTATGTCGGCGTTTGATAATTTGGATGTAGCTGCCGTCATTACTATCCCGTGACCATATTTGTCTAGCGTTCCGTTTTTATATTTTTGTAGAATAATTGTCAGTTCATTTTTATTTATACCGACTATTTCTCTAGAAACTTTCAGCGCCATCGTTTTGCCGTTTTTTCCATGGCACGAATCGCAATGTTGCGATTATTGCATATTTCCATCGGCGGCAAAAAGAGATAATCCAGAAAAATATAATATAGCTGTAATTTGTAAAAGCCGATTTAAATTATTGTTTTTGGTTTTCATTTTGAGGGTTAGGGGGCCACACAGCTTAGCTGTGCGGCTTTTAATTATTTAAGAGTTGCGATGTAAGCAGATACAGCTTTTACGTCGTCAGCTGAAAGGCCTTTAGCCATTGGGATCATTTGAGCTTTTTTAGCGCCGCCTTCACCTTTTTGGTAACCAAGAAGTTTTTTCTCTACGTCAGCAGCTTTTTGACCTGCAAGAGCTTTTCCAGAGATAGCAGTTTGTTTACCGTCAGCACCGTGGCAACCTTGGCATTTTCCGTAAACAGCTTTACCGTCTGCTGCCATAAGAGCACAGCCAGCGAATGCAAGAGTAAGAAGAACTTTTTTCATCGTGTATCCTTTTTAAAATTTTACAAGAGAGATTTTACACGCCCTTGTGTGAAATGTGTGTGGAGTTTGATTATACTTTTTATAACTTTAAGAGCTAATAATTATGGGGCGTGAGACGGCTGCTGCTCCAAAAGTGAACCAAAACTACACTGGATTTTTCAATTATTTTAGTTTAATGGCGCTATTTCCTTCTATTGTCGGCTCTTGCAAATAAGTGTCTCCTTTTGTCCAGGAAACCTCCTTGACCTGAGCCGCTGTTTTTTTGTACAGCAAATCTATATCCAAATGTTCATTTTCGAGAATATTTTTCATTAAAAAAATAGCTAAATAGTCGATGACCCTTATCGTCATAGCTATTTGAAAATTGCTTTGCGCTGCCGGCAGATAGAACAACCATTTTATTTTTATCAAACTCAAGTTTTTTTGATTTTAAAACTCCGGCGGCAACGCCTTCGTCCTATTTTTGTTGAAAGCGCTGCTCCATACATGGTCCGTGTACCCGATTAGAGTGTTTAGTTCTGCGCCGGTTTTTGCATCCCATATTTTTACCGTGCCGTCGTCGCTAGATGTTGCTATTCTAGTCCCGTCCGGACTAAAAACGGCTGTTCTAATCGATTTTGTATCCCCCGCCAGAGTCAGCGTCCCTTTTGTATCGCCTCCGATGGTCGGTTTCCAAACAATCATTTCATTTTGCGCAGGTAATTTTGCCGCAAAAGTAAAAAGCGTAAATATTATCCCAAAAATGAGAGATCTATTTGACATACAATATTCCTTATCTCTTATTGATATGCTTAGTAATACAGGCTAATAGTTTAACGCCATTATTTAGCCCCCCTTTGCTACACTAAACCAACTAAAAGTATCGAGAAGGTGCAAATGCAAGATTATTTACAAAGGGCGAAGGACGCCCGTATACAACTTTCGCAAACTACGGGAAAGCTGAGAAACGATGTGTTGTTAAAGATGGCAAAAGCTCTCAGGGCTGAGCACGGCTTTATCCTTGAAGCAAATGCCAAAGATATGGAATACGCCAAGAGCGCAGGGCTTTCAAGCGCAATGCTAGATAGGCTACTACTAGATGAGAAGCGTATTAATGCGATGGCTGAGTCTATAGAGACTATTGCAGGGCTTAGAGATCCTCTGGGGCGTGTGATTGAAGGCTGGACGCTACCAAACGGGCTGAGGATAGAAAAAGTATCAATTCCTATCGGTGTTGTAGGGGTGATTTATGAGTCAAGGCCAAACGTAACGTCGGATACGGCAGCTTTATGTTTTAAAAGTGGGAATGTGGCGGTGCTAAAAGGCGGCAAAGAGGCTATCAATTCTAATTTCGCAATAGCTGACATCCTAAGGGGTGTTTTGGAGCAGTTTGGACTATCAAAGGATATTATTTCGATGCTTCCAGATCCGACAAGAGAAGGCGTTATGCAACTTGTGAAGATGGATAAATATGTAGATCTTATCATTCCTAGGGGTGGGGAGGCCCTGATAAGGAG
Source organism: uncultured Helicobacter sp. (assembly GCA_964630205.1). Classification (GTDB taxonomy): domain Bacteria; phylum Campylobacterota; class Campylobacteria; order Campylobacterales; family UBA6016; genus UBA6016. The sequence goes on along the minus strand of CAZVTM010000019.1, from coordinate 14,184 downwards.
CGTGTGTGACAATGCCACGGTGCCGGTGGTAAAACATGACAAAGGGGTTTGCTCTATATATCTTGACGCTAGTGCAAACATAGAAGATGCGTTAAAAATACTCGTCAATGCAAAGGTGCAAAGACCGGGGGTTTGTAACTCGATGGAGACCTTGCTTGTAGACGAGTCCATAGCCAAGAATGTACTGCCTGCGATAAAATCAGAGTTTGACAAACACCTAACAAAGCTAAAAGGGTGCAAAGCAACGGTTGGCATAATAGCGATTGAGGGTGCGAGCGAAGATGATTTTTATGTTGAATATGCTGATAATATTTTGAATATCAGGGTTGTAAACGGTGTCAAGGAGGCCGTAGAACACATATCAAAATATGGTTCAGGGCATAGCGATGCGATAATTACGGAGAACTTCAGCAATGCGGAGTACTTTTTAAATTCGGTTGACTCGGCTTGCGTATATGTAAATGCATCTACTAGATTTACTGACGGCGGCGAATTCGGATTTGGTGCGGAGGTCGGCATATCAACCAACAAGCTCCACTCAAGAGGACCGATGGGAGTTAACGACTTAACCACGTATAAATACAAAATTTTCGGCAATGGACAAATACGAGGGTGAACGACACCGTTTTAAAAATAGAAAATCTAAAGTTCGGTTACACAAAAGACGTATTGCTTTTTGATGGATTTTGTCTTGAGCTTAAAAAAGGGGAGATAGTCTCCATAGTCGGAGAGAGCGGTAAGGGCAAAAGTACCCTGTTTGATTTGATTGCCGGACTCAAAAAGCCTATGGGCGGCACAATAAAGACGAGTTCATTGTCTTTTATATTTCAAGACCCTTACAGTTCATTTCATCCAAGCTATTCGATAAAAAATCAGATAGAAGAAGTTGCAAAAGGTGAACTTGACATGGATATGTTCGAGCGAACGCTTCTTTTGGATTTGTCGCTACTTGACAAAAAACCTTATGAGCTAAGCGGCGGTCAGCTGCAAAGATGCTCTATTTTTAGAGCACTATCCATGAAGCCTGATTTAATATTGGCAGACGAGCCGACATCGGCCCTTGATAATATAGTTCAGCTAGAGGTTATGAAAACGCTTGTTGAGGCCTCAAAAGAGCAAGGAGTGCTGATAATAACACATGATCTTGCTTTGGCGCAGTGGTGTTCGAATAGGATAGTTAGACTCTAGCGTCATCGAGAGTTTGCTGCATTGCAACTCTTGTTTGCGAAAACCACTCTTTATCTTCGGTGCTTATAGGCTCCATATAAATTATTTTTAATATACCACCTTTTGCACTTTTACTGTGTTTTGTGTCTAGTAGTGAGGCGGAGTCTACTATAACTACCGGTTGCACCTGAAGCGATAGTTTTTCCGCTATCAGCTTCGCCCCCGCTTTAAATTCAAGCATCTCCTTGCCTTTGCCCCTTGTTCCCTCTGGAAATATAACAAGCGGTCTACCTTGTTCGCTTGCCTCTTTTGAGTCCTTAATTAGCTTAATTAGCCCTTGTTTATTTTCTCTATCTACCGCTATCATCTTGCAAGATTTGAATAGGTGCCCAAACAGCGGTATATTAAAAAGCTCCCGTTTGGCTATCCAGCATAGATTTGCATCTTTTGTTATTGCTTCCATAGCTACAATATCTAGAATGCTTTGATGATTTATGAGAAAAATACCTGTTTTTGAATCGGCCGTCCCCGTGATTTTTGGTTTTACTCCAAATATCTTAAGTATTAAGCTTGAAAGCAGGCTTCTTGAGGCCTTGTGCCTATTGCCGGTAATATAAAAATACGGTATGAAAAGTGCTATTAAAAATCCGCTGACCAAGGCTTTTATATAAAAATTAACGATTGACAATACTATCTCCTTTGACCCAACCTATTCTTCCGTCTTGCATTTTGATTTTTATATACCCTTCGCTCTCTTTTAGCTTTTCTACCGGTAAGTCTGCATCGGTCTTAAAAAACGATGTTGAATTTTCCGTAGGAAGTAGATATACGACAGTATCTTTTTTGATTTTTACCTGTTCATTTGGGATAAATAAAAATATAACACCGGCTATTATAGTTATAACGATGAGTATCAAAAAGATTTTTTCGCGTTTAAAATAGTAAATTCCATATAGTATTGAAGCTATGACAGCTACGGTTAAAAAGACATATATTGCTTTGTCCGAGCTCTTTGGTTGCAAGTCGGTTTGCGTGCTAACTTTGTCTTCTATATTTGATAAGTCAAGTGCTACGGATACGGTTTTCATTGCACCGTTTTCTTTGTCGAAATATTCAAATTCAAGTGTTTTTTGGGTGTCTGGAATGATTAAGTAATAAAACATCTTTCCGTTGTCAAAACCGTTTTTAAGAGTGTTTATCCCTTGAAGCGAGATGCCTTGGAGTTTAAAATCCTCCAGATTGGCATGTCTAGCCGATACGTCAATTGCCAAGATGTTGTTTTTTGCGTCATATCTGTCTATTTTATAATTGGTGACTTCGAGCGAAGAGGCTATAACGCCGCAATATTTTGGGCTTTGGCTGACAGTTCCCGCAGCTATAACATTTCCTTGAAGCGAAGCCGATTCTTTGTCTATACCGTCAACCGCAAAAACCGTTTGGATATCCGGTAGCCTAACAGACTGGTCTATAACTTTAAAAAACATGGATAGCGACAGTGAGCCATCCTCTAAAGGCTTCCATTTGTAGTTTGAATTAAGTATTTTTAGTCCGGATTGATTGGATACGGATGTTTTTAGTACCCCTAATTCCGTAGTGCTTGCTACTGCCTTTAGTTTTATTTCAAATACTTCATTGATGTATAACGTTGTCGGTAATTTTTCATACGACACAAGCAAGCTCCCACTGGAAGGATTGCCCGTTTCGTCCACGCCGAAGCAGTTCAGTCCAAATAGTATTGCGATAATCGCTAATATATTTTTAATATTCAAAGTATTCCCCGTTATTTTTAAGGTTTCTTATTAGTATATCAGTCGTTTTGACCGCAAAAGAGAAAAAGTCGCTATTTGCTTTTTTACGTTGCGTAGAAGCAAAAAAAACGGCAGGATCTATATATTTCCCATTCTTTTGCACCCCAAAGTGCAGATGCGGCCCGGTTGCTAAGCCGGTTGCCCCGACAAGCCCTATCGTCTCTTTTTTCTTGACTAAAGTACCTATTTTTAAATCACTGCGTATTTTGCTCATATGTCCATATATGCTCTCATGACCATCCATATGCCTAATTCTAACATAATTTCCGATATTTGGACTATATCCGATATCCTCAAGAACCCCGTCTAGAACGCTTGATACCGGCGCCCCAGATTGTGCGGCAAGATCTATTCCGTCGTGCGGTCGAAAGTATTTTAATATTGGATGGAGTCTGCTTTTTGAGAAAAAATCACTTATTCTATCAAACTCAACAGGCACTGAAGGCGATGAATCCGAGAGCGAAACCCCATTTTTATCATATATTTCACCGTTATAAACAAACATAAGCATAAATAGCCCACTGCCATCTATCCGTATTGCCTTGTTGTCGGTAGGTATCACCGTATTTTCAAAAATTACCGTTTTGGACAAAATCTTGATTTGTGTCGGTATGACTCCGGCGTGTTTTTTGAATATCTCAATCGCATCTTTAACGTGCTGTAGGTTATGCGCTTCGTTGACAAGGACGGTATTGACAAAATATCGCTCTTTATACTTATCCACCAATGTGCGGATAGATATTTTCTCTATTCCGTTTTTTTTGGTTACGGATAGTTTAATATTCTGATTGTTTTGGGTTAGAATATAAGCGCTGAAGCCGTCGTTGTTTTTTGAAGTTATCAAAATATTGGCAGGTAGAGCACAGCCAAGTTCGTTTATTTTGTCGATTGCTTTTTGGTTTAGTTTGTAATATTTGCCAAATACAGCGAGATGCTCTTTAGTGACTATATTGAAAACTTCGATTTGCGCCAAGGCCGTATAAGCTATAAGTAGCCATATTAGCGCAAATCTTATCATTTATTTTAAGCCAAGAAAGCCTTTTAGCAATTTTGCCCCATCTTCGCTAAGAAGCGTACCTTCGCAAGCCCTCTCCGGGTGCGGCATTAGGCCGAATACATTTTTTGTTTCGTTGCATATTCCGGCTATATTGTCGGTTGAGCCGTTTAGATTTAGCTCATCTCCATTTTCATCGGCATATTTAAGCAGGACTTGCCCGTTTGCGTACATCTTTTTTAGCGTATCTTCATCTACCGTATAGTTGCCTTCGGCATGGGCAACAGGCATTTTTAGAAGTTCATTTTTAGCCGTTTTGGACAAAAATAGATTGTTATTGTCAAATACTTTTAAGTTGACAAATTTGCTTATGAAATGCAGGTTTTCGTTTCTCTTCATGGCTCCAGGTAGTAGCCCAGCTTCAAGAAGTATCTGGAAGCCGTTGCAAATTCCAAGTACTTTGCCACCTTTTGCCGCAAACTTTGCCACATCTTGCATGATAGGTGAGAATCTGGCTATAGCGCCGCTTCTTAGGTAATCCCCGTAGCTAAAGCCGCCCGGTACTATTACGGCTTCCGTACCGTCGGGCAAAGAGCTTTCTTTGTGCCATACGACTTGTGCTTTTGCCCCCAGTTTTTCTACTGCATACTTTGTGTCTTGTTCGCAGTTGGTTCCAGGGAAAAATAGTACGGCTATACTCATTTTACAAGCTCGAACGTGTAGTTTTCGATTACCGTATTTGCTATTAGGGTTTCACACATTTTTTCAACTTCAGCTTTTGCTTTTGCTTCGTCCGTGCTTTTTAGTTCCAAAATTACTTGCTTGCCGACTCTTACTTCATTTACGTCGCCAAAACCCATTGTTGATAGTGCATGATGTACCGCTTTTCCTTGAGGGTCTAGTACGCCGTCTTTTAAATATACGTTTATTACTGCTTTCAAGTTTTCCCCTTATTTATTAAGTATTTTTTCTAGAACTTTCTCATATCCTGCGCGCACAGAACCGAGATCTTGTCTGAATCTATCTTTGTCTAGTTTTTCAAGCGTCTCTTTATCCCAAAACCTGCAGCTATCGGGACTTATTTCGTCTGCAAGAAGTATCTCTCCGTTTGCGGTTTTGCCGAATTCAAGTTTGAAATCCACGAGAATAAGACCTCTGTCGTCAAAAAACTTGAAAAGTACATCGTTAACTTTTCTGGCCATCGTTTTTAGCGTTTCAAGATCCTCTTTTTTGTCTACAAGGCCCATTAGCATTGCGTGCTCATCATTAATAATCGGGTCGCCTAGTGAGTCGTCTTTATAGTAGAATTCCACAAGGGTAAAGTCTAGCTTTTTGCCGTCTTCAATTCCGAGTCTTTTTGTTAAGCTTCCCGTCGCTATGTTTCTAGTTACTACCTCTATCGGTATTATGTTGACTTTTTTGATTGCCATTTCATTGTCTGACAGTACTTTAATCATATGCGTTTTGATACCGTTCGCCTCAAGTAAATCAAAAAGCTCTTTCGATATTTTGCAGTTTAGAGCTCCCTTGCCATCTTCGCTCCCCTTTTTTAGAGCGTTAAAAGCGGTCAAATCGTCTTTAAATTCTGCAATAAATACGTTCTCATCGTCTGTTTTGAATATCTTTTTACCTTTTCCCTCATACAAGAGTTCCGTTTTAGTCATATTCTCTCCTTATTTTTTGGTTATTATGAGCGCTTTTACTATGCCGATAGCCGTTTGAAGCTGTAAATCTTTTGCCATATTCTCATCGGATAAAGCCTCTTCTTTTTTTGTCTTAGGCGTCTTGTCCCCACTCTGCGGTTTGTCGGCAGGTTTTTCCTTTTCTAGCTTCTCTAGCTCGCTTTCAAGGTGTTGTTTCAAATCCGCCTCTTTTACGCCGAAATCATCATTGTGCGTCTCTTTTATTGAGGCTGCCGCTACGGTTACGTCAGGCGTTACGCCTACTGCCTGAATAGTCCTTCCGCTTGGGAGATAATATCTTGCAATTGTCAGCCTAATCGCATCGGTTTTATCTATCGGTAGTATTACCTGTACACTTCCCTTGCCAAAGCTTTTTTCGCCGACTATAACAGCTCTTTTGTTGTCTTGTAGGCTTCCGCTCACAATCTCGCTAGCCGATGCACTCCCTCCGTTTATTAGAACGGACATCGGTATCCCTTTGTATTGTGCCTTGCCGCTTGCATTGTATACGATGTTTTCATCGGCTACGCGCCCTTTTTGTGATACGATAATTCCTTTTTCAACAAACATATCCGTAAGACCCACGGCTTGATCCAAAAGTCCGCCTGGGTTATTTCTGAGATCCAGAACTATTCCTTTTGGATTTTTTATTTTTTCAAGTTCTTTTTTTACCGCCTCTACGACTTTTTTGTCGAATGAAGTTACCCTTATGTATGCGATATCTCCGTCAAGTCTTTTGCCGTATACCGATTGTATATTGATAATATCTCTTACGATGGATACCTTGAACGGCTTGCTTTCCGATTTTCTGACGATTGTTAGCTCTATTTTTGTTTTCGGTTTTCCACGCATTACATTGACCGCTTCGTCTATCGTCATGTTGATGGTTGATTTTTCATTTATTTTTAAAATGATATCGCCGGCTTGTATCCCTGCTTTATAGGCCGGGGTTCCCTCTATCGGAGCTATAACCGTAAGTGCTCCGTTTTTCATACCAACGGTAATTCCAAGACCGCCGAATTCGCCTTCCGTTTCAACTTTTAAGTCTTTGTATTGTTTTTCATCTAGATAGCCCGAGTGTGCGTCAAGATTTGACAATAGCCCTTGAAGTGATTTTTTGACTATATCTTCGATACTAAGTTCATCTACGTAGTATTTTTGGATTGTCCCGACTACTTTTGTAAATTTTGCAAAAGCCGCAAGCTTTGAGTCTTGAAAGGATTCGTTATTGTCTGATTGCAGAGCGTTTAAAGAGGTGTTGTAAAAAAACAGCCCCGCCAAAATAGCGCTTACTGCGCCGAGAGCTACGAATTTTTTGTTTTTCACTTGAATTGTTTCCTTGAGGTTTTGTGGTGTGAAAATTTGCCCTAATAATACAATTTTTTCCCTTTTACGGCTTGTTTTTGGAGGAGCGTTGTTTCAAAGACTTGACAATACCACGCTCAAAGTTGTAAAATTTTTTATGTATCAACAGAATAATTTATATAAGGGGTAAGCTATGAATTTGTTTGAAAAACTGACACATCAAATGACTGAAGCTATAGAGTCCGGCATAAGCTTGGCTTTGCACTCTAAAAATCAAGAAGTTGAGCCTTTACACGTAGTATGGGGGCTTATCACAAATACAAGTTCCGTTCTTAATCAAGCGCTTAACAGGGCATCTGCGGACAAGGCGGCATTAGAGCTAGAGGTAAAAAGCGCCGTTGATAAATTCCCAAAAGTCTCCACCGTCTCAAAAGAAAACATCAAAATATCAAAAAATCTATATAGAACCCTAGAGGCTGCAGATGGTCAATCCATCAAAAACGGCGACAGCTTTATTGCCGTGGATAGCTGGCTAATAGGTAATCTCGGAGAATCTTTTTTGAAGGATACGCTCGGAAAATATATTGATTTAATGGAGCTTAAGAAAAATCTTGAAGCCAGTAGAGCGGGGCGCAAGATAGACTCTCAAAGTGCAGACGAAAAGCTCGAATCCCTCTCTAAATACGGCATAGATCTTACGGCTAGAGCCGCAGAGGGCAAGTTGGACCCTGTGATAGGCAGAGAAGAAGAGGTCAACCGTACCATGCAGATACTCATTCGAAAATCCAAAAATAACCCCATATTGCTAGGCGAACCGGGGGTCGGTAAGACTGCAATCGTGGAGGGGCTTGCGCAAAGGATAGTAGCGGGCGATGTGCCGCTAAGCCTCCAAAGCAAGAAGCTTATTGCGCTTGATATGGGCAGCCTGATAGCCGGAGCAAAATATAGGGGCGAATTTGAAGATAGGCTAAAAGCCGTTATCGAAGAGGTGCAAAAAGACAAAAGTATCATACTTTTCATAGATGAGATACATACGATCATCGGTGCAGGGGCATCTGAGGGGTCGATGGATGCCGCCAATCTCCTCAAACCGGCTCTCGCCAGAGGGGAGCTGCGCACCATAGGGGCTACGACACTAAAAGAGTATAGAAAATACTTTGAAAAAGATGCGGCGATGCAGAGGCGTTTTCAGCCGGTGACCGTTGCCGAGCCGGGGCAAAACGAAGCTATATCTATCATGAGGGGAATCAAAGACTCCCTTGAGGCACACCACAACATCACCATACAAGATAGTGCGCTAGTAGCGGCGGTAAAGCTCTCAAGCAGATATATTACCGATAGATTTTTGCCTGATAAGGCGATAGATCTTATAGACGAGGCTGCGGCGGGGCTAAAGATGCAGATAGAGTCTGAGCCTGCCGAGCTGGATAAGGTAAAAAGGGAGATATCTAGGCTGAACGTTGAAAGAGAGGCGTTAAAGCTGGAAAAACTGGAGAAAAACGATGTAAGGCTAAGGGAATTCCAAAAAGAGCTCGCCGATCTTGAGGAGCAGAAAAGGGCGCTTGAAGGTAAATTTGAGGAAGAAAAGAGGGTTTTTAGCGATATAGCCAAGACAAAATCAAAAATAGAGGATGCCAAAAGAGAGGCGGAAGTTGCAAAAAGAGAGGCAAACTTTAATAAAGTGGCAGAGATAGAATATGGCGTCATTCCAAATCTGCAAAAAGAGCTAGAAGGTCTTGAAAATAGATGGAAAAATATGGAAGAGGAGGGGGTGCTTCTCAAAAACAGCGTAGATGAAGAGTCGGTTGCCGCTGTCATATCTAAATGGACGGGTATCCCTATAAATAAAATGCTGCAAAGCGAAAAAGATAAAGTATTGCGCATTGAAGAGACGCTCAAAAAAGAGGTTATAGGGCAAGAAAATGCCGTTCACGCCGTGGCAAGAGCCATCAAGCGCAATAAAGCGGGGCTTTCTGACGCCAACAGACCGATAGGAAGCTTTATGTTTTTGGGTCCGACGGGTGTCGGCAAGACGGAAACGGCAAAAAGTCTTGCAAGATTTCTGTTTGACTCTGAAAAATCCATGATTCGCCTTGACATGAGTGAATACATGGAAAAACACGCAGCGTCAAGACTAGTTGGCGCACCTCCGGGCTATGTTGGATACGAAGAGGGCGGACAACTGACCGAGGCGGTAAGGAGAAGACCGTATAGCGTTGTGTTATTTGATGAGATAGAAAAGGCGCACCCCGATGTTTTTAATATGCTCCTGCAAGTGCTTGATGACGGCAGGCTTACCGACAACAAAGGCGTCACGATAGATTTTAAAAATACGATTATTATCCTAACTTCCAATATAGCTTCGGCAAAAATTATGAGTATTGCGGATGAAAAAGAGAGGGAGGCTGCCGTCTGGGAGGAGCTAAAAACACATTTTAGGCCCGAGTTTTTAAATAGACTTGATGATGTTGTGGTATTCAATCCTTTGGGGCTAGCGCAAATATCAAGAATAGTGGACAATATGCTAGGCGGTATACAAGCAAAACTAAAAGAGAGAGATATAACGATAGAGCTTTCGGCGGAAGCAAAACAGTTTGTCGCAAACGCAGGTTTTGATCCGGCTTACGGCGCTAGACCGCTTAAGCGAGCGCTGTACGATATAGTGGAAGATAGTCTTGCCGAGTTGATATTGGAAGATAAGCTAAAAGACGGAGATAAAGTTTTATTTGATGTGAAGGATGGAGACATTAAGGCTCTCATAAACCAATGAAACAGAAAATTTAAGTAAAACAGCATATAATTGCGACCTTAAATTCTAAAAATTTTAAAAGGCAGTGAAAGTGAAAAGAACATATCAACCAAGTAAAGTATCAAGAAAGAAAACACACGGTTTTAGAGCTAGAATGGCAACAAAAAACGGCAGAAAAGTAATTGCTAGAAGAAGAGCAAAAGGCAGAGCAAGGCTAGCCGTATAATACCGTTTGGGCATATTAAAGACTCCGAGCTTTTCAATAGGGTCTATGATAAGTCAAAAGCATACCATTCCGACACAGTTATACTTATGTATATGCCTTCAAAAGAGCGATTGGTAGGCTATACTGTTTCCAAAAAAGTGGCGAAAGCCGTCGATAGAAACAAAATAAAAAGAAGATTGAGAGCGATTTTTAGAGCTGAGCAGATAAGGCTTAAAGAGGGTTTTTATCTGCTTGTTGCAAAACAAACTTCTAGTGCGGCGGATTTTTCAAAGCTGCGCGACGATGTGAGGCGCTCCCTGTCTTTCTTCTATATATAGCCCTTATTTTGGGCAAACTACAACGGTTTAAGGTTTAATTTATGCTCGAAAAACTATCTCCAACCAAAAGATTGGTTCTTGCAACCGCACTATCTGCAGCTTTTTTCATAGGGTATGAAGTTCTGGTAGCCAGTAAGTTTCGTCCAGAACAAAACATAACAAATCAACAAGCTTCGCACGGCAATGAAAGTAAAACTCTGGCTTCAAGCGTAGCTAATACTCCGGTTGCCAATACCTCTGTTGCTACAGATACCAACAAAACCGTATCAAGCGGCGTAATCTCAACAATTAAGCTTAGAGAAGCAGAGCTACTCATAGGCTCTGACGGTTCAATATCTCAAGTTATTATGCAGGGTAATAAGTTTAAAGATGACCATGGCAATCCTGTAAAACTTTTTGCACAGTTAAAAACAAAACCCCTTACTCTGAAGTTTTCGGATAGGGGTCTGGAGGAGGCTGCAGCCAAAGCTTCCTATGTGGCATCAACGGCTTCTCTCGACGCATCCAAAGAAGCAAAAACTATCGTATTGACGCAGGAAGTGCTAGATGTCAATATAACCAAGCAAATTACATTCGAGCCAAGCGGTGCATATAAAGTCAAGGTATTGGCAAGCAAAGATATTCCGTTTTTTGTTACAACCGGGTTTAGGCCGGATGTTATAGCGGACAGCTTTGCATTTAAAGGAGCCTTGCTTATTGAGGCCGATCAGACTGTAAAAACTATAGAAGACGGCAATATCAAAGTTGACGAGAGTATTTCAAATATTAGTGCCGTTGCAACAGTGGATAGATATTATTCATCTGTCCTTTATAGTTTAAAAGCACCGCTGTCTGTAGTGACTGTGGCCGATATTCATCAAAATCCAACCCCTTATGTTGAGGCCAAAAAAGAAATCGAGCTTGGCGGATATGTTGGGCCAAAATATGTTGAAACCTTAAAAAGCATAGATCCAAAGCTTACCGGTGTTGTGGAGTATGGCTTTTTTACTTTCCTTGCAAAGCCTATGTTTACGGCTCTTGAGTGGATTGAAAATGCAGTCGGTAATTGGGGATGGGCTATCGTTATCTTGACCATTATAATAAGGGTCGTTCTTTTCCCTCTTACTTATAAAGGTATGGTTTCTATGGCGAAGCTAAAAGACCTTGCCCCTAAGCTGACAGAACTTAGAGAGAAATATAAAGGCGATCCACAAAAACTAAATATCCACATGATGGATTTGTATAAAAAGCATGGCGCAAATCCGCTAAGTGGATGCTTGCCGCTACTTCTGCAAATTCCGGTATTCTTTGCTATCTATAGGGTTCTTTTAAATGCGATAGAGCTTAAAGGTGCTGAGTGGATTTTGTGGATACACGACCTATCATTAATGGATCAATACTATGTTCTCCCTATTTTGATGGGTGTCACAATGTATTTACAGCAAAAAATTACACCAACGAATTTTACGGATCCGCTTCAGGAAAAAATATTTAAATATCTTCCGGTTGTCTTTACGGTATTTTTTGTTGCATTCCCTGCCGGTCTTACGCTTTATTGGTTTGTCAACAACTTGCTTTCAATTGCGCAGCAATATGCTGTCAATAAAATGATGGACAAACAAAAAGCAAGGCATAGGCATCATGATTAAGATTGAAGCATGGAGCTTGGAGGAGGCCTATACTGCCGCTTCCGAGCAACTGAACTGCTCGATTACAGAGATAGAGTATGAGATGGTTCAGTATCCTTCGAAGGGTTTTTTGGGAATAGGTCGTAAAAAGGCGATTTTGATAGCCGCAAAAAAACAGTCTAGCAACACCCCAAAGGATGAACCATCTAGGGCTCATAGTATTCAAAAACAAAAACAAGAATTCAGAGCCCAAAAAAAAGATACTCCCAAAAAAATAGAAGAGCCTGTAAATGATGAATTCTTGGCTGTTAATGAGCAGCCAATAGCGAATTCTACAAAAAAAGAGGATTATCTAGCAAAGAGCTCAATTGAAGATAATTTTTTTAAAGAAAAACGGGATATATCTGAAATTTGCGAAGAGATAAAAATAGATATCAATAAGCTTTTCGCCCATTCATGTTTTGAGTTGAATGCCGTTGAGGTGGAACCGTATAGTGATGACACTGTGCTTATTACTTTTAGCGGGGCAGACAGTGCACTACTAATCGGTAAAGAAGGGTATAGATATAAAGCTCTTAGTTATCTGATATTCAATTGGGTGAATTCAAAATATGATTTGCTGATACGTCTCGAAATCGCAGAATTTTTGAAAAATCAAGAAGATATGATCAAAAATTACCTAAAGCCATTGATAGAAACCATCAGAGAAAATAGAAGAGGGCAGACAAAAGTCTTAGACGGCGTTTTGATTCAAATAGCCCTTAAAGCTTTAAGGGAAGAGTTCGAAGATTTATATGTCGGTGTCAAAACAAACGACGACGGTAGCAAGTATATAATAGTCAACGAGTTTTACGCTAGACAAAATGTTAAATGATACTATCTGCGCTATAGCCTCCGCTTCAAAAGAGGGGGCTATATCTATTGTCAGACTATGTGGTTCAAAGGCCTATGAAATAGCCTCCAAGTTATCCCATAAAACATCCCTTGCTCCAAGATACGCAACCCTCACATATATATATGACGACAAAAACAACCCAATAGATTCCGTAATAGCAATTTACTTCAAAGCCCCAAACAGTTTTAACGGCGAAGATATAGTTGAACTTCAATGTCACGGTGGCGTCATGTCCGCAAATTTAATACTAAATAGATGCATGGAGGAGGGCGCTAGACTTGCCCAGCCCGGCGAATTTACCAAGCTTGCGGTGCTAAACTCCAAAATAACGATAGATCAAGCCGAGGCTATCAATCAGTTAATCTCTGCAAATAGTGAAAAATCTGCAAAATATCTAGCAAAGCACCTACAAGGCTCACTTGGCAAAATGGTCGATGAAATGAGAACGTCGCTTATTGAGGCGCTTTCATTTAGTGAGGTGTGCATAGATTATGCCGATGAGGATTTGCCCGTCGATACCATAGATAGACTCAAAGCCAAAATATCCCAAATTGCCGATACATTAGATTATATGGTAAAGGCCAGCGTCGCCAGAGAAGGGTTGTTTCGCGGATTTAAGGTTAGCATTATCGGCAAGCCGAATGTCGGCAAAAGCTCGCTGCTTAATAAAATACTAAATTTTGAAAGGGCTATAGTGAGCCCAATTGCTGGAACTACCAGGGATACAATAGAAGAGCAGATTAAGATTGGTGGGTTTACCATAAGGCTTGTGGATACGGCAGGCATCAGAAGAACTGAAGATGAGATAGAAAAGATAGGGATAGAGTATTCTATTAAGGCCTTTAACGACTCCGAAATCGTATTGGCGCTTTTTGACTCCTCGAGAAATCTTGACGACGAAGACAGTGAAATAATTAATCTTATCAAGTCTGATGAAACTAAAAAAATAATAGTGGTATTCACAAAGACGGATCTTGATTGCAGAATTGATAAAAATGCGTTTGCTAATTTTAATACCATAGAATATAGCAAAAATGAAGAACCGGTCAAGGTTTATAGAGAGCTTGAGAGTATATTGGACGAATCATATGATTTTGAAGGCGATATACTTATAAATAAAAGACAAATAGAGGCAGCTAAAAATGCTCATTTGGAGGTTTGCAGCTCAATCGCCTTTTTAGATACGCTCGAATTGGAGTTTTTTTCTTATCATATTAAAGAGGCAATCGAGTTTATATCTTCCATAACAAAGCCTTACGATAACGATGAAATGCTTGATTCAATGTTTAAAAACTTCTGTTTGGGTAAATAACGTTTTAATCTATAAAAATAATCAACTACTGTATAGTATAGCTTCAAATATATCTCCAATACCATTTTCCAAACTTTCCCCTAAAACCCCCTTGACACACTAATATTTTTCAGCTACAATTC